>CAVIKF010000005.1:0-190724 GCA_963643505.1 Eggerthellaceae bacterium
AAGGCCGCCGGCCCCGCGAAGCCCGCAATGACCAAGGCCGCCGGCCCCGCGAAGCCCGCAATGAAAAAGGCCGCTGGTCCCGCAAAGCCCAGCCGTAGGTAAGGAGAGGAGAGAGAATCATGACCCGTTATTGCATGGTTATCGATAAACGTCGTTGCATCGGCTGCCACTCCTGCACGGTTGCGTGCCGTACGTGGAACCAGCTTCCGATGGATATCGTTTACAATCCCGTTGTCAGCGAAGGTTGTGTTGGCAAGTGGCCCAATGTGCACCGCACCTGGACTCCGATGCTTTGCCAGCACTGTGCCAAGCCGGCATGCGTTCCGCAGTGCCCGACCGGTGCTTCCCAACAGTTGGAAGACGGCACTGTCATCGTCGAGTACAAGAAGTGCATGGGCTGCCTTGTCTGCGTCAATGCTTGCCCCTATGGCATGCGTGACCAGTCCAAGATGGAGCCCCGCCTGCATCGTTTCGTCCGTAAGTGCACCTTCTGCAAGGATCGTCGCGATTACGACCCGGAGGCCACTACGTACTGTGTGCAGACTTGCCATCAGAAGGCTCGTATCTTTGGTGACCTGGATGATCCCAACTCCGAGGTCTCCCATATCGTCGGCAGCGTTCATACCGAGCGTCTGTTCGAGGAGCTGAACACCGAGCCGCAGATTTACTACATTCCGGACTTGGGAGGTGAGCTGTAATGCGTCATCATTATTGGGAGTGGTATATTCCGACCTACCTGTTCTTAGGTGGTCTGGGCGGTGGCATCATGTTCCTGTCCATGATCCTCAGCGTGTTTGTGTATCCTGGCTCTGAGGCTGTTGTTCAGGCTTTGTGGCTTCCGGTATTCTTTGCGCTCGCCTGCATTGCGGTTGGCTGCCTCTTCCTTATCTTGGACCTCGGTCAGCCCACCGTGTTCTATCGTGCATTCATCAAGAACAAGTCTGTTATTGCTTGGGGTGCTCGTTGCCTGTCTGTTTGCATGATCTTCGCGCTTCTTTGGTGGCTTTCCGCCATCCCTATGGTTGCTCCGATTGATTGTCTGCAGCCTATCGTGGACTTCTTTATGCCGTTCCGCGTGTTCAACATGGTGCTTTCCGGTATCGCCGGTGCTTGCGTCATGATCTATACGGGCGCAATGCTTTCCACCCTGAAGGCACATTCTTGGTGGGCCACCCCGGCTTTGCCGATCTTGTTCACCGTTTCCGCGACTTCCACGGGTTGCGCCGGCATCATGCTCTTTGCTGGCATCCATCCCTTGGGCGGTACCGCTAATGTTCTGCTTGCGACCGAGGCTATTCACCACTTTGTCCATACCGGTGACATCATCCTCGTCTTCTCCGAGCTGTTCGTCCTTCTGACCATGGTCCTGTCCTTCCTTGGCGCAGGCAACAAGGTCCAGAACGCTGCGGCACATCGTTGGATTCATGGATCCTACGCCTTCCCGTTCTGGTTTGGCATGATCCTTTGCGGTCTGGTTATTCCGCAGACCATCAACCTGTTCTGTGGCGAGATCGCCATTTTGTCCTACGTCGTTGGTCCGCTGTTCGTCCTCTTCGGCGGTTGCTTGCTCCGCTTCCTCTGCATCCAGTCTGATGACCGTGCTGAGGTTCCTGGCGAGAACAAGTACTTCTCCCGTCTCAAGAAGAAGGGCGAGGCAGAGTTCCTTACCCGTTGGGAGTATGGCAAGAACGAGTTCTAAGCACTTATCAGCGTTTTTGCTGACAAGTACCTAGAAACTTGCGAACCCGGTTCTATACTAGGACCGGGTTCGTTTTTTATTGAGAGGGGAGATCCCAATGGAAACGTATGTGTTCGAAGACGTGTTTGCGGGAACTCAGGTTGAATGCGAATTTCCCGGCCTTGCGACAGTGGTGAGAGAGGCTGCCAAGAGCCATACGGTCGAGAAGAGCGTGTTCTTCCCGGGGTGTTCCTTTCTAAACTACGGTATGCCGTTGGTACAGGCGGTGTACAACACGCTTCATGACGCCGGAGAAGTTGATGGCATTTCCTTATTGTGTTGTGGCAAGATTTTGTCCTACGAGCCGGATGGCGCCGAGCTTCGGGTGACTTTCGAGAACCAGCTCATAGAGCGCCTTGTTGAGGTCAAATGTGAGCGCCTCGTTTGCGCGTGCCCCAATTGTGTCAAAGCTCTTCGCGATGCGTTTGAGCGCGACCCACGCATGGCCAACGTGAAGATCGAGGTCCTTCCTGAGGTTTTGTGCCGCTTGGGATATCGGGTCAACCCTGACACTGCCCAAGCAATCTTTGCCCGCAGGATTGCGGAGGACAAGTGGTACTCAGGAGAGATCACGGACGAGGCGACCTTCTATGCGGAGATAAACAACGCTCCGACTGCCAAGTTCGCTGTCCATGACTCGTGCCCGGATCGAACCTATGGCGAGTTCGCGGACAGCACCCGTGCCATTCTTCCGACGGATCTTTGGGTGGATCCAGAGCATTGCCGCAAGACCTCGATTTGTTGCGGCAGCTTGCCTCGTGCGGCGGGAAAGTTCGAACAGGCCGACCGATGCGCCATCATGAACGGCGAAGAGGCGATCGCGGCTGGAGCGAATGCGATTATTACCCCCTGTGTCAGTTGCGTGTTCCAATTGACGATGGCGCAAAAGCTTGTCCCGGTGTTTCACTACCTCGAGCTTTTGTACAATTGGCCCATCGATTGGAGGACGGCGGATCAGTACATGAAGCTTCGCTTCCTGTTCGATGAAACCCTTGGCGCTATCGACGTCCGCGGAAATCGAAATTTCCAAGAGCTTAACGTCCCTACGGCGTAGGGGAAAAGATACCAAGCGAAGAAGGGCCCACAGATTGCTCTGCGGGCTCTTCTCTGTGGGCCCACAGATTGCTCTGCGGGCTCCTTTTGGTAGGCACAAAGATTGCATCAACAGCTCCTTTATCATCCTCTCGGGGCAGTTCAGGAGTACAATTGAGTGTCTTAGATGATTCGTATGAGAGAGGGAATGCCGTGGTTGACGAGGCATTTCATGACAAGGCTGCGCCGGGGCAGTTCCTAGATGACTACGACGATCAAGGTCGTGCCATCATGAAGACCAATTGCCATTTTTGCGGCTATCTTTGTGCGTTCAACGCCACGGTCGATCACGGTCGCGTGGTGAATATCGAACCCGATCCGACCCGGTTTCCCTATGACGACAAGGTGCTTGCCGGATGTCGTCGGTGGCGTATGAACCTCGACGTTCTTGAAGGTGAGGATCGCGTCAATTTTCCCCTGAAGCGCGTTGGTGATCGTGGAAGCAACAAATGGGAGCGTGTGTCTTGGGACGATGCCCTTGACGACATCGCCCATCGTCTGAGTTCTTTGAGAGACCAATATGGTTCTGGAACGCTGGCGAGTATGATTGGCGGACCTCATACGAGTTTTTGGCCGCTTCATCGGTTTATGAACCTCTATGGCAGTCCGAACAACATGGGAATCGGCCAGATCTGTTGGAACCCTCGCGTGTGGATGGACATGTTGACCTTTGGTTGGACCATTGAGCACAACATCACTCTTCATCTTACGAAGACCGTGGTCATATGGGGCACCAACCCCGCCTCTTCCGACAACTCGTTGTTTTGGCAATTGCTGCGCCAGGTCGGCCAAGCGGATGACATGACGCTTATCGTGGTCGATCCGGTGTACAACGCCACCGCATCCGCGGCCGATCTTTGGGTTCCCATCAATCCCGGGACAGACGTCTCGTTTGCTCTTGGCTTGCTTGCGGCGACGGTGGAGGAAGACCTTATCGATCATGAGTTTGTCCGTGATTGGTGTTATGGGTACGATGAGATGGTGGACAATCTTGCGGACTACACTCCTGCTCTGGCGGGAAAGGTGTGTGGTGTTCCGGAGGAGACGATTCGCCGTGTCGCCCGCCTGTTTGCCGACGGCCCCAGCGCCTTGGTGTCAGGGCGTGGAATCGACCAGTGCGGTCGCAACGTCAGTCCCACCCATCGCGCTATTTGTTGTTTGCGTGCTATCACGGGAAACGTGGATCGCCCTGGCAGTTGTACGCTGAACGAGCAAAGCGACTTTGTTCCCGAGGTCGACCTTGAGATGACCTCCGCCCTTACCGAGGAGAAGCGCAAGCTGTGCCTCAACACCCAATTCACCCCTTTGCAGTGTTACGATGGCTATGAATACGCGAACAGCTTGACAGAGAAGCTCGGCAGAACCATCCCCGCCCGCTACCTCACCTCGGCCCATCCAGACCTGGTTTTGCACGCCATGGAGACCCATGAGCCCTATCGGGTAAGCGCCTTGATCGTCGAGGCGACAAACCCCTTGCTCACCTACGGCGACACCCATCGTGTGTACAACGCTCTTATGGAGCTCGAGCTCATCGTCGTGCTTGATTATTACATGACCCCTACGGCAAGCATCGCCGACTACGTCCTTCCTGCCGCAGGCGCTATCGAGCGCACGACCTTCCAAGCCCATGGTGGTGTGTCCAACCAGGTGTATGGCGGTCCGGCGGCGGTTTTGCCCTACTACGAGCGTCGCGAGGACTACAGCATCTTCCGTGGCCTTGGCTTGCGCCTAGGCCAGGAAAAGTATTGGCCCTGGGAGACCTTTGCCGACGCATGCGCTGCCACGCTCGAACCGGCGGGCGTGGATTGGGACTTCTATGCGGTGTTTGGAACGTATTACCAAGATCCGCCTTTCGAGAAGCATCTTATTCCCGGGCCCGACGGCAAGCCTCAAGGTTTCGCAACGACTACGGGTAAGATCGAGCTCGCAAGTGAGGCACTTGACCATCTTGGTGGTCCTCGCGTTCCGACCCAAAGCCCCCTCATCTCTTTGTGTGGCGCTGAGACCAGGAAAAAGGGCACGTTGTTGCGTTTGATCACGGGGTCACGCAAACAACCCTACAACGCGTCGATGTACATGAACGACGCGAAGTTTCGCCAACAATATCCTGAGCCTTTGGCCGAGATGAGCCCCAAGACGGCGGAAGAGTGTGGACTTGAGGATGGGGATGTTGTCATTCTCGCCACCGACAACGGTCAGGCGCGGTTCCGCCTGAAGACCCGTCGCATGGTGGATGGGGTTGTCAGTGCCGATTACGGGTGGTGGCATCCTGAGTGGACTCCTGGCGGAGACGATATGGGAGGCATGTGGGACAGCAACATTAATTGCCTTACCAGTTGCAGTCGCGATACTGGCGAGGCAATGATTGGAACTTGGTCGTATAATGCTATTGATTGCGTAGTGTTCAAAAGCGATGAACCGCTGACCTTCTCCCGTGAAGACGACGTCGAGCGTCGCGCGCGGTTTGAGATCGTCGAGACGGAATAGGGAACAAGCGAGTGTATGCTCGACGTGATACCGAAAGGACTAACCATGGCAAGACCACCTGAGAAGAAGCGCGCACTGCTTATCTTCAGCAAATACCCCGAGCCGGGTCGCGTGAAGACCCGCCTGACCTATCTCAAGGGCGGTCCTATGATGCCCGAGGTCGCAGCTGAGTTCTTCACCTATTGCCTCTTCGATGTCGTTGAGACCTCCATGGTTGCCTTGCAAGAGCTTCAGCGCATCAATGATGACGTGTGTGCGAAGGATCCGAACCACTACCATGTCAAGTATGACTTCTATGTCTCCACCACGCCTGAGGAGAAGGTTCTCAAGATGAGGGAGCTGTTCACGCAAGAGCAGTGGCCTATGGATATCAACTTCCTTGTGGATCACGGCTCTACGTTTGACGAGCATTTCAACGATGCGTTCCAACAATTGTTTGCTTTGGGCTATGAGAGCATCGTCTCCATCGGCGGCGACATTCCCACCATCCCCAAGAGCCACATCACCCGCGCCTTTGAGTGGTTGGCCTATTTCCAGTCAATCGGCAAGCCCGGTTTCGTCCAAGCTCCCTGCCAGGAGTGCGGTACGAGCCTTGTCGGGTTCAGCTATAACACGCCCATCGACCACACGGGCGTGTATTACAACCTCGATGGCACGCCGGCGTTGGATGCCTATGTCCAAAAGCTTCGTCAGAACAACATTCCCAGTGCGTATTTCAGCCCCGTTGCCGACATCGACGAGGAAAGCGATCTCGCCCACGCGATTTCCTGCATGTTTGCGATTGAGGAGGCGGCACGCTACCAACCCGACCTCTATCCGCCCCGTCGCGTGCTCGATTGGGTTCGTCGTTCCCATATCAAGGTCACCACTCCCCCCAATGCCGATCACGATCCACGTCAATATTTGGATGGCAAGGAGCTCGAGGAAACCTACGAGGAGCATCAGGCAGAGAAGGAAAAGGCGTCGGTTGAGAATTACAACGACAATGCGGATGGCAGTTTGAAATTGGTCGGCGTGGTCGAAGAGTAGCGATTTTGCGTTTTCGGAAGGTTTGCGACCTTGGAAAGTTTACGTCTTCGGAAGGTTTGCGCCTCCGGGCAGACGACAACGAGGGATCCTGCGGGGTCCCTCGTTACGTTTGGGGTTTGTCTTGCCGAAAGCGCTACAAAGTCCCAATCTTTGGCCAAGGGGGTTTGCCTTATTTGCTTGTAAGGCGGACCGGTTGGGGACAACACTCTTCGCGCATTTCGCAGCCAACGCAGTCGTCGGTGACTGTCAAATCGACATCCTCCCACCCGATCTCAGTGCATCCGATACGTCGGTAGAAGTCCAGACTCGATCCGCGAGAGACGAGGCGCAGCTCGCCATAGCGTTCAAGGGCGTCGTTCATGAGGATGTGGCCAACGCCGTATCCTTGCCAGTAGGGATTGACGACAACGGGGTTTACGTGGGCGATGTCGTTGTTACCGATGATGATGCGGATAAACCCGATTGGATCATCATCGGAATCGACGGCGACAGTCACGTTCTCGACACCGGGCAAATTGTCCATGCCTTCGTTGTAGCAATAGGCATTGAGGGTGGGGAGGTCGTCTTCGCGCGCGGGACGCAGACAGAGCATGCGTTGCACCTGTTTTTTGCGGCTCATGGAAACCTCCATTACATGATGGGCGGGACGTAGATTTTCATGCGGCTGTGGGGGATGCTTTTCTTTGAGAGCTCGGTCAGGCCTTTGCAGATTGTGGGCATGAGGCTTGTGGGGACGCCCATGAACATCATGTCCTCGCCGACATCCGTAGCCGCACGGCAACCGTAGCAGCCGAAGGTGATGTTGGGGGCTTGTTCCATCATGGGGTAGAGCACGGCTTCGACGCACATGGAGTTGTAACCGCTTGCCTTGAAATCAAAGCGGTGGCCGGTGTAATACGCCATGGACATGCACAGCCACATCATTTGCTCGGGGGTCCCGGTAAACACCACCACCTCAGGGGTGCGCACGGTCTTGTTGAGGGGGGCGACGTAGGTGGCGCGGCGGCTTTTCGGGGGAAGAGTCGGACGCTCGCGGACCATTTGTGCGGCGGCCTCGGCGTTGACCAGCTTGTGGAACAGTACGTATATCTCTCCGGTGGCAAGCTTTTCGGGAACGCCGGTCATGCCGAAGATCGAGGTTCCGTCGGGACAGGAATGCCTGAAGGGGGGCATGAGAATGGAGGCGCCACGGCGTGCGGCCATCATCGCCTGGCAAAAGCGCAGGTTTTCTGGGGGCATGGGAACGTTGGGAAGCAATTCGTCCTTGTCGATTAAACTGACGGCGATAGGTTGCCAGCGCAGGTCGAGCTTCTCCATGCAGATGCGTTGCCATTCCGCGTATTGGGCCTGCTCTTCCGCAGGGATCGGTTCGGCACGGGGCTCGTCAGCGAACGGGTCGTAGGTGACGTCGCCTTTGGCCTCGATGAGCAAGGCGCGTTGGGGGCAGTTGCCGCTGCAGGTCGTGCATCCGACGCAGGCGTCAGGGTTGGCGGCATAAGGGTATCCGTCCTCGTTGAGCTTGATGACGTAGCATGGGCAAAACGCCTCGCACAGTCCACATTTCACACAACGGTCCGGGGAGTGAGTCAGTTGGTAGTCGGCCATGATCCACCTTTGGTTACTAGTCTTACGTCTTCAGTCTGAATCACATAGATATTAGGATACCGCAACCCCGGGGCGCTTTTTGCGTTGCCGGTAAAACAGAGCGCGGAGGACAAAAGTTTTCGCTGGTCTCCGCGCCTTTTCGATATGTTGGGTCCCTACGGTTCCGGAAGCAATATGTTGGGTCCCTACGGTTCCGGAAGCAGCTCGATCTTTCCGTAGCACCCGTGTTGAACGCATTGCAAGACGTCTTGGGGGATGAGGAGTCCCTTGTCGTTGCGCGGGGCGCAGGTATGGGCCTCGATGACATAGCCGATGACGAGCAGGTGGTCGCCTGCCTCCTCGATGCGGTCGACGCAGCACGCCATCCAACTCGTAGCGGCATCCACGACGGGAACCCGCCACTTTTCATGGGTGGTTTTTTCGGCTTCCTCGGTCTTTGAGCGCTTGAAGAGGCCTTTTCCGGGGACCTTCACCTCGACGGTCTCGGTCTTGTCCCATTCCACTTCAACAATGTGGTGTTGGACAAGGGTGTTTTTGTTGAACTGGAATCCCGTGCGCGTGCCGCATTGCTCGCAGATGTAGACACCCTCCTTGTTGGCGGGAAGGACGTTGAGGCTAAAACAGCCGTTCATCTGGATGCAGCTCATGGTGTGGCTGCGGGCGCGCAAGGAGAATGCCACCATGGACGGCTCGTGGGAGATGGGAGTCGCCCAGATGATGGTCGCCAAGCCAATCTCGCTACGACGCCCGATGGCACCCACGATGAGCGTGGGGCGTGGGTCGAGCAATGCTGCCACGTCGCGACCGGTGACGCTTTGCCATTCGCCGCGAACAGATTCGGTGGTGTCGGCGGCGAAAGCCGATTGCGCGCTGGGGGCCGCAAAGGGGGAAGCGGGGAAGGGCATGGCAGGTGTGGGATCGGTCATGCCCTACTTGCCCCCCATGTTTTTAGTCATCGCTTTGTCTCCGAGATCAACGCCTACTTTGTGCTTTTCCTTCTTGGGGTTCAACACGAGGTTTTCGACGTCGTCGTGAACGCAAATGGGTGCGTCGGGGAGATCGATGTCGAGGGAGATGGCCGCCCAAAGGCGCAGCTCGTCGATGGTCTTTTGATAACAGGCAAGAGCGTCTATCCAGCGACGGAGGCACTTGCGGCCTTTCTCGGTCAACGTGAAGAGTCGTTTTGCGGAACCCTCTTCAGGCGTTTCCCAATGGGATTCTACGAGTTCTGCGTCCTCCATGCGCTTCAGAGCGCGATAGATGCCAGTTGCATCAGGCTTTTTTCCTCCAAACATGGGGGAGTTTGCCGCTTGTTGGACGATGACATAGCCATGCAGGGGCACTTTTGATTGCGCCAACAGGCAAAGAATGGTGGGCTGGGAAAGGCGGTTCAATGACTTTCCGAGTTCCGCACACTCTCGCATCTCGTCATCAGATTTGGGATGGCAAGCACTCCACATACTGATTCCTCTTTTCTTGTGTCTGAAACAGCGCTGTTAGGCGCGGCTTCATTCTACCTGAAACATTCTGGTTTTGCTAATGAATGTTTCTTGATGATAGTTAGTTGCGAAATTATTTGCACTGTGCAAATAGATGGAGTTGTATATACCGCCTACCTGCGGTTTTGCAGTATGCAAATAGTTTGGTCGATATTCGATTGGCGTGCCGGTATAGAGGTCTGGACGCAATGACTCCAATCGAGGAAGGTTTTTTGATGTTGAGCCTCGGTATCGAACTTTGGTGCCGTTTGCGTGCGTTTCGCGTTGTTCCTCATGTTTGTACAGGGGTATGTATTACTATCTTTTGCGGAATATCGGGTTTTGCCGATATCGAATATGTTGGTACCGCATGTGAAGGAAGGGACCTTTGTATGTGTGGAATCGTTGGCTATACCGGATCTGGTGCGGCTGCGCCGATTTTGATCGAAGGTTTGAAGCGTCTCGAATATCGTGGCTATGACAGCGCGGGCATCGCAGTCCAGGAAGGCGATGAGCTTGCGGTAGTTTGTCGCAAGGGCAAGGTGAGCACGCTCGCCCATACTGTCGAGCACTTCGAGTTCGAGGGCAGATGCGGCATCGGGCACACCCGTTGGGCGACCCACGGCAAGCCCTCCGAGGCAAATGCCCATCCCCATACCAGTTGCGACGGTCGCATCGCCGTCGTCCATAACGGCATTATCGAGAATTTCGCGGAATTGCGTGAAGAGCTCATCGCGGAAGGTCATGTGTTCAAAAGCGAGACCGATACCGAGGTTGTCGCCCACCTCGTGGAACGCGCCTACAAAGGCAATCTCATGGAAGCCCTCCGTGAGGCGTCCAGCTATATCGTCGGTGCCTTTGGCTTGGCCGTGGCGTGTGCGGACGAGCCTGGCGTCATAGCCGTGACACGCAAGGACAGCCCCATCGTTGTCGGTCGTGGTGAGAGTGGCAGCTACGTCGCCAGCGACATCATTGCCATGATTGATGCCACCCGTGACGTCGTTGTGTTGGCTGATGGGGAGGGTGCCCTGCTCACCCCCGACGGTATCGAGTTCACTGACGCGAACGGTGTGGTCATCGAGCCGAAGATCACCCATGTGGATTGGGACTTGGACGTCGCGGAGAAGGGCGGATACACCGACTTCATGATGAAGGAGATCCACGAGCAGCCGCGCGTCATTCGCGACACCCTCGCCGGGCGTCTTGTCGGCGGAGCGCTCGAGATCGACGAGCTCGATATGAGCCCGGAGGAGCTTAACCTCATTGACCGCGTTTACGTCATCGCGTGTGGTACCAGCTATCATGCCGGCCTTATTGCCAAAAACCTTATCGAGGGTTGGGCGCGCATTCCTTGCGAGGCCGAGACGGCCAGCGAGTTTCGTTATCGTAACCCCATCATCACCCCGACCACGTTGTGCGTTGCCGTGAGCCAATCCGGCGAGACCGCCGACACCTTGGCAGCTATTCGAGATGCTCGCGTCAAGGGTGCTCGTGTGTTTGGTATCACCAACGTGGTGGGTAGCCCTGTCGCTCGCGAGTCTGACGGCGTGATCTACACAAAGGCAAACAAAGAGATTGCGGTTGCGTCCACCAAGAGCTTTTTGGGCCAGGTCGTGAGCTTGACGTTGCTTGCAATGCTTTTGGCTCAAGCCAAGGGATGCATGCGCATGAATCAAATTCGCATGCTGTTCCGCGAGCTTGCTGACACGGCTGGTCAGGTCGAGGCGATCCTTGCTGACACGTATGCTATCGACAAGGCTGCCGAGGCGTGTGTCGATGCCACGAGCGCTTTGTTCATAGGGCGCGGCATGGGCAGTGCCATCTCCAAGGAAGGCGCGCTCAAGCTCAAAGAGATCTCCTATCTCCATGCCGAGAGCTATCCGGCGGGCGAGATGAAGCACGGTCCTATCGCCTTGATCGACGACGGATTCCCCATCATCGCGATTGCTACTCAAAGCCCCACCTATGACAAAGTCGTTTCCAATCTTCAGGAGGCTCGCGCTCGCGGTGCGCTCATCGTGGCCATAGCGACCGAGGGCGATGAGGAGATTTGCAAGAACGCTGACCATGTCATCTACATCCCGAAAGTTCGCGACTGTTTCAGCCCGGTCACGGCCAGCGTCCCGTTGCAGCTACTCGCGCGCCGCATCGCGATTCTGCGCGGATGCGATGTGGACCAGCCACGCAACCTCGCAAAGAGCGTCACGGTGGAGTAGTAACTGCTTCGTTGGGTCAAGCCGCATTGGGTTGACGACGGGTGTCTGTGGTTGCATCGCAGGCACCCATTTTTGGTTCGAGGCTTTTGCCGACAGTCCGTTTTGTCGCCAGCCCAGCGGCGCGCCCTCGGCCTTAATCGCAGGCACCCGTTTTTGGTTCGAGGCTTGTGGCGTGCGGCTCTGATTGTCTTGTCAATCCTCTACAATGAAAGGTCAGGCATGAGAGGATGGAAATGATCGAAGACCGAAAAGAAGGCAGTGCTTTGGATCAAGTCGGCTTGGGCATTGACGTGGTAGAGATCGAGCGTGTGGCAAAGATTCTCGGACGTACGCCGAGCTTCAAGAAGATATTTTCCCAAGCCGAACGGGAGTACTGCGATGGGAAGGCGCACTCTGCGGCCCACTACGCTACCCGTTTCGCGGCCAAGGAGGCCGTGGTGAAGGCTTTGGGCACCGGTTTTTCGAGGGGTGTCAACGTGCGGGATATCGAGGTCCGCCGCACCTCCAAGGGGCGTCCCTACGCCGTCTTGAGCGGTCGAGCCAAAGAGATTGCCGATGAACTTGGCGTGGTCGACCTCCCCATCTCCCTTTCCTACACCCATACCGAGGCGGTGGCTTGCGCCATGGCCATCACCGAGAGCAGCCAGGTTGCCGCCGCAAAACGCAAAGATCCCATGGAGGAACTTGCGCGGCAGTACAAGGACGTACGTTCCGTGTTGGATGACATCGGATAGGAATTTATGGCTGACGAGGAGAGACATAGGACGAAAGGGACAAACGTTCCCGAGGAGGTTCCCACCTCGTCACGCGGCTTTGTGCGCTTCAACCAAAGCAAGAAGAAGTCGTGGCACCTGTTCGCGCTGTGTGCCGTGATCCTTGTTCCCCTCGTGTACGTTGCGTTGTTCCTTTTCTCCTTGCAAGATCCTTATGGCGGCATGAACCAGGTTCCAGCTGTGGTGGTCAACCTCGACCGGGGGGCCGAGATTGATGGCGAGCAGCGTAACATCGGCCAAGAGTTGAGCGATTCTCTTATCGAGGACAACTCTTTGGCTGTTGACGGTGAGGTGTCGGGCTTTGACTGGAACTTTACGACCAGCGAGCGACGGGCGGCGCAATCTTTGCGTGACGGCGCCTACTACATGGAGATCGTCATCCCTGAGGATTTCAGCCAAGCGATAGCCTCGGCTTGCACGAAGGATGCGACCAAGGCCGAGCTCAAGGTGTATTACAACCCCGCGGCGAGCTTCGGAGCGCAGACGGTGGGTAAGGGCCTTATCACGCGCATCGTCGACAAGCTCAAAGAGCGGGTGCAGGGGGATTATCTCAACAGCATCTTCCTCACGATCAAAGAGGCGGGTTCTGACCTGTTGACCGTGGCAAACGCCGGACTCGACTTGACGGACGGGCTTTTTACGGCGCGCGACGGCTCAGCTGAGCTTGCTGATGGCGTCCAACAGCTTGCGGAGGGAAACGCGACGTTGACCAACGGGCTGTATGAGGCGGGCGACGGGGCGAGCCAACTTGCTGACGGGGCGGGCCAACTTGCCAGCGGTGTGATGCAGCTCGCCGACGGGTTGGGTCAGCTCAAGCAAGGCATCGAGAGCAGCTCCTCCTCGGCGGAGACCGTCGCGTTGGCAAATGCCTTGTCGGAGGTGGGGTATTACCTGCAAGCCTTTGGTGTCGAGGCAACGAAGGAAAACCCGGATACCGCCCTCGAACAGGCCTATCTTGAGAGCGCTGCTGCCGCCGCCTCCGCCGCTGCTGATGCGAACAGCACCATCGGCGACCCGCTTGTCGCCTATATCTCGGGAGGGAGCTTCTCCTATGCTTCCGGCTCGACGACGGTTACCTGTACCGAGCAAGGCCTTATTCCCGCCTTGGCGGCCTATGTGCAGGCGGAAAACGAATTGGTCGCCTTCGAGCAAAACGAGCTTGCGCCCCTTCTTGCGCTTTTGGAAGAACTTGGAGACTCCATCGAGGACATGGAGGGTTCGGCCGACACCATTAAAGCGGACATCGAGGCGCTTTACGCGGCGACAGAGAACTACGCCCAGTGTGTGTCACTTTACCGAGAGGCTTTAAACGCCTATAGCCAAGCTCTTGAGGACTTTGCCGCAGGGACCATCACGGAGGAGGAACTCGCGGCATACAAAGCGGCGGTGGATACTGCTGCCGCAAATGTCACGGCGGCGCGGGATTCCATTGCCGCAGCGCGTCAAAAGCTTGCTGACGACCTCCCCGACTTCATCAGGATGATCTCGATCATCGCTGAGCTTTGGGAACAAATTGGCAGCGTGGAGCATATCGAGGAGCTCATCAACGAGCTTATGACCCTTATCGAGAACGAGGCGCGTGCAGGAGCTGCGGTCCAGGGTGCGGCAGGCAAGGTGGAGGGATATCTCGTCGGTGTTGCGGTGACGTCTTCGTATGCCAGCGGGTCCACATCCAAGCTTGCTGACGCTATCAACCAGATCTATGTGGCCGTTGCTGTGGGTTCAGGAGATTCCACGAGCCTTGTGGAGGGAACAAGCCAATTGGCGACAGGCGCAACCTCTTTGGCTGAGGGTATCTACACGGCCGCAGACGGCAGCAACACCATCACCCTCAATCTTGCGACGGTGGCAAGCGGCTCGCAATCCCTGGCTGAGGGGATCAATACTGCTGCGAGTACCTCGGGGACGTTGTTCGAGGGGTTGTTGAGCGGCGTGGACTCCCAAGATGAGCAGGCTGCCAACAGCGAGGTGCGTTCCGAGGTCATCTCCGACCCCATCACGGTCAACGGCGAGGCTAGCGACGGCGAGAGCATCACCTCCGTCGCTAACTACGGCACGAGCATCGCGCCGTATTATCTTGGCCTCGGCCTTTGGCTTGGCTGTCTGTTGGCGACCTTGGTGCTCAGGCCCATCAACGAGAAGCGTTTCCGCACGTCCGACTCGACTCCTCGTCTTGTCCTTGCCGGGTATCTCCCCCTGGCCGGCATCGCGATTGTCCAGGTGGTTTCCGCTTTGGCAATCGTCCAATTCGGTCTCAGGATGAATGTATCCTTCCCCGTTGCGTACTACCTGTTCGGCGTTCTGGTCGCCTTGGTGTTTGCGGCTCTCAACCAGATGTTGGTAGGGTCGTTTGGCATAGGCGGCCTTTTCGTGTCGGTGGTGTTGCTTGCCGCACAGCTTTGCATGGCGTCAGGAACGTTTCCCATCGAGTCCGCCTTCTCGGCCATGGGCATCATAAGCATGCTCATGCCCATGACCTATGTGGTGCGCGGCCTGCGTGTCGCTATGTGCGGGTTGGGTGTGGAGTACGTGGCTGTCCCTTCCGTCGTGCTCGCGGTTGTCGGATTGACGGCGTTGGTGTTGACTGTCGTTTTTGTGACGATTCGCCGCAGGCGCGCGCGCAAAAAAGGCGACGACGGCATGCCGGGTTCAAACGGAGATGCCCCGCGCTTGATTGACATGGCCCCGGTGGGCGAGCGCGACATGGCCCCGGTGGGCGAGCGCGACGTGGCCCCGGTGGGCGAGCGCGACGGCGACAAATACGACAACGTCGAATGCAGCAGCGCCGAGCACGACGGCATGCTTGTCGCATCGGCTCCCGTCAAGGGCGTTGTCGGATTGACGCGTGAGCGGGTGGAGGAGGCCGCGTTGTGCGACGAGGACGATATCGACTTGGAGGAAGCCCTTGATGTCCCCGTCGTTGTTGTTCCGGTTCGCGTTCCTGAGGTGTAGGGGGTTTTCGTGGGTTCTCGTTTCGTGTCCGACTCTGCGTGTGCGTCGTTGTTGCCTTGGCCTGCGGAGGATGCCAACAAATATTCCCGTGGCAAGCTTGTTTTGGCGGCGGGGTGTGCCAAATATCCCGGGGCGGCGTGTCTTGCCGGCAGTGCGGCGAGTCGTGTCGGGGCGGGGTACGTGCAGGTGGTCTGTGCGGATGAGGCCGCTCCCGTCGTGCGTGCGTGGCAACCGTCTCTTGTCGTGACGACTTGGAGCCAAGGTCTTGCTTCGGGCTCACAGCCATGCGAGAGACGGCCGGTCGCTTACGCGGTGGGTCCCGGGTTTGACGCCCATGACACGCAATGCTCCCAAATCGCCCTTGCGCTCATGCAATTGGCTGCTGACCTTGCCGCCCCTTTGCTGGTCGACGGGGGTGCGCTCTCCGTGTTCTCCGATTCCCAAGCGACGGACATCATCCGTTCTTGTGCGGAACTAGGTGTACCAGCAGTGTTGACCCCACATGGAGGAGAAGCGGCTCGTCTTGCGAATGCGTTGGGCGTTCCGGCCTTTGTGGGCCAACCTGGTGGCGTTCGTGAGCAGGAGGACCTCTCACGCCGGCTTTCCCAAGCCCTTCGCGCCATTGTGGTGCTGAAGGGCCCCGACACATGTATCGCCTTCGAGGAGGACGTGGTCGTGGTGAGCGAGGGAACGTCCGCCCTTGCCAAGGCGGGAACAGGTGATGTGCTTGCTGGCATGATCGGCGGATTGCTCGCCCAAGGGTTGCGCCCCTTTGATGCCGCGCTGCTCGGTGTCAAGCTCCATGCCCGTGCGGGTATCATTGCTGCTGAGCGCATGACTTCAATATGCGTGATTCCCGAGGATGTCCTTGACGCGATTCCTGCTACCATCCGGGCCTTCTCCGAGGCCTTCTAGCGCGAAGTGGCTACTTGTTAGTTGCTCGTAGGTTGCTTGCGGTTTGCTTGCAGGTTGCGCCCATGTGCGCTGAGGCACAAGGTCGCTGCGGTACAATTCGGTGGAAAATTATCGCAAGGAAAGACATAAAGATCGGAACAATCGCCCTTATCGTCGTCGCGTACAATTCGACGGGCGATCACCACAAGGAAAGACAGGGGACGTCATGGCCGAGGAACAGCAATCACTCTTCAACGAACAGGCGATGGCTGCTGCAACAAGCGATCCGGCAACGCGTGTCGAGGCGTTGCGCCGCGAGATTGAGCACCATACCTATCTCTATTATGCCAAGGACGAGCCTGAGATCTCGGACTTCGCCTATGACTCCCTTATGCGTGAGCTGCGCGAATTGGAGTTTCAACACCCCGAGCTCATCGATCCGTCGAGTCCGACCCAACGCGTCGGCGGGTATGTGGGCGAGCAATTTGCCCCGGTACGCCATGAGCAGCGTATGTATTCCCTCGATAATGCCATGGACCTTGACGAGCTTGATGCCTGGCTCGTGCGCGTCCAAGAGTTTTTCGGTCGCATGGTGCCGGTGGTTTGCGAGCTGAAAATCGACGGTAGCTCCATCGCCTTGACCTATGAGGATGGCGTGTTGGTGCGCGCCGCCACGCGTGGTGATGGCACGACGGGCGAGGACGTGACGGTCAATATGCGTACCGTCAAGGACATTCCGCTGCGCTTGCGCGAGGAAGGCATGGGCGGCATTACCCGCACGGGCGCTATCGAGTTGCGCGGCGAGGTGTATATGCCTAAATCCAGTTTCGAGTTCCTCAACGAGGCCGCGGAGGCCAACGGGGGCAAGGTGTTTGCAAACCCTCGCAATGCCGCAGCGGGCAGCTTGCGCCAAAAGGATGCCAACGTCACCGCCAAACGCGATCTTTCCACGTTTTTGTACGCCATTGCCGACCAGGATGCTTTGGTGGCGACAAGCCAACATGAGCTCCTCGCGTGGCTCGGCGAGGCGGGTTTCCACGTCAATCCTGACGTGAAACGATGTGAGACGGCGGCGGAGGTGCACGACTTTTGCGCGGCGGCCCTCGAGAATCGCGGCAACCTGCCTTATGAGATCGACGGCGTCGTTATCAAGGTTGACGAGTTTTCC
Source organism: Eggerthellaceae bacterium (assembly GCA_963643505.1). Classification (GTDB taxonomy): domain Bacteria; phylum Actinomycetota; class Coriobacteriia; order Coriobacteriales; family Eggerthellaceae; genus CAVEFW01. The sequence goes on from CAVIKF010000005.1 coordinate 17,433, forward strand.
CGCCAGGCAGCCATGGGATTTACGGCGCGCGCGCCTCGTTGGGCCATCGCCTTCAAGTTCCCGCCGGAGGAGAAGACCACGTTGCTTCGCGATATCACTGTCCAGGTCGGTCGTACCGGCGCCCTGACCCCGGTGGCCGAGCTCGTGCCGGTTGTCGTGGCGGGCTCCACCGTGGCCCGTGCGACCCTGCACAACCTTGACGAGGTGCGCCGCAAGGATGTGCGCATCGGGGATACCGTCATCGTACGCAAGGCCGGGGACGTCATTCCTGAGGTTTTGGGACCGGTGTTGTCCTTGCGTCCCAAGGACGCTGTGCCTTGGGACATGCCAAGCTTTTGTCCGAGTTGCGGCTCCCCTGTCGTGCGTGAGGAGGGGGAGGCCAAACACCACTGCATTTCCATCGAGTGTCCCGCGCAAGCGGCAGAGCGCCTTGTGCATTGGGCGAGTCGCGGTGCCATGGACATCGACGGCATGGGCGATGAGATCGTCGGTCGTCTCTTGGAGACGGGGCGTGTGACCGATGTTGCCGACTACTACACCCTCGATTCGGTTGAGCTCGCCCAACTTGATATGGGTCGCCTTAACAAGGACGGAGAGCCGATTCGTCTCGGCTCCAAGGTCGCAGAAAAGCTTGTTGCCTCCATCGAGGCCAGCAAGGACCGTGGCCTTGCCCGTGTGTTGTTCGGTATCGGCATGCGCCATGTGGGCAAGACCACGGCGGAGGCCGTCGTTGCGGCGTTTCCCACCCTTGAGGCGTTGAGCGCGGCAAGCGAGGAGGAGCTTGCCTCTATCGAGGGGGTTGGCCCCAAGATAGCGCGCAGCATCTGGGTGTTCTTGCGCACCCCTGCAAACCAGGAAGTCCTCCACCGCCTCGCGCTTCGTGGCGTTCGCGTCGCCGAGGAAACAACCGCCGACGGGCAAGACGTTGGCCCCCAACCCCTCGAAGGCCTCTCCTTTGTCTTGACGGGCACCCTTGTGGAGAGCGGCATGACCCGTGACGAAGCAGGAGCTCGTCTGAAGGCCATGGGTGCGAAAGTGGTGGGAAGCGTCTCGAAGAAGACGAGTTGCGTCATCTGTGGGGAGAATGCGGGCAGCAAGTATGACAAGGCGGTCAAACTTGGGGTGCCCATCCTCGACGAGCAGGGATTCCTCACGTTGCTCGAAACGGGCGTCTTGCCTGATTAGCTTACGGGAGCGACGCCCGTTACGGAAGCGGCGTTCGCTTTGGAGGAGGTACCCTCTCCGGAGGCGGCGTTCGCTTTGGAGGTGACGACCTCTCTGGGAGTGCGCCCGCTTCTTTTAGCGTTTACAGCATCGTGATTGTGCGGTATGCTTGCCAAACAACTTCATAGAGTCTTCAGGGCAGGGTGCGATTCCCGACCGGCGGTTAGAGCCCGCGAACCCTTCGGGGTTGACTCGGTGAGATTCCGGGGCCGACAGTACAGTCTGGATGGGAGAAGACGGTTTCACGGCGCATGCCGTGCTGTTTTGCGTTTCTTGTTGCCCTGGATCGTTGGTCCGGGGCATTCTTTTTTCGCGAGGCGGCTTTGCAATGCGTTGTCAAGCCCGACACCTCTGTCCTGGGGCAAACCGAGGAAAGGCCTGTGGTCATGGAATGGCTTGACGACAGAAGAATCGAAGATGAGATGTATATGCTTGCCGCGCTCGGGCTTGCGCGCCGCGGTGCGGGTTGGGTCAGCCCCAATCCGCAGGTGGGATGCGTCATCGAGCGATTCGGCGAGATCATCGGCCAAGGGTGGCACACCGCTTATGGCAAGTTGCATGCGGAGCGCGAGGCGCTTGCGGATTGCGCCGCCCGCGGGGAGGATCCTCGGGGCGCGACGGCTTATGTGACGTTGGAACCTTGTTGCCACTATGGTAAGACGCCCCCTTGTACCGAAGCCCTCATCGAGGCAGGAGTGAAGCGCGTGGTCGTGGGCGCGCCCGACCCGAACCCTCTTGTGGCGGGGAAGGGGTGTGAGGCCTTGCGCGCGGCGGGAATTCGTGTTGACGAGGGGATACTTCTTGACGAGTGTCTTGAGATCAACCGCGCGTGGTTCCACTACATCCGCACCGGCCGTCCCTACGTGATTATGAAGTTCGCCATGACGGCGGACGGCAAAATCGGGACGCGTCCTGGCGTTTCCCTTTGGCTTACGGGCGAGGAGGCTGTGCAGCGCGCCCATCTTGACCGCCATCGTTGTGGTGCGATTCTTGTGGGGGCCAACACCATCCGCATCGACGATGCGAGGTTGACCTGCCGTTGGAGAGGGGCGTCGGAGGAACCGGAGGCGACCGCTGCGGGGGCAAGCAGTCCGGCGGGTCCGCGTCAGCCGTTGCGCATCGTGATCGACGGCGCGGCGCGCACGCCCATTGGGAGCGCGTTGGTGAAAAGCGCCACGAGCGAGGCGCCCGTCGTGATATTGGTTGACGAGGTTGACGGGGCCAGCGAGGCCGGCAAGGTCGCTGCTGCAAGCGAGGCCGGCGAGGCTGGCGGGGTCGACAAGGTCGCTGCTGCAAGCGAGGCCGGCGAGGCCGGCGGGGTTGACAAGGCCGGAGCGGATGGCGAGAAGGCCGGGCGCGTGGAAGCGTTGCGCCGAGCGGGGGCGGAGGTTGCCCCTTTGCCCAAGAACGGCGACGACATCGATTGGGGCGCGTTGCTTGACGAGCTTGGTAAGCGCGGCATCGACTCCCTCATAGTCGAAGGCGGCCCCACCATCCACGGATCCCTTGTTCGCTCTGGGCTTGTGAACGAGGTCCATACCTATATTGCCGCGGAGGTCTTTGGCGGCAAGGGCGCCCCTTCTCCCGTCGCTGGCGCGGGTTTGGACGATCCGCAAAAGGCAATGCGATTGGGCAAACCTGAATTTGAGCGGTTGGGAAATGACGTGCTCATTCGATGGGAGGTGGCATCGTGTTCACAGGAATCGTAGAGGAAGTCGGAACGGTGGCAAACATCGTGCGTGGCGCCAATTCCGCCGTGCTCACCATAGGCGCATCGAGGGTGCTTGAGGATACCCATGTGGGAGACAGCATCGCGACCAACGGCGTATGTCTTACGGTGACCAAGGTGGAAGGTGCGAGTTTTTGCGCCGACGTGATGCATGAGACCCTCACCCGTTCGAGTTTGGGCTCCCTGCGCGCGGGCAGCCCGGTCAATCTTGAACGCGCCATGGCGGCCAACGGGCGTTTTGGCGGCCACATGGTGTCGGGGCACATTGACGGGGTTGGCACCATTGCGCGAATTGTTGCCGATGACAACGCGGTGTGGTATCGCATAGCGGCCGGGAGCGACCTGTTGCGTTATGTCGTGGAAAAGGGCTCCATCGCCATTGATGGAATCAGCCTGACTGTTGCCAGGGTGGATCGGGAGGCCTTCGAGGTGAGCCTTATTCCCCATACGCGCGCGAACACGAACCTTGCGACCAAGGTGGTCGGTGATGCGGTGAACCTCGAGTGTGACATCGTGGGCAAGTACGTCGAGAAGCTTCTTGGCGCTACGGGTTCAGCGCGCGCGGTCGCGCCCGGTTGTGCGTCGGGCCTCTCGGAGGGGTCCTCCGGGGAGTTGACCATGGAATTTTTAGCAAGAAACGGTTTTTAGCGACTGCGCCTTGGTTGCGTTCCAATGGCGCTTCGACTGCGCCTTGGCTGCGTTCCAATGGCACTTTCAACGACAGCGAAACGAAAAGACAACGAAACGAGGAAAACGAGTATGAGCGAATTCAACACGGTGAGCGAGGCGTTGGCCGACCTGAGCGCTGGTCGTGTCATTTTGTGCGTTGACGATCCCGATCGGGAGAACGAGGGCGATTTCATCTGCGCAGCACAGTTTGCGACGACGGAGAACGTGAACCTCATGGCTGTTCATGCAAGGGGCTTGATCTGTATGCCCATGAGCCAAGAGATCGCGAACCGTCTTGCCTTGCCTCCGATGGTGAGCGAGAACACGGACAACCATGAGACGGCCTTCACGGTCAGCATCGACCATGTCGACACGACAACAGGAATCTCGGCAGCTGAGCGCGGGTACACGGCGCGCAAGTGTGTCGAGGAGGGGACGAAACCCACGGACTTCCGTCGTCCGGGGCATATGTTCCCTTTGATTGCGCGGCCAGGTGGTGTGCTCCAACGCAACGGCCACACCGAGGCGACTGTGGATTTATGCCGGCTGGCGGGCCTTGAAGAGTGCGGTTTGTGTTGTGAGGTCATGCGAGATGATGGTGAGATGATGCGTACGGCCGAGCTGCTCGAGCTTGCGCGCCGCCTTGGCATGAAGATCATCAGCATCAAGGCTCTCCAGGCGTATCGCAAGCGCAATGAGGTGTTGGTTGAGCAGGTTGCGGATACGTATATGCCTACCCGTTTCGGAGAGTTTCGCGCCCGCCCCTTCGTGAACAAGCTTACGGGGGAACACCATGTCGCATTGGTCAAAGGGGACATCGGCGATGGGCAAGACGTCCTTGTGCGTGTGCATTCCGAGTGTCTTACCGGTGATGCCTTCGGGAGTTTGCGCTGCGATTGCGGAGGTCAGCTCCAAGCTGCTATGACCCAGGTCGAGAAGGAGGGTCGCGGGGTGGTCCTGTATATGCGCCAGGAGGGACGAGGCATCGGTTTGGTCAACAAGTTGCGCGCCTATGAGTTGCAAGACGCCGGTATGGACACCCTCGAGGCGAATCTTGCCTTGGGCTTTGCCGCCGACCAGCGCGAGTACTACATCGGCGCCCAGATTTTGCGAGCTCTCGGCATCCGCACCATGCGTCTTTTGACAAACAATCCTGACAAGGTGTACCAACTTTCCGATTTCGGTCTCGAGATCGTGGAGCGCGTCCCAATCGAGATGCCGGCAAACGGTGTCGACAATTTCTATCTGCGTACGAAAAAGGAACGCATGGGACACCTACTTGACCTTGCTTGGGAGGGCAAGTAGCAAAGCATGGACAATCCGCCATGGCGGCGGTTTAGGAAAGGAGAAAAAAATGGCAGTTATCGAGGGCAAGATTGTTGCATCCGGCATGAAGGTCGGCATTGTCGCCGCCCGATTCAACGAGTTCATTGTGAGCAAGCTCGTTTCCGGCGCACTCGACGGCCTGGTTCGTCATGATGTTCGTGAGGAGGATATCGATATCGCTTGGGTCCCCGGAGCATTTGAGATTCCCGTTGCCGCAAAAGCTATGGCCAAGAGCGGTAAGTATGACGCCGTCATCGTGCTTGGCGCCGTCATTCGGGGTGCCACGAGCCATTACGACCTTGTATGCAACGAGGTTGCCAAGGGCGCGGCAGCCATCTCGCTTGAGACGGGCCTGCCTGTCATGTTCGGCGTCGTTACCACCGACACGATCCAACAAGCCGTAGAGCGTGCCGGTACGAAAGCGGGCAACAAGGGCTACGAGTGCGCCCTTGGTGCCATCGAGATGGTCAACCTGCTCGGCCAGTTGTAGCGCGCGGAGGGTCACGGTGGCAACGGTTTTTCTCGACTATGACGGGACGCTGCATGATTGCATGCGCCTCTACGGTCCTGCGTTCAGAGCGGCTTATGCGTTGCTTGTGGAGCAGGGGTATTGCGAGCCGCGTGAGTTCGAGGACGCATGGATTGCCAAGTGGCTCGGTTGGACGATTCGCGACATGTGGGAGACCTTCCAACCGGAATTGCCCGAGGAGGTGTGGCGCCCCGCGTCGCGCCTCGTGGGCTTGGAGATGAATCGCTTGCTAGATGAGGGGAAGGGCGCGTTGTTCGCAGGTATCCCTGAGGCTTTGACCCAGCTCAAAGAGGAGGGATACACCCTTGTGTTCTTGAGCAACTGCGCTCGGTCGTACCGCTATCGCCACGCGGCGGCCTTCGGTCTTGACGCGTGGATCGACTCCTATCATTGCGCAGAGGATTTCCCTGGTCTTGAGAAGTGGGAAATCTACCAACGGGTTGCGAAACGATACCCCAAACCGCATGTCATGGTGGGAGATCGCTTTCATGACATCGAGGTCGCCACCCGTGCTGGTATTCCCAGCATAGGGTGTACTTGGGGCTATGGCACAGGTGAGCTTGACGGTGCGACGATGCTTTGCGAGAGGCCTGCCGACTTACCAGCCGCTGTGAGGGCGGTATTGCAAGCAGTTTCATAGTCTTTCGATGCGTTGCCGTCCTCGCTCATCTCCCGTTTGCCGCCCGCTGCGAGGGCGGTACTGCTAGCAAATTTTGCCCAAATCCGTTACCCCCCCGAGTTTTTGCCCGAAGCTCCTGCAAGATGGCATCAACTTATGTCAAATAGTTGACGTTATCCACTATTGAACCTATACTAGGAGTATTGTGAATTAGGATTTCCTGACGATTTCCTAGTTAAATAAGATGAAGGGAGTAATAATGGCACAAATTTCTCGTCGTTCTTTCGTCCGCGGAGCAGCTCTTGCGAGCGCCATGGCAATCGGAGGGGCGTCCCTTACCGGTTGCGGTTCGGGTTCCTCCTCCAACACCGCCGCCTCCAACCTCACCGCAGAGTCTGATCTCCAGAAGATGACTTGGGACCAGGTTCTTGCCGAGGCCAAGGGCGAAACTGTCACGTTTCTTGCTTGGGGTTCCGGCGGCGCCGATGCTTTCGTCCAAAAGTGGTGGGAGCACCTCGCTGAGGACATGAAGTCCAAGTATGACATCACCCTCACCTACGCCGAGGAGACGACTGCGGAGGACGAGAAGCTTGTCACCGATGCCCAGAACAAGGCTGACGCGACCTACGACTTGTACTGGGGTCTCGGCTCCTCCTTCGCGAACCTGCGCAAGGCCGAGGGTCTTTGGACCGAGGAGTGGCTCGGGAAGTTGCCGAACTCCAAGTACCTCGACATGGACAACGAGTTCAACACCTTCGACGGTACGACCGCCATCAACGACGCCGAGTCTGGCTTCCAGGGTCTGAACCCCTCGCTCGTCTACTCCACCGACGCGTGGTCCCACGAGCTCAAGTACGACGGGACAAAGGGCAGCGTCAAGGGCCTGTTCCATAACTTCACCGAGCTCGCCGCATGGGTCAAGCTGAACCCCGGCAAGTTCACCTACATGGATCTCACGGGCAAGGGTGCCTTCCACGGTCTGTCGTTCGCCAAGGAGGTCTTGGCCGAGCTGACTGACGACGGCAAGGGCGGTTGGAAGACCGTGTACGACGAGGGAGACGATACCGCTACCCGCCGCAAGAAGATCAACGAGAACATTTCCGGATGGTACAAGTGGGCTACCTCTTCTGAGGCCTCCGAGGAGAAGTTCCTCGAGAAGGCCGCCTACCTTTGGGCCTATCTCAACGAGATTGCCCCGAACCTGCTCCAGGGCGACAACGGTACGTTGTATGTCCCGACGGCTCCCGAGATGATGAGTTACGTCAAGTCCGGCGCTTTGGCCTGCACCTTCACCACGTGCACCCAGGTCTCCAACCGTGTTGAGGCTGCCCCGGACTCCTACATGGCCAACCCTGCGATCTACATGTTGGACACGACGGTCGCCTCTTGGGACTACGTCATCATCACCGCGAACTCCAAGCACAAGGCAGCCGCTCTCGTCGTTGCAAACGAGATGCTCGACCCCGAGCAGCAGCTCACCGCCTTTACGACCACCGGCAATGGTTACAACGTCGCCTACAGCAAGCTTGACAGTTCCGTCCAGAAGAAGTTCGACGAGGCGATCAAGGGCATGGGTACGCTGACCTCCACGTCTGAGGCCATCGCCAACAACGCCTACACTGACCAGTTCGGTCCCGTGGCCAAGTGGATTGCGTCTGGTTGGGCCTCCAAGGTCGCCAACGCGTAAAAAAGCTTATGGCTTAATCGTTTTTCCCAGGGGTCCGGTACCTGCGGGTATCGGACCCCATTCGGCTGGCCGCACGCCGTTTGGGAGAAGTGCGGCATAATCATTTTTTCAGGAGAGGGCGCTCGTGGCAGGTGCGGGCGCAAGAGACGGGTCGAGCTCGCGTTTTTCCGTGACAAGCCAGGCGGCGCGCCTTGCGGGGCGAGTCCACGGATTGAAGAGCGCGAAGCAGGCTCGGTCGTCGAAAATGTAAGAGGAGGTGCACGTGAAGGAGAAGCTTTCGGTAGCGATTTCCTTCGTTCCGCTGATAGGTCTTATGGCCTTAGGTTATGCTGTGCCCATTTTTACGAACGTTCTCTACAGCCTGCAAGACGAATCGGGTGTTTTCGTCGGTCTTGAAAACTACCAATCCGTCTTTACGTCGGACTACTTTGCTGACTCGCTGCTCTACACGCTCAAGGTGTCCCTTTGCTCGACGTTTTTGGCGATGGTGATCGCGGTCGTCGTCGCGCTTGCGTTGCGCCAAACGTTTGTCGGAAAGCGCCTCGTTGTCTTCATGTTCCAGTTCAATCTCACGATTCCGCGCATGGCCGCCGCGATGATGCTTTTGCTGCTCCTGTCTCAAACGGGCATGTTGTCCCAACTGTGTTGCTACTTCGGCATCACCGAGGATGCGGGTGGCTTCCCCTGGATTGTGCGTGATTCGCACGGCCTCGGCCTCATTATCGCGTTCACCTGGAAGTTTTTCCCCTATATCGGCATGTCCGTCCTCGGTATACTTCAGGGTGCGTCGCTTGAGTACGAACAGCAAGCCGCAACACTTGGTGTCGGCAAGTTCAAGCGATTTTGGCACATCACATTGCCGATGATCATCCCGGCGACCTCGATCGCCTCGATTATCGTGTTTGCCGCGGCGTTCGGCGATTACGAGATTCCGACAATCTTGGGTTCGACGAGTCACCGCATGCTTTCGGTGTTTACGTACACGAAGTTCACGGACTTCGCGCTTATGGACAAGCCCGAGGCCTACGTGCTCATGGTGGTCATGGCGGTTGTGCTCACGATTATCATCCTTTTGTACCGTCAGCTCACGATGCCTGCGAAGAGGGGAGAATAGATGGGTCGCGCCGCACGCAACATCATTATCGCGCTTATGCTCCTGTGTGTGCTCATCCCGCTCATCCCGCTCGTCTTGTGGTCGTTCGCGGAGATTTGGCCATTTGGCGACCCATTGCCGGAGTTCAGCTTGCGCGCTTGGTCACAAAATCTTTCTAATTCCCAAGTCGTGATGGCCTTGCTCAACAGCTTCAAGCTGTGCTTCACCGTCGTGCCGCTCTCGCTCGTCTTGAGCTTCTACGCGGCGAAGAATCTCGGCACGCGCCGTTTCCGCGGGCGCCGCGCGATTCAGTTGCTCTTGCTCGTCCCCTCGTTCATTCCCCAGATCACAATCGTGTTCGGCATGCAGAAGATCTTCTCGAAGATCGGCTTGTACAACAACTATTGGGCGGTGCTTGTTGCGATGCTCGTCATGTATGTTCCCTACATGACGCTTTTGCTTTCGACGGTGTTTGAGAACTACGACCTCGACTACGAGCGCCAAGCGGCAAGCCTTGGCGTGGGTGCGCTCAAGAGACTGTTCTACGTCACGGTCCCGCAGATTCGCAGCGGACTCATCGTGACGTGCATCTTCAGCTTCATCGGGTGTTGGTCGGCCTATCTTGTCGTGTCCGCGGTCGCACCGCCGTCTTTCAAGACGATGGCGTTGCTCGCGTTCCCGATGATGAACAGCGCGTCGAACGGCTACGCGCTCACAGCCGGCGTGACCCTCCTCTACATCGCGCCCATCCTGCTCGTGTTGCTGTTCTTCTCGCGCGTGCTGGTCAACGACAAAAACGAAATCGTCACGGGGGTTTAGCATGGCCTTCTTATGCGTCAAAGACATCTGGAAAACCTATCGCGGCGAGAGCGAGCCTTGCGTGCGCGGTATGTCGTTCGAGTTGGAAAAGGGCCGGATCATGGTGTTGCTCGGCGCGTCGGGTTGCGGCAAGAGCACCGTCTTGAAGATGATCGCCGGCCTTGAGGGCGTCGATGAGGGCACGATTGAGATCGACGGCGAGGACATGGGTACGACAGCGCCTGAGAAGCGCCCCATCTCGATGGTTTTTCAAAAGGCGCTCCTGTTCAACAACATGACGGTCGAGCAAAATGTCAACTTTGCGCCGCGCGTGAACCACACGATGAAGAAGGACGAGCTTGCGCGCCGCACCGAGGAGATGCTCGAGCTTGTCGGCCTCGGCGGCATGGGCAAGAAGAAGGCTACGGCACTTTCCGGAGGCCAAGAGCAGCGCGTCTCACTTGCGCGCGCCCTCATGGTGTCGCCGAAGTTGTTGTTGCTTGACGAGCCTCTCTCGGCGCTCGATGCCGCTTTGCGCGAGAATATGCAGGCATACATCAGAAAGCTCAATCGCGACACAGGCGTCACGATGGTCATGGTGACCCATGATCAGCAGGAGGCGATAGCGCTTGCCGACGTTATCGCCGTTATGCACGACGGTGACATCCTGCAGATGGGCGATCCGAACGAGTTCTACTCCCACCCACGTACGCACTATGTCGCATCGTTCTTCGGGTGGCGCAACTTCATCGAAGCTTCGCGCGTGGGGTCGACAGTGACGTGCGTGCTCGGCGCGTTTGAGGTGCCGGGATGTGAGAGTGCGCCAAGCGAGGGCTTGCTTGCGGTACGTCCTGAGGCTGCGACAGATGTGGGAGCGGGCGCCATCAAGGGTCGTGTCGTGTCCGCGGTGTTCAAGGGCCTTGATGTCGCCTATGATGTTGACTGCAGTGGGGTTTTGCTGCGGTTGGATTTGTCTGCGCGCTACGGATATCGCGAGGGTGACGAGATTTCGTTCAATCTTGATCCGACGCATCTTTGGTTTGTCGAGGACGACGGTGCGGAGGCGACAACCGAGTAGGGATTTGAAGCCGCGGCGTGAGGCGGCGATTTTGCTGCCAGAAGGTAAAAGGGGGAGCTGGTGAGCGTAGACGAGAGAGCGATGGCGATTGCGGATGCCGCAGTGGCTGGTGTTGCGCCGACGCGCGATGACATTGTGTATTTGTTACAGTTTGATGGATATTCGGTCGAAGCGGCCTATGTCGAAGCGCGCGCCCGAGAGATTGCGATGGAATCTGCGGAGGGTATCGCCACGATTCACGCACAGATCGGTGTCGACGCGAACTCGTGCCCGATGAATTGTCAATATTGTTCGTTTGCCCAGGTTAATGAGGGTGTTTGCGCCGATGATGCCGAACTCTCCCTCGATATCATCGTTATGTATGCGAAGATGTTTGACGAGCGGGGGGTCCACTTGATCTCGCTCATGTCGACGGCAGGTCTTGCACCCTCCCGTTACCTCGAGATTGTCTCCGCGGTACGCGACGCGGTTAGCGATGATATGCCGATCTTGGCGAACACGGGCGATATGGACATCGAGTACGCGCGCAAACTCAAGGGTGCTGGCGCGACGGCTGCCTATCATGCGGTGCGCATGGGGGAGGGGATCTATACCGCCATCGACCCGGAGCGCCGACGCCGCACGATTGCGAACATCCGCGAGGCGGACCTCGCGCTCATGACCGGAGTCGAGCCCCTTTGGGATGGGTGTGATGTCGAGGAGGTCGCCGATCGTCTTTGCGAGATTCCGGGGTTCGATCCGTATTGCACGGGCGCTTGCGGCCTCACCTCGACGAAGGGGACCGTCCTTGCTCGCAAGGGCATGCAGGCGCCTAAGACGGGGCTGGTGCGCTATGTTGGCGCGCTGAGCCGGCTGGTTTGTGGGTATGACGTGCGGTTTGGAGGTGTCGGCGGCGCGATTTGGGTCGACGCGGGAACCGATCCGCGCAACCGCGGTTACGGTTCGAGCGCCGAGGCTGTCGAGCGCGATATTCGCCGTGCGCGCCGCACGCTTGAGAAGGACGGGTGGCGCGTACCTGCACGCCCCGACATGTCATGGTTTAGGTAGGCGCGCACCCACCTGTCATGGTTTAGGTAGGCGCGCACCCGCGAGGTTGGTTGGCAATTGGCTAGTTGGTAGCCTTTCCAACCGCGGCAGCGATTTCTTCCGCGAGAGCCTCAGGTGAGATGGCGGGAGGGACGTCGATGTCGATGCCTTGCGCGCTTAAGGCCCTGACAAGCTCTACGCCGTAAGGGATGCAAAGCTTGAGCTCGTTTGTGAGCGTCGCGTCGGCAAACAACTCGGCAGTCGGGCCGTCGAAGGCGACCAGCCCATTGCGAAGTGCGATAACGCGGGTGGCGGCTCGGGCGACCTCCTCCATGGAGTGGGTGATCCAGACGATGGTCATTCCCTGTTTGTTGAGACGTTGGGCCACGGAGAGGATTTCCTCTTTTCCGACAGGGTCAAGCATGGCGGTAGCCTCGTCGAACACGATGACGTCGGGGCGCATCGCCAAGATCCCGGCGATGGCGACCCGTTGTTTTTGGCCGCCCGAGAGCGCGACGGTGTCGTGGCGTTCAAGGCCGGCAAGCCCTGCGTCGACAATCGCCTGGGCGACACGAGCACGGATTTCCTCTGCGGGTAGGCCGAGGTTTTGGGGGCCGAAAGCGACATCGTCTTCGACAAGGGTCGACACGAGGGCGTCATCGGGATTTTGGAACACCATGCCCACATGGCAGCGGGCATTTCTGGCGCCCTTGGTCGTGTCGGTGGGCACCCCCCGTATGCAAACCGAGCCGTTGTCGGGGACTATCAAGGCGTTCATGTGCTTGGCTAAGGTGGACTTGCCGCTGGCGTTCCCGCCGACGACGCACAGGAATTCCCCCTGTTCTACGTGCAGGGACACCCCATCGAGGGCATTGCTTTTGCCGTCATAGGTGAAGGCGACGTTGTCGAAAGAGATTTCAATCATGGGGACATTATACGCGCCCGGCAAGGGCGCTCGCTGGGAGCCGTGCGAGCTTGGCGAGGGTCGGCGCTCGCTAGGGATCGTGCGCATCCGGCAAGGGCGCTCGCTTGTCATCGATCCCGCCTGACGGCACCTTTTCGCCGCGAATGGAGGCGCGCCTTCCGTCTGCGGGTTCCTTTTGGAAAGTTCATCGGGCTGTAACAAGATTTCACAAGCTGCTCTATATAATCCCCTCATTCACTTTAGTTTGGAAAAGCGGGACGTTTGCTCCTTTTGCTTTCTGGGAGATTGAAGGAGGAGGAATCATGGAAGAGTTTGTCGCTGCCTTCAGTGCAGGCGTCGATGCGGTCGACTCCTTCGTGTGGGGCTGGGCTATGATCGTGTTGCTTTTGGGTACGCACCTGTTCATGACCATCCGCACGAAGCTCATTCAGCGCAAGATCTTCACGGCGATCAAGTTGTCTGTCACCAAGGACCCTGACGCTCCAGGCGATGTCAGCCAATTCGGCGCATTGACCACGGCGCTTGCCGCGACCATCGGGACCGGCAACATCGTCGGCGTTGCCACCGGCCTGCTTTGCGGTGGCCCGGGCGCCATCTTTTGGATGTGGATCACCGGTGTCTTCGGCATCGCGACTAAGTACTCCGAGACCTACATCTCCGTCAAATATCGCGTCAAGGATTCCGGCGGACGCATGCTCGGCGGTGCGATGTATGCTCTCGAGCGCGGCTTCAAACACAAGGGCCTTGGCAAGTTACTCGCCGTTCTGTTCGCCCTCTTTGCGGCTATCGCGTCTTTTGGCATCGGCGCATCGGTTCAATCCAATTCCCTGACTGGTGCGATTGTCAGCTCCAGCCTGATTCCTGGTGCTGCCGACATTCCTACGTGGGCCATCGGTATCGTCATCACAGTCCTTGTTGCCATCGTCATCCTCGGTGGCATCAAGTCGATCTCCCGCGTCTGTGAGAAGCTTGTCCCTGTCATGGTGATCTTCTATGTCGCTTGCTGCCTCATCATCCTCGTGATAAACGCCCAATACCTCGCCGACGCAACCTATTGGATCTTCTCTTGCGCCTTCACCGGTCAGGCGGCTTTTGGCGGCGCGGTCGGTACCACCGTCATGCTCGCCTTGCAGTTCGGTTTTAAGCGCGGTCTGTTCTCCAATGAGTCCGGCATGGGTTCTGCTCCCTTGGTCGCCGCCCAGGCATCCACCCGCAACCCTGCACGTCAGGCGCTGGTCAGCATGTCCGGTACCTTTTGGGACACCGTCGTCATCTGCCTCATCACCGGTCTGACCCTCGTGACGAGCTTGCTTGCCCACCCAGATCTCATGGAGACCTATCTGAACACGTGGAACAACCCCGACCTGTTGAACGTGTTCAGCGGCGGTGCGGCCCTCTCGACCGCATGTTTCGAGTCCATCCCCATCCTTGGCCCCTTGGTCCTCGTTGTCGGCTTGGCTTGTTTTTCTTACTCCACCATCCTCGGTTGGAGCGCTTACGGCAACCGTGCCATCACCTACCTTTGTGGCAAGAAGGGCGTCATCCCGTACTACGTGATTTTCCTCGTCTTCGTCTTTTGGGGGTGTATTGGTGGCGGTGACCTGGTGTGGAACATTTCCGACATCAGCAACGCCCTCATGGCTGTCCCCAACTGCATCGCGGTTCTCGGTCTCTCCGCCATCATTGCGAAGGAGACCCAACACTATGTCTACGATGGCAACTTGGAGGAAACCTGCACTGACGAGATCCCCATCGTCGAGAGCAAATAGCCGCTCCCTTTGTCTTCTCCCTTGCGCGATCCCCCTTACTTGTGACAGGTGCCTGTCACATACTGGACTCGCAGCTTGGAACAATGATTGAAAAGCAAGCAAACTCGCACAGGAAAGCCGTTTGGTGATATGCTCCCAAAAAACAAATGAAATCTGAGTTTTGGGAGTAATAATGGCAGGCGGTCACTTGGTAAGCCGCGATGTGTACTTGGACCGCACGTTGATGTTCCGCGACACCGATCTCATTAAGGTCCAGCCTCTATGACGCGGTGACGACGAGGGACATAGTCAACAGAGAGAGGGAGCGCGGCCGCAGCAAGGTGACATCACCCCTTGACCTCAGCAAACTCAGCAATATTCAATTGACGCAATGATGCCTCGACCGCGATAAATCCGCAACCGAGGCATCTTGGTTTCGTCCCTATACGTCCCCGTGCGTCATCTCTGCACGAGCTCCGCACAAGTCATCTTAGAAGACGGCGTTCCCCGCTCTTCCATAAAGCTCTTAAGACGCGACAACAAGATGGATTATTCCCACTTAGGGCCCGGTTAGGGTATAATTAAACGACATTCAAAGGAGGATACTGTGACCACAGCAACCATGCCGCGTAAGGCGGAGATAAAGACCAGAACGACCGACCAGGTAAAGGCCGACGCCACAAGCGTGTACGCGCGCTGGGGCTTAAGCCTGTCCGACGCCATCAACATGTTCCTCATCAAGTCGATCGAGGTGGGTGGCCTGCCCTTTGACCTGCGTATGGAGAAGCCCTCCTATGAGGCGCTTGCCGCTAAGGCTTACCACGCAGAGCTGAACGCCGAAGGCGTGGCGGTGCTCCCCGCAGATTGGGATGACGATGACGAGTAGCGAGGCGCCAAAGCCTTGGGAAGCGTGGCACGCGCGTTTCGATTTCTCCGAGGGCAAGGGCTACAAGTACAGGCCCGTTATCGTGGTCGAGGTCGCGACAGACGGCTCGATCGTCATGATGGTGACGTCCACAACGAATAAGCTCTACAAAATAAGTAAACCTCATATGTCCACTAGGGTCATTTGGCGACACGGGAACGAACGAAACACAACGCGGATTCACCACGATTCACGTTCTTACCATTGAATGGAAATAAATTTTAGGTGGTTTGACATGCAGGTTTTTGTCTCGCCGAGTAGCGCTGAGTGCCGCTGAGTACCGCTGAGTATTGTGCGGGGCGAAATCAGGGCAAAGCCACCTGCAATTCGGGTGAATACTTTCACGTTTTCAGCCCATGATTCCGTTGTGAACTGCCTCCCCTTGCCGAGGCTCGTTTTTTATATGTGGGGATACAGGGTGGAAAGGGCGGCTTGCGAGAGTCGGGTATACTTGACGAGTTCCAATGCTCGGCACGTTGGAGGAGAGCTCTGCGATGATTGATGAGATCCGTGTAAAGAACCTGGCGCTGATCAGGGAAGCGACGTTGACACCCGCGACGGGGCTGACCGTGTTGACCGGCGAGACCGGTGCGGGTAAGACCGCCTTGGTGAGCGCGATCAAATTGCTTATGGGGCAACGCGCCGACAAGAGCGACGTACGCCAGGGAGAGGACTCGCTGTCGGTGGAGGGGCGGTTCTTGGGCGGGCCTTCCGAGGACGATGACGAGTTGATTGTGTCTCGTACCGTCACCTCCGACGGCCGTTCCCGCGCAAACCTGAACGGCGAGATGGCGACCATGAGGCAGTTGTCCGAGCACGTGGCGGCCCAGGTCGATTTGTGCGGCCAACACGAGCATCAGGCGCTCATGCGTAGCGCCTCCCATGTCACCATGCTCGACGATTGGGCAAGGGACGAGGTCGCCTCGGCGTTGGAATCCTATCGAGAGGCGTTTCAATCTGCCAAGGATGCCGCCGCCGAGCTTGAGCGGGTGTCCGAGGCGGCAGGAGCCTCCAATGCCAAGCTCGACGAGGCGCGGTTTGCGTTGCGCCGCATCGACGAGGTCAATCCCTGCCCAGGCGAGATGGATCAGCTTCGCGCGACGCTTTCCAAGGCTGAGAATGCGGAGTCCCTCGTGCGTGCAACCTCGACGGTGCACGACGCGTTAGCAGGAGACGGGGGCGCCCTTGACCTGCTTGGTCAGGCAACAAGCGCCCTTGAGACGGTTGCCTCCTACGACGAGGGGCTTGCAGCGTATGCCGACAGCATCCGTGAGACCACCTATGTGCTTGAGGACATCGCCCGTGACGCACGGGATTACCGCGATTCGATCGAGTTCGACGAGGAGACCCTCGTTACCCAACAGGAGCGACTGAGCGCGTTGCTTGGATTGGTACGCCAATATGGTCCGCGTATCGAGGACGTGCTTGAGAGGCGCGCGGAGGCGGCCGACCTCGTCTCCATGGTGGATGATTCCGAGAGGCGTCTCAAGGAGGCCCGTGAGGCCCAAGCTTTGGCGGAGGCCCGCTTGGCAAAACAGGCTGCGATGTTGTCGCAAGTGCGAAATCGGGTCGCTCCGCGTTTTGCCGAGGCCGTGTCGGCCCAGATGGCACGCTTGGAGATGGGTTCGGCCCAATTGGTGTGCTCGGTGAGGGAACTCGAGCGTTGCGAGTGGACGCTTGCCGGCCCTGACGCGGTGGAGTTCTTGTTCAAACCCGGTTCCGGCATGGAAGCCCGTCCTTTGGCGCGCATCGCCTCCGGCGGCGAGCTGTCACGCGTCCTTTTGGCCATCAAGGTCGTCATGGGCGAGCGTGACCAGGTCGACACGCTAATCTTTGACGAGGTTGATGCCGGAACGGGAGGTGCCACGGCGATTGCCCTGGCCGAGGTCTTGGCCGATCTTGCAAAGACCCACCAAGTCATCGTTGTCACCCACCTTGCCCAGGTAGCGGTTCGTGCCGATGTCCACTATGTGGTGAAAAAGAGCGATGGGGAGTTGCCGGAGACGAGGTTGGTGGTTGTCGAGGGGGAGGACTTGGAGGGTGAGATCGCCCGCATGTTGTCCGGGTCGAATACCGAGACGAGCATTGCCCATGCGCGGGAGCTGTTGGCAGAAACCCGCTGAGCCGTTTGCGCTTGCGCCTGAGGCAACTATGTAATACGCGGCCCGCTGAGCCGTTTGCGCTTGCGCCTGAGGCAAATCCGGTCACGTCTGTTTCATGAAGACCTATCCCTGCCCCCAAAAGGGGGATGCGAGAAGTACAATATGTCTTGAGAGTAAAGGCGTTTTTTGCTGGCGATGAGGAGACCCATGGCGACATCTGACAGGATTGCAGATCAAATCCTCGATGTGGTGCAGGATGCTGTCACCTCCCAAGATTTCAGCAACCTGCAATCCAAAATCGAAGACTCCTTCAATGCCGCCGCGTGTGGCATAGGGCGTGGTGTCGCTCAAGCCCAGGACGCGTACAAACAGGCCCAACAGGCGAGGGCCGCCCAGGCCCAGGACGCGTACAAACAGGCCCAACAGGCGAGGGCCGCCCAGGCCCAGGACGCGTACAAACAGGCCCAACAGGCGAGGGCCGCCCAGGCCCAGGACGCGTACAAACAGGCCCAACAGGCGAGGGCCGCCCAGGCCCAGGACGCGTACAAACAGGCCCAACAGGCGAGGGCCGCCCAGGCCCAGGACGCGTACAAACAAGCCCAACAGGCGAAGGCCGTCCAGACCCAACGTCGCGAGGAGGAAAAACAGCTTCTCAAGCAAAGGCAGAAAACCGCCGATGCCTGGATTCGGCAAGCCAAAGCCGACCGACAACGCCTCCAACAACGGGAGCAGCAACTCCTCACGGTGTATGCGAAGCCAAATCGTCTGCGAGACGAAGGTCTCGTCATGACGGTTTGTGGCGCGTTTGTGCTCGCCCCGACGTTCTTTGTGTTCATAGCAGCTCTTATGTCAGGCACGTGGACCGTTCCGGTCGTGGTTGGCGCGGTTTTAGCAGTGGGGATTGCTCTGCTGGTGAAGGGCGTCAAGGTCTTGTCGTTGTCCAGTCGCTTCAAGGTGTATCGCGACTATATCGGTATGCGCGACTATTGCACGGTTGAGGAGTTGTCCCGTACCACGGGTGAGGATTCCAAGCGCGTGCTCGCAAATATCAAGCGGATGATGAAAAAGAACCTGTTCCTCGAGGCGGCGTTTGACTCCCAAGAAACCACCCTTATCATGAATCGACGGACCTATGCCCAATACGAGCAGGCGCAAGACCAGTATCGAGCGCGTTTGCGCCAACAAAGCTTGGCAGACTCCGTCTCGCCGCAAAGTTCCCCCGATACTTCGATGAGCGAGGATGCCACAGCGTTGCTTGCCCGTGGCGAGGCATATATCGCCAAGATACGTTTGAGCAACGAGGCTATCGAAGGTGAGGAGATCTCCGCCAAGATTGACCAGATCGAGGAAGTGGTTGGCCACATCCTGAAGCGCGCCCAAGCCCATCCCGAGATCGTCGGCGATCTCGGTCAGTTGATGGACTACTATTTGCCCACCACCGTCAAGTTGCTCGACGCCTACCGCGACTTGGATTCCCAGCCTATTCAGGGAGAGAACATCCTTAAATCCAAACAGGAGATCGAGGGTGCGCTCGACGCCTTGGCGGTAGCGTTTGAGAAGTTGCTTGACCAGGTATTTCGTGATGTCGCTTGGGACGTCTCTTCCGATGTCTCAGTTTTGCATACCGTGTTGGCCCAAGAAGGCTTGGCGGAGGACCCCTTCGCCCCGTCCCCAACGCATCCCCCAACACATCACACAAGTTAGCAAGGCGTCTCGTTCGCGCTACTAGACAGGAAGGATTAGCACCATGAGCAACGAAACCCCTATGGACACCGTTCCCGTTCTGACCTTGACCCCGGACCTCGAGACAGGGATAACCATACCTGCTGCTCCTGACGTCGAGGAAATCGTTCTTGACGCGGAGCCGCAAACCGCACCTGTTGTTTCCGCCATCGACGACAGCATGCTCTCTGATGCGGAGAAGCAGATGGTGGAGTCCTTCTCCCAACAGATCGACGTGCGTGACTCCACCACCATCTTGACCTATGGTGCGGGCGCCCAAAAGAAGATGGCTGACTTTGGCGACGCCGCCCTTCAAAGTGTGCGCACCTCCGACCTCGGCGAGACGGGCGATCTGATCGTAAATGTTGTAACCGAGTTGCGCAGTTTCGACACAGAGGAGGAGAAGGGGCTTTTCGGCTTCTTCAAGCGTGGCGCCAACAAGGTCGAGGGCTTGCGCGCACGCTACGACAAGGTCGAGGGAAACGTAGATAAGATCGTGGTGGCGCTCAAGGACCACCAGATGAAGCTGATGAAGGATGCGGCCATGCTCGACAAGATGTATGACCAGAACCTTTTGTACTACAAGGAACTCACGATGTATGTCCTTGCCGGCAAGAAGAAACTGGCGCAAGTTCGTGAAGGCGAGTTGCGCGAGTTGGTGGACAAGGCAAATAAGACCGGTCGCGCCGAGGACGCCCAAGCGGTCCAAGATCTCGAGTCGATGTGTACGCGTTTCGAGAAGAAGATCTCCGATTTGGATTTGACCCGCACCATCGCCATGCAGACGGCTCCCCAGATTCGTCTTGTCCAGACCAGCGAGGTCACCATGGTGGAGAAGATCCAAACCACCATCGTCAACACGATCCCGCTTTGGAAAAGCCAGATGGTGCTCGCCCTTGGCATAGCAAACACTGAGGCGGCAGTGAAGGCGCAAAACGCCGTGACCAACATGACCAACGAGCTTTTGCGCAAGAACGCCCAGATGCTTCATGACTCCACGGTGGAGGTTGCCAAGGAGTCCGAGCGGGGTGTCGTGGAGATCGAGACCCTCGTCAACACCAACGAGCAGCTCATCAAGACCTTCGACGAGGTCATGGCAATCCAGACCGAAGGGCGCAAGAAGCGCGCCGAGGCTGAAACCGAGATGCGCCGCATCGAGGCACAGCTCAAGGCGAAGCTCTTGGAGTTGCCCGCGTCGGCGGCCCAATAGCTACCAACTTTCAAGTCAAACAGGCGGCCCAATAGCTGTCTACCCTCAAGCCCAACAGGCTCGGGTCTCCCTTCGCGGGGTCCGGGCCTCTCCTTTTGTTGCACGTAGGGACATCGTCGTCGCGCGGGATGCCCTCTTTGTTGCACGTAGGGACATCGTCGTCGCGCGGGATGCCCCTCGAGAAGACCGGGGTCCTCGGATTCTCTCCTTTTGTTGCTGTCATGTTTCGTACAATTTTTTCTTGTTCCGTCTTGGTGCGGAGTAGTATCATTCCCCCAACAATTGAATAGACCTCAAACCGATGAGGCGAAGGTAAAGTCATCAGAGCACTCACAGAGAGCGGGCGTAGCTGGGATTCCCGCAGGAAGCTGGATGGCACAATGGGTCGCCGAGGGAAAGGTGAAAGGCAACGAGGTCCAAACTCGAAGCCAAGTAGCTGGACCGTGAGCCTGCGTTAAAGGCAAGCGTGTGTTAGCACGTGACGAGTGGTCGGGTATCCCGGCAAAAAAGGTGGCACCGCAGGTTTCAATGGCCTGTCCTTTTTCAACTAGCGAGTTGGAAAAGGACAGGCCTTTTTTGTTGTCCGAACAAGAAGTAGGCAACAAAAGCGGGGGACATTCAATTGGGCAGTTGCAAGCCATTGGGTGAAAGGAAAGAAAAATGGCAGAGAAACGTGAAGTAGCGGTACAAAAGCAGGACGGTTTTTCCGTTCAAGATCTCATTTTGGTGGCAGTGCTCGTTGCGGCGGGTGCCGTGTTGAAGTTGACGGTCTCAAACTTTTTGAGCATCGGTGGATGCAAGGCAAACTTTATGATCGCGTCCTATTGCCTTGCCATCATCCTCATCCGTCCTCGCGGGGCAAAAGGCGTTCTCCAATCCGCCGTCATCGGTCTCATCGTCGGCCTCGTTAGTCAAATCCCGATGCTGAACGCAACGCCTATGGTCAACATCGCCTCCGAGTTGGTCGGCGCGGTGGTGTGCGGATTGTTGTTCAATTTGTGCACCCTCGTCGCCCCTGAGAACAAGGGCGCCCAAAACGTCGCGTTCCCCGCGGTCATCACCTTCATCTCAACAGTGTTTTCCGGCTATACCTTCAGCCTCATCGTCGGTACTGCCATTGCGGGCTTGGCCATGCCCGCCGTGTTCGCCACGTACTCCATCGTCGTCCTCCCCACAGCCTGCATGAACGCGGTGTTCGTCGCCATCCTGACCCCGGTTTTGCGTGCGGTCTTGAAAAAGTAACTCTCCCAAACGCGGCCTTTAGGGGGCCGGGCCGATTCCCCACCTCGGCTTTTGGTCCCCGCCAAGGCCCAATTCACGGGTTGTGGCTGGTGAGTTTTGGGGTTGGTTTTCGCCAAAATTAGGCATTCCTCGAAGTCGGGAACTCCTCGAAATCAGGAATTTCGTCAATGTCAGACAGGGCAATCGCTCCTCGCACATACGTTGCATACGTTGCATACGTTGCATACGTTGCGGAGGTCCATCGAAAAGGAAGAGAAACATGATCGAGATCAGAGATCTTTCATTTAGGTTCAAGAGCGGCGCAAAGCCGGTTATTCGCGGGATCAACCTGACGATCGAGTCGGGGCAATTTGTGGGTATCACGGGCGCTGCCGGCAGCGGGAAGTCGACGTTGACATATGCGCTCAACGGAATCATCCCCCATTGGTATCCTGGCGACTTTTATGGAAGTGTGAAAATCGACGGCATCGACACGTGTGAGGTCGCCTTGACCGACATCTCCAGATACGTGGGCAGCGTTTGTCAAGACATCGACTCACAGATGATCTCGTCGGTGGTCGAGGATGAGATTTTGTACGGTCTCGAGAATTTCGGAGTCCCGAAAGACGAGATCGAGGGGCGCGTATCCGAGGTGCTCGAGGGTATGGGCATTGCCGATTTGCGCAATCGTGCAATCGCCGGCCTCTCCGGTGGGCAAAAGCAAAAGGTCGCCATCGCAGCGATTTTGGCGATGCGTCCTGGCATTCTCGTACTCGATGAGCCGACAGCGGAACTTGATCCCGCTTCGAGCGTGGGCGTGTTCGACCTGCTTCGGAAGTACTCGCGCGAGCATGGCACGACGGTCATCGTCGTCGAGCAAAAAATCGCCCTGCTTTCCAACTATTGCGACAAGCTTGTCATCTTGGAAGGCGGCGCCGTTCGTTTCGACGACACGCCGACCAACGTTCTCGCCCATTCCGATGAGTTGCTTGCGTTGGGCGTGAACTGCCCGCGCTCGACCACGTTGGTCAACGAGTTGCGCAAGCGCGAACTCACCCGCAGGGAGTCGGTTCGTAACGTCGACCAGGCGGTCGAGGTCGTGAAAGAGGTGCTCGCATGATCGAGTTCAAGAATGTCAGCGCTGCCTACGATAACGAGGTGCCGATTTTGAGCGACGTGTCGTTTACGATCAACGACGGCGACTTCGTGGCGTTTGTCGGCACAAACGGAGCAGGGAAGTCCACGACGATGAGGTTGTGCAATGGACTTTTGAAGCCCACCGCCGGCGAGGTTTTGGTCGACGGTGTCCCAACGACCGAGCTCAGGACGAGCCAGATTGCGCGCAAGATCGGTTTTTTGTTCCAAAACCCCGACCGTCAGATTTGTTGCAAGACAGTGCGCGAGGAGTTGCTGTTCGGGTTTGAAGCCTTGGGCGAGTCGGGCTTTGTTGTCGAGAAGAGGGTTGATGAAATTATCGACTTGTTCGGGTTTGGCCCCGATGATGAGCCCTATCTGCTCAACCGCGGCACGCGCCAGCTTTTGGCTCTTGCCTCCATCGTCGTACTCGAGACACCCGTCGTAATCCTCGATGAACCGACCTGCGGCTTGAGCTATCGTGAGTGTGTCCAGGTCATGGAGGTCGTTCGTGCGCTTCATGAGCGAGGGACGACGGTGATCATGGTGTGCCACGACATGGAGGTCGTCGCAGACTTTGCCGAGCGTGTCATCGTGATGACGCGGGGTCGGATGGCGGCGCAGGGAGCAACATTCGACGTGCTTCGCGACCCGAAAATCCTTGAAGAGGCCGACCTCGTCGCACCGCAGATTGTCGACGTCTCGATGCGTCTTTGCGACGACGCTGCGATTGCGACCTCGGATATCGCGCGGGCCAACACCGTTGAGGAGATGGTTGCCGCCATCGAAGGCGCGTGCATGAGGGGAGGTGAGGCGCGATGAAGGTATTTCTCGAGTACGTCCCCGGAGACAGCTTCTTACACCGAATGAATCCCGTTGCAAAGCTCGCGGCTGCGATATTGGTCGTCGCGGCGTGCTTTACGGCGCAAAGCTTTGCCTTGTTGGGTGTCATTGTCGTCCTGGACCTTGGTCTCGCTGCGATGTGCGGCATGATGCGGCAAACGGTAGGATTGGTGAAGGTGGTCGCTGCGTTCTCGCTTATGCTCGCCGCCCTTGCGTTGTTGTTTACCCCCGCAGGTGAAGTGCTCGTCGTCCTGCCCTGGGGATATATCGGAACAGGCAGTGTCTTGTCCGCGATCCGTATCGTGTTGCGTCTTGTCGCTTGTGCCATCCCGCTGTTCCTCGTGTTCTACGTCACGAAGCTCAACGACATCTCCAACAGCCTCGTGAAGGTTTTGCACGTTCCCTATAAATATGCGTTCGTTTTTACCGAGACCGTGCATTTCATCCCCGTGTTCATGAACGACATGAGCGGCATCATAGAGGCCCAGACTGCACGTGGGGTGGCTTTTGACGGCGGCTTGGTGAAGAAGTTGCGCCTCATGGTCCCTTTGTGCGTGCCGTTGCTCGTCTCAAGCGTGCGCAAGACCAACAGCGCCGCCATCGCAGCCGAGGTGCGCGGCTTCAATCTGCGCACGCGTGAGAGCGGGTACAAGGAGTATCCGTTCGCGGGACTCGATATCATCGTGATGGGTGCGGCGACGGCCCTGTTGGCCTTGGCTGTCGTGCTTGTCGTGTTGGGGGTCGCGATATAGGTTCGAGCGGATATAGGTAACAGATATAGGTTCGAGCGGATATAGCTTCGAACAGGCTTTTCAAAGTCGAATTTTCAAAGCCGATGTTGCTTCAAGCTAACTTTTTTGCAACCATTGACGGGAATAGCCGCATGTTTGGGGATTTGTAACTTTCTCTTCGCGGTACTATTGTTGCATGTTTCGTTTTTGTTTCGAAACGCTGTGATATCTACCGAGAGGAACGAAATACCATGTTTAACGCAGATAGCTTGGGCATCAAGGGTGTAGGGGAAGTGCATAGGAACTTGTGCCCTGCCCAGCTGACGGAGGCCGCCCTGCGTCGCGGTGAGGGCACGCTTAGCAAGACCGGTGCCTTGGTGGTAAAGACCGGCAAATACACGGGTCGTGCCGCCAAGGACAAGTTCATCGTCGACACGCCGTCTGTGCATGACGATATTGCTTGGGGCAGTGTCAACCAACCCATCTCCCAGGAGATTTTCAACAAGCTTTGGGATCGTGCCCTGGATTTCCTGAGCGGTCGCGAGGTGTTTGTGTTCGACGGGTTTGCCGGCGCAGACCAAAAATACGCCAAGGGTTTCCGCGTAATCAATGAGTTGGCGAGCCAAAATCTCTTTATCCACCAATTGCTTGTTCGTCCTACCGCCGACCAACTTGAGAGTTTCGAGCCCGATTACACCGTCGTGGCGGTTCCGGGTTGCAAGGCCTTGGGAGCCGAGGACGGGGTCAACAGCGAGGCCGCCATCATGATCGACTACGAGCAGCACAAGGTTGTCATCATGGGCTCCCAATATGCGGGCGAGATCAAAAAGTCCGTCTTCTCTGTCATGAACTTCATCCTTCCCAAGCAAGGTGTCATGCCTATGCACTGCAGCGCCAACGTGGGCGAGGACGGCGACGCCGCCATCTTCTTCGGCCTTTCCGGCACGGGCAAGACGACCTTGTCTGCCGATCCGAACCGCACGCTTATCGGCGACGACGAGCACGGTTGGGCAGATGACTCGGTCTTCAACTTTGAAGGTGGGTGCTACGCCAAGTGCATCAACCTCTCTCCCGAGGGCGAGCCTGAAATCTACAACGCCATCAAGTTCGGCTCCCTTGTCGAGAACGTGGTCATGGATCCCGAAACGCGCGAGTTCGACTTCGACGACGATACGCTCGCCGTCAATACGCGCGTCGGCTATCCGGTTGACTATATCCCCAACGCCTCCACGACCGGCGTTGCCCCGGTTCCCAAGACCGTGATCTTTTTGACCGCTGATGCCTTTGGCGTCCTGCCTCCGATCTCCAAGTTGTCCATGGATCAGGCCATGTACTACTTCGTCTCCGGCTTCACCTCCAAGGTCGCCGGCACCGAGCTTGGCGTCACCGAGCCGGTCCCCACGTTCAGCACCTGCTTCGGCGAGCCGTTCATGCCTATGGACCCCAGCGTCTACGCCACCATGCTCAAGGAGAAGGCGATGGCTGCCGGCGCCAATGTCTACCTCGTCAACACCGGTTGGAATGGCACAGGTGAGCGCACCAAGCTCCGCTACACGCGTGCCATGGTCACCGCTGCCTTGACGGGCGAGATTGAAAAGTCCGAGTTCGTCGAGGATCCCTTCTTCGGCGTCCAAGTCCCCACAAGCATCGAGGGTTGCCCCGACGAGATTCTCATCCCGGTGAACACTTGGGAAGACAAGACCGCTTACGAGGCGTCTGCCAAAAAGCTTGTCGGCATGTTCCAAGAGAACTTCGCAACCAAGTATCCCCATATGCCCGCCGAGATCGTCGACGCGGGTCCTCGAGGATAAAAACGCGGTTTTTTGCGCAAAGGAAGCCAAAAGCGCTATACTAACGAGTCATCTGCGTTGACGAAGACAGCTTGTCCTTGAACGTCGCTTCAAGAGAGGGTCCCTTGGCTGGAAGGACCTAGCGGCAAAGGGCTGGCGTTTCCCTTCCGAGCAGCGAACCTGAAAGCGAGTGCGTGAAGCGCAGGGTGTTATTAGGGTTTGCCGGGCGCCTCCGTTATCGGGCCAATGAAGAGGACGGCTGCCGTGTTCGGTGGACGTCAACCAAGGTGGTACCGCGAGAGTCTTTTCTCGTCCTTGGAAGCTTGCGAGCGATCGCGGGCACCAAGTGACGTGAAGAGGCTCTCTTTTTATTGATGAGAGCACGAGAAGAAGAGGTGTCGAATGGCAATTGTTGACGAGGTGACCGAGCTTCGCGAAGCGACGCTGGCGGCCATCGCAAACGCTGAGACGTCTGCCGCGTTGGAAGAAGTGCGTGTCAGCGTTCTCGGTAAGGCAGGTAGCCTCACCGGTTATCTGAGGAATATGGGCAAGATCGCCAAGGAGGAGCGCGCCTGGGTCGGCAAGACCGTCAATGAGGTGCGCAACGTCGTGGAGACCGCGCTCGAGCAGCGCCGCGCCACCCTCGCATCCAAGGAGCTCGAAGAGTCCATCAGCGCCAACGCGGTGGACATCACACTTCCCGGACGTGCACAACAGATGGGCACGCGCCACCTGATCAACGCGATTGCCGACGAGATCTCCGAGATCTTCCTTGGCTTGGGCTACACGGTGAAAACCGGCCCGGAAGTCGAGACCGATTGGTACAACTTCACGGCTTTGAACGCCCCGGCCGACCACCCCAGCCGCTCCATGCAAGACACGTTCTATGTTCGCGATCTTTCCGGTGACCGATCTGCTGTGCGTGGAGAGAGCGACGTCCTTTTGCGTACCCAGACCTCCGGTGTCCAGGTACATGTCATGGAGAACCAACAGCCGCCGATCTATATGATTTGCCCCGGCAAGGTGTATCGCCGCGATGTGGCCGATCCGAGCCACCTTCCCCAATTCACCCAGTGCGAGGGCCTCGTCGTTGACAAGGACATCACCTTCGGCGACCTCAAGGGCACCCTCGACTACTTTTGCCGCGCAATGTTCGGCGACGAGCGCAAGACCCGTTTCCGCGCCCACTTCTTCCCCTTTACGGAGCCTTCCGCCGAGGCTGATGTAAGTTGTGGCGTTTGTGGAGGCACGGGCCACCTTGAGAACGGCGAGCGTTGTCGTATGTGCAAGGGCACCGGTTGGATCGAGATTCTCGGTTGCGGCATGGTGGACCCCAACGTCCTTGAGATGAGCGGCATCGATCCCGAGGTCTATTCCGGCTTTGCGTTCGGCGTGGGCATCGAGCGCGTTGCCTGCTTGAAGTACAACGTTCCTGACCTGCGTATGCTCCTTGAGGGCGACATGCGCTTCCTGCGTCAGTTCTAGAGGAGAGGAGACAGAGCATGTTGGTTTCTTTGAAATGGCTCTCCGATTACGTGACGGTGCCGGATGGTTTGCAGGATTTTTGCGACCGCCTCGATTTGACGGGCACGGGTGTCGAGGGCGCCGACAAGGTGGGTGCTGATCTCGACGGCGTCGTGGTTGGCTATGTCGAGACGTGCGAGGCGCACCCCGACTCAGACCATATGCATGTGGTCACCGTTAATGTGGGCGCTGACGAGCCGATTCAAATCGTTTGCGGTGCCCCCAACATCGCCGCCGGCATCAAGGTTCCTGTTGCCAGGGTGGGCGCGGTCTTGCCCGGCGATGTCAAGATCAAGAAGGGCAAGTTGCGCGGTGTTGTCTCCAACGGCATGTGTTGCAGCCAACGCGAGCTCAACCTCGGCACCGACCATGAGGGCATCTGGGTCCTTCCTGAAGATGCGACGGTGGGTATGCCCATAGCCGACTATCTTGGACTCTCCGATACGGTTTTGGACCTCGAGATCACCCCGAATCGCCCCGATTGCTTGTCCATGCAGGGCATGGCGCGCGAGGTCGGTGCCATGTATCGCATTCCTGTGACCTATCCTGAGCGCGAGCTCGTCGTCGACGAGACGTTGCCTGATGTCGCAAAGCTTGCGACGGTGGAGATTGAGGACGAGGACCGTTGCCCCCGTTACACTGCCCGCGTCATTAAGAACGTCCATGTTGGTCCCAGCCCCGCATGGCTTGCTGAGCGCGTTACCGCGGCTGGCAGCCGATCCATCAACAACATTGTCGACGTGACGAACTACATCCTGTTCTTGTTGGGCCAACCCCTCCACGCTTTTGACTACGACAAGTTGGTCGGGGATGACGGCGTTGCCCATGTCGTCATCCGAGCCGCCAAGGACGGGGAGAAGTTCACCACCCTCGACGAGGTTGATCGAGAGCTCACTTCCGACATGACCGTCATTGCGACGCCTGAAAAGGCGGTTGCCCTGGCTGGCGTCATGGGCGGTCTTGAATCCGAGGTCACTGAGGGCACCACCACGATCTTGTTGGAGAGCGCCACCTTCGAACGCGGTCGCACCAGCCGCACCAGCCGCAACCTCGGCCTCATCTCCGAGAGTTCCATGCGCTACGAGCGCGGCGTCGATGACAACACGTGTGGCGACTACTCCGCGTTCGCTGCGTCCCTCATGGCCGAGGTGTCCGGTGGCGTTGTGTGTCCCGGAATAATCGACGTCTATCCGAAGGCCACCAAGCCGGTAGAGCTTAAACTTCGCGTGAAGCGGTGCCAGGGCATGCTTGGTGCCGAGATCCCCGCGGAGGAGATCACCGACATCCTCGAGCGCCTCGGCTGCATCGTGACCGCCGATGAGGATGCCTCCGTTCTCGACGTCATCGCTCCGACGTTCCGTCCCGACCTCGAACGCGAAATCGACCTGTACGAGGAGGTCTTGCGTCTATACGGCATGGACCGTATCACCCCGACGCTTCCTGGCGGACGCGGTCGTTTAGGTGTTCGCAGCGCCGCCCAGCGCATGATGGATACGGTCAACAACACCATGCGTGCCTGCGGCCTCAACGAGACCATGACCTACTCCTTCGCTACCCCGAGCGATATCGACAAGTTGCGCCTCCCCAAGGACGGTCTCGGCATCCCCGTCGAGTTGCTCAACCCGCTCAATGCAGACCAGTCCGTGATGCGCCAAAGTATCATCCCGGGTCTGTTGCGCAGCGTCGCCTATAACCAGAGTCGCGGCGTGAAGAACGTGCAACTCTACGAGACCGGCGTAGTCTTCTATGCCCACGAGGGCCAAAAGAGTCCGAAGGAGCGTCAAAAGCTGGCAGGCGTTTTGGCGGGAGCTATGGGAGACCCCGCATGGAACAACGCCCCGGATGCGTTCGACTTCTTCGACGGAAAGGGTATCGTTGAGAGCCTTGCCCGCGAACTCGCCATCCCGAAGCTGCGTTTCAAGGCCGCCGACGAGGAGAGCGCGCCGCAATTGCAACCCGGTCGTGGCGCCATCGTTCTCTCTGGTGGTGCGACGCTTGGTTGGGTGGGCGAGATTCACCCGCTTGCTGCAGCTGAGTTCGAGGCTACATCGCCGATCGTCGCCTTCGAAATCGATATCGACGCACTGTTGAAGTGCGCCCAGGATTGCCGACCCTATGTGGACGTGCCGCAATTCCCCGCGGTCACCGTTGACCAGGCTTTCGTCGTCTCCGAGGACGTTACCCACGAGCGCATGGTCCAATGCATCACCTCCGCGGGTGGCAAGTTGCTTGAGAGTGTCGAGTTGTTCGATGTGTATCGCGACGAGCAGCGCGTGGGCGCAGGCAAGAAGTCCATGGCCTACAAGCTCGTGTATCGTGCGGCTGACCGTACGCTTACCAGCGTTGAGGTGGAGAAGACCCACGCCAAGGTCGTCATGAAGGCGTCCAAGGCGACAGGTGCTGAGGTCCGCGGCTAGAGGTCGTCCGCGGGTGGCGCCTGTCTGAGGTCAGAGGTCGTCCGCGGGTGACGCCTTTCCGTGGTCCGGCGCCTTTTGCGGGTGACGCCTTTCCGTGGTCCGACGCCTTTTGCGGGTGGCGCCCTCCCATTTACCCTCCTTAAGGGTCGTCTTCGGACGGCCCTTTTTTGTGCGATCAATGCGAAATAGCGAAAAAAAATAGAACAAATGTTCTGTTATTTGATATACTGTCATCCAAGCAAAGGGTAAAGGATGGGACACGGCCTCCATTGTCGATGTTTTGTCCGCAGGAGATGGGAGTGAAGATGTTGACGTATGAGCAATTACCGACCGTGCAGGAGATGTTGAAAACGTGCAGCCATGAGAGGATGGCGGATATCCTTGCCTGTCGCTATGTCGCCGCAGGGGGAAGGCGACGTGAGCGCGTGCGCACCCATTACGTGGAAATGATGGAGCGCATGTGCGAGACCGCGGTAGCAAACCAGTCGGGAATCGTGCTCGTTCCCCGTGTCCGTTTTTCCTTCGGTCCCACCTTCTCCATCTCGCGGATGGTTACCGCGGTGTGTGTTGACGTGAACAACCACGGAGGTCGTTTGGGGGATATCGGCATCGCGCCCTGGGAGCAAGTCTTGTCATATCGTGTGTGGACGGGAACCGATGCGTGCCTTCGCGACCGTTACGACCTTGTCGCTGATGCCTGTTGGCACATGGCTCATGCGGGGACAACCGCGCGGGAGGCGCGTTCGAGGGCGGCGCTACATCCGGGGGAAAGGATCGGATCGAGCCTGTTTGGACAAGGCAATAAGGTGGGTTGTCTCGAGGGGCGCGACATTGTCGACGATGAGTATCGAGAGGTCTTGAACGAGCTGATTGCGGGTTGGAACGCGGATGCCGATGTCGCCTTCTATGCGGAGACGTTGGCCATGAGGCGGTGCATACACGCTGCGTGACGAGTCGTGAGCGCAAAATAAATCGCGGGTGCAAAAAGCCGCGGGCATAAAAAGAGGGGGAGTATCTCCCCCTCCGAGGTGCGCATCTTGTATGGGATGGACTATGTATGGGATGGACTAGTCGAAGGTGACCATGAGGTTGTTGTCGTCGCGGTACTTGTTCCACCAAGCAATCATCTCGTTGGCAAGCTCTTCCTCGGTCCCCTCGTTGTTGAACACGATGTCAGCGGCCTCGATACGATCCGCGTCGGTGATCTGTTGGGCGATGCGGCGACGGACGTCGTCTTCCTTCCAACCGGAGGCGACGGCGCGTTTGATGCGGACATCGATAGGGGCGATGATGGCGATGACGACGTCAGCGGAATAGGCGAGAGAGGCGTCACGACGCTTGAACACGGAGTGCTCGACGAGGCAAGCCCGGTGGCCCATCTTCTCAAGGCGGTAGAGCTCGTCATAGTACGCCTCTTCGATGCGGGGCATGCTGATGCGGTTGAGTTTGCGGGTCGAATCGGGGTTGGCGAATGCCTTCTCAGCAAGCTTGGAGCGAACGACCTCGCCATCCTCGCCAAGGATATCCTCGCCGAAAGCGGCAACCATCTCTTCCTTGACGGTGTCCCACTTCAAAACCTCGTGACCTGTCTCGTCGAGGTCGATGACCGGAAGCCCGCGGCTTGCAAGCGCTTTCGTTGCGGTAGACTTGCCGGCACCCATACCGCCGATGATAAAGATCTTTTTGATGCTCATAGGGACCTCCGAATAGTGGGGCTCGTACACGGTTCTATGATACAGGTTTTTCGCGATTTCACGAGGGTATATCTTTTTGCTGACGGCAAACGATTGGTTGCTGTTTACTTCCACATAAGCGGTCAGCCCTGTCGCCCCAGACGTCGTTTTGCCACGTTGGGGGAATGGCTATTCGCCGAGTTCCCTAAACAGAGGAAAAGCGTTTGAGAGCTCATTTAAGAAGAGACGTTCTGAGTCGAATATGCGATGCTTCCGTGGGTACACCACATACAGGTCGACAGGCATCTCCTTGTTGGTAAATGGTATGGCGACTAACTCACCGCCGCGGATATAGGGCGAATGATAGATGGAGAGACGCGGTCTGAGCGACACGGCATCGCGCATGATACTGACTGCGGCCATTAGGGCCGATTCATGAAATTCCAAAGGTGATAGGTTCAAGCCAGTATCGATTAGCTTTTTTGCGTAAGGGAATTTTACAGGATTTTGGTAAAGAAGAATTTGCTGATCGGCCAAATCCTCCAGCGAAAGAGAATTCTTTTTCGCAAGTGGGTTAGAGGAATTTGCAATCACGACGAATTGGTCCTGTTGGATGAGCGCCATCGACATTCCTATGGCCTCTGCGTGCTTGTTTGTCTCTTCCACGTGCTCAGGAATTTTGTACTGGATACCGATGCGCCCGTTTATGTGAGATGTGGCGGCGCCTGGTTCATGCTGGAAACGAATGGTGATTTTGAGTTCGGGATTGACCTTTTGGATGTTTTTGATTGCAGATACGATGTTGTAGGACGGAGCTGTACCTGTCAAGGTTATCTCAACGGGTTGGTTCGAAGATTGAACTTTTGCGAACGTCTTCCACCTCTCGTAGGACTCTAAGATGACCGTAGCGTCGTTTAAAATGTTGAGGCCAAGCGTAGTTGGTCGAATGCCTTGTGGTGTTCGTTCGATGACGGGATAGCCGAGTTCGTTTTCTATGTTTTTAATTGCAGCGGAGACTGTTGGCTGGGTGCAGAAAAGTTTAGCAGCGGCTTTGTTCATAGACTTGCACTCAACTACAGCCTTCAAGATGCTCAGATGGTCGAATTGCATAAACTACCTGCCTTCTATTTACATGAAGACAACCTCCCTGTAACGAGAGTAACGGGAGGCAACCCCTATTCCCTAGCTTGATGCTAGTATAAAAACAGAAGTCTCGTTCGAATCTATAAAAAAATCCTATTACCTATAATCCAAAACTGCTCACTATACTGAAGCCAGTGTTTATGCTGTCCATGAAAACCAGCATAAAAGTAACCGACTAGCGAAGCGAATGTTCGCGTGAGTAGCTGGTGAGGAGGTTTTGATTATGGAAGTTGCGGCAGATGAGTTTTCTGTCTTCCAAAAGACAACAGATATCACCGAAATTCAGATGATTTTCGGGCGTTATGCGACTTTGATGGATCAAATGGACGCTATGGGGATCTACGAAGAGCTTTTTGCTAAGAACAATCCGAAAGTAAGCGTCGAATATACTTGCAACGGCCGTTACAACGGCCCCGAGCATGTAAAGATTTTTTTCGAGGATTTTCATGCCAAACTGAACGACCTTTCCGACAAGAGAGGCTGGCTTGACTTCACTGACGGGGTGACCCCCCACATCGTTATTTCTGAGGACGGTACCAAGGCGTGTGCGAGTTGGATGCTTTTCGGCCCGAAGGCTAAAATCGCAAGTCCGTATGGAGCGCTCGAGCGTGAGTTGACGGCATTTTGGTACGGCGGAAAGATGTATTGGGAACTCGTCAAGGAAAACGGTCGCTGGAAGATTCTCCACTTCCAGCAGGCAACGTATCTGAGTTCTCCGTACGACCAGGGTTGGGTTAAGCAAGCTGAGTGTTGGCGCGAGACGCCGATTTGGCACACCCTTCCCGACGAGGAGCAGCGTTTCTACGTATACAACCCCAATCGGGTGTATGTGAAGGGAGGTCCATTCCAGATGGGCCCGTTCGTTCCCGATGAGGTCGATTTTTAGTTATAGCTCAAACTCCCTCCAACAATGTCTCTTTGGCTTAGTGCCCCAGGTCGTGTTTTCTTACCCGATCTGGGGTTTTCTACGTTTTATCCGCGCTGGCTCAAAGAGATCTCTATATCCCAAAGCAATCACATTGAGCCTATTGCAGGCCTTCTGAGTCTAAACTTATATTGTTTTCATGGACAGCTGAATAAACACCCTCGAAATAAAAGGTTACGCGTCTTTGCGCTCTTGCAAAGACCGCGAGGAGGTGAAATGTATGGAAATGGAGATAACAGAGAGGCAACGCAGGAAGCTGCAACGAGCCGCTGATATCACCAGCATTCAGATGCTTATGGCCAGATATATCGACTACATGGGCAAGATGGATGCTGCTGACATTTTCGACAATTTATTTGTCGAAGGAGACGATGAAGTCAGCATTGAGCTTTTCGACGGTGGCGAGTATTGCGGCGAGGCCCATGTTCGCGCCTTTCTCGATGCCTACGACAAGTACTTGGCGGACCCAACCGACAAGAGGGGGTGGATGGAGCTCCAGCTTCTTTGTACCCCTTACGTGAAGCTCACCGAGGATGGCGAGAAGGCCGTAGGGACTTGGAGCCTTTTCTGCCCGTCTGCCAAGCAAGCAGCTCCTTATCCCTGTGATGTCCAAAAGCTGACCGCCGTCTGGGTTGGCGGAAAGTATATCTGCGAATTTCGCAAGGTAGACGATCGATGGAAGATTCTAAAGATTCGAGCCATCGCGTACCTGAGGAGCGCGTTCGAACTCGGATGGGTCCGCCAGGCTGATTGCTTGTCTGCCCCTGTTCTTCCCGGTATGACGCCCGATCATCCTTCACGTTCGTACTTGTACAACTTTGATTACGGCATGGGCAACGGAGGCATTGAGTGGGGTCCGTATCTGCCCGAAGACGGCGAGTATCGGTAGGAGGCTCTTATGAAAATGGAGAAAGAACAGCTAGACAGGATGCTTCGTGCGGCCGATATCGTAGAGATTGAAATGATCCAAGGCAAGTACCTTGCGATGCTCGACCAGCTTGACTTTTTGGGTATCTACGACCTTATGGCCAAGGACCACCCTGAGATCTCCTACGAGATGGTCGAGGACGGAGCCTATATCGGCCCCGAGAACGTGGCAAAGTACATGAAGAGCGTTCACGACAACAACCGCAACAATCCGAAGAAGATGCGCGGTTGGGTTGGCCTTCAGTATCTCTACACTCCGCGCATCGTGCTCAATGAGGCCGGTACGCGCGCTCGTGCGCAATTCAATCAGATGAGCCCGCATGCTATGCGCGTTAGTCCCTACCCTGGAAACGGACAGCACTGCACGGCGTATTGGTTCATCGGCAAGTACGATAACGAGTACATTAAAATTGACGACGAATGGAAGCTCCTAAAGACGCACATCATTGCGTTCTCGCGTACACCGTACGATGAGGGTTGGATCAAAGATCCCGATGCTCGTCGTATCTATCATCCAAACGCAGAGCCCCCCAAACGCTTCCGCGCGTCTACTCCTACCACTCTGACGCCGTGTACACGGCGAACGGCAGTTGGAATTGGGGACCGCACCTGCCAAAGGACGGACTGCCTGACGACCAGATGGAATTCGGGTGGGAATAATGTCTGTTCCAATGCGGCACGTCCCAGCACAATTGGCCTCTTTGACGACAATCGAAGCTGAAGTCAAATATGACCTTGGCGCTGGCGGACGCGTACCGTCTCTTGAAGGCCCCGTGTTTGACCGTGAAGGCAACTTTTACTGTTGCCGGACCGGGATGAACAACACCTTCATCAAGAAGATTACTCCTGACGGCGAGGTGTCGGATTTTTGCCATATAACCGAAGGAATGGTTATCGGCCTGGCTTTCCACAAAGATGGACGCATGTTTGCGACCGATATGGTGAGGGGAAGCCTAAGGCAGATTTCGCCGTCGGGGGAGATATTGTGCGAGACCCTGCTTCATGATGAGACAGGCGCGTCGCTTCGTTGCGACTGCATGGTTTTTGACGAAGACGGCTCGTTGTTTATGACCGACCTTCGCGGCACGATTTGCAGCCGTGGGGGCGGTATATGGAAGCTTACCCCTGAAGACAACTATCAAAGTGCGAAGCTCGTGCTTGGAAACATGGCCTCCCCGAACGGCATCGTTATGAGTCGCTCGTTGGAGGGGCCGCGTTGGGACTCCGACGCTTTATGGATAGGAGAAAGTGCCAGCAACTCGATCATCCGTGTCTGTCTCTCGAAGGACCACGAGATTGAGCATAAGCAATATTCACCCATCCCCGTGTTCAACAATCCTGGAAAGCCCAACATAGACACCATCTGCATGGATGATGATGGAAACATCTATGCAGCTGTGATGTTTGGCGGGCGTGTTGTCGTGTTGGACTCAGAAGGGACACCGCTGTTCAACGTGCTTGTCCCCGGCTTTCGAAATTGGAAGCTGCAATACACCCCCAATCTCGTCATCCACCCGAAGCGGCCGGAGTGTTATCTGCTCGCTTCGGACGACGAGCGTGCGGTTGTCCTCATCTTCCCCGCTCTTGCTAAGAGCCAAAAGCTCTTCGCAAATCTATAAGAGGAGGAAATTATGCTAACGACCCCTGTAGTTACTGCTTTAGTCGTTATTTGCCTTGTTGTTTGCATCGTTGTTGGCAACGTGAAAAAGGTCAACGTAGGCCTTATGGCCATGGCCTGTGCCTGGATCATTGCATGTTGGTTTGGTGGTGTTTTTGCCTCCAAGGTCACAGCTTTGTTCCCGACCAAAATCGTCATGTATCTGATTTGCATCACGTTCTTCTACGGATTCGCAATTTCCACGGGAACCATGCAAAACATTGGCGACAAGATTGTTTACGCGTTTCGTAACCACATTAAGCTCATACCGTTTGCCATCCCGCTGGGTGCACTTATCATCGCTGGCTGCGGCGGTGGCGGTCTCATGGGTGTCATCGTTATGGCTCCCATTGCCTTCATGCTCGCTCAGCGCATCAACATGAATCCACTTCTGGCGCTTAGCGGCGTCTTGATGATTGCACCCGTTGGTGGCACGACGTTTTGGAGTGTCGGCGGTGTCGCTTCCCTGGGCGTTGCGAGCCAAACATTTGATTCTGACGTAGCGCTGTCGATGGTTCAGACGCACTCTCTCGCATACATCGTCGTGGCGTTCTCTTTCTATTTGGTTCTATACCTCGTGCTAAAGGGCTGGAAGGTCAGCGGTGACCTTACGAACGTCAAGAAGCCGGAAAAGATGACCAAAAATCAAAAGATCACGCTTTGGATGATCATCGTCATGATTGCTCTTACTGCAATCCCTGGCCTCATCAATATCTTTGCCCCGAACCCTGTTACGAAGTACCTCGCCAACTACGTATTCGAGATACAGGTCATGTGCCTGATCCTTGGTACGGTTTGCTCCCTTCTGGGCATCGCCGATCCTATGGATATCATCAAGAACCAAATTCCTTGGAACCTTATCCTTGTCATCGGCGGTGTCGGCACGCTCGTTGGTGTTGCCACGATGTATGGAGTTACCGATATGGTCGCTTCGTTCATCGGCTCTAACGTCTCTGGCAACGCTGCCGTCACTCTCATGGCTGCCATCGGTGGCATTATGAGTCTCTTCACCGATGGTCTGGGCGTTGGTCTTCCGACCTTCTACCCCATGATCCCCACTATCTCGGAGGCAGCTGGCATTGGCGTCACCCCGCTGTTCGTAGCCTTCACCATGGGTACGTGGATTACCGCTATGAGTCCTCTGTCTTCTTCCGGAGCCTTGGGGCTGAGCTTTGCCCCTGAGGGTGTTGACAAGAACAAGCTGTTCGTAAAGCAGCTCGTTGTCGCTATCTGCTACGGCGCATGGGAAGTTATTTTTGCTGCCCTTGGCTTCTTCACTTTGTTTGCTTAAAGGGTAAAACCTGATTCCTGGTTCATGATCGAGCCGCTGGAGGTTGCGTTTGCAACTTCTAGCGGCTCTTGTTCTTAAGATCGCATGAGGTGCATTCTCGCTGTTTACGAACAAGCTAGTCCAGCCCTTATATGGGGCGATAAGCATATAAACGAAAAAGCTCCGACATGGGGGCTATGAATTCCCATATCGGAGCACGAGAGAGAGGGCATCGAGCCCTATTTTGTCAAGCTTTCGCAAGCTAAACAAAGCAAACTGAACAATCTATCTACGGGTGAACGCGAAAATCCACCTGAAGAGTGTTAGCCAGCGGCTTTCCGAGACACTCAGGACTAGAGCGCTTCCGTGCGCGTAACGACCATCGCGTTCTCGATCCATTGCACCGTCCCGTTCTCGAGGGCGATGATGCCCATCTCCCAACCGTTTTTCTCATAGGTGGCCTTGAGATGGGGGGCGATCTCGAAGCATCGGTCAACCAAGGCGGGATCGTCTTTGATGGCGGCAGTGGCGGTGACGCGAATCCATGTCTTTCCGTCGTAGGCGGCGAGTTGCACCTTCGGGTTCGCTTGGATTTGCTTGAAGGCCGCCTTGAAGGTGCCTATCCCCAAGTACAACTTATCGTCGACCACCATCTTGAAGCCCAAGGGGCGAAGTGCTGGCTGGTCGCCATCGACGGTGGCAAGGAAAAAGGCCCCACCATTTGCAGAGACGTTCGTCAAAAAGGATGTGACTTCCTCAACTACAGACATACGAATACCTTCCTTCCAATTAAGACATTTTCACTCTAACTGATGGGTGAATGTGGGTCGTTAGCCATTATCGGAAAACCACCCGTTTCATACACCGATCGTTATGTTTGATAATAGTTGCACGAAAAGGGGAGACCAAACTCGCTATCTGGTAAGATATCAGATGTTGGTTTGCGAGTCCACCAAGTATAGCCAAGAGGACAATCGCGGTTTTTATAGGCGGATTCATAAATATGGCTAATTTCGATAAAACGACTCGTGCCGAGTGGCACATGCCGAGACGCTGACGATTGGAAAGCAGAAGATGGCCAAGCGCCGTGATGTGAAAGAAGATATCGCCCGCGCGTACATGGAGAGAGCGGCGCACGGGGATCGGGACAAGATTCGTGTCTTGGACCTCGTGGAGGAGGTCGGTGTCAACAAGAACACGTTTTACTACCATTTCGCCTCGCGCCAAAGTGTCGCATATTGGATTATTCGCAAAGACATAGCCCAGGTGATTGAGGAAAACTTCGATCCGGAATACCACGTGTTCGTCAACCTCGAGACGTTTCCTGAAAAAAAGGACGCCTTTGCGGATCTGCCTTACTACGTCCGCGTTCCGCGAGGGGCGCGCATGTTGGACCAGGGTGCTTTCATAAAGCTGCTCGTCATGAAACTTCGTGAGAACCAAGCGTACTACCGAAGCTGTTTCCAGGGTGACAACATAGAAAATACGTCGAACTACCTTGACATGCTGTATCGCCCCGCGATGCTTGAGGATGTGGACTTCATAGCGGACGGTCGCTATATTCCGTCTGCGACGAAGGATTTCCTCGCGAGCTGCATGATGAACATCAACTTCGGGATTATCAAGGATTTCGCATGCAAGACGCGACTTCCCAAGGGGCTTTTCGACGACGAAGACAATCCTTTTTGGAACTATGCCGCAGAGTCGCTCCACGAGGGTCTGCGGAGCCATCCGATTATGAACAGGCGGTATATGTCGGGAAAGCTCGGCTTCTTCTAGCAAGCTAGATCGGCGTTTGAGACAATTGGTCGGGTGCTTTTGGACCGCGAGTCTTCTAGAGCTTTCCTTCGCGGTAGTTGCTCGCGATGCGTTTCGCGCATATCTTCACCATGACCTCGTCGGTGCCCTGCGCGATTTGGTTTCCGCGGCAATCGTTGAGGATCCGCCCAGCGCGTGAGAGTTGCGTATAGCCTAATCCTCCCTGGATCTGCATCGACTCGGAGGCGATTTTCGTGGCCATTTTGGGAACCATGCGCTTTGCAAGTGCCGCAGACAGTTTGAAGGCCATGTTCGCCTCGTGATCGGCAAAACCCACGCAGGCCTCGTACTTATCGGCCGCCTCGTAGACGGCGCTGCGCATCGCCCTGATGCCGACCTCCATGTCGGTGAGTTTCTCTTGGATTTGGGCGAGGTCTATAAGGAGCTTGCCGCCGCTTTCCCTTTTCGAGGCGTAACGGACTGCGTCGTCCATTGCGGCCTCGGCCAAACCCAGTGAGGAAGCGCACAGGAGAGTGCGTCCGATATCGAGACTCGGCATGATGGCCTTGTTCGCCGAGCCACGGTGCTTGAGGATGTGGCTCGGCTCGAGCTCCACATCGTCAAAATGGATGATTGCCTGTGGCACCAGTTTTTGCCCGGCGCTTTCGATGGGAAAGACGTTTACGCCTTTGATGTTTCGTGGGATGAGCCAAAACGTCAGAGAGGATCCAGGAAGCGACTCGTCGACGTCCCTGGCGAGGACCAGGATGTAGGGAGCAAAAAGGCCGTTGCTGACGTAGGTCTTCGTTCCGTTGAGGAGGATCTTGTCGCCAACGGTCGCCGCGGTTGTCTGTACCGCGAAGAGGTCGGAGCCCGAAAATGGTTCCGTCATCGCCTCGGAGAACCCCGCTGCTCCCGTGGTGGTAATCATTTCCTCGACGAGTTCGAGCTGGCGTTCGCCGCCGAGTACGCGGATGACGTGCATGCTCAAGTAGTGCGAGAGGACGGGCAGGAGCGCGCCCGCGGCGCGGTGAAGCTCCTCGATTATGTAGACCTGCGTCTTGAGGTCGGTTAGCGATCCGCCGAGCTCCACGGGAAGACCCAGGCGCCCGAGATCGCTTGCGTAGAACTCCTTGAGCACGGTTGCGGGCATGCCTTGCTCCTGGTACCAAATCTTTATCTCGTTTTCGTCGAAGTGCTTGCGTGCGAACTTCCTGACGAGTGCTGCAATTTCGGATTTCGATACGTGTGCGTAGTTGTCTCTTTGTGTTTTTTCGGCCATCTTCTCGACTTCGTTCGGGGTTTAGATTTTTTCCAGTTTGAAGCATTGCCACTTTATCGTATCGGGCAAACAGGTTTTTCCCGTTTGCGACTGTTCCATAAAATGCGCATCAGCTATAATGTTTTTGGTTTCTCGGTACATACTATTTTGCGGTGCTGCTCTTTGTGGCCGCCCGTTCTTTCGTCATGACAATAAGTGCTGAGGAGTTTCATCGTGTCTCGTAAGTCATCAAAAAAGGAATCAAAGAAGCTTGCCGAAGAGCTTGAGGGTTTAAAGGAGATGCGTAAGCGGGGCATCATCCGGTGCGTGTTGGTGTTTGTTGCCGTCATTGCCGTTACCGTCATCCGCCACATCCTCGCCTTGCAGGGAATCTTTCCTTACGATAACGCCGTCGTCAATGGTGTCATGTACGTCCTCGTGCTCGCGCTCTGCTTTTTCGCAGGTCCTGCCGCTATGTCCATCTCGCGCATCGGGCGTCAGATCAAGGAGCTTGAGGCGAAATCCCAAAACTAATAGCGCCCACCTTCCTTTCGGCGCTTTGCCTTCCGCCTAACCTTTCGCCCAATTTAGCTTCGCGAGTCCGTGTTCCCTGCGCCCTTTTCCTCCTCCTGCGCCCTTTTTCGCTTGCCGAGAAACATGATAAACAGGACGAGCGCCAGAGCAACTGGGATAATGGCGGAAAAGTACACCGCTGAGTAAGCTTGAACCTCGCTTAAACCTGTCGAGCAAAGTCCGCCCGCTATCGCCCCGCCGATTGTCGGGCCGAGCAGGTTTCCGAGGTCAAGTCCCGCGTAGTTCGTGTTCGACGCGGCGCCCCTTGACGAGCTTGTCGCCCGAAGCAGCGCCAAGGATTGCAAGAGGGGGAGCACCGCCCCATATCCGAAGGCGCCAATCGCGGCTGCCAAGAGATACCAGGGTAAGCTGTCTGCCACTCCGATGATGAACAAGGACAAGATAAAGCATCCCAAACCGATGGGAATGACCTTGTCAAGCCCGTGTTTGTCCGATAAGACCCCAAAGAGCGGTCGTGTAGCCAAAAGACAAACGGCGTAGACCGTGAAATAGTACCCGATCCCCCCAATGCCCCTAAGTCCGCCGTAGATGACGATAAAGGCGGATATGCAGGAAAAGGACGCCGACAAAAGACCACAAAGCAGGGCAGGAAGGCATGCCTCTTTCGCAAACATGCGCGAGAGTTTGAGCTCGTAGGGCTTGTCGGGCTTTTTGCCCGGCTCCTTCAGGATGAACACGAGCAAGGCGGCGATCGCCATGAGCAGCGTCGCGACGTGGAACGTCCACCGGTAGCCGATAATCCCGACAAGCCAAATTCCGAGCGCTGGGCCTACGGCGTTGGCGACGGCGTAGGCGAGCCCGTACACCGAGACACCCGTACTCATCTTTTCCTTCGGTAACGCCTCGCATGCCATGGTCATCAAGACGGGAGCGGAGCATGCCATGCCCAATCCGTGCAGAAGGCGTGAGAACAATAGCAGGGGGATGGCGTCCGAAAAGCTATAGAGAAGCGTGGCAAGCGTTATGGTCAGCGCAGCACAAAAGGCGATGCGCTTGCGGCTGAACGCGTCGAGGGCTGGACCGAGGAACGGGCGTGCAAGCAACGCCGTGATCGCGAAGGCCCCCGTGACGAAGCCTACGATCTGGGCGGCAGCTCCGAGGTCGTACGCGTAGAGCGGGATGATCGTATTCATCATAGTTTGCCCGAAGGATTGGAACAAGCTTACGCATATCAGGTTGATATAGGTCGCGCTCCATATCGTCAGGCGCTTGCCTTGGTTGTCTTTCATGCTCTACCTGTCTACCTGTCTCCGCTTTCGAACAAGATGGCGGCCTGGCCGAGGAGGTCGACTATGTCGAGTTTTTGGGGGCATTGCTCGTTGCAACGCCGACACCCTATGCACTCCGATGCCTTTCCGCCGGCCTTTGTATGAAGGTTGTAATAGCGCTTGGCCTCGCTGAAGGTGTCGTAGACGGTGTTCATGTTCATCGTCGAGAAGATCCAAGGTACCTTCACGCCTCGCGGGCATGTTGCCATGCAGTATCCGCAATGGGAGCACTCGATGACGCCGGAGCCGCGCGTTTCTCGGGTGATCTTTTCGATCAAGGCGCAATCCGATGGGGTCAAAGGCCCCAAGGTGCGATACGTGTCGATATCTTGCGAGGCGTGCTCGACGGTGTCCATCGTGGAAAAGACGTGGGTCACGCCTTCAAGGGATGCACAGAACCGATAGGCGAGGGAGGCGGGGTCTACCCCTGCTTTTTCAATGATAGCTTTTGCCTTGGGGGGCAGTTTCACCAACAAGCCGCCGTTGAGAGGCTTCATCACCATGATCGGCTTGCCAAACTCCCTTGCGACCTCGTAGTTCTTGCGTCCTTGTATCACGTCGTCTTCCCAATCGAGATAGTTGATAGGCAACATGACAAAGTCGATTTCGGGATGGGCGTCAAGCACCTCGCGCAGAAGGTGACTGCTGTCGTGGAAGGATATGCCGATCGAGCGCGCTCTGCCCGCCTCCTTCTCGGCGATCATGGCCTCCCAAGCCCCGAGCTCTTCGTAGGTGCGCAGGCGGTTCCCGAGAAGCGAGACGTTGTGGAGCATCAGGTAGTCAAAGTAGCTCGTTCCCAGGTGCTGCAGTGACTTCTCGATGTTTCCGGTGACGTCATCTTTGCTTTCCAATTTCCAAGCGGTGATCTTTTGGGTCAACTCAAAGGCGTCGCGCGGGTAGCGCGAGACCAATGCGTCCCGGAGAAGCTCCTCCTCCGCACCGTAGGCGAAGGCGCTGTCAAAGCAGGTGAAGCCGGCGCCTATGAACTCGTCTACCATGGTGGCCACCTCGAGGGAGGAAAGCTTTGGATTTCGGACGGAGAACAGCCCCCCAAATCCAAGCTTGGCCAAAGGGCCCAGGTTGCGTGTCGGAAAAGACATGTCTACCTCCTAAAAAAGTCCCGCCTTTGCGGGCGGGACCAGATTACCTGAGGGAGACTTATGGTAAGCCAGCTCCCTCTCTATAACGAAAGGAACGTCAGCCGGCGGAGCGGGTGGAGGGGTTTACTCGTCCGCCGGCGCCAGTCCGCTTATCGCTACATGCAGGTCTTCAGCTGGTACTCGGGAACGAAGATTCCGTCGTAGGGCAGCGCGAAGAAGTTCTGCCAACCGTCCTTGGTGACCACGCCGATGTTCTCGATGCGGACGCCGCCGACGCCGCGCTCACCGTAGCAGGTGTGGATGGCGATGCATTGGCCTTCCTTGATCTCGAGCGGGTGCTCCAAAGACCAGAAGC
Organism: Eggerthellaceae bacterium; assembly: GCA_963643505.1. Lineage (GTDB taxonomy): Bacteria > Actinomycetota > Coriobacteriia > Coriobacteriales > Eggerthellaceae > CAVEFW01. The sequence goes on from CAVIKF010000005.1 coordinate 61,434, forward strand.
GGTTGATGTTGGGACGGTCGTGGGCGCCTACGCCGACGCCGTGGCAAATCCAGTTGGATCCGACCTCATATTCGTGCTCGAGGCCAAGCTCCTCGCAGGTGGGCATCGCAAGAGCGACGTCGCGAGTGGAGTTGCCAATCTTGATGGCGTCCTGGATCTCAAGCAGGTGCTCGTAGCAGAAGCGATACCAATCCTTTTGCTTTTGGCTCGGCTCCATGCCGCAGCAGAATGTGCGGTGGTAGCAAGCGTGGTAGCCCATATACAGGTCGCCCATGATGTAGCCGTATCCCACATCTCCGGGCTGCATGATGCGATCGGTCATCAAACCCCAGTTCGGGTAAGCGTTCGGGCCCGAACGCAGGCTGATGTTGAAGTTCCAAGAACCCTTGGAGACGAGGTATTGGCGACCTGCGGCAGCTACTTCACAGTCGGTGACGCCCGGACGGACGGCGTCGAACATGCGAGTCCAAGCCGCATCGGCCAGGCAACCGACCATGCGCAGGCAGTTGACCTCGTCGACCGTCTTGATCTCGCGGGCTTCGTCCATGACGTCTCCCATGGGAGCCACCTTGTAGCCCTTCTTCTCGGCGAGGCACTTGCCGATGTCGGCAGGGGAGACGCCAGCGGCCAAGACCTCGTTTGCTCCGAAGTTGGACTCCTTGAGGGCCATGTCGATCTGGTCAACGATGACCTGGAGAGAGTCCTGATAGGCTCCCTCGCCGCCGACGCGCTCAATGATGGGCATGGGACGGACCTTGTCCGGGTTGATCCAGGGGCAATGCGCCTGCATCTGCTCACCGTGCTCCGGGCGGGTGAAGATGTAGGTCTCGCGGCCGTCGGCGAACACCAGGCCGATGTGAGGGGCGGAGGTCCTCATCGCGGTGGCGTAGCGGACGTTCTCGCCCTGGAAGATGATGGCGTCAAAACCGTGGGCTGCCATCGCCTCGCGCGTCTTGGCGAGTCGCTCTTCGCGCATCCGGGCGAAGTTCACGCGCTCCTCCCAGTCCACGCCAGCCGTACCCCAGCTGAGCCTTTTTACATTCTCCATAACAACTCCTTTCGAATCGTTTCCTTAAGTTTTCCGACAAAACTAGCTATTCTGCCTTCTTTTCGACATTGCCGCCCATTTGAGCCTCTTCGATGTCGCGGCCCTTGAAGTACTTGACATACAGGCCCATGACGGTGAACAGGACGATGCAGCTAATGAACTCGGGCAGCACGACGATTACAAACATGCTGCTCACAGCCATGCCGGAAGCGAGCATGTAGCCACCGACGACCGGGGCGACAAGAGAGCCGATGCGGCCGATGCCGAGGTTGAGGCCGGAAGCGGTAGAGCGCAGCTTGATGGGATAGAACAGCGGGGTCATTGCCGGGTTCACGTCGTAGCAGCTTGACTGGCAGAAGCCGAGCAGGATGATCAGGGCGATGGTGATGGTCTGCTCTGCAGGAGCGGCGCCGAACGCTACAGCCACGAAGAAGATGATGATCGGGAAGATGGCTGCCTTGCGCAGGCCGATCTTGTCAAGGATGAAGCCGATGAGAGCGGAACCGGCCATGGAGCCAAACATCATGAGGGACGTCATCCAAGAAGCGGTCTGTGCGTCGAAGCCCTTGACCGTGAGGATGGTGGGCATCCAAGATTTGAAGAAGTACGCGACGAACAGGCAGATGATGAAGTTGAGCCAAAGCAGCGGGGTGATGTACTTCATGCGGCCACGGAACAGTGACTTGAATCCAGCGTTCTTCTCGGAATCGCTCTCAGCCGCCTTTGCGGTCTCCTCGGCGCCCTTCTTCTCGGACCTGAAGTAATACTCGGTGTTCTCATCGAAGGTCATATCCTTGCGGACACGACGCATGATCTTGGCGATCTTGGCGTTGTTGTTCTTGCCGTTGACCCCGTTGGTGGCCGCAAGCCAGCAAACAGACTCCGGCATCCACAGCAAGACGACGACCCAAAGAATGGCGGGGATGACGAATCCGACGACAAAGATTGCGTGCCATCCCCAGATACCGAGGAGGAAGGCTGCAACGATGCCGGTGGTCGCGGAACCGAAGTTCATGCCGACGAACAGCGTAGTAACGCGCTTCATCTTGCCGGACTCAGGTGCGAAGTCGTTGCTCATAGTGACGATGCAAGGGGTCAAGCCGCCGACGCCGAGCGTAACGAGGACGCGGACGACGCACATCAGATAAATGTTTTGACAGAAAATCGTCGCGAGCGTCATGACAGAGAACAAGCCCAGTGAGATGAGCATTGAGTTTTTGCGGCCGATGCGGTCGCCGATCCAGCCAAAGACGAACGCGCCAAAGATGAGGCCGATATTTTGGACCGACATGATCCAGCCGAAGTCGCTCTTTTGCATACCCCAGTCATTAGCCATGGACGTGACTGCAAGCGAAAACGCGGTGTTGTCGTAGCCGTCCACGAACATGAGCAATGCACACAGGATAAGGAGGATCCATGCAAATCCGGTCATTCCCTTTTGACCGTCTATGGCCTCCTTGACATTTAGTCTCGTTGTTTCCATTTTGACTTAGCCTATCTATTCAAGGTTAATAGAGACGTTTCGAGTCCGTATTTTCCGTTGGACTCGTGATTCTCCTGAGATGCGTCCCGCCAACGACCCTCCTCTCGTGCGTACGGACCCGTCCCATGGAGCCAGCATTGTGTATGGGAAAACGCTGGTTGGTCATTTCGGCGCTGCCTGTCGCTGGCTTCTTCTTTGTCCTCGAGCCGCCCCACGAACACCCCCAGAGTGTCCTTTCGGCTCAAGAGCTTCTCCGCTATGCCAACGAAGACGGGGTTGAAATCATCTATCAGCGTCCACCTAGAGGTGAACCCCCTCTATGAACCAAAAGATAGAAAGCAAAAAATGTGATGTAAATAGCCAAAACAAAAATAAAGCCCAAAAATATTATTATTCGTTACAAAGAATAGATTACTTCAATTGAAGAAACTTACAGTGCTAAATAGCCAAAATTAAGAAATCGGCTATTTATCTAGATCATGGTTCTTTTTATAAATAAAGCGTGACCGTAGAAACCACAATTACCGTTCACAAAGTCGTGTTCGCACGGGTTGGGGGTACCGCGACAGTGTTGCCCCCAACAACAATGAAAACTAGGAGAAAAGGACTGCTATGGACTTCTCATTAACAGACGAGCAGGAGTTGCTTATCGATAGCATCAAGGAATTCTGCGAGCGCTACACAAGCGAGGACAAGATCAAGCAGATGTACGCCGACCGAAAGATGAGCGAGGAGCTCACCATGGCCTGGATGGAGAACGGCTTTGGGCTCATGGGCATCCCGGAGGAGTACGGCGGGATTGACACCGACCTCGTGACCCTGGGAATCCTCACGGAGGAGTTCGCCCACTATTCGGGATGCATGCTTTGCACGCTCAACAACACGCTCGCAATGCGTGACTTTATCGACTTCGGCGCGACGCCTGAGCAAATCGAGGAGGCCATGGCGAACTACCAGGAAAGCGGCCAGCCGATCTTCTCCCTCGGCTTCTCCGAGCCGGGTGCCGGCAGCGACAACCAAGCCATGAGCTGTGTTACGCGCAAACAAGATGACGGCACCTATATCCTGTCCGGTCAAAAGACTTGGGTCACCCAAGGTGAGATCTTTCCCAACGTCTTGGTCATCGCCAAGGACGAGGACCCCGCGCGCGAGAACAAATCCATGTCCATGTGGATCGTTCCGAAGGACTCCAAGGGCCTCTCCACCGCGCCGCTTCACAAGATCGGGCAGCAGTCGAGCGCGTTTTGCGAGATTTACTTCGACGACGTCGTGCTCACCGAGGACATGCGCATCGGCGAGCCGGGCAAGGGCTTTTTGAACCTCATGAAGAACTTCGAGACCGAGCGTTGCCTCATCGTCGCGCAGTGCATCGGTGTCGCGCAGGCGGCGATGGACGATGCCGCTGCGTATGTCAACGAGCGCAAAACGTTCGGTAAGCCGATAGCCAACTACCAGCTCATCCAGCTCAAGCTCACTGAGATGGAGATCGCTTTGCAAAACGCTCGCAACATGCTCTACAAGTGCCTTTGGAAGATGGACAACGGTCAGTCCGTCCGCATCGATTCTGCCCTGCTCAAATATTATGCCGGCAAGGCATGCACCGACGTTGCGAGTGAGGCTATGCAAATCTACGGCGGTCTCGGCTATACCGACGAGACCCGTGTCGGACGCATGTGGGTAGACCTGCGCGGCATGCAGATCGCGGGCGGAACCGACGAGATCATGGTCTATATCGCCGGTCGCCAGTTGGCGAAGAAGTATGCACGCGCCTAAGACAAGTCTGAAGGATACGAACATGAACATCTTTGTAGCAGCAAAACTCGTCCCAGACGATCAAGATATACAAATCAAGCCGGACCGCACGCTCGATTACGGGAAGGCTAAACCTGTCGTCTCGACGTATGACCTCAACGCCATCGAGTTCGCGGCCCAAGTCGCCGCCGCAGACGGCTCGGAGCTCAAGGTCGTCACCGTGGGTCCCGCCTCCATTGACGACTCGAAGCTGAAGAAGAATCTCCTCGCGCGCGGCGCCAGCGAGCTCATTATGGCGGCTGATGATGCGCTCTCATCCGCTGACGCCCGCCAAACTTCGAAGGCCCTGGCTGCCCTGATCTTGGGCGCCGGTAGCTTCGACCTGGTTGTTTGCGGTGACGGCTCTGCCGACGAGTATGCCCAGCAAGTCGATGTGCAACTGGCTTGCGAGCTCGGGGTGCCAGTTATTACGTCTGTCGCGAGTGCCAAGGTCTCCGAAGGGGAGATCGTGGCCGAGCGTGTACTCGAGGACGAGGTCCAAACCGTTGCGGTGTCGCTTCCCGCGGTCGTCTCCGTCATCCCAGATTCCGCCCTGCCGCGCATTCCTGGTATGAAAGACATCCTGCAGGCGGGCAAGAAGCCCATGAATGTTGGTCCCTGCCCGTGTGAGTTGGGCGCGTCCGCCGTTGACGTCGTCTCCTGCCTTTCACCTGAGCCTGCGCCTCGCAAGCGCGACGTGTTGGACGCCAATCAAGATGGCGCTATCGAGCATTTCGCCCAGGCGCTGAAGGCCGCCCTGTAGGAGAAGAGAGAGGAAGGTTTAAGATGCTTGCTTTTGTAATCGCCCAGCACGCTGATGCTGCGAGAAGCCTTTGCGCCGGGGCCAGGACGTTGGCAGACGAGGTGGCCCTGATCTCCTTCGGGGAGGTCCCCGAGGGTTGCGCCGACAAGGTGTTGGCGATCCAGGTTCCCGACGGTACCCCACTCGACGATGCGGCTGATACCGTGATCGCCGCCTTTGACGATAGAAAACCCGGCTTGGTCTTGGTCGAGCCCACGCGCTCATGCAAGGTCATCGCCGGCAAGCTTGCCGCCCATGCGAACACCGCCACTATTACCGATGCCCTCTCGCTTGGCGAAGAGGGGGCGACGAGCCTGTATTTCGGTGGAATCGCCGAGCGCAAGACGAAGCCTACGGGCGATGTCGCGATCTACACCATCTCCTCCGGGGCTTTCGACGGACTGCAGGCGCAAGGCGCAAACGTTGTCGAGACCCTTCCGTGGGTAGCTCCCGCAAACGCGTTGAGGATTGTCGAATCCAAGGCCATCGAGCGCGGCAGCGTCGATTTGACGAAGTCCGACTACGTTGTCGGCGCGGGACGCGGGTTCACTGACGAGTCCAAGCTTGATCTCGCGCGCCAGCTTTGCGACAAGATAGGAGCCGGCCTTGGCTGCTCGAGGCCCCTCACTGAGGGTGTCAACTGGCTTCCCACGGAGACATATATCGGCGTCTCCGGCCTCATGTTGGCGCCAAAGGTGTATGTCGCCTGCGGCATCTCCGGGCAGATGCAGCATATGGTCGGATGCAACCGCGCCGAGACCATCTTCGCGATCAACAAGGACAAGGACGCCCCCGTGTTCTCCCTGTGCGACTACGGCCTGGTGGGAACCCTGGAGGACGTCTTGCCTGCTCTCGTGGAGGCGCTTTAACGAACACCGGTCGTCGACCCCCGCACTTGGCTCTCTTTGTCGGGGGCGACTTTGTCGGGGGCGACGGCCTCAACCCTTTCCAGGCAAAGGTCTACCAAGAAAGGATAGCTATGTCTGACTTTGACGCAATCGTCGTTGGCGCCGGGTGCGCAGGGACGGTCGCAGCGTATGAGCTGGCGAAGGCCGGCAAATCCGTGCTCATGATCGAGCGAGGGAACTATGCGGGCGCGAAGAACATGACCGGTGGTCGCATCTACTCGCATGCGTTGAAGGCGGTTTTTCCCGACTTCGAACAATGTGCCGCGATCGAGCGCAAGGTCACCCATGAACGCATCTCGATGCTCGCTCCTGATGCCGATTTCACGATCGACTTCTCCTCCGAGCAGATGTTGGTCGAGGGATGCGACTCCTATACCGTGTTGCGAGGTCCGTTCGACCAATGGCTCGCCGAGCAGGCCGAAGATGCCGGTGCCGAGGCGATTTATGGCATACCGGTCGAGGCCCTCGTCAAGGACGACGCGGGAAAGGTGATCGGTGTCAGTGCGGGAGAGGACGAGATTACCGCCGACGTCGTCATCCTTTGTGACGGGGTCAACTCCCTGCTGAGCGCATCGGCTGTCGGTGCGAAACGCCCGCCCGCACGCGCAATGGCGGTCGGGATTAAGCAGACCATAGCCCTTCCTGCCTCCGTCATCACCGATCGCGTCTTGGCAATGTCTGACGACGAGGGTGCTGCTTGGCTTTTCGCAGGAGACGCCACGAAGGGAACGTTTGGCGGAGGATTTGTCTACACAAACAAGGAGTCGATCTCCCTTGGCATCGTGGCGAGCATAGAGGCAACCATGAACAAGGGCAAGGCTCCCGTCTACCAGATGTTGGAGGACCTTAAGAGCCACCCCAGCGTCGCGGCGCTCATCAGGGGAGGCGAGGTCGTGGAGCACTCGGGCCACATGGTGCCTGAGGGCGGGCTGAACATCATGCCCGAGCTTGTCGGTGACGGCGTCATGCTTGCGGGTGAGAGCGCGATGATGTGCATGAATCTTGGATACCAGGTTCGTGGCATGGATTTCGCGATCGCCGCAGGCATGTATGCGGGGCGTGAGGCCGCCCGGGCCATTGATGCCGGCGACACGTCGAAACAGGGTCTGGCCGGGTACAAACAGGCGCTCGAGGGTTCCTTTGTCATGAGGGATTTGCGCCAATTCAGCCGCGTCCCTGAGCTTTTGGAGAACTTCGACCGTATGTACAACGAGTATCCAGCGCTTGTGCGTGACGTCATGAACAAGATGCTCGTCGTCGACGGCAACCCCGTTCCTCCCATCAAGCAATCGGTTATGCCGCTGGTCAAGAAGATCGGGATGTTCAACATCGCGAAGGATGTCCGAAAGGCGATGAAGGCACTATGAGGAACACGGAATTCACGGTAAACGTCGATCGTTACCTGGCGGTCAACAAATACGAGGTTGACGAGTCCCAGGCTCATATCGAACTGGTTGACGACCCCTCCGACGAGGAGTTCGACAAGCTCATCATGGTTTGCCCGGCGGCGCTTTACAAGCGTGACGAGGACGGCAAGAAGACGTTTGACTATGCGGGCTGTCTTGAATGCGGTACGTGCCGCATCGCTTGCGGAGACACGATTGTCGCGAAGTGGCAATACCCCGGCGCCACCATGGGCGTCGAGTATCGATTCGGCTGATATTTAGCTGGCAAGTAGTATTTTTTAATGGGACATTAGGAGGAGACACACCATGACGAAGTTCATTACTGCGGCAGAGGCTGCGAGGATCATCCCTGACGGCGCGACGGTCGGTTTGGCTGGAATGGGACTTTCGGGTTGGGCCGAGGAGGTCGGCCGAGCGATTCGCGACAGCTTCAAGGAGACGGGCCATCCGTGCAACCTCAGCCTCAAGCAGGGTTGCGCCATGGGTGACTGGCGTGAGCGCGGCGTCACGGTGCTCGGCGAGGCCGGCCCGGGGCTTATCACGCATTGGTCGGGCGCGCATATCGGCTCGGCCTTCGCGCTGAACAAGCTCGTTCAGTCTGGAGATATCAAGTGCCATTGTCTGCCTCAGGGCGTGATCATCAACCTGTGGCGTGAGATCGCCGCAGGCCGTCCTGGCCTTCTCACCAAGATCGGGTTGGGGACGTTCGTTGACCCGCGCGTCGAGGGTGGCAAGATGAACGACGTCACCGACGAGGACCTTGTCGAACTTGTCGAGTTCCAAGGCGAGGAGTACCTGTTCTACAAGTCGTTCCCCTTAGACGTGGCGCTATTGCGCGGCACCATCGCAGACGAGAACGGCAACATCTCGTTCAGGAATGAAAGCGTTATGAACGAGGGCCTCTCGGTCGCATCCGCGGCGAAGAACTCAGGGGGTATCGTCATCGTGCAGGTCGAGTACCTCGCACAAAAGGGCAGCCTTGACCCCAAGGAGGTCGCTATTCCCGGAATCATGGTCGACTACGTGGTCCAAGCGACCGACAAGTCATGCTGCTGGCAGACCGAGGGAGTCTATTTCGAGCCGGCATTCTCCGGACAGATCAGGAAGCCCCTTGACCAGTTGCCCGTCTTGGACCTCTCGCCGCGTAAGGTGATTTGCCGCCGTTGCGCCATGGAGCTGACCCGAGGCTGCATCGCCAACCTTGGTGTCGGCATCCCAGCCGACGTCGCGTCCGTCGTGGCCGAGTGCGGACACTCCGAGGACATCACCATCACCGCCGAGGCGGGTGGCATCGGTGGCGTCCCGGCCGCGCTTCCCAACTTCGGCAGCAACTACAACGCCGAGGCGATCATCTCGCATAACTCCATGTTCGATTTCATCGACGGCGGCGGGCTCGACATCACGGTCTTGGGCCTCGCGGAGGCCGACAAGGACGGCAACGTCAACGTCTCCAAGTTCGGAAACAGGCTGTCGGGCCCCGGCGGCTTTATCGACATCACCCAGTCCGCGAAAAAGGTCGTGTTTGCCGGCACCTTCATGGCAAAAGCCAAGGAGCACGTCGAGGACGGAAAGCTTGTCATCGACGAGGAGGGGAGCGCCCGCAAGTTCGTCGAGTCCGTCCAACAGATCACCTTCTCCGGGAAGAACGCACGAGCGAACCAGACCATCCTCTACGTTACCGAGCGTTGCGTGTTGCAGCTTTTAGACGGCGAGCTCACCGTCACCGAGATCGCACCCGGAATCGACTTGGAGCGAGACGTATTGTCTCACATGGATTTCAGGCCGAACATCGCAGAGGATCTCAAGGTCATGGACGCTGCTTTGTTCTCTGAGCATTGGGGCGCGCTGTCAGAAGTTCTCTAGTAGCGAGAAGGGGGCAAAGGCATGGAAGTCGTGTCGCTCTCGAGGGCGGGCGTGGACCGGGAGGATGCCAACACATCAACCCTTTTGCAGCTTCTCGAGAAGGGGGCCTGCTCATGTCCTGATAAACACGCGGTAACGACGCCTGAGGGATCTATCACCTATGCCCAAGCATATGAGTTGGCGATCTCTCTTGCCAGGTACTTCATTTACAGCCTTGGTCTTAACCCCAAAGACACGATGCTGGTTTATCTCCCTAACTGCTGCGAGCTGCCTTCTCTTGTCGCCGCGGGTGAGGCCGTCGGCCTCAGGATGGTGCTTCGGCCCCCCTCCGTGGCGAAGACCCGTGTGTGGTCAGACACTGACCTTACGAGTGCTTCCCTCGTCGTCTTGGAGCACAACGGGAGCTTCTCGCCTGGAGAGGGGGGGCTCCCGTCAATCCCAGTGCTCAGGGCCGGCGCGAAAGCGACCCCTGGCTCCTTGAGAGGCGCCGCCGAGATGTCGATTTGTGGAAACATCACCGGCAGGTTGCGTCCCGATGAGTCCCAGCTGGTTTTGTTCTCATCGGGGACGACGGGGGAGCCCAAAGGCATCGTTCACAGCCCGCGCTCGTTTGCCTACAACGCGCAATTGCTCACGGCCACCCTAGGCTTTGGCGACGGTGAGGTCTTGTTGGCACCGGTGCCCATATTCCACGTATACGGTCTTGTCAGCATGTTTGCCGCGATGCGAAGGTGCTCCACGTGGGCGGTCATGGAAAGATTCTCGGCTTCTATATTCCGGGAATTCGCCGAGCGGGTGCGGCCCACGATCTATTTTTGTGTCCCGACGATGCTCATTCGTAACATGCTCGCAGACGACGGCAGCTCGAAAAAGTTCTCGCGTTTGCGGGTGTGTATGGTGGCTGGGGATATGTGCCCAGACGATGCGCTCGAAAGGTTCGAGGAGCGATACGGCTGCAAGGTGGTCTTATCCTACGGCATGACAGAGACCGCCGCGACCTTGACGGTAGAAGACCCTTTCGAGGCCGTCGACGTCCGCAGGAAAAGCGTCGGACGCCCTATCGGCGGCGTGACCTTGGCCATCGAAAAGGACACCGGGGAGATCCTCGTGCAGACGCCCTCGGTAATGGTAGGCAGTCTTGATCATGAAGGCTTTAGGCCCTTTGAGCCCGACGGTGGATGGCTTCACACGGGCGACGTCGGCAGCATCGACGCCGATGGGCGCTTGACGGTGCTCTCCAGGATGAAGAATGTGATCATCAGGGGCGGTGCCAACGTGTATCCCTCCCAAGTTGAACGCACCTATCGCCAGCACCCGGCAATTGAGGATTGTGCGGTGGTTGGCATCCCTGATGACGTCTTGGGCCAAAAGGTGTGCCTTTGCGTGGTCGGGAAGCCGGGCTGTCAAGAGACGCTTGACAGTTTGAGGGAGTTCGGCAAAACCAGGCTCGAGAAGGGGGTGTTGCCCGACAAGGTCACCTTCTTGGACAGCATTCCTATAACCCAAGGCGGGAAGAGGGACGATAAGGCCCTGGCAAAGATGGCTTCCCTGTCGTAGGAGTTGAACAGGGGACGGAGGAGTGTTCAACTCCCGGGGGAGTTGAACACTCCTCCGTCCCCTGTTCAACTGGGTGCGCGCTCCAACGACGGGCAAACGTGTCTTGTGATCGCTTAGGACAGGTCGCGAGGGTATCATGGGGAGGAGACAAAAACGGAAGGGATGTAACATGGCTCACCTCTCCAATTTGGAAGGAATCGAGATCGAAGGCAAGTTGCCGGAAGTGAGGCTTTCGAACACGCCGTTTACGGTGGTGTCCCCCTACGAGCCCGCCGGGGACCAACCGCAGGCCATCGAGACCCTTGCGCGCGGCGTTGAGCAGGGATTGCGCTACCAGAATCTTTTGGGAGTTACGGGTTCGGGCAAGACGTTCACCATGGCAAAGGTCATCGAGGCGGTGCAAAAGCCGACGCTGATCATGGCGCCCAACAAGACGTTGGCTGCCCAACTTGCCGCTGAGCTGCGAGAGTTTTTCCCCGACAACGCCGTCGTGTACTTTGTGAGCTACTACGATTACTACCAGCCCGAGGCATACGTCCCCTCAAGCGATACGTTCATCGAGAAGGACTCCAGCATCAACGAAGAGGTTGAGAAGTTGCGCCATGCCGCCACGAGCGCCCTGCTCTCACGTCGCGATGTCGTTGTCGTTGCTTCGGTCAGTTGCATCTACGGTATCGGTAGTCCTGCCGATTACGCGGGCATGGCCGTTTTCGTCGATCGGGAGAAGGAAGCGGAGCGCGACGACGTCATCCACCAACTTATCGACATCCAATACGATCGCAATGACTACGAGTTGGCCCGCGGAACGTTTCGCGTGCGCGGCGATTCCCTCGATGTGTTCCCGCCCTACGCGGACAATCCGATTCGCATCGATTTTTGGGGTGACGAGATCGAGGCTATTTACGAGATCAACAACGTGACCGGTGAGGTGCTCAACAGCTTCGAGGCTTTGCCTATCTGGCCTGCGAGCCACTATGTGACCGCACGTCCCAAGCTTGACCGCGCCCTTACTACGATTCGCGATGAGCTACGCGATCGTCTGCGGCAATTCAACGAGGAGGGAAAGCTGCTTGAGGCGCAACGTCTCGAGATGCGAACCAGTTATGACCTAGAGATGCTTGAGACCATGGGGTTTTGCAGCGGCATCGAGAACTATAGCCGCCACCTCGACGGGCGCCAACCCGGTGAGCCGCCCTATACCCTTATCGACTACTTCCCGAAAGACTTCCTTTGCATCATTGACGAGAGCCATGTCACCGTGCCACAGATCCGCGGCATGCATGAAGGCGATCGCAGCCGCAAGGTCACCCTCGCCGAGCACGGATTTCGTTTGCCGAGCTGCCTTGACAACCGCCCTTTGCGCTTCGATGAGTTTGAAGAGCGGATCCCCCAGTTCATTTATGTCTCTGCGACACCTGGAGATTACGAGGAGCGCGTGACCCAGCAACAGGTTGAGCAGATCATCCGTCCCACGGGATTGCTCGATCCCGAGATCATCGTAAGGCCGATCGCGAGCCAGATAGATGACATCATAGACGAAATAAAGAGCCGCGCTGCCCGTGGCGAACGCGTCCTTGTGACGACCTTGACGAAAAAGATGGCTGAGGATTTGACCGACCACTTGCTTGACCAGGGGATACGTGCGCGTTATATGCATTCTGACATCGGGACCCTTGAGCGCGTTGAGATACTGACCGCTTTGCGTCGAGGGGAGTTTGACTGTCTTGTTGGCATCAACTTGTTGCGCGAGGGCCTTGACCTCCCCGAGGTGAGTCTTGTCGCAATCCTTGACGCCGACAAGGAGGGATTCCTTCGCAACCATCGAAGCCTCATCCAAACGATCGGCCGTGCCGCACGAAACGTTTCTGGCCAGGTTATCATGTACGCCGACAAGGAGACCGACTCCATGGCGCGTGCGATCAGCGAGACGAGACGTCGACGTGAGGTTCAAATGTCCTACAACGAGGAGCATGGCATCGAGCCCCAGACGATTCGCAAGGCCATCAACGACATCATGGGGTATGTCACCAAGGAGGCGGGCAACGTCTCTGCTGTGGATATCAACAAGGAGCTTGCCGCGCTCTCGCGTGAAGAGGTCATGCGTATCGTGTCGAGTATGGAGGAGGAGATGGCTGCCGCTTCGGCAAACATGGATTTCGAGGAGGCCGCCCATCTACGTGACCAGGTCGTGAAGCTCCGTGCCCAAATCGAGGGCAACACCGAGGAGGACGTCCTTGCCGACCTTAAGCGGATGGCTCGCAAGGGAAGCGCTTTCGGTAGCCGCAAACATGCCGCCTATGGCTCGTCCCGTCGCAGCTAGGACAACCATGCTTGAATTATCAAACGTCAAACTTCCTCTCGACGCGGGCCTCTTGGAGGGTCAGGGTTTGTTGCGCGTTGCCGCGGCAAAGGCTGCCGGCGTGGGCAAAAACCAGATTGTCGAGGTGCTCGTGTTGAAGCGCAGCGTAGATGCGCGTAAGAAAAACGATGTGCATTTTGTCGTCACCCTTGGCGTGAGCTTGGCAAACCCCAAGGATGAGGCTCGCATTGCAAGGTGTGGCTCGCCGATCAAGGGCGTGAATGCGAAACTTCACCACCCTTACGAACCTCTCGAGGTCCCCGATTGCGTCTCCGCCCTTAAGCGCGCGGGTGAGCCTCGCCCCGTTGTGGTAGGGACCGGTCCTGCGGGGTTGTTCGCGGCGTTGTATTTGGCGAAAGCCGGTCTTCGCCCGCTCGTTCTCGAGCGCGGGGGGTGCGTCGAAGAGCGCGTTGAGGCGGTCGAGACCTTTTTTGCTGGGGGAGATTTTGACGCAAGTACCAACATCCAGTTCGGCGAGGGCGGAGCAGGCACGTTTTCTGACGGCAAGCTTACCACCAATACGAAAAACCCCCTTACCAAGCATGTGTTGCGGTGGTTTGTCGAGGCGGGCGCCCCAAAGGACATCCTTGTTTTGGCGAAACCCCATATCGGTACCGACGAGTTGCGTCTCGTGGTGCGCAACCTTCGCAAGCAAATCGAGGAGCTCGGCGGTGAGGTGCGGTTCCATACCCAGGTGACGGGCCTTGTGTTTAAGGACGGATGCCTCGACGCCGTCCGCGTGGAGGGCACGGGGGGAGCAGGCCTTGCCGAGGAGATCGAAGCTGCTCGCGTGATTCTTGCCTGTGGACATTCTGCCCGCGACACGTTCGAGATGGTGCGCGATTCCAAGCTCGCTATGGAGCGCAAGCCCTTCTCCGTGGGCGTGCGCATCGAACACCGCCAAGAAGACATCAATTGCGCCCAATATGGCGAGGCGGCGAGCCATCCTGCTTTGGGACCTGCTGATTACAAGCTCGCGGTGCATCTCCCCAACGGTCGTGGCGTGTATACCTTCTGCATGTGTCCTGGCGGCGTGGTCGTTCCCGCTGCCAGCGAGGAGGGGCGCGTTTGCGTCAATGGCATGAGCTACCATGCACGCGCCGGGGAAAACGCCAATGCGGCGATTCTTGTCGGTGTCGACCCCGATGACTTCCCGGGTCCTGGTGACGACGTGTTGGCGGGTGTGCGGTTCCAACGCATCTACGAGGAGGCTGCCTATCGCGTTGCCCGAAAAGGGGCAATCTCACGGGGCATGACCCCTTTGCCCTTCGTTGCCCCTGCGCAAACGGTCGGAGACTTTCTGGCGGGCGAGAGCGGGCGCCCGAGCAATTCCGTGACTCCGACCTATGCTCGCGGTGTTTCCTGGGTCGATCTCCACGAGTGCCTTCCCGATTTTGTGTCTGAGAGCCTTGAGGAGGCCTTGCCCCTTTTGGACGCAAGGCTTCACGGATATGCCGACCCAGGTGCGGTGATGACGGGTGTCGAGACGCGCAGTTCCAGCCCGGTGCGGATAATTCGTGATGAGACGTTTCAAGCCGCTTTCGCAAGCGATATGAAACGGGGCGCGGATGGCAAAAACCATTCCATGGCATTGGTCTCCTCGGGTGTCTATCCGTGCGGCGAGGGAGCTGGTTACGCCGGTGGCATCATGAGCGCTGCGGTCGACGGCATGCGTGTCGCGCGGGCCCTGTGTGAGCAATTGGCTCGCTAGGTTCTGTTCTCCTAGGTGGGTTTCCCCAAGATTGGCTTCTCCAAGGTAGGTGCTTTTGCGCGAGCCGGCCCATGCGCCGTCGAGGGGCGCTTTTGCGCGAGCCGGCCCATGCGCCACGAGAGCGATTCTGCCAATATGACCCAACAGTGACGATATGCACACTTTTAAAAGAAATTAGTAACTTTGGCGACGAAAACTTGTAATATGAACATGCAATTTAATATACACATGTAAAGCTTTAGGGGATCATATGAACAATGAGAAGCTCTCCGTAAGAAGACAAAGAACAATTTATCTGTGTTTTTCCACCCTTGCCCTGTTGTTCTTGGGTCTGATCTATGCCTTTTCAATGTTTTCGACCCCTATGAGTGCCACATTCGGTCTCGCAAAGTCTGACGTAGGGCTGACCTTCAACATCATGATGGTTACATTTTGCCTGGGAAACATCTGTGGATCGCAGCTAGCGAAACGCATAGGACTACGTTTAACCGTCGCAATCGCAGCCATACTTTTCTTTGTGGGCTTTGCCGGTACGGGGGTCTTCGCCTATGGCAATCTGTGGGCCGTTTATATCTTCTACGGTGTACTTGGCGGATGGGGCGTCGGCATGGGTTACAACACCTTGGTGTCTATGACCAATGCTTGGTTTCCTGATTGCATTGGTTTGTCCTCAGGCGTTTTGATGATGGGCTTTGGCTTGGGCTCCCTCATCATGGGCACCATATCTGTCAACCTTGCTGCGGTGTTTGGGCTAAGCCCGGTCCTCGTGACAGTGGGACTTGTAGCCTGCGTAGTAGTCATCTTGCTGGCCTTGGTACTCAAGGAGCCTACGCGCGAGGTGACGGAGATGCTTTCCGCGACTACCCATGTAAGCGTCGAGGACGATCCTGCCGATGCTGAAACCATGATCAAGTCGCCCCTGTTTTATGTGTATGTGGTATGGGCCATTATCGGATTGACCATCGGCTTGGCCACCATAGGCAGTTGCTCTTCCGATGCCCAGATGGTGGGTGTCGAAGCTGGGTTTGCCACACTGTTGGTGGGTTTGGTTTCATCGTGCAACGGTTTGTCCCGCGTGGTTATTGGTGCAATATATGACCGCGCCAATGTGAAAATCACCATGGTGGTAAACGGGATAGTCGCCCTGGCTGCCACTCTGTGCATTATTGGAGCTTTCGCTTTGACGCAACCGGCGCTCTACATTGCCGGCGCCCTGTTATGCGGCTTTTGCTACGGAGGCGTTCCCGTGGTCAATAGCGCTTTCGCACGCGAGGGCTATGGGCAAAAGAAATATCCTTTCAACCTGTCTATCATGACGGCGCCTATCATGGTCGGTTCGATCCTCAACGTCGTCATCCAAGCTGCCGTGGGAGGAGCGGACCAACGTTTCGAGGTGTTCTGCGTCTTGGCGGTCCTGGCAATCATCGCTCTTGTTGTCGTGGTTCCCTTCGCCAAGTTATTTGATGCGCATGTGGCGAAACTGGAAGCCGCGCGCACTGCCGCATGTGACGAAAAGTAAGTCTACGGATCGATCGCTTCCGTGAGTCATAAAAGAAAAGCAAACATCTCACAAAAGTTCGCAGAAGCTCGTAGAAACCCGATGTCCTTCCGTACCGGTTAGGGGTTTGTGCAAAGTTCCCGCTGTTTTGCCAGGGCGAGAGCTTGCCTAGGGCGAGAGCTTGCCTAGGGTAAAAGTGTGCCGCCTGTTAACAGGAAGTAGCCAGGCACTTGTCCGGGCGCGGCCCACTCGAACTCCCAACCGAAGCATTCCCGGATGAGGGTGAGATTGTTGCCGCCGAGAGACTCGATTGAGTGCCTGAGGCGACGCGGGTTCACACAAGGCTTCCCCTCGCGTCGTTGACACCCTTGCGAGCAATGCCAGCAAGCCCCAGGGAAAAGCGATATGGCACCAGGATGGGTGTCTTCCGCCTCGAGCAACTGGTCTTCCATAGCTTTTTTAGCTTCGAGCAGGGATGCAAACTTTCTGGCGTCAATCTCTTCGGGCGTCATGTCAGGCAAGGGGTTGGCGACAGAAAAGATGATACGCAAACACCAAAGCTCGAGGGTGGTATAGCGGCGCCAATAGTCCTCTCTCTCGAATTCAAAAGGAGGGCAGCTCCATACGTTCCCATAATTCTTGCACGCCTTACAGGCGTTAATCGCCGCCTGGTCGATGTGGTTTTTCAGGACCATGTCGACCGATACCCGGCTTTTTTCCAAAACCGTATGGTAGGGGAGCGGGGTGCTTGTGGAAGTGTCTTGATTGGCTATGGAGTTTGACACGATGAGTTCCTTTCTATCCCAACACGAGCACAAAAAGCGGAATGGTGATAACGGAAAGCAGCGTAGAGAGGAACACACCACGGGATGCAGTTCGATCAGGTCCGCCGTATTGCAGACAGAGCAGCGTGGCATTGGTGGCGACAGGCATGGCCATAAGCACCGTTCCCACCTGCACCATGACGGGGTTGGCGATAAACACCGATAGGACGAGGTATGTTAATGCGGGCACCACGAGAGTCTTCGCTATGGTAACCATATAGAGGCTGGCGTCGGCGAAGATGTTACGCGCAGACTCGCGTCCCAAAGACGCGCCGGTGATAATCATTGCCAACGGGACCGTGGCCTGACCCATCTCGTTGAGGCAGCTGCTGACGATTTCGGGCAACTGAATGCCGGAGAGATAGATCAGAATGGCGAGAACGGAGGCCACAAGACAGCTGTTGAAAAACATCTTAGGGTTCACGTTCTTCACGTCGGCATCGTCTGAGACCAAGAGAATACCAACGGAGAACACGAGGAAGTTGAAGGGCAGGTTGAAGATGGTCGCGTAGAAAACAGCATCGGAGCCGAACAGCGCGCCTATGACGGGAAGCCCGATAAATCCGGTGTTTCCAAACGTCGTCATGAACCGATAGATGCGCTTTTCGCCCTTTGGAACAATGGGCAAATAGCTGATAAGCGTTCCTATGATGTATGCAACGAGGTAGCACACCAAGGACAACCCAAAGTATATGAGCATCTCAGTGCCGGTAATAATTTGGGAGGAAGTCAGACCTGATGAGACAATATAGCACGGCAAGATGATGTTCATCACCAGGGTCGTGATCACCTTGCTTCCGTTCTGATCGAGCAACTTGGCCTTCACGGCGGCGAACCCTACCAAGATGCCGAAAAAGAGGATGATCATTTGCTGAAACGCTATTTGGACGCCCATTCTGTACGCTCCAAAGAACAACGCCGCGTCAGAATACAAAACGCCCGACTTGGCAACACGGATACTTACTTGTGTTTAAAGGATTTCTTGAGATTGTCCTTGCGCTTTTGCAGCTGCTCCCGATTCCAAGCCTCACGCGCAGGCTTCATGCGCCGCGTCTCCATGAGGATGGCGCATACGATGAACACGTAAGACAAAACCAGCAAGGCAACGCACATCCCGAAGGTATCTGCGCTCAAGCGGATCACGGCCATTGCTATCAACATGACAGCCACGGCAGCGAGGATAAGCGCATACCAGATGCGGCGCATGCGTTTGTACTCAGCGGTTTGGGGTAGACGATCCCTGCGAGTCTTGCGATTGTCCTCAAGGGAGTCGCTCACCTCCGCCAAGCGCTTCCTGTTCGCCTTGGTCGGTGATTGGTCCAAGGCATCCACCGCCTTGTTCCAAGCCTTCAAATCGGCTTTGATGGGACGGATTCGAGCGAAGACGACAAACAATATTATCGCCACGAAAAGGTAGCTCGACATGATGATGGAGAACTGAACCTCTTCGTCGATGACCATACCCTTGTAAAGACCCATGGCTACGGCGAGTATCGCAACGGTCACTACAGCAAGCACAATCACGACGTAGCGCCACTTGCGGTAGTCCTTGAACAGGGCGATTATTTTTTCTTCCTCATCGGGCGTGGCAGCATTGCTCGTGCAAATGCCATATTCTTTAAGCTCTTGGGCGCTTGTTTTCGGCTCTGCGTCTTGAGTATCGGTTTCTTGAACAACGCCTACATCCTCAACGACCACACCGTCACTCTTCTCTTTAGGCATTTCTCCTCCTCTAACCAAGCCAACACCTATGAGTGATTTGTTTTGGCATATATAAATATAAAAATTAAAACGTACTTAATGTTACTAAAAATCGTAATAAATATTAGCCAAATACTAATTAATTGTAATTTTAGTCAAAGAGGAAAGCGCCATGAAAAAAGAGATGGTGCGCGCATCGAAATCTAAGAGCCAACTGCGTTCGTCGTGGTTGTCTGGCTCCGCTAAGCAATCTCCGCTGTAGAGGATCTCGCCAAAGAGGGCGCCGGAGCACCGCGCAACGGCAGCCAAAGAAGAACATTCCATTTCCACGGCGGAACATCCCTGGCTTCGACGAAGGGCGATCAATCGGGGCGTCTCGCGGAAAAAGCCATCGGTTGTCCATGTCGTACAAGTGTCATAAGGCACCTTGTGCTCAACGAGCGTGGACTTAACCGCTTCTATGACGTCAGCGTCGAGGTCGATGTAGGGAGTGGGCTCCATGTAGTGAAAGGATGTTCCCTCATCCCTCAAAGCCCTGGTAGGGACAAGGATTGCCCCGCTTTCTATCGGGGTTAGGACCCCGCAACCTCCGCAGGCGACGATAGCGCGAACGCCTGATGCTATCAGCAAGTCGGCGAGGATGGCCGCAGCGGGCGCACCGACAGGGGTTTGAACCAACCCGATGCGAACGTCCCCGACCTTGGTCTCGTAGATGGGAAAGTCACGTACCTCGGAGTGGTAGTTGGATATCTTGGTGCAGTGGTGTTTCTCAACATAGACAGACAGAGAATCTCCCATAAAACTGAGGAGAAATCTTTCTGGAAGGGTGTTGCCGTCTTCGCATTCCAGCAATCTCGACATCGGATTCCTTGGCTCATCATGGCGATGATCGAACAAGGGAAGGTTTTCAACAGTCAAAATATATCTCCTTACATAGAGCATCTGTACAAAAATAGAGTAATACAAGATACAAATTTTTTAAATAAATAAGAAAAAATACTTGAATATAAGTTTCAACCTGTTAGTATACAGGCCATGTCATGAGTGATGTTGCCCTATGAGTTAGGAAGAGGGCGATGGAAGCGGGTGAGAATCCCGCGCTGTACCGCAGCTGTGACGCATGAGTCGGTTCTAGGGTCGGGAACCCCTAAAGCCACTGGGAAACTGGGAAGGCGAACCGACGGGAGGTGTTAGGAGGCACCTCACATGCGGAGTCAGAAGACCCGCTCATGACACAGATCACCCCGCAGCGAGTAACGCGGAGCTCTGAATCCCAATCGCAAACGAGCGTGAGGCGTTTGCGATGCAACTGGGATTGAAGGTTTGGCGATGCGAGTTAGAGGGGGACCGATGATGAGGGGAAGTTGTACCCATCGCTTTGCGGATTTCGCACGTGACGCATCAAGCGGTCCCGCCTATCTTGCCTGGTCCTGTTTTGGTCCAGGATTTTCGCCGCAGCTCCCCTCCGCAAACACCATTTTGGCATCCACAACTACACCCTCCAGTTGTGAATATGCGGTCTCCTCGAAAACCCTTATTTCTTGGGAGACAAACCCCAGCCCCTTCGCCCGAACCTTAGTCAGGGATGCGCACGTGTTGGATGCGCAAGTGTTCGGACGAAGGGGTGTTTGCTTTTTCTGACAGTCCATGATAGCAGAGAGGAAGAGATTTTACCATGGAACCGTTCTTGCTCATTGATTTTGGCAGCACCTATACCAAGGTAACGGCTATTGACATGGAGAACGAAGAGCTGCTTGGTGCTGCGCAGGACTCCACTACTATCGAAGATGATGTTCGCATCGGGATGAACAAGGCGCTCGATAAACTCAAGGACCAGTGTGGGCTTGGCCCGGACGACTTCGTCCAGAAGTTTGGCAGCTCCTCGGCTGCTGGTGGTCTGAAAATGGTTGCGATCGGCCTGGTCCCTACGTTGACGCTTGAGGCGGCGCGACGAGCTGCGCTTGGTGCCGGCGCAAAGGTGATCGCATCGTACGGCTTTGAGCTCAGTCGGCGCCAGATTTCCGATATCGAGGCCATGCGTTGCGACATCATCATGCTCGCTGGGGGCACTGACGGGGGGAACCGTTCCTGTATCTTGCATAACGCGGAGATGTTGGCGAAGTCCTCCGTGGATTGTCCGATTCTTGTGTGCGGCAACGAGGCTGCTCAAGATGAGATTGCCGACATGCTCGAGGCTGCTGGGAAAAAGTTCTACCTTGCCGAAAACGTCTTGCCTGAGGTTGACAAGGTCCAAATCGAAGCCGCACAAGAGATCATCCGCGACATCTTTGTGAAGCACATCACCAAGGCAAAGGGCCTCGAACATGCCGTCGAGTTCATTGGCCGCGATATCATCCCAACGCCGAAGGCCTCTCTGAACGCAGCCACCTTGTTGGCAAAGGGCGCGGCACACGAGGACGGCATAGGAAGCGTCCTCGTGGTTGAGGTCGGCGGTGCAACCATCAACATTCATTCGGTGGAAGAGGTCAAACCCATCTCTCCCCAGGCAATCATACGTGGTTTGCCCGAAAGCGAGATCAAGCGCACCGTCGAAGGCGATTTGGGCATCCGTTGGAATGCCAATACCATCTGCGAGTTGGTGGGTCCCGAGACCATCTTGGACAACCTTAAGAACATCGAACCTGACATGGATATATCCGACGTCGACCCGAAGGTTGTCACCGATTATCTGGTCAACAAAACGTCATACAAGCCTACCACCGAGAAGGAATACGCCTTTGACGTCGCACTGGCATTGTCTGCCGCTGACGTGGCGGTTCGACGCCATGCCGGCACCTCCCACAAAGAGACCATCTCCATCGGCGAGGTGGACATTCAACGCGGGAAGAACCTTACCGAGGTCCATTCCGTTATCGGCGTCGGCGGCATCTTCCGATACGGTCACCGTCCGGAGCGTGTTCTGAAGGCTGCGGTGTATGACGAGAAAAACCCGGAGAGCATGCGGCCGAAAAACCCGAAATTCTATTTGGACGACTCCTACGTGCTCTATGCATGCGGACTTTTGGCGGCAGAGTACCCGGACAAAGCATTGCGTATCGCTAAGAAGTACCTGACACCTGTGTCCCTGTAGCGGGGTTTGGGGAGGTCTGCTTCGTCTGGGAGAGAAGAGAGCACTTCCGAAGTTGGGAAAAAAGAGCACTCCGGGGAGCAAAGAAGACTCGAGTCGGAGGCGAGTAGAAACGAAAGGACAGAATATGAAGGTTGAAGACAAGGTCGTATCGTTCATCAAGAACGCCACCTATGACGATCTCAACGAGACGGACATCGAGTATGTGCGTAAGCAGATTCTCACGTTCGTGGGCTGCGTGATCGCAGGAAGTTCCAACATGGGTTGCGAAGAGGTTGTCGGTATCGCCCGTGACCTCGGCGGCAAAGAGGAGTGCACCATCATGGTCCATGGTGGCAAGGTTCCCGCCCAACAGGCCGCTTTTGTAAACGGCGTCATGGGTCGCGCTCTTGACGTGTGTGACCATATCAAGCCTGGTATGCACGTAGGTTCTGGCATGATTCCCGCCATCTATGCCGCGGCACAGTTGCGCGGCGGCGTTTCCGGCAAGGAGTTTATGAACGCGGTCGCCGTGGGCGACGAGATCGCTTTGCGCATGAACCTCGAAGAGGAGGATTACAACGGCTTTGACCCCACGGGCATCGCCGGTGTTTTCGGTGCGGCTGCGGGCTATGCCAAGATGCTTGACATGGATGAGAAGGAAATCCTGCACACGTTGGCTTTGGCATTCAACCGTGCTGGCGGAAGCTTCCAATGCAACATCGACGGCGCTCTTGGTGTGCGCATCATCGAGGGTTGGATCGGACAAGCCGGAGTGGAATGCGGTAGGTTGGCCCAAGCGGGTCTGACCGGCCCCGAGAACTTCCTCAGCGGAGTCTACTCGTACACCCACCTGTTCACTCGCGACCGCATCACCGCAGAGGATATCTTCAAGGGTCTCGGCGAGGAGCCTTACCAGACCTACACCCTAGGCTTCAAGAAGTATCCCAGCTGCGGCATGACCCAAGGCTCCACCGAGCTCATCATGCAGATGATGAAGGAGTACGGCTTCAAAGCTGCCGATGTTGACCATATCGTGCTCACGATGCCCACGTACGGCTACAACTTGGTCGGTCTTTTCCACCTCGGCGACAACCCCAAGGTCAACGCACAGTTCGGTACCCCCTATTGCATCGCCAACGCATTGGTACGCGAGGAGGTCAAGCTTGAGCAGTTCGAGCCCGAGTTTGTCGTGGACCCGGAGGTACTCGAGTTTGTCAAGAAGATCGAGACCGTATGCGATCCGGGAATGGACCACACTCGTACCCACTACGCCTCCGACATCGAAGTGTTCACTACCGACGGCAAGTCCTACAAGGGCTCCATCGACGTGTCGCCCGGTACCCAAGAGGCTCCTTTGAAAGACGAGGACTTCAAGCGTCGCTTCTATGATTGCGTTGACTTTTCCGGCAAGGATTTCTTGGCTGAGCGGGCCGACCACATCTTTGACCTTTGCATGCGCATCGACGAGCTCGAAGACGTACAAGAGCTGTTTGACGCTATCACCAAGTAGGGATGAGGTCGTTCAACCATGGAAAATAGTCGCATCGAAACCTGGAACGAGGAAACCGACGTCGTTGTCATAGGCTCTGGGTTTGCGGGTTTGTCTGCTTCGATAGAGGCGGCACGTGTCGGATCGGACGTAGTCGTTTTGGAGAAGATGTCCTACACCGGTGGTAATTCCCGTATCGCAGGCGGCGGCTACTGTTGTTGGGACAGCAAGCTGAAGCTTCGCGAGAAGCTTGGGCTGGGTGAAGACTCTTGGGAGTCTCACTATCATGACACGATGAAGGCGGGCCAGGGGTACAACGACCCCGCCTTGGTCGAGGTGCTTGCCAAAGAAGCCCCGGCAGGTCTCGATTTTCTCGTGGACGCAGGCATTCCCATGCGCGACAGCCTGCCCCGCCCCGGTGGGCACTCGGCTTATCGCAGCTACCAGATAGCCTGCACGGGCGACGAGACCATCAAGAAGCTCGAAGCCGCTTGCATGGGTGCAGGCAATGTGGAGATTTGCAAGAAGACCGCGGTAACGGGGTTTGTCCGCCAAGGCGACGGCCCGGTAGATGGCGTAACGGTGGAGACGGATGGGGCCACTCGGGCAATTCGCGCTCGCAAGGCGGTCATCATCTGCACAGGCGGGTTCAGTCAGGACGTCGCCTTGCGCACCTCCTACAAACCGTCACTGACCGATGCCTACAGTTGCACCAACCATAAAGGTGCCACTGGCGAGATCGTTCGTTTCGCAAAGGCCGTAGGGGCCGATACCGCCCATATGGAGTTTGTGCAACTCTATCCATGCGCAGACCCCAAAACCGGGGGTATCGACCAAGGCGCCTTCCTGTGCTATTCGGGCACAGGCTACGGTCTGATCTATACGGATGCCACCGGTAGGCGATTTGTCAACGAATTGGCCACCCGTGAAGTGGTAAGCAGCGCCCAGATTGAGCGTGGGACAAAACCCACGTACTCCATCCTCAACGACGAGATCTTTGCCAAACTCGGCATCGGCCCTAAAGACGTCGATCGTTTGGTGTCGCGTGGCCGTGCCATCAAGGCTGCCACGCTCGGAGAGCTCTCAGAGGCAATGGGTTTTGACACCGAGGCTTTCACGGCCGCAATTGATGACCACAACGCTGCCATAGAGTCCGGTGTCGAGGCCCCCTACGGAAAACCGACGACCTCGCACATGGTGAAGCTCGAGAGAGGCGACTTCTACGCCATACCTCAGTGGCCTTCCGTCCATTACACCATGGGAGGTATAAGGATCGATCCACAAGCCCGCGTCCTCGACATCTGGGGGAACCCGATTCCCCATCTGTATGCCGCGGGTGAGTGTTGTGGAGGATTGCACGGTATCGACCGCTTGGCGGGCAACGGTATCGCGGAGTGTGTTGTTTTCGGTCGCATAGCAGGCCAACTCGGCTGACATATGCGCCCTTAAGCATAGAAGTGTTGAAAGTATTTAGGAAAGAAAGGATGAATGATGGCAAAAAAGGGTGAACCTGTACGCAACGTTATGCTTGACGACGACGAGTTCTTCCGTATTCGCAACGAAGAAGTTCTTCCCATGTGGAAAACAGGCGAAGGCGTTCGCGACCTGGATGAGTGCATCAAGGTGGCAAAGGAGCTCGCCGGCGATCAGAACAAAAACTATGCGGATACGGCTTGGGCAGCCCACGAGGGTGGTTACCACCTGTTGCAGCCGCAGTTCGGTCAAGCTCTGACCGATCAGTTGCTCGACGGTATGCTTTATGTCGAGAGCGAGTCTCCGCTGATGCCCAATGGGTTGTGGAATATCTTCTCTGACTCCTATACCCGCAAGTGCCGCTTCGATTTGGCCCAGGTGGGATTGGATCGCACCATCCAAGAAGGTAAGACCATGCTCAACGGCTGGCCCATCGTCAACTATGGTGTGGAAGAGGCTCGTAAGGTCAAGCAAGCTGTGCGTGCACCTATGACCTTGAACTCCACCGACGAGGATGGCCGCCTGGCCTCTGAGATCGCTCTTGCTGCAGGCTGGAACGCATGTAACTGCCGCTCTTTGCAAGAGGTCATTGCTCACTGCAAGAACATTCCCTTGGAGGAAGAGATCCGTATCAACCAGTATGAAGCCCGCTTGGCGGCTAAGTACCACGAGGGCGGCCACCACATGGCTCCGCATATCACCTCCAATCTGACCGGCTATGACGCTCCTGGTTTCAAGGCGTTGGTCATGACTGCTCAGACTCTCATCGGCGCCGCTCAGGGCATCAAGCAGTTCTACTTCGAGCTTGGATTAAACCAAAACATCATGCAGGACTGCGCCACCATCAATGTTACCCAGAAGCTCTCCCGCGAGTACCTGGACAAGTTTGGCTTCACCGACACGAAGTTCACCACCTCCGCATTCCCGTTCTTGGGGGCGTGGCCTCCTCGCATCGACGAGGCCGAGGCCATGGTGTGCTGGAACACCGTAGACACCTTCTTGGCCGGCATCGACGTCGCTATCCTGAAGTGCCGCGACGAGGCTTTCGCCACTCCCACGAAGGAAGGCATGGCCAACTCCGTACGCATGTCTCGTCAGCTTGACACGCTTATCGGCGCCACCCGTTGGGATACGACCGGCGAGAACTACAAGCTCGAAGAGCAGATGATTGAGCTCGAGGTCCGCTCCATTTTGGACAAGTGCCTAGAGGTTGCTGACGGTGACGCCGTTGTGGCGCTGTGCAAGGGCGTTGAGGCTGGCTGGATCGACGCCATGCTGACCCCGTGGGTTCACAACCACGGCAAGGTTCGCCTGATGCGTAACGCAGAGAAGGAGCAGCGCTATTGGGATATGGGCGACTTGCCGGTGCCGCAGGAAGTGCGTGACTACCACCGCAAGAAGTTGGAGTCCCGCGAGAAGGCAGAGGGCCGTGAGCTGGGCTTTGACATGTTGGTAAGCGACCTGCAATACGCTTCGCGTATCGCCCCTCAGGTTTAACAGATAGCGATTAAAAGAAAAGGAGGTTAAGAAAATGAGTGGTAAGAAGACGCCTAATAAGGCAGTGGTCATCGGCACAATCGGCCAAGATGCGCACATGATTGGAGCATGGGTGCTCACCCAAGCTTTCCGCGAGGCAGGTTACAAGGTTGCGTTCCTTGGTGCTGTTGTTCCTCAGGAGGAGTTTATCAACGCTGCCATCGAAATCGATGCGGACGCTATTCTGTGCTCCTCTTTGTACGGCATGGGAATCATCGACTGCGAAGGCATGCGTGACAAGTGCGTCGAGGCGGGCATCGGTGATATCAAGTTGTACGCCGGAGGCCAGGTAGCTGCGCCTTTGGATTTGGCCAACAAGTGGCCTGAGATTGAGAAGCGCTTCGCCGACATGGGCTATGACCGGGTGTTCCCAAATACAACCATGGCTGATGAAACGGTGAAGATCATCAGCGAGGATCTGGGTATCGAGCTCGATTCCTAGGCTTTCGCAAACCTTTGGTCTCCGCTAGAACGGTGGCCAAAGGATAGGGGAGGAATGAAAAGCTCCTTTACGGGAATGAAGGATCCCATAAAGGAGCAAAGGAAGGCTGGCGACCCTGATGCTGGGAAGCTGCTGGGATCGCTAGCAACCTTTAATTATAAGGGGTTACTATGGATATTTTCATATCTTTTATACCAGTCATTCTGGTAATTATCCTATTGCTAGGGTTTAAAGTTGCGGGTCACTGGGCTGGCATTGCCGGATGGGTGGCCGTCATGATCATCGCTGTCGCGTTCTTTGATACAGGAATCGACATCGGGCTTATCGCTTCTGCGAAGGGTGCCTTAGCATCCATGGCTGTGACCGGCATGATCGTCACATCGCTTTTGCAGATTACCTTCCTTGAGGACACGGGCGCTCTGGCGCGTATCGTCGTGACCGTGAAGACGTTTGCTGCATCCAACAAACCCGTGCAGATCATGATGATCAACGTCATCATTGGTACAATGCTCGTGACCGTTGGCGCGACTCCTGCCGCCATTTTGCCTCCTATCATGTTGGCAATGGGCTACTCGACAGTCATCGCCATCGCCTTGCCTTGCTTGGGCTTCGACTCCTTGTGCACATACGCCATGTTGGCTGCACCTGTAGTCGTTCTTTCCGACATCTTGACCGGTGCTGGCTTTGTCATGCCTGATGGCGGCGCTCCCACCGTGCAGGCTGTGTCCATCTACTTCTCGCACTACTTGCCCGTCATTACCCCCTGCATCTGCTCTGCAATGCTTTTGATGGTTGGCGGCCCGAAGATGTTGGCCAAGGGCATCATCCCGATGCTCATTACCGGCTTGGGCATGGGCTTTTCGGCCATGGGCGTATCTTACCTTGGCGTCGGCATCGTGTTGACTGGCGTTATTGCTTCTGCTGTCACCCTTGTCCTCATGCTTATATACATGAAGATAATCAAGTGTCCCATTTTCGATCGCTCCATTCTGACCGAAGAAGATCTCGAAATCGAGAAGAGCATGCCTTTGTGGAAGGCTCTCAGTCCTTGGGCGTTGCTCATTTTCTTCTGCCTGATCACCAACTTTGTCCCGCCGCTGTATGACTTGACTTACAAGACTATCGAGATGCGTATCAAGCTGTTCCCTGGCGACTCCGGACAACCGTTGCGTCTGTTCTGGCAGGCATACTTCTGGGTCATCATCTCCACCATCATCGGCTACTTCATCATCAAGCCTGAAAAGGGTGTCGTGGGCAAGTCCCTTAAGCGTTGGTGCAAGCGATTCCCAGCTCCGATGATCAGTTCCATCATCTACTTCTGCATCGCTTACGTCATGATGTACTCTTGCTATGCTGCTACTGGCGAGGGCGGCGCTTGGGTCATGGTCGACCAATCCAAGAACATCATCGCTCTTTGGGCAAACGCTGCGGCCGATGTGTTTGGCATGGCATACCCGGTCGTCAACTCCTTCTTGGGTCTGCTGTCTGGCTTCGTTACCGGATCCGAGACCTCTACCGTTGCTATGTTTGCGAAGTACAACCTGCTGAGCTCCGAGATTCTCGGCCTCAACCCGCTCACCGTTATCGCTGGTGGTGCAGTGGGCGCCGGTCTGGCCTCTGTGCTTACCCCGGTTAAGCTGCAGATTTCTTCCGCATCCATCGACAAGATCGGCGAGGAGTCCATCGTACTCGGCAAGGTTTTGCCCTACTCCGCAGTGCTGGTACTCATTTCCGCCATCATGACTCAGGTCTTTTGCATGATTTAAATCTATGCATAATCAGAGAATGTCATAAACATGGCGAAGAGGGGGTACCTTGAGGGTACCCCCTTGTTTATTACCGGAAGGAAGAAACTATCATGCATGTTTACACAAGACGCGGAGACGGGGGAGAGACCTCCCTGTACTCCGGGGAGCGAGTATCCAAAACGGAGATACGCGTGGAAGCCTATGGCACAGCCGACGAGTTGCAATCCTGGCTAGGCTTGGCCCGGACAAGCGTGGAGGACGAGGAGATCAACGAGATTCTCTACACGGTGGAAAGCCAGCTTATACACGCCATGGCGGAACTGGCGACCATTGGCGGTGAACCGCGTGTCACCGTTGAGCATGTGACCTATTTGGAGGAGAACATCGACCGCTACACTCCCGAGAAGTTCTCCTTCCACGTACCGGGCGAAACGGTCGCGTCGGCCCAACTGCACATAGCTCGCACCGTCGCACGCAGATGCGAGCGAGTTGTGCAAAGGCTTGCAAACCAAGAACCCATATCCGAGACGCTCATGGCGTTCTTTAACAGGATTTCGGACCTGTGTTACGTGTTGGCATGCGCGCAAGAAGGTGAAAAGAATGAATGACAAGATGATGAGCTGTGCAAATTGTGGAACTCACCACTGTGACCACCTAGACAGCAAATTCCCGGATTTTTGCCTCACCACGAACACGCCTCAGGAATTTTTCGAGGAAGCTCTCGACGAATACAAAAACGATGAGGAAACCCGTCGGATATTCCAAGCGTCAGCTGAGGTAGAGGGCCTTTACTATGGACGACTGACCCGCGTAGAAGAGGCGGCCCTCTTCGCGCACAAGATCGGTGCGAAGAAAATCGGCATAGCCACGTGCATGGGTTTGGTGCGTGAGACGCAGATGTTCACCAAGTTGCTCAAAGCGAAAGGTTTTGAGGCCGTTACCGCAGTAGTGTGCAAGGTGGGCGCTGTCGACAAAACCGAGGCAGGCGTCCCCGACAATGTGAAAGTGCGTCCCGGTGGGCATGAGTCCACGTGCAATCCCATCGTGCAGGCAAAAATTCTCAATGCCGAAAAAACCGATCTGAACATCATCGTAGGTCTATGTTGCGGGCACGATACGCTGTTCATCAAACATTCGGACGCCCCGGTCACATACCTTATTGTCAAGGATCGTGTACTGGCACATAACCCGGCAGCGGCACTGTACACCTCAAACATGTATTACCGTCGCGTGATGTCTCCGGAGTGGCCCGAAAGCCGTCCGTTGGACTAAGGACCAGGCCACAAGTGCAAAAAAGGCGCTGGTTGCTTTGAGCCGCACCTTTGTTCTTGGGGTCAATATATGAAGTTCGGCGGCTAGGCCGCTGCCGCAAGGGACTGATTCCGAAATACCTTCGGGGTCGGTCCCTTCGGTTTTGCTTGACGTCGATAGCTTGTCGCTAACCCGTTGCCGCTAGCCCGTTGCTAATCCGCCGCTTTTAACCCGTCGTCTCGTTTCTCGGCAGACGCTTTGCGAGCTTCGATCTTTTTGCGAATGCGATTTACCGAGACACGATGCATTCCCATAAAGAGCGCTAACGTTGCATCGCTGATCTTCTCATCGAGCTCCTCGATTTTATCAAAGTATTTCTCGAGAGCTTCAAGTCGGCTTTCCGAGGGGTCAAGCGCCGCATGGCGATAATTCAACAGCGTAAAGCGGAACTGGTCGTGATAGTGAATGGCCAAAAGCCAGCTCAGTCGAGCGTCTGCTTGTACTTTTCGGTCGAATTCGCTGGCGCGGCAACAAGCGATGACGCTATCCGTGAGCGTGTGAAAAGGCAGCATGAGGTTCTTGTCGAAGGAATGGATAATGTCTCCCTTTTGCCAGATGCTGTTTGCCAACTCGGTATCACTTGTCTCTGTCTGTGAAGCCGTGAACAACACGCCACTCAACACAAACCACACATACGTCTCGGTTCCACAGGAAAGGACATACACGCGGTCCTTTTCGCAATTCATCTTTTCAAGAGCCACATTTTCCATAGACCAAGCAAACAGCTCGTTATCTCTCATGCGATGTTCCTTCTGTTCTCGTGTTTTTCTGATGATTCTCGTTCGGAATCGGATAATAGCATGATGCCTACTAAATTAATTGAAAAAATTTTCTTGTATAACGATTACAATATCGATTAACAGTTGCTACCTAGTTTACTATAATCATAAACACAATATTGCAATATAAATCAAAGTCTTACAGTTTACCCTGGTCAACTCTCCATATAGGGTAGAGATGACTTACGTGAACTTTTCTTTCACCGACTATATTTTCGGGAAACGGGCCAATTTTACGAGCAACCGTCTTTTTTGCGCTAGGGAGGACAAGTGAAACTAGGAGTAAACCTTACTACGGGATATGACGATATGGCCCGGTTTCGCGATACGGAGGACCTCGGTTCGTTTCTTGGGACACTTGATGGAGTTGAGCTCACGTGTCTCGACGAGCACGACAAGGGTCTGGTGACACCGGGGCAGGTGTTGGGCCTTCACATGAGCTCATACTACAATTGGCTAGATTTTTGGGAGGGAAACGAGGAAGGCCTCATCCGCGATTTCGGGTCGGTTGAGGCGGCCGTGTCGTTTTTCGGCGGTGAGTCCCGTCAGGTCATTGTGGATCGTTATCGCAAAGATTTGGAGAATGCCCAATGCTTTGAGGCGGAATACGTCGTGTTTCATGTGACCGATGCTTGGACTGAGGAATTTTTTACCCTGACGTATCATCGCAGCGACGAAGAGGTTCTTGAAGCTGCGGCTGAAGTCATAAACCAGGTATTTGCCCAGGAGGCGGGCTCCCTGACGCTTCTGATGGAAAACCTTTGGTATCCAGGGTTGAATTTCATGCGCCCCGAGCTGGCGAGGGACCTGCTGCAAAGTATCGACTACCCCAATGTCGGGTTTATGCTCGATACCGGACACTTGCTCCATACAAACCTTGACCTGGTAAGCGAGCAAGATGGGATCGGCTATCTTCATGAGGTAGTCGACCGTATGGAGGCCGTTGACGCCCTGATCGACCATATCCGGGGCATGCATCTGCACCAGTCGATAACGGGAGCATATGCAAAAAGCGTCTTGGCGAACCCACCTGTCTTGTCGACAGATTTGGTTGAGCGTAACGGTCAGGTGCTTCGCCACGTCTTCGCTATCGACCGACACCTTCCGTTCACCTGCCCGGAAGTTGCCAAGGTCGTGAAGCGTATCGAGCCAGACTACCTTGTGAACGAGTTTATTACGGAAAGCCGAGAAGAGCTTGCACGGGCTCTGTGCATTCAAATGACCGCGCTTGGGGAGGGCGGACTGGATTTGGAGAAGGAATCTTTTTGGGTGTAGGAAGGCGTCGGATGCTGTCCGGGTTGTTTATGCGTCCGTTGTTATGCATCCGTTGCGCGTGACGAGATGGCGGAAAAGATGGGAGAGATGCCATATGGGCGAAAAATCCTTGGATTTCAAGATCGCACCAGCCGACGAGGAGGCAAAAAGAAGGGCGATTGATCGATGGAACGGCGTCGCGAAACCCATAGGCAGCCTCGGGGTGCTCGAAGACATCGTTGTCCAGATTGCTGGGTTGACAGGCGAGGAAGACGTCCGTTTGGACAAGCGGGTGGTCTTGGCCATGTGCGCTGACAATGGCGTGGTGGAGGAAGGTGTTACCCAGACCGGACAGGAAATCACCTCGCTCGTGGCGGGTAACATGCTCAAAGGGATTTCCTCGGTATGCGTGATGGGTGCCACGGCAGGCATCGACGTGGTGCCCGTAGATGTGGGCATGGCCACCAAGGTCGAAGGGGTGGCCGATTTTAGTACGGCGCGGGGTACCGCTAATTTCGCTAAGGGGCCCGCCATGACACGTGAGCAGGCTGTTCATGCAATAAACGCCGGAGTGGAGATGGTCGGACGTTTGTGTGACGAAGGCTACAACATCATCGTAGCCGCAGAGATGGGCATAGGGAACACCACTTCATCAAGCGCTGTGGCCAGCGTGTTGTTGGACAAGCCCGTCGAGGTTGTGACAGGCAAAGGCGCAGGTCTGTCCAATGAGGGCCTCACATGCAAGGTGGATACCATACGCCGGGCCATCGCGCTGAACCAACCTGATGCCAGCGACGCCCTCGACGTATTAACAAAGGTGGGCGGCTTTGACATAGCTGGAATGGCGGGGGCGTTCATCGGAGGCGCGCTGCATCGCGTACCTGTGGTGATCGACGGTTTTATTAGCGCGGTGGCCGCACTGGTCGCTTTGCGCATCTGCCCCGAATGTCGACTTGCCATCATTGCTTCGCACATGTCCGAAGAACCGGCATCCCGTCTGATTTTTGACGAACTGGGAATGAACCCAATCATCAACGCAGGTCTGCGGCTCGGAGAAGGTACAGGCGCTGTGTTGTTGTTGCCCATGCTCGACATGGCCTTGGCTCTATACCGGGGAAAGTCGTTTGAGGATATCGGCATGGACGCCTATGAAGTGGGTTTGTGATGTTTTATTTGGTGACGGGAGGCTCCGCAAGCGGCAAAAGCGCCTGGGCAGAAGCCTTATCTGAATCCATCACCGAAGGCACACCGGGCACAGTCGTCTATTTGGCGACCATGCAACCCGAAGGGCGTGAGGCGATGGAGCGAATAAAGAAACACCGCCTGCAACGAGAGGGGAGAGGATTTCTCACCGTCGAGCGAAGCCGGGACCTGACAAGGATTGACCTAGCTGCCACGCTCGAGACGCCGAGCGACGCCTCGGTCGTGCTGTTAGAGTGTCTGGGTACCCTTCTTGCCAACGAGATGTTTTCGGATGAGGGTGTTTTCCTCGGCAGGGAGCACTCCGTCCGTCGCGTCATCGATGGGGTGGAGCACCTACGCACCCAGGTCCCAAATTTGGTAGCGGTCACAAACGAGGTAGGGTCCGCGGGTTGTGATTTTGACATCTTGGTCTTGGAATACATAGATGCTCTCGGCGAGATAAATTGCCGCTTGGCCAGTGATGCGGACGTCGTGGTCGAGGTGGTGGCTGGTATGCCGAACGTCGTGAAAGGAAAATCGTGGCACGTAAAGTCGGCAAATCGGTTATAGCGGCATTTTCCCTTTTTTCGCGCATCCCCACTCCCCGCGTAGAGTGGGATGAGGATACCATGCGCTACCTGATGTGCGCATTGCCGCTGGTTGGTCTTGTGGTGGGTATCCTGAACGCCGTGTGGGCTTGGTTTAGCGCCTTCGCGGGTCTCGGATCCATAGCTTTTGCCGTGGGTCTGACCGTCATACCTATCGCAGTGACGGGAGGCATTCACTTGGACGGGTTTGTGGATGTTGTGGATGCCTTGTCCAGCCATGCGGAGCCAGAGCGCAAAAGACAGATTCTGAAGGACCCCCACATTGGCTCTTTCGCCATTATCGGATTCGCGGTCTATATATTGCTCTATCTTGGTTTTTCTTCAGAGTTGAGAGTGGATGCGACGGTGTTGGGATTGTTGTGCCTGCTCCCCGTCTTGAGCCGCGTGTGTGCCGGTATGGCGGTACTGGCTTTTCCTCGCAGCGCCTCCGAGGGCATGCTGTTCATGTTTCAAAAGGCCGCACGAAAAGAAAAAGGCCTGGTTGTGTTGGGAATTGAGTTTGTCGCGTGTGCGGCGGCTCTTATCGTGTTGCATCCGGTGGCGGGTGCCGCAATGGTACTTGGCTCATTGGCGGTAGGGGCTTGTCTGTATCGGGTGGCCATGAGGCAGTTCGGCGGAATAAACGGAGATTTAGCCGGTTTTTACGTGCAGGTTGGCGAGCTGGTGATGCTTGCGTGCTTGGTGATAAGCGAGGCGGTAGTCTGATGATGCTGGTGATGGGCGGTCGTGCCTCGGGGAAACACACCTACGTAGCGTCGCTGGGCTATGATGCGACGAAAATGTCTGATGGGAAAGTCGACGGACACCCTGTGATTTTGCACGCTGAAAAGTTAGTATCCCATTGCAATAGGGATTTAGAGGAAGCGGTTTGCTTATTGTCAACCTTGGAGGTGGTTTGCATCGCCGAGGTTGGAAGTGGTCCGACCCCTGCAGGGAGCGAGGAGCGCGACGAGCGAGATCGCATTGGGCGTCTTGCCATGCTCCTGGCACAGAGGGCGGAGTGTGTCGTGCGTATGGTGTGTGGCATTCCTGTTGTGTTGAAAGGGTCCCCAACAACAGTGACTCCCGACGGAGTGCGTCAGGTGTCTGGGGCGGTTCCCTCCAGCCGGAAGCCAGGTGGCGTTGCCAAGGATAACGTGCTATGAGGGTTGTATTAATACGACATGGCAAAACCCAAGGAAACTTAGAGAGGCGCTATGTCGGCTCGACTGACGAGCCGTTGTGTGCTGAGGGCAAACAAGAAGTACTCCAAATCGGTCAGGCACCCAACGTAGGCAGGGTTTATGTAACCTCGCTGATTCGAACGCAGCAAACTGCTTCGCTTTTGTTTCCGCAGGCGGAACAGGTGATTGTTCCCGGGCTTGAGGAGATGGATTTCGGTGCATTTGAAGGACGGAGCGCAGACGAGATGTCTGATGACGCCTCGTATAGACGTTGGGTTGATGGGGCGTGCAAGGGTCTTTGCCCGGAAGGCGAGTGTCAAGCGGGTTTTTGCCATAGGGTATGTATTGCCTTCGAGGAAGCGATGAGCGGTATGCGGGACGATAGCGACGCCGTGTTTGTCGTACACGGAGGTACCATCATGGCGATTATGGACAAATATGCAACGACGAATAGGCGCGAGCAGTCATACCATGATTGGCATGTGGACAATTGCGGGGGGTTCGTTTGCGAAACGAGCATTGACGAGGGGTGTCTCAAGCTCCAAAAGGTAGGGCCTTTCGAAATGGCATCATTTGCCCGACTGGGTGTCGTGTGACAGGTGCCAATTGTGACAGGCACCTGGCACCTGTCACAATGGTGCCTGACATGAAGCGAGCGGCATGAGGTAATCTTCACCTATGGGATTTGGATTGCCGGCCTTTACCGGCGCAGACGCGAAAGGCGTCGGGTTGTGCCTGCTGATAGATAGCAAATGACATTATAATAAAGAGACATTTCATCACGATTTGAGCTAAGACGTGAACGCTCAAGATATTTTTAGAACAATTTTGCTTTTTTCAGTGTAGCGTCTGCTACTCATGTATAATAACAGTGCACAGAAGAAGACGTCCTGATCCGGGAAAGTCGGGTGAGAATCCCGCACGGTACCGCCACTGTGACGCGTCGGCAAGGCCGGCGTCCAGCCAGAACACCGGTCGGGAAGCGTGTCGCGAACGCGGCGAGTCACCGCAATCGTGCCCGAATTGGCCTTTGGCTGTCGGCTTTTGCGCGGCGAATACGGGCTGCGCGTGGGAGTTGGTCCTGCGCGCAGCCTTTTGTTTGGCGGATGACGCCGGACGACGCCGCTGTCTTTCTTCTGGGTGGGGCCTCGCGTAGGGCGGGCTCCGGGAGAGGAAAGGATGGGAATAGTGTCTAACATCATGCACCGAACAAACCTGGGGGCAAGGCTGCTGTCGTTGCTCCTTGCCGTTGTACTTGCCATGGGCTTCGTGCCGATCGCCCCGAAGACGGCCTTTGCGGCGGGTGGCGACGTGACGGACGTCCCGGCCGCGCAGGGTGCGACCGCGCAAGATCCGGCCGACGAGGGCATGGCCGCGCAGGGTGCGGCCGCGCAGGGTGCGGCCGCGCAAGACATAGCTGTTGGAGACCAGGGCGAGGAGGCGGAGACGTTGCCGCCCTCTCCCGACGGGGACACCTCCGACTTGGCGGGATACGTGACCGATGAGACCTTCACCGCAAGCGTCGGCGGGACGGTCGCGTCGGGTGTCGAGAAGCGCGAGGGCGGCTACAGCTACACCAAGTCCGTCTACGACCCGACGAGCCCGGACGCGGACAGTTGGGGCTACGTCTACATCCCGACGCCGACGAACCTCTACGTGGTCACCATCCCCGCAGGGACCGAGACGGTCGATCTCGACTTCAACGGTAACCAGACCTGGGTCTACAACTACACGGCCTCTGGTACCTATCTTTCCGGTTACTACAGCGAGTATGGCACCGGCCCCACGAGTGCCACGGTCTCCGTTGACACCGACGAAGACGGCGCCTTCGACGTGATCCAGGTCCAGAACCCCTATGCGCTCGACTACAGCGGTGGCGAGATTCGCTTCGCTGTCACCTTCGCATACGATGACGCCTCCGCCCCCGGCGCCGAGGCGACCGACCCCTCGACCTACGCCGCGTCCTTGCAGGGCTTGTCCGACCGGTTCGTCGCCGGCGGGGAAAACCACGCGATCGACAACGATACCTGGGCTGCCGCCGTCGCCTTGAACGACCTTGGCCTTGGCGGCAAAATCGATACACCCTCCATCATCGCGTCCCTCGCTTCTGATGATGCGATGAGCGCCGGCAGGTTGGGCAAATACATCATGGCCCTCACTGCCGCGGGCGTCGACTGCACTGCCGTCACGATCGATGGCAAGACGCGCAACCTCGTCGCCGAGATGGAACAGACCACCGATTTCGACAACGAGTGGCTCATCTACAGCGCCGTCGTGATGTTGCCCGTGTACGACTACGGTGACTACGCCGCGACCGACGACGCATATATCGGCAAGCTCGTCGACGCCGTCGTCGCCGGCATGTCTTCCGCCGACAATCAAACCGTCGCCCAGGCTGCGCTCGCGCTCATTCCCTACCAGGACCAGACTGGCGTGGTTGAGGCTCTCACGAGCGCGAAGGCGACCCTTATCGCCTCGCAGCGCGACGACGGCGGTTTTGCGGGCTGGTCAGGTGCCACCGACCCTGACACGTCAAGCTGGGTTACGGCCGCTCTGGCCGCCCTGGGCGTCAACGTGTCTAAGCTCTCCGCGCAGGGAGCCTCAAACGGGGCCGATGCCGACGCCGCCGCTGCGCCGAAGACAGCTGCGGATTACCTGGCGGGCGTGTGTTACGACGATAACGGTACCATTCGCGTTCGCACCGCCGACGGCGAACCCATGGCCGCCTCCTCCGTCCTGCTCGGCCTCGCAGCCGTTTCGGGCCAACAGGCGGGCGGCCCCGACTACAACGTGTACACCGCGAACACTGTTACCCCTGTCACTCCGGTTGATCCCGAGAAGGACGATCCTGACTCGGACGACGGGGACACCGCCAATCCCAACGGGAAGGGCACCAGCTCATCCGTGGCAAAGACGGGCGATGTGTCCCTTCCCTACGGCGTTGTTGCTGTTCTCGCGGCTGCTGTCGTAGCCTTCGTCGTTCTTCGTCGCGGGTATGAGAAAAAGTGACAGTCGGGTGTCTGACCATCGAAACATAGCATCGAGGCGGTGGGTCCTGCTGGCGACGGCGATCTTGGTCTTGGCGGCGCTTTGCGTCGCGGTAGCCCTGTCGCTGTCAAGCCAAAGCGGGACTGCCGCCTCGGCCGGGAACACCTCTGACCCGTCCGGTCAGGCCCAGCCCGCCATGACAAGCGAGGGCACGGCTGGTGACGCTGCCGACAAGGCTGATGGCAAGGCCGCCGAGGACGACGTTGACGCCGCCGGCGACGGCGAGGAGAAGACGTCCGGGGCAGATGCGGCCACTGGCGGCGAGGGCTCGGACAAAACCCCGTCGGCCACCGGTCCTACCGAGGCATCCGGGACGGAGAGCCCCGATGCTTCGGGGGGTCCTCAACCTGCGCCTGCCACAGATGTCATCTCCGTCACCGTCGCCATCGACGCGACCTTGGGCGGGGGAGGGTACTCGAGCTTTAACGTCACCGTCGAGGAGGGCGGCTCGGTCTACGATGCCTTGCGGGCGACGGGCGCGGCGATCAGCGGCTCGAGCACCTATGTGCGCTCCATCAACGGCTTCGCGGAGTTCCAAGCCGGCCCCAAGAGCGGGTGGCTCTACTATGTCGACGGTACGAAGCCCGACCGTTCCTGCGGGTCCTATACCTTGACCGGCGGGGAGAGCATCCTTTGGAAGTACGTCGACGACTACACGAATTTCTAGGTCCCTGTGGGTACTCGTGCGGACATACGGGCTTTTGAAGGGCTGCACCCTGCGTTTGCGGCCCTTTACTTTACCGCCGTCCTGGCGTTGACCATGACATTGGTTCACCCGGTGACGCTCGGACTTGCCGTCGTTACTGGCGTCGCCTACAACATGAGGCTGCGCGGTGCGGCGGCCTCCCTGCGCACCCTTGTGTGGCAAATCCCTTTGCTGCTCCTTATCACTTTGCTCAACCCCTTATTCTCCATGACCGGCTCGACGGAGCTCATCCGCTTTTTCGATCACGCGATATACCTTGAGAGCCTGGCCTATGGTGCCTGCATGGGCCTTATGCTCATCGCCACGTTCCAGTGGTTCAGCAATGCCGCCGCGGTCATCACCTCGGACAAGATCATGCTCCTGCTCGGATCGGTGGCTCCGACGGTCGGCCTGCTCATCACCATGACCATGCGGCTCGTGCCCCGGTTCGTGCGTCGCGGGGCGACGATCGCGGACGCGCGCTGTGCGTGTACCGCCGCAGGGGAGGGCCATGCCGAGCTTGCCGAGCGCGTGAACCAAGTCACGGTTTTGATGGGTTGGGGGATGGAGGACTCGTTGGAGACCTCGGACTCCATGCGGGCCCGCGGATGGGGCGCGGTGCGGAGGCGCTCGTCCTACGTGCGTGAGGAGTTTCGTGCGTTCGACGGGGCGGCATGCGCCTGCCTTTTCGTGCTTGTCATCCTTTGCGTCGTGTGCCACGTCCTCATCGGCGGGCAGTTCTCGTTCTACCCGGTGATGGGCTCTTGGGCCGCGCCGGTCCTCTATGCGCCCTTCGCGGTGCTGCTTGTCCTCCCTTGGATTTTGGAGGTGGTCTCCGTATGATGGACGCTTTGAGCTACGAGGGCTTCTCGTTTGCCTACCCCGGGTGCGAACGTGTGTGCGACGGGGTTGATTGGTCGGTGCCCGAAGGGTCGTTCACCTTGCTTGTGGGCGGCACCGGCTGTGGCAAGACCACGCTTTTACGCTGCGCGAAACCCGAGCTTGCGCCTGCAGGATCGCGCGGGGGTGTGGTGCGTGCCTTCGGCGAGGACGTGTGCGGGATGGACGTGGCTCGCTCTGCGGCAACGATCGGTTACGTCGCGCAAAGTCCCGACAATCAACTGGTGTGTCACACCGTATGGCACGAGATGGCGTTCGGTTTGGAAAGCCTCGGGGAGCCGAAGGAGGAGATGCGCCGTCGCGTTGCGGAGGTTGCCCACTTTTTCGGGATCGAGCCTTGGTTTAGGCGCGAGGTCGACGGCTTGTCCGGCGGACAAAAACAGCTCCTCAACCTCGCGAGCGTCTTGGTGATGCAACCGCGGATCCTTCTTCTTGACGAGCCTACGTCCCAACTCGACCCTGTCGCCCAAAAGAGCTTCTCCCACGCCCTGTTTCGCCTCAACCGCGAGCTCGGCCTTACGATTGTCGTCGCGACCCACAGCCCCCACCAGATGGAAAGCTACGCGACCGCGTGCGTGCGACTCGAGGGCGGGAAAATCGTCCCCTGTGACAAGGCCGTCTACCGTGAACGACCGCTTCGTTGCGTCCCCTCCCGGAACAAGGAGGCAACTGATGCGGTCGTAGAGGTCTCCGACGTGCACTTTCGCTACAGTAAGTCCGATCCCTTCGTGCTGCGCGGCGCCGACATCCGCGTGGATGAGGGTGAGGTCAGCGCCCTGGTGGGTGGTAACGGGTCGGGCAAGTCGACGATGTTGAGACTTATGGCGGGCCTCGCGAAGCCTTCGAGGGGGAAGGTCCAAAACACCCTGTCCAAAACCCAGGCGTATCTCCCCCAAAATCCCAAGGCGCTCTTCACGGCGGACACGGTGGAGGAGGAGCTCATGGAGTGGGCTAGCGCCTGCGACTACGGCCGCGAGGAGGTCGGTGAGTGGCTTGAGCGTATATCCCTTACCGCCTGCACCGGGAGGCACCCCTATGATTTGTCCGGAGGCCAACAACAACTGCTCGCCTTCGCTAAGGTCGCTCTCACGCGCCCACTTTTGCTGTTGCTCGACGAG
Source organism: Eggerthellaceae bacterium (assembly GCA_963643505.1). Taxonomy (GTDB): domain Bacteria; phylum Actinomycetota; class Coriobacteriia; order Coriobacteriales; family Eggerthellaceae; genus CAVEFW01. The sequence continues at coordinate 102,191 of CAVIKF010000005.1, forward strand.
CCGGCAAAAGGATTGGACGCAACGTCGAAGTGTATGCTCGCCCGCATGGTGAAACAGCAGGCAGGGGCCAGTACGACCATTGTGATGGCGACCCACGACCTCGCGTTTGCTGCCTGCGTCTGCGATCGGGTCTCCATGATGTTCGACGGCCAGGTGACCTGCACCGAGCCGGCGGACCGCTTTTTCGAGCGCAACCTCTTCTACCGGCCCGTGGCCGATGCGTTTACGGATACGTACCTGTCCGGCAAGGAAGGGATGGAACGTCTGTGACGCGCAAGGAGGGAAGGCCCGGACTCGTTGAGGTGTTGCCACTGTTGCTCGTGCCGGTGGTTTTGTTGGCGTGCGCCCTTGCCCGTATCGAGCAGGCGGCCGTCCTGACTCTCGTCGTCGTCCTTGCCGCGCTTGGTGTGTTCTTCGCGGGCTTCGAGTCGTCGAGGCCGAGCCTGAGAACCATCATGCCCACCGTCGTCCTCGCGGCTCTCGCTGCTGCGGGGCGCATCTTGTTCGCCGCGATTCCCGATGTGAAGCCGGTGAGCGCCATCGCCATCATGGCGGGTGTGGTCTTCGGCCGTCGGAGCGGGTTCATGGTGGGGGCCTTGGCCGCCCTCGTCTCCAACTTCTTCTTCGGACAAGGCCCTTGGACCCCTTGGCAGATGTACGCGTGGGGCATGGTCGGCTACCTCGCCGGCGTGTTGGCGGACCGGGGGGCCTTCGAGTGGCGCGTGGGCAGGCGCGGCGTGGCTCCCGTGATGTACGCGTACGGCTTCGCCTCGGGCCTGTTGTACGGTTTTCTGCTGAACACGTGGTACGTCGTCGGATTTGTTCAGCCCATCACGGTCCCGACGGCGCTCGCTGCCTATGCCTTGGGCTTTCCTCTCGATCTCATCCATGCTACCGCCACCGTCGCGTTCCTCGTCTTGCTCTACGAGCCTTGGCGGGTCAAGCTCGGGCGTATCAAGGCAAAGTACGAGCTCGGGTCCTGACCGTGTCCTCCCAGGTGTTGGATAGCGCCTTTTTTGACAAGGGCGAAAGGGTGGCTATAAAATGGGCGTTCATGCGGCAACCGTCGTGCAATCTTTGACGTAATCTACGAAAGAGCAGACATGGACGTATCTGATAGTGCATTGAATGACGCGGTTGAGGCGTTGTGCGCTGGTCGACCCGTCCTGTTCCCTACCGATACGGTGTGCGGGCTCGGCGTTTCGGTACGCCATGCCGCAACCCCCGATATCCTGTTCACGTTGAAAAACCGTGAGAGGTCCAAGCCTGTCGCCTGGTTGGTGGGGGGCGTCGAGGACCTCGACAGATACGGTGCCGACCTCCCCGCCCTTGCCAAGGATCTATCGCGTGTGTTTTGGCCAGGTCCCTTGACGTTGGTTGTCAAGGCGAGCAAGGAGGTCCCGTTTGCGTTTCGGTCCGAGGCGGGGACGATCGGTTTGCGCATGCCTTGCAACAAGACCGCCCTCGAACTCATTCGGGCGGTCGGGTGCCCTTTGGCTACGACCTCGGCCAATATCACAGGACGCCCCGCACCCCGCACCGTTGACGACATCGACGACGACCTTATCCGCGCTGTCGGGGTTGTCCTCGATGACGGACAAGAAAAATCAGGAGTCGCCTCAACTGTCTTGGACTGCACGGGCGACCATCCGCTCATGTTGCGCTGTGGGGCAATCAGCGCGGCGGATATTGCAGCCCACTCGTGAGTTAGGACTATATGAGTACCAAAACCAAGGAGCCTATCGAGTATCCCTCGGCGGATGGCCGCACCGTCGTGCGCGCCACTATCTGGTATCCGGAAGATACGGAGCAGCCTCGCGGCATCGTGCAGTTAGTGCACGGCATGTCCGAGTACATCGATCGCTACGATGAGTTTGCCCTTTTCTTGACAGGAAGCGGCTTTATCGTGTGTGGAAACGACCACGTGGGCCACGGTCGCAGCGTCGCCGATTTCGAGCCGACGCCGGACCAAAAGGTGTCCTTTACAAATCCGCCCTCCTCATCAGAGTGGGGACATATTGACGTTTCTGCCGGTCACGAGGTATTGGTGAGGGATACCATCTCCCTGATGGGGATGATGAGGGAGACCTATCCCGACCTTCCGTATTTCCTGTTTGGACACTCTATGGGCAGCTTTATTGCCCGTTGCATCATTGCTCGGTGCGGTGAGAACTTGAGCGGCGCCATTATCTGTGGAACGGGCAATACGCCTGCCGCCTTGTCCAAGGGGGGAAACATCTTGGCGCGATTGACGGCGCGGATTCGTGGCGAGCGGCACATAAGCCCGCTGTTGCACGGCTTGGCTGACGGAGCCTACTCCAAAGCTATCAAGAACCCTCGCACGGAGTTCGACTGGCTCAATACCGACGATGACAAGGTGGATGCCTACATTGCCGATCCTGCTTGCGGGTTCCCTTTCACCGCAGGCGGGTATGTCGCTTTGACGGGTTTGACCGGCGAGGCAGGTGATGCGCGCAAGGCGGCCAACATTCCGGAGCGCTTGCCCTTGCTCTACATCGCGGGCGAAGGAGACCCGGTGGGAGAAAACGGCAAGGGAGTCGAAGAAGCGGCCGAGATTGCCCGGGCGGCGGGAGCCAAGGACGTACTTGTCAAAATCTATCCTGACATGCGCCACGAGATCCTCGACGAGCCGAATCATATGGCGATATATGACGATATCTTATATTGGATTGAGGCAAAGCTCGGTTCGATTTAGCAAACGCGCCTTTACACTAACCGTGTCTTAATAATCTGTACGAAGTAATCTGAACGAAATAATCTCTACGATGCTTGTTTCGATTTCGTCCGTTTCTTGAAAGGGAGTTGACATGGGAAAATATATCGTCGCTTTGGACCAGGGAACCACGAGTTCTCGCAGCATGCTCATCGACAAGCAAGGTAGGGTGTGCGGCGTTGCCCAAAGCGAGTTTCCCCAGATCTACCCTCATCCGGGTTGGGTAGATCACAACCCCAAGGACATCGCTGCCACACAGTTGGGCACCTTCACCGAGTTGTTGACGAAGTGCAATGTCAGCCCTGATGACATCGACTCCATCGGTATTACCAACCAACGTGAGACGACAATCATCTGGGATCGTGAGACGGGCGAACCCATCGCCAACGCCATCGTGTGGCAATGCCGTCGAACCGCCGATGTCATCAAGGGTATCTGCGGTGACGACCAGCAGGTGTTCGACGAGATCATCCAGCGTACCGGCTTGCGTCCCGACCCGTATTTCAGTGCCAGCAAGGCAAAGTGGTTGCTCGACAATACGCCCGGTGCCCGCGAGCGCGCCGAGGCGGGCGAGCTGTGCTTCGGCACCGTCGATACCTGGATCATCTGGAACCTCACGTCAGGCCGTGTCCATGTTACCGACACCACCAACGCCAGCCGTACGATGCTTTTCAACATCCATACCTGCGAATGGGATCCCTACCTGCTTGACCTGTTTGACATCCCGGCATCCATGTTGCCCGAGGTCAAACCATCCGCCAGCAACTTCGGCGTAACGGCCAATCCGAACCTTCCGCAGGGTATCCCGATCTGCGGCGTCGCGGGCGACCAACAGTCCGCGCTGTTCGGCCAGTGCTGTTTCGAGCCTGGCCAGGCAAAGAACACCTACGGGACCGGTTGCTTCTTTTTGATGAGCACGGGCACCGAGGCCCCCTTGTCCCAAAACAACTTGGTGACGACCATCGCCGCCAGCGCGCCGGGTGAGCCCACGAAATATGCTCTTGAGGGCAGCGTGTTTGTGGCAGGCGCCTTGATCCAGTGGTTGCGTGACGAGTTGGGGATCATCGAGACGGCCGCCGCGACCGAAGAGATTGCCAAGAGCGTCGAGGATACCGCAGGTGTCTACATCGTTCCTGCGTTCACGGGCTTGGGAGCTCCCTATTGGGACAGCGAGGCCCGTGGTCTTGTCTGCGGCTTGACCCGTGGTGCGAACCGCAGCCACATCGTTCGCGCCGCCCTTGAGGCCCTCGCATACCAGATGTCCGACCTGTGCGCCGCCATGGAAGCAGACGCCGGTGCTCCTATGGCCGAGCTCAACGTCGACGGAGGTGCGAGCGCGAACAACTTCCTTATGCAATTCCAAAGTGACATCATCAATACGAGGATTCGTCGTCCGCAAAACACCGAGACCACCGCGCTCGGCGCCGCCTTCCTTGCCGGTCTTACCACCGGTTTTTGGGAGAGCCTCGACCAACTCAAGGCGTTGCGCTCCGGCGACGACGTGTTCGAGCCGGTTATGTCTGCCGAGCGCGTCGCTGCGCTCAAAGCCGGATGGAAAGAAGCGGTTTCTCGTGCCCGTAGCGCGCAATAGGCCTCGTCCGTGGATGGATGGCGGGCTAGGTGAAGAGCGAGACCGCGGAGTTTCTCGCGTCCGTAGCGCGCAATAGGCCGAGCCCACCCATTTACGCCCGTAGCGTGCAATAGACCTCGCTCTCCCATTTACAAAACACCTGTCGCGCTATACTCTTCGTCGTATGTTTTAGGAGACGAAGGAGGATGATATGCGCCTGAGCATCGCAAGCGACCATGCCGGTTTCGAGCAAAAGCAACAACTTGCCGCATATCTGCGTGAGCTGGGCCATGAGGTCATCGATCGCGGTCCGGACAACGATGATCGTGTGGATTACCCGGATTTCGCCGAACTTGTCGCTCATGACGTCGCCATGGGCGTCGCCGAGCGAGGTGTCCTGGTTTGCGGCACGGGCATCGGTATGTCGATTGCCGCCAACAAGGTCAACGGTATTCGTTGTGCGAATGTGACGAGCGCGCAATTCGCGGCTCTTTGTCGTGAGCACAACGACGCAAACATGGTTTCGGTCTCCGGTCGCTTTGTCGACCTTGAGGAGAACAAGCGCATCATGGATGCCTTCGTCTCAACTGAATTCGGTGGCGGTCGCCATGCGGGCCGCGTTCAAAAGATCATGGACCTGGAAAGGAAACAATCATAATGGCTATGCAATTCGTACCCGCTACCGACCCTGAGGTCGCTGCAGCGCTCGAGGCGGAACTCACCCGTGAACGTGACTGCATCGAGCTCATCGCCTCTGAGAACATCGTCAGCCCTGCCGTCATGGAGGCCATGGGTTCTGTCATGACCAACAAGTATGCCGAAGGATACCCCGGAAAGCGTTATTACGGCGGATGCGAGAAGGTCGACATCGTTGAGAACCTCGCCATCGAGCGTGCTTGCAAGCTGTTCGACGCAAAATACGCCAATGTCCAGCCCCATTGCGGTGCCAATGCGAACCTTGCCGTATATTTCGCGCTGTGCCAACCGGGTGACACCGTCCTGGGAATGAGTCTCGACAACGGCGGCCACCTCACCCACGGTTCCCCCGCGAACTACAGCGGCAAGCTGTACAACGTCATCGGTTACGGCCTCGGCGAGGACGAGCGAATCGACTACAAGGAGCTCGAGAAACTTTGTCGCATCCATAAACCCCGCATGGTCATCGGCGGCGCGAGCGCCTATCCCCGCGCTATCGACTTCGAGCGCATGGCCGAGATCGCCCACGGGCACGGCGCCTATCTCATGGTCGACATGGCGCACATCGCCGGTCTTGTGGCTGCCGGTCTCCACCAAAACCCGGTGGAGTATGCCGATGTCGTCACCACCACGACCCACAAGACTCTGCGTGGTCCGCGTGGCGGCCTGATCCTCACCAACAACGAGGTCATCGCCCGCAAGATAAACTCCGCTGTGTTCCCCGGCTCCCAGGGCGGCCCGCTCATGCATGTCATCGCCGGCAAGGCTGTTGCCTTCGGCGAGGCGCTCAAGCCCGAGTTCAAGGAGTATGCCCAAAACGTCATCACGAACTGCGCCGCTATGGGACGCGGTATGATCGAGGGTGGCTTGCGTCTCGTTTCCGGCGGTACTGACAACCATTTGTGCCTTGTCGATTTGACACCCGCAGACGTCACGGGCAAGGACGCTGAGAAGTTGCTTGAATCTGTGGGTCTGACCGTCAACAAGAACACCATCCCCAACGAGCCCCGCAGCCCGTTTGTCGCCAGTGGTATCCGCGTGGGTTCCGCTGCCGGTACGACCCGCGGACTCACCGAGGACGAGTTCTACACGGTTGGCAAGTGTATCGCTGCGACGGTATTTGCCGGTGGCGATGAGGCCAAACTCTCCGAGATCCGCACCGAGGTTCGAAAGATCATCGATGCCCACCCGCTCTATCCGGAGTTGTAATCGGGTGCGTAAATGGCCCTCGACCGGGAAGCGCTTAACCTGAGACCCGAGGATTTAGGGGACTATGAGCTGCCCCAAGTCCTCTGTCGCCAGTGTTCCTGTTTTTGCAGTGAGCGGCAGCCGGTGTTTTTCGAGGGTCGCCCCGTGGCGCTTTGCACGAGAAATCCCAAGGGAAGAGAAGTTGAGAGGCGCTGGAAGGCCCATGCGCCAAAAGCATAAAGAGAGAAGGGCGCCCGCGGTGGCGCCCTTTGTTCGATATGTATAACGGTATGTATAATATATGTGCGCACGTGATTTGTGCGCACGTGAGACCTGTCGAGGAGTGGTTGGTATGGAACACCTTGATCGTCCCGATTGGGACCAATATTTCATGCAGATGGCCGAGTTTGCCGCGACGCGAACGACGTGTCTTCGTCGCGCGGTCGGTGCCGTCATCGTGAAGGATCGCCGCGTGTTGGCCACGGGCTACAACGGCGCTCCCCAGGGGTTGACCCATTGCGAGGAGCTCGGGTGTCTTCGTCAACAACTCAATGTGCCGAGCGGCCAACGCCACGAGCTTTGCCGTGCACTCCATGCAGAGCAAAACGCCATCATCACCGCTGCCCGCTACGGCGTGAACATCGACGGCGCGACGATCTACGTCAATACCCAACCGTGTGTCGTGTGTGCAAAGATGCTTATCAACGCAGGTATCACCGAGATTGTGTACAAGAATCCCTATCCCGACGAGCTTTCCATGAGCATGCTGGGGGAATCAGGGATCAAGCTTCGCGTCTACGAGGGATAACGTTTCCTCAACATCTTTGGGACGGGCTGGGAGCTTTCGCGTGTCTTGGCGACGGCACGCATGTTTGTGCGGCCCTGTTTGCCGCTCCTCCGCAAAGTATTCCGTTTGCCCAAATTTTTCGCAAAGAAAATTAATCTGCAAGTAAGCATTGCTATCATTGCGATGTTTTTAGGTGGGGTGCGTGATGCGCCGACCAATGGGGAAGAAGAAATGGTTATTGCAGCAGTCGTTGGCGTAGTGGTAGGGCTGATCAGTTTGATCCCGTTCTGCTTTGCCGCGAAAAATGCGCGAAAAATCGATCCAACCGCCGGTTCACTCGCCTTGCTTGCGCCGCTTTTGCTCACGTTGGCAGTGTCGTTTGTCATACTTGTCCTGGGCTTGGTGGGCTGCAAGATGATTGCACCTGATTACGTCGTGGCCTGCGTTGTGGCCGAGTTTGCAACGTTTGTCATCGGGGTGATTGTCTTCGGCATAAAGGTGTCGAAGCGTCGATAGAGAACGGAAAAAGGAGAAAGCATGGAGTTTTTGGGCTTTGAACTGACGGGAGATCCGTTGGCAGATATTGCGGCCCCTATCGAGGAGTTGAGCGAGGGATTCAATACCGCTCACGTCATTGATATCGCGCCGGGTATCTACGTCAGCCAGTACGTGGTGTGGATGATTGTCATTGCCATCGTGGCGCTGGTGGCGATCCTGCTTGCAGTGCGTAAGGTCAAGACCATTCCGGAAGGCAAGATTGCCGGTCTCATGGATTGGGGCTATGACGCTGTTTGCCGCAACATGGGCGAGGGCGCTATCGGCCATGGCTACAAGAGGCACATCCCCTTCTTGGCCACCATGTTCTTCTTCATCCTTATCGCTAACGTCATCGGTTTGATCCCTGGTACCAAGACCCCCACGGGTTGCCTGAGCGTCACCTGGGCATTAGCTACGCTTTCGTTCTTCTACTTCAACTGGCAGGGCATCAAGGCCAAGGGCGGTTTGGGCTATCTGAAGTCCATCGCTCCGAGTGGTCTTCCCGGCCCGATGGTTCCCATCATCTGGTTCTTCGAGTTCTTCTCCCTGGTCATTCGCTGGCTGACTTTGGCCGTCCGACTCTATGGCAACATGTTCGCAGGACACATGATTCTCGGCATCTTCGCCATCATGACCCAGTTCTTCATCTTGGACGCAATCGCGTACGCCAATGCGGTTGTCGCCTTGCCGGCTGTCGCATGGTTTTTGTTCCTGGCCGTCATGTATGTCCTCGAGTGCTTGGTCGCATTCCTCCAGGCATACGTGTTCACCATCCTTTCCGCCGTCTACATCGGCCTTGCTGAGGGCGAGCACTAGAAGTTACGCGTCACGGACGCATTCAGGGAACGCAAACGGGGAGAGACTGCTGCCCCTACAAAAGACGGTCTTGATCATTGGTGCTTAGCTCCAAGGAAACATCCAAGGAGTTAAGAAATATAAGTTTGGAAACGGGTAAGGGACCCGGATCCGTTCAAAAGGAGGAAATTGTGGAAACTACGTTGGTTATCGCAGCCCTTAAGGTTGTCGGCTATGGCCTCGGCACCATCGGCCCTGGCATCGGTCTTGGTCTTTGCGGCTATGGCCTGTGCCTCGGTTCTGCACGTCAGCCCGAGCTGGCTGGCAAGCTCTTCACCAACGCCTTGATCTTCGGCGCTCTGGCAGAGGCACTTGCTCTGATCGGCTTCGTCTGCACCTTCATCTTCTAATCATTCTGAGTGCAAACAAAGAAAACTGATTCCAAGAAAGAAGGTGGAGAGTGAAGGCGAAACTGAATAAGAAGCTGGGCTTTGCTGGTCTTGCTTCGGCTACCGCAGCAAGTCTCGTCAGTGCTTTCCCCACCATTGCGTTGGCTGAGGAAAAAGAGGGCATCGCTTTTCTCATTCCTGACCTGAATGAGTTCATTCCGATGCTCGTGGTCTTCATCATTCTTCTTATCGTGCTCGGCAAGCTTGGTTGGCCCATCGTGGACAACATCATCACCAAGCGTACCGATACGATCCGTGAGGCTTTGAAGAAGTCTGAGGAAGCCCAGGAAGAGGCAGAGCGTACTTTGGCCCAGTACAAACAGGAGCTGGCTGATGCCAAGGCTGAGGCTGCCCAGATTGTCGCTGAAGCCAAGAAGACCGGTGAGGCTGTCAAGGCTGATATCCAAGCCCAGGCTCAGGCAGAATCTGCTGCAATGATTGAAAAGGCTAAGGTCACCATCGAGGCCGAGAAGAAGGCTGCTGTTGCAGACCTTCAAAACTCCATCGCAGACATCTCCGTGTCTGTAGCAGAGCGTCTCATCGGTGAGAACCTGAGCGACGATGAGCATCGTAAGATCATCGAGCGCTATGTCAACGAGGCGGGCAGTTTAAATGCCAACTAATCGTCTTGTTGAAAAGGAAAAGGTCGCCGTCTATGCGAACGCGTTGTTCGAGGCGGCATCCAACAAGGGTGGTCGTGAGGTCGCCGTTAAGATTCGCGATGAGGTCGAGTCTCTCAACGCGATTATCCGTGGCAATTCCTCATTGAGCGAAACGCTGAACGACTCCATGTTGGCCCCTGCTCAACGCGCCCAGATCGCCAAGAACGTCTTTGTTGACGCTGATGGCATTCTGGTCGATGTTCTCGCCGTCATGGCGGAACGTGGCGACATCAAGCTGTTCGCACGTGTTGCGACAGCCTATGAAGCGTTGGTGAGCGAGAAGTTCAACATCACGATTGTCGACGTGACGACCGTCGTTGAACTCGATGATCATCTGCGTGAGGTAATTACCAACAAAGCCTCCAAGGACTTTGGCACCGATGTTGTTCTTCGTGAGCACATCGACAAGTCGATCCTCGGTGGCGTACTGTTGAGCGCAGGCGGGTCTCGTCTCAATGCCAGTGTTCGCTGGCAGCTTGAGAATGCCCGTGTCGTTCTGAAAAACTAAGTAGGAGGTGAATGCTAGTGGCTGAAATCACCGCACAGTCCATTGACGCTTTGCTGCGTCAACAGTTGGACAACCTGAACACCAGTGTTGAATCTCGCGAGGTTGGCACCGTCATCCAGGTTGGCGACGGTATCGCTCGTATCGATGGCCTTAAGGGCGCCATGATGGGCGAGCTTCTCGAGTTTGAGAGCGCTTCCGGTAAGACTGTATACGGCATGGCTCAAAACCTCGAAGAGGAAGAGGTCGGTGCCGTACTTTTGGGTGACGTCACGGCAATCCGTGAAAACGACAAGGTGAAGACCACCGGTCGTATCGTAGAGGTTCCTTCCGGCAAGGCCTTCCTCGGTCGTGTCGTTAATCCTCTGGGCCAGCCTATCGACGGCAAGGGCCCCATCCAGGCCGAGGGTGTGCGCCCCGTGGAGTTCAAAGCTCCTGGCGTTATCGCTCGTAAGCCTGTTCATGAGCCGGTTCAGACCGGCATCCTGGCAATCGACTCCATGATCCCCGTTGGCCGTGGCCAGCGTGAGCTGATCATTGGCGACCGCCAGACTGGTAAGACTGCAGTCGCAATCGACGCAATCATCAACCAAAAGGGTCAGGACATGATCTGCATCTACGTGGCAATCGGCCAGAAGGCCTCCACGGTTGCACAGATCGTTGAGACCCTGGAGCGTCACGGCGCCATGGACTACACCATCGTTGTCGCCGCAACCGCTTCCGACTCTGCGCCTTTGCAGTACTTGGCTCCTATGGCCGGCGCCGCAATGGGCGAGTTCTTCCTGTACAACGGCGAGGACGGCAAGCCCGCCAACGCCAACAACCCCGGACGTCATGTCCTGGCCGTCTACGACGACCTATCCAAGCAGGCTGTCGCATATCGTCAGATGTCGCTGACCCTGCGCCGCCCGCCGGGACGCGAGGCTTATCCTGGCGACGTTTTCTACCTGCATTCTCGCTTGCTCGAGCGCGCAGTAAAGATGAACGACGAGAACGGTGCTGGTTCCATGACGGCTCTGCCGATCATCGAGACCCAGGCAGGCGACGTTTCCGCGTACATTCCGACCAACGTCATCTCCATTACCGACGGCCAGATCTACCTGCAGACCGACCTGTTCTTCCAGGGCCAGCGCCCCGCAGTTGACGTAGGCATCTCCGTCTCCCGCGTCGGTGGCTCCGCACAGATCAAGGCAATGAAGCAGGTTGCTGGTTCTCTGCGTCTTGACCTTGCTGCATATCGCGAGCTCCAGGCATTTACCCAGTTCGGTTCCGACCTGGATAAGGCTACGCAGGATCAGTTGAACCGTGGTGCGCACATGACCGAGCTTTTGAAGCAGGGTCGTTACGTGCCGATGCCGGTTGCTGAGCAGGTTAGTGCTATTTATGCCGGCAACGCTGGCTACTTGGACGACCTCGCAATCAGCGATGTCCTGCGCTTCCGCACCGAGCTGTGCGACTACATGCGTGCATCCAAGCCGGAGGTTTTGGAGGCTATCGTTTCCGAAGGTAAGCTGACCGATGCTATCAAGGCAGACCTCAACGCTGCACTTGAGAGCTTCTCCGCTCAGTTTTCTAAGTCGGAGTAAAGGACGGTAGACCATGCCTAACCTTCACGACATTGAGAGGCGCATTAGCTCCGTACAATCCACGAAGCAGATCACTCGTACCATGGAGATGGTTTCTGCGGCAAAAATTCGTCGTGCCACTGAGCGCGTTACGGAGGCTACGCCTTGGACCATCAACGTCTCCAACGCCTTGATTGACGTTGCAAAGCACGCTCCGCTTGACGCCGAGCCGCTGCTGCGCGTTCCTACCGAGATCAAACGAGTGCTCATCGTGGTTGTTACCTCCGATAGAGGTTTGGCTGGCGGTTTTTCGAGCAACGTCCTAAAGGCTGCTGAGCGCATCATGACGCAAAAGCAGGCCGCGGGTGCCGAGGTCGAAATTATTGCTTGTGGCAAGAAGGCATGCGGATACTTCAAGTATCGCGGGATCACGCCTGTGATCGAGTTCGCTGGTACCTCTGCTGATCCTGATTACGATCAGGCATCTGAGATTTCCGGCTACTCCGGTGATGCGTACAACTATGGTGACGTGGACGAGGTTTTCCTCGTCTACAACCATGCGAAGAACGCTGGCGAGCAGGTTGTTATCGAGCAAAAGGTCCTTCCCATCGACTACGTGAGCTTCAAGGAGCTCATCGGCCGAGGACCTAAGGAAGAGGATGTCTTTAAAGATTTCCGCGAGAAGCCCGATAAGTTCCCTGTCGAGAAGATGGATATCGATTTCGAGCCCACCGCTCGAGAGGTTATGCATCACATGATGATTGCCTACTTGCGCAACATGTACTTCTTTGCACTTATCGATTCGGCTGCTGCCGAGCAGGGTGCTCGTCGTTCTGCCATGAAGGCAGCTACCGACAATGCTACCGAAATGGTTGCAACGCTTACGACTTACTATAACCGCGTACGTCAGGGTGCCATTACGACCGAGATTACCGAGATCGTCGGTGGCGCCGCAGCTTTGGAGGAGTAAATGGCTGAGATTACGAAAGCAACAGGAGCGACTGGACGCGTAGTCCGCGTTGTCGGTGCTGTTGTCGACGTTGAGTTCCCGGCAGACCAGATGCCGGCGATCTACAACGCACTTACTGTTAAGGGCACGACTCCGCTTGGTGAAGTGGACCTCGTGCTCGAGGTGCAGACGCACCTTCCGGGCGACCTTGTTCGTGCTGTCGCCATGTCGTCTACAGACGGTATGGTCCGCGGCATGGAGGCCGTCGACACGGGCAATCCGATCATGATGCCCGTTGGCCCCAACACCTTGGGCCGTATTTGGAATGTTATCGGCGAGCCCGTTGATGGCAAGCCGATGCCGGAAATCGATATGTACATGCCGATTCACCACCCGGCTCCGGCTTATGAGACCCTGTCCACCACAGCAGAGATCTTCGAGACGGGCATCAAGGTTGTCGACTTGATCGAGCCTTACGTCAAGGGTGGTAAGACTGGTCTGTTCGGCGGTGCAGGCGTTGGTAAGACGGTTACCATTCAGGAGCTTATCAACAACCTCGCCCAGGAGCATGGCGGCACGTCCGTCTTTACGGGTGTAGGAGAGCGTACTCGTGAGGGTACGGACCTGTTCTTGGAGATGTCCGAGTCTGGCGTTATCGAGAAGACCTGCTTGGTCTACGGTCAGATGAACGAGCCCCCCGGAGCACGTCTTCGTGTCGGCCTTGCCGGTCTGACCGAGGCTGAGTACTTCCGTGACCAGGGCCAGGACGTTCTGTTGTTCATTGACAACATCTTCCGTTTCACCCAGGCTGGTTCTGAGGTATCCGCACTTCTCGGCCGTATGCCTTCCGCTGTAGGCTATCAGCCGACGCTGGCTACCGAGATGGGCGACCTGCAGGAGCGCATCACGTCTACCGCTACGGGCTCCATTACGTCCGTTCAGGCAGTCTACGTTCCTGCTGACGACCTGACCGACCCGGCACCTGCAACCACGTTTACCCACTTGGATGCAAAGACGGTTCTGTCTCGTTCCATCGCTGAGCAGGGCATCTACCCCGCAGTTGACCCGCTGGATTCCTCTTCCCGCGCTCTCGACCCCGAGATTGTTGGCGAGGAGCACTACCGCGTAGCAGTCGGTGTTCAGGAGATTCTTCAGAACTATCGTGACCTGCAGGACATCATCGCGATTTTGGGTATGGACGAGCTCTCTGAGGACCAGAAGATGGTCGTCAACCGCGCTCGTAAGATTCAGAAGTTCCTGGGTCAGCCGTTCCATGTCGCTGAGGTCTTCACCGGTACGCCTGGCGTGTACGTCAAGCTTGAGGACACTGTTCGCTCCTTCGCTGAGATTCTCGACGGCAAGTGCGACGACATTCCTGAGCAGTGCTTCCAGAACAAGGGCGCTATCGAGGATGTCTATGCTGCTTACGCAAAGATGAAGGAAGAGTAAACAATGGCTATGCTTGCGTGCGAAGTCGTAACCCCTACTAAGCAGATCTTTTCTGGTGCTGCTTCTGAGGTCATCGTTCCCAGTAGTGGTGGTAGCATGGGTATCCTGCCGGGTCACGAGATGTTTGCTTGCCGCATGAAAAACGGCATCGTGACCGTGTATACCGACGAAACTCGCAGCACGAAGGTTGAGTTTGTGACCTATATGGGTTTCACTGAGGTGAGCGCCGACAGGGTTATCGTTCTTGCTCGTGAAGGCATTCTCCTCGAGGATATCAAAGTTGCCGAGGTGACCGCCAAGCGTGATGAGTTGAAGGCGAAGATGGATGCTCTTTCTGAGAGTGACCTTTCGACCCAAAACGAGCGCGCTGCCCGTATTCATCGTGGCGCGATTAAAGACGAGCTGCAGTGGTGCGAAACTCAGCTTGCTGCTGTTGCTAAGAGGTAGCACACAGTAGAGGTAACGCATTAACAAAATCAGGAGCTTGTCTGTAGGCTCCTACATAGAGCTTGCGGGCTGAGCTCACGGTTTATCTTTTGAACTGAGATTCAAGTCCCTTTGAGGCCCCCGGGCAACACCGGGGGCCTTAACACGTTTTGGGGTTGGCGGGGGAGTGAAATCGAAGCGAGAAAAACCACGCAACCATGCTGACGGCTTTGCCGGTCCAAAGAAACGTCCGCACCCCCTACGGTTTTGCCTACGGTTTTCCAAATCGGTCGCGCTTTTCCAGAAATCCACAATCTGTTCGAATGACCCCAGAGATGAAGGCTGGTATTATTACAGCGACAACAACCATTGCGCAATCACACCACAAAACCAGCCTGCGCCAAAGCGAATCAGGTTCAAGAGCATAAGAGACGGGGCGACTATGGCATTCGTACATCTACACAATCACACTGAATATTCCCTGCTTGACGGCTTGACGCATATCAAGGAGATGGTCCAACGGGCAGCCGATCTCGGTATGCCTGCGGTGGCGATTACCGATCATGGCGTCATGAGTGGTGTCCCGGAACTTGATGCGGCCTGTTCCAGCGTAACGGGCCCTAACGGTAACAAGGTCAAGCCGATATTCGGTTGTGAGGTATATTTCACGACCGACGAGTCGTTGCGTCGCGACATCAAGCCGCGCCTCTATCACTTCCTCTTGCTTGCCAAGACAAATGAGGGGTACCACAACCTGATTAAACTGGTGAGCGAAAGCCACACGGATAATTACTACTACAAGCCGCGCACCACGCTCAGCATGTTGCAAAAGTACGGCCATGGCATTATCGGGTGCAGTGCATGCCTTGCCGGTATCATTCCGAAGTTGCTCGATGCGCGCCAGTTTGATGAGGCCGTAGAGTGGGCGGAAAAGTTCAAGACCTGCTTTGATGAAGGCGACTTTTATATCGAACTTCAAAACCAAGGGCTCGTGACCGATGGGGGCATGACGCAAACCGAGTTGAACCACCAGCTCAACCGTGTCGCGCAAGCGGTAGGGGTCAAGACGGTGGCGACAAACGACTTCCACTACCTGTTGAGGGAGGATGCCGCGGCCCAAGATCTCATCCTGTGCATCGGTATGAACGCCACTGTGAGCGACCCGAACCGCATGCGCTTTGCAAACGACCAGTTCTACATGAAGACCGAAGAAGAGATGCGCGAGGCGATGGGCGAGTTCCAAGATGCGTGCGACAACACGGTCGAGATTGCCGAGAAGTGCAACGTCGTTCTTGAGCGCGATTCGATCTTGCCGCGTTTTCCTTTGCCCGAGGGTGAGACTGAGGAAAGCTGGTTTAGGAAAGTGTGCGAGAAGGGCATGAAGCGTCGCTATGGCGACCCCTGTCCCGAGCGCGAGTGGAAGCAATACGAATATGAGGCTGAAATCATCATTCAACAAGGCTTTCCTGCGTACTTCCTCATCGTGCAAGAGTACATCGAGTGGGCGCGTAGCCAAGGTATCGGCGTAGGCCCCGGTCGCGGATCCGCCGCAGGTTCTATCGTCGCATATGCGATGGGTATCACCGATATTGAGCCCTTGTCGAATGGCTTGATGTTCGAGAGGTTCCTCAACCCGGAACGAGTGGAGATGCCCGATATCGATGTCGACTTCGAGCAGGGTCGTCGCGAAGAGGTCATCAACCACATCAAGGACGTCTACGGTGAGGACCATGTCAGCCAGGTCATCACGTTTGGTACGCTCCAGGCGAAAAACGCTGTGCGTGACTCCGCGCGCGTGCTCGACTATCCCTACGCCGTAGGGGACCGCATCTGCAAGATGATCGGCGACGAGCTTGGCATCACGATTGCAAAGGCGCTTGAAACCAACCCCGACCTTGCGAAGGCCTACAAGGAAGAGGAGGACGTTCGCCGCATCGTGGACGCTGCGAAAAGCATTGAGGGCCATGTGCGCGGTGAGGGTGTCCATGCGTGTGCGACGATCATCTGCCGCGATCCCATGAGCGATCACGTTCCCATGAAGCGTGACACCAAGGGTGGTGGCATCATCACCCAATATGACGGTCACTACACGCCTGACCTGGGATTGCTTAAGATGGACTTCCTCGGTTTGCGCACGCTTGACGTGCTATCCATGGCGTGCCGCAACGTCAAGATGACGCACGGTATCGATTTGAAGCCCGAGGAGATCCCCATCGAGGATGAGAAGGCGTTCGACCTGATTTGCAGCGGCAACACTGACGGTCTCTTCCAGGTCGAGAGCGCGCTGTATGTCAGCCTGTTCAACCGCATTCCGCCCCGAAACTTCAGCGACATCGTTGCGTCGATTGCTCTCAACCGTCCGGGCCCCCTTGAGGCCGGTATGGTCGACGACTACGTTGACGTTGTTCGCGGCAAGACCCCGATGAGCTTTTACGACGAGCGTCTCCGCCCCGTGTTGGAGGAGACATACGGCACCATGGTCTACCAGGAGCAGATCATGCAGGTGTCCATGGTCATGTGCGGCTTCTCCGCTGGCAAGGCGGACAAGTTGCGCAAGGCGATGGGCAAGAAGAAGCTCGATATCATGCGCCAACTCCAAGGTGATTGGAACGAGGGCGCGGTCGCCAACGGCTACGACACAAAGATCGCTGAGCAGATTTGGGACGATGCGGAGAAATTTGCAAAGTACGCGTTCAACAAGTCGCACTCGGCTGCGTATGCGCTGCTCGTTATGCGCACGGCGTATCTGAAGGCTCACTATCCCAACGAGTTCATGGCGGCGGTTCTGTCCAGCTACATGGGTAACACCGATCGCTTGATTCGCTATATCGCCAGCGCGAACCAACATGGCACGCCTGTTTTGCCGCCGGACATCAACCAGTCCAATGCGGAGTTCACCCCCGTTGAGGATGGCATTCGTTTCGGTCTCGTGGGCGTACGTGGCGTCGGTCGCAACGTTGCCGATGTCATCATTGCGGAGCGCGAGGCGAACGGCCCCTATACGAGCCTTCATGACTTCGTGAACCGTCTTGATGCGAAGTGTTTCAACCGAAAAACGCTCGAGGCCCTTATCAAGGGCGGTGCCTTTGACGCTACGGGCTACACTCGCAAGCAGCTCATGTACTTCGTTGATGAGACGCCCCTGCTTGAGGGTGCGGCAAAGCGCCAAAGAGATCGTGCTGCGGGCCAGATGGACATGTTTGCGCTCTTTTCCGATGCGGACACTTCCTTCAAGGAGGATATTCCGGAACCCGACGGGGTTGAATGGGATAAACGCACCAAGCTTGCCTATGAGAAGGAGATCATGAAGATCTATGTCTCCGAACATCCTATGGCTCCATATCAAGAGCTTGTGAAGCGTATGTCGAAATACTCCATGGCCCAATTGTCGGAGCAGACCTGCGAGATCAAATCCGCGACATTTGTCGGCATGGTCTCAGGTGTCAACGTTCGTTTGACAAAACGCGGGACGAAGATGGCGACCTTCATGCTTGAGGACCAGACGGGCAGTATCGAGGCTATCACGTTCAAGTACGATGATTTCGCCGATTGCATCCAGGAAGACGCGATTGTCAAGGTCAAGGGTAAATTTGAGCACAGTGATCGCGGTAACCAGATCATGTGCTTCGAGATAGAGGCCATCGAGTTGAACGAGGCCGATCTCCAACCGATCGACCTCAACATCTTCGTCTCTGCTGCCGCCCTTGATGTTGCGCATGTGCAACGCCTCAAACACGTGTGCCGTTCCTATCCGGGCCGCGATCGCATTATCGTTGTGGTGCGCCAATCCGATGGTACTCAGCACCGAGCAGTGCTTCCTGTCACGATCGACGCGACAAGCAATGTTTTGAAGTCGGAGTTGGTCGATATGTTCGGGCGCGCGGTGTTCTCGGCGTAAAACCATGGAGAACCTCGATACGACAATCGCGATGCTCGTCGCCTATCATGGCGAGCCGTTTTGCGGCTTTGCGCGCCAACCTGACCAATTGACGGTCCAAGGTGAGCTCGAACATGCACTCGAGCTTTTGTTCAGGCGCCCTGTGGATACGACCTGCGCCGGGCGAACCGACGCGGGCGTCCATGCAAAAGGGCAGGTAGTGAGCTTTGACGTCGCGTGCGAGGAGCTTCGCGGCAGGAGCTACTCCTCCCTTTGCCGGTCCCTCAACGCCTTGACTCACGAGTTGATTACCGTGAGGGAGGTGCGGGAGGTAACGTTTGGGTTCAGCGCCCGTTTTGACGCAAAGGAGAGGGAATACCATTATGCGATTTCAACGTCTCCGACTCCGCCGCTGTTCATGCGCGACTTCTCTTGGCACCTCGCCAAGCCGCTTGACATCGAGGCGATGCGCGCGGGAGCAGCCCATTTGATAGGGGAGCACGATTTCAAGAGCTTTTGTCTTGCGGCAAGTGCTCTCGGCAAGCCGACCTGCCGCAATGTGAGCGAGATATCATTTTCTCGCGAGATGGTCATGGGGGAGGAGCTGCTTGTCATCAAGGTCGTGGGCAACGCTTTTCTCCATTCCATGGTGAGGACGATCGTGGGCACGCTCGTGGCGGTTGGTCGAGGCCAACGCGAACCGGAGTGGGTCGCAGACGTCCTTGCGGCATGTGATCGCAGCGCAGCGGGAGAGAACGCCCCGGCATGTGGCTTGACGTTTTGGGAGGTGAGGTATTGATGGGTTTTGACACAGCGGGTTGGCAATTCATTCGTGTCACAACGGGCAATCTTGTGACGTTGTTTGGAGCGCTTCCAAAAGCGGTTTTCAACAAGGTGCGACAAGCGATAGCAAAGGATTGGCGTCGCGATTGTTCCGCCGAGATGGAAATCGAGGAGCGCCGTGCGGAGCTTGTGAACGGGATGCCCATGGGTTACACCCTCATCTATGAGAGCAACGATGGTAAGTTGTGCCTCTACCAGGATCGGGAAGGCCACCTTGTTGCTGCGGATACCAGCAAATTTGTCTGACGGCATTACCTTTTCGTGACGGATCGTCGTGCAGGGTTCCCCAATCTCTCATGAGGGTTCGGGGTGATGGGGGTACGTGAGGCCTCAAGGAAGGTGCGCCACCTGGCTGCCGATGTTCTGAGATGGTGGGGGTATGTGGGACATCGAGCATGCGGGGCTTCAAAGGCGTGTGCGAGGTTTATATAATTCTCACGCAATAATCATTGACAAACACTCGTATTAGACATAATCTAATAATGTCATGAGTCGGTGATACCTCCTCTAACTCTAGTTCCCTTATTTCACCGACAGAAACTGGGACGATCTGTTGTCCTGGGACGTTCTCCTTGACGGCCGTGGAATCTATCGGAATCCGCGGCCGTCAGGTCTTGTGCCTCCTCTTTGTTGGTTTCCCTGACTCTCTATCGATGCTTTACTGGGCGAAAGCGTGGGCATTTGGGCGGTGAACGGCGAGTTTCGAAACGGGTTTCTCCGCCCTTCATCTCATTTGCGCCGTTTGGAATCATGACGATTGTCGCGTATGTCTTAGATGTCGATAATGCACTTCGAGAGAGATTGTGACTGCGCCGCGCGCGCAGCCTGTTTATTTAGGAGGTAACATGGCTTTGGATGACCCCGAAATGAAAGCATTGCGTCCTGATGCACTTGCTCCCGCGGAGATCGAGGCAAAGGCCGAGACGATCGCGATCGGCAAGGCGACGATGAGTGCGGGCAAATTGTTCGTCCTCGCCATCATGGCGGGTATGTTTATCGCGCTAGGTGCTACCCTGTTTACCTTGGTCCAGGGGGATGTCGAGATGGGGTTCGCGTTTAAGCGCATTTTGGGCGGCGCATGCTTCTCCTTGGGACTCATCATGGTCGTGTGTTGCGGTGCCGAGCTCTTCACGGGCAATTGCCTCATGGTGTGCGGCATGAACAGCGGCAAGATCGACTTTTTGGGTCTTGTTCGCAATTGGGTAATCGTCTACCTCGGCAACCTCGTCGGCAGCTTGATTATCGTTTTGCTTGTCTACCTAGCCAACATGGCTGGCATGAACGGCGGCGCTGTCGGTGACTCGATGGTCGCCACCGCGGTTGGCAAGGTGACTCCCGACGCGCTGACGCTTTTTGCGAAGGGTATTCTTTGCAACACGCTCGTCTGCCTTGCCGTTTGGATGAGCTTTAGCGCTCGCACGCTCGTTGACAAGATTGTCTGCGTTTTTATGCCGGTCATGGCCTTCGTCGCGTGCGGCTTCGAACACAGCATTGCCAACATGTTCTTCCTGCCGATGGGTCTTGTCGCCAAGGCTGTCGGTTTTGGCGCCTCTGTCGCGAATGCTGACGCCCTTTCTGCCATGAGTGTCATGTACAACATCGGTATCGTCACGCTCGGCAACATCGTCGGCGGCGCGATCCTCGTAGGTTTGTCCTATTGGTTTGTCTACCACAAGAAGAACGAGGCCAAGGGCGAGTAAACGCCGGGTGATCAGGTCTCGAGGTGTGGGGTGCCGCGGGGCGCGCGGGGTGCCGCGGAGTGCGTGAGGCGCGAGGTGCCGGGTGCCGCGGGGGTGCTGCGAGGTGCGCGAGGTGCCGCGGGGCGCGCGAGGTGCCGGGTGCCGCGGGACGCGAGGTGCGCGTTGTCGTTTCGACTTTTACTTTTTGGTTAATTTCGCCAGCAAAGCATCAATTGCCTATAAACTGTTGCCTCATAAAGAGAGAGCAACGAGAAGAGAGAGGGTGCGATGAGCAAGATCAAAGTTATGCCCCGCGCCAATATCGACACGAAAAATGCTGCTTTTGTCGAAAAATTTGAACGTCGTGTCGAGGCAGTGCCGCCAGGCATGTGCCCTATCGCTATGCAGTTGTCCCTACTCCATGCAGCGGAGCTGCAGACTTGTGGGAAATGCGTCCCTTGTCGTGATGGCATCCCGCAACTGGCGTCTTTGATCCGCCGTGTGCTTGATTGCGATGCCGACCAACAGACGTTTGAATCGTTGCGAACGTTGGCGACCATGATTCGTGACACCTCCGATTGCGCTATCGGTTTCGAGGCGGCAAACGCGGTGCTTGAGGGTCTTGAAACGTTCGAGGACGAGTATGCGAGCCATATCGGGAATCGTTCCTGCACGTCAGAGGTTTCCCAAAAGGTTCCCTGCGAGGCACTTTGCCCGGCCCATGTGGACATTCCCGGCTATATTGCCCTTGTGAGCGAGGGGGATTATGCGGGTGCGATCAGGTTGATTCGCAAGGACAACCCCTTCGTCACCGCGTGTGCCTTCGTGTGTGAACACCCCTGCGAGGCTCGTTGCCGCCGTACGTTGCTCGATGCGCCGGTGAATATTCGCGGTCTCAAGAAGTTTGCCGTCGACCAATTGCCCGTCGACAAGGTTTCGGTGCCTGAGCGCTTGCCCGACACCGGTCGCACAATCGCCGTCATCGGCGGTGGTCCTTCCGGTTTGACTGCCGCGTACTTTTTGGCGCTCATGGGTCACAAGGTGGTGGTATTCGAGGGACGCAAAAAGCTTGGCGGCATGATGCGCTACGGCATTCCTGCCTATCGTTTTCCCCGTGAGCGACTTGACGAGGACATTCGCGCCATTTTGAGCGTCGGCAACATCGACGTGAGGTACGAGGCGCAAATCGACGCGAAAGAGATGCGGGCCATCGCGGACGAATATGATGCCGTGTATGTGGCAATTGGCGCCCAAGGTGGTAAGAGCCTTCGTCTTGAGAACGTGAATGCCACAGGTGTCAGCTCCGCCGTCGACCTCCTCTCCAAGATTGGCGACGGCGATTGGACGCCGGACTTCCGTGGGAAGAAGGTTGCCGTCATCGGAGGAGGCAACGTCGCCATGGACTGCTGTCGCACCAGCGTGCGTGCCGGAGCCGACGAGGTCAACTGCATCTATCGCCGCCGCATGGAGGATATGACCGCCCTTCCTGTCGAGATTGAGAGCGCTATCGCCGAGGGCGTCGAGATGCTGACGCTGCAAAGTCCTGCCGCAATCGAGGTGGATGAGAGCGGTCATTGCACCGCCGTCATCACCCAACCCCAGATGATCAGCGCCGTGAAGCGCGGGCGTCCGGCTCCTGTAGACGCTGACAAGCCCCAGGGGCGCGTTGAGGCCGACGTCATCCTTTTGGCTGTCGGGCAGGACATCCAATCTGCGCCCTTTGAGGAGTTTGGCATGGAGACGGAGCGCGCTGCCTTTTGTGCCAACGAGTTCCTCGAGGCGCAAGGTTTTGACAACGTCTTTGTCGGAGGCGATTGCCAAACGGGTCCTGCGACGGTGATTCGCGCTATTGGTGCAGGTCGTGTCGTTGCCCGCAATATCGATGAGTATCTCGGCTACCACCACAAGCTCGACTGCGGGGCCGTGGCGCCGGCTCCCAAGGCAAACGATCGCCAAGCATACGGACGCGTTGACATTGCCGAGCGTCCTGCGCGTGAACGCAAGAAGGACTTCCAGGGCGTCGAAACCGAAATGAGCCTCGAGGAGGCCCTCCAAGAGAGCGGAAGGTGTCTGCGTTGCGATCATTACGGTTGTGGCGCCATGGTGGGGGGAAGGATTCAATATGTCTAACCTGGTACATGTCTCCATCGACGGTATCGGCGTCGACGTGCCTGCGGGCTCCCGCATCATCCAAGCGGCTGTCAAGGCGGGGATACGCATTCCGACTCTTTGCGCCCTCGAGGGTGTGAGCCACATCGGCTCATGCCGCGTCTGCGTCGTCGAAGTTGAGGGCGCAGGCGAGCTTATGGCGGCTTGCAACACCACTGTCTTTGACGGCATGGTCGTCACAACCCAATCCGAACGGATTACCGCCGCTCGTCGCATGGCGTTGCAACTCATCCTCGTCGAGCACAACCTTGACTCCACGAAATTTTGCTTCAGCTGTGTCAAGAACGGTGCATGCGAGCTTCAAGCCTTATGTCGCGAATACGGTGTCACCGAGACTCCTTTCCCGGTCAATTACGTGAAGAAACCGGTCTTTGACGACAACCCATTTTTGCGTTTCGACCCCAATCTGTGTATCAAATGCCAACGTTGCGTGGGTGCTTGCAATAATTTGTCCCACAACCACGCGCTCAAGACGGGCAAAAAGGGTATTCGCACGACGATCAGAGCCCCTTTTGGCAAGGATTGGGATACGACGATATGCGAAAGTTGCGGAAATTGCGCCATGGCTTGTCCTACGGGGGCTCTTACCGAAAAGCGGCGTGCGAGCTATCGCGACTGGGAGGTCAGCCGCGTTCTCACGACCTGTCCCCATTGCGCCGTCGGGTGCCAATTGAATCTTGTCGTCAAGGATGGCAAGATAGTTGATGCCGAACCCGCAGGGGGCCCCACCAACAAGTTCATGTTGTGCGTGAAGGGCCGTTCTGCGAGCTTTGATTTCGTCGACAGTCCGGAGCGTATCCGCACTCCCCTCATCAAGAACGAACAGACCGGCGAGTTCGAGCCTTCAGACTGGGATACGGCGCTTGCCCTCGTCGCGGAGAAGATGGGGGCCATCAAGGAGCAGGATGGAGGCGACGCGCTTGCTGCGTTTGCCTGCTCGAGATCGACAAACGAGGATGTGTACATGCTTCAAAAGATGGCACGTACTGCCTTTGGGACCAACAACGTAGACAATTGCGCTCGTGTTTGACACGCTCCCACGGTCGCCGGTCTGGCGATCACCCTTGGCTCCGGAGCCATGACAAACACCATTGACGACATTACCCAGCAAGCTGATGTCATCATGATGGTCGGTACCAACGCTGAAGAGGCGCATCCCGTTCTTGGCATGCAGATTCGCAAGGCTGTTGAAAACGGCACCCATCTTATCGTGGTCGACCCGCGCGACATCAACCTTGCTGAATACGCGGACATCCATCTCAAATTGACGCCGGGCACCAACGTCGCCTTCAGCAACGGCATGGTCCACGTCATGATAGAGGAGGGCCTCTACGATAAGACGTTCGTCGCCGAGCGCACCGAGGGCTTCGAGGAACTCCGCGCGATGGTGGCGGACTACACGCCCGAGCGTGTGGCAGACATCTGCGGCATCGACGCGTGCGATCTGCGTGCGGCGGCGCGCCTGTATGCGACGGCCGACCGCGCCCCGATCCTGTATTGCCTCGGCGTCACTGAGCACTCCACAGGCACGGAGGGCGTGATGTCGCTGTCCAACATCGCCATGATCTGCGGCAAGCTTGGGCGTCCTGGTTGTGGCGTGAACCCCATTCGAGGCCAAAACAACGTCCAGGGCGCTTGTGACATGGGTGCCATGCCGACGGATTTCACGGGCTATCAGAAGGTCGAAAACCCTGATGTCATTGCGAAGTTCGAAAATGCATGGGGTGTGAAGCTCAATCCGAAGGCCGGCACAAAGGCGACGGAGTGCTTCCCCAAGATGATCTCTCATGAGATTCGTGGCCTTTTCATCTTCGGGGAGGACCCGGTTCGCACCGATCCGGATACGCATCACGTCATCAAGGCTCTCAAGAGTTTGGACTTCCTTGTTGTGGACGATTTGTTCATGACCGAGACGGCGAAGTATGCCGACGTTATCCTTCCCGGTCGCAGCTACGCTGAGAAGGAGGGCACGTTCTCCAACACGGAACGTCGTGTGCAACGCGTGCGCAAGGCGGTAGAGATTGAGGGCGACACGAAGCTCGACACCGAGATTTTCACTGAGATCATGAATCGCATGGGCTATCCGCAACCGAGTTTGTCAGCCGCCCAGATAATGGACGAGATCGCGAGTGTGACTCCGAGCTTTGGCGGTATTTCCCATGTTCGTCTCGACAGCATAGAGGTCGCTGGTCGCGGCCTGCAGTGGCCTTGTCCCACACCCGACCATCCTGGCACGCCCATTTTGCACACGGGTAAGTTCTCGCGTGGCCTCGGCGCCTACTCAACGGCAGAGTATCGCGAGTCGACGGAATTGCCGGACAAGGATTATCCGCTTATGATGATGACCGGCCGCATCCTCTATCATTACAACGCCTGTGCCATGACCGACAAGACACCGGGCATCAACGAGATCGCAAACACCTCCTTCATCGAGATGAACACCCTCGACGCGGTTGCTCTCGGTATCGTCGACGGTGATCGCGTGCGCGTCTCGAGCCGTCGCGGCGAAATCGAGTCGACTGCTCGCGTATCGGGCAAGACGAACCCTGGTCAGACATGGATGCCATTCCATTTTCAGGATGGCAACTCCAACTGGCTTACCATCGCTGCTCTTGACAACATAGCGAAGGCGCCCGAGTACAAGGTGTGTGCCGTAAAGGTCGAAAAGACGACCGGCCAACTCCATGATTAGCCTCGCTTTTGTGGGTGGGTGATTGAAAAGGGCCCGGAAGCATCGCTTCTGGGCCCTCGTTTGTTCCGATCATTGGACGGGGGTTGAACGGGGGACGGAGGAGTGTTCAACCGCGGTTGAACACTCCTCCGTCCCCCGTTCAACCCCCGTCCCCTGTTCAACCGGTGCGCCAGCTAACGACGCCTCTCCTACTCGACTCGCAATCGCTTTGCGTGTTTTGCGACTTTAGGATCGATCGCTGATCTTCTTGAGCAGGGCAGCCTCGAAAACCTCGTATGCCATGCTGTTGGTCTGGTCCGTCATGATGTTGCGAACGGAGACCGTCTTGGACTCGACCTCCTTCTCGCCCAAGATGAGCATGAACGGAGTGCGGTCAACTTGGCGCGCCTCGCGAATCTTGTAACCGATCTTCTCGTTGCGGTCGTCGAGCTCTACGCGAATGCCGAGGTCGAACAGCTTCTTGTAGATCTCGCGGGCGTAGTCGTTGCTCTTTTCGGAGATGGGCAAGATCTTGACTTGGACCGGCGAGAGCCAAACGGGGAACTTGCCTGCGAAATGCTCCGTGATGATGCCAATGAAGCGTTCAATGGAACCGAAACAGACGCGATGAATCATAACGGGGCGCTTACGCTCGCCGTCGGCGTCGATGTAGCCAAGGTCGAAATTCAACGGCATTTGGAAGTCGAGCTGGATCGTACCGCACTGCCACGTACGGCCGAGGCAGTCGCGTAGGTGAAAATCGATCTTCGGGCCGTAGAAAGCGCCGTCGCCCTCGTTGACGATATAGTCGAGACCCATGCGGACGAGGGCGTCGCGCAGGCCGTTTGTCGCCATCTCCCAATCCTCGTCCGATCCCATGGAGTCTTCGGGGCGGGTTGAAAGCTCGATGAAGTAATCAAACCCGAACTTCTTGTAGACACCGTCGATCAGATTGACAACGCCCTGAATCTCATCGGCGATCTGGTCAGGTCGCATGAAGATATGGGCGTCATCTTGAGTGAAAGCGCGTACGCGGAACAGACCATGGAGCGCACCACTCATCTCGTGGCGATGGACGAGTCCGAGTTCGGCGACACGCAGGGGAAGCTCGCGATAGCTGTGGGGCTTGGAGGCGTAGACCATAACGCCGCCCGGGCAGTTCATGGGCTTGATGCAATATGGTTCGTCGTCGATGGTGGTGGAGTACATGTTGTCCTTGTAGTGATCCCAGTGGCCGCTGGTCTCCCAAAGGCCGCGGGTCATGATCAAAGGCGTCTTGACCTCAACGTAGCCCGCGTCCCGGTGGATCTCGTGCCAATATTCGATCAGGGCGTTGTACAGGTCCATGCCCTTGGGGAGGAAGAAGGGGAACCCTGGGGCCTCGTCGCGGAGCATGAACAGGTCCATCTCGCGTCCGATCTTGCGATGGTCGCGCTTCTCTGCCTCCTCGAGCATGGTCAGGTACTCATCGAGCTCTGCTTGGGTCTTGAAAGCGATTCCGTTGATACGCGTGAGCATCTTGTTGCTTGAGTCGGCCTTCCAATAGGCACCGGAGATGCTCATGAGCTTGAATGCCTTGAGGGCTTTGGTGTAGCGGATGTGCGGGCCGGTGCACATGTCGATATACTCGCCTTGTTGGAAGAAGCCGATCTCGGCATCCTCGGGAAGGTCGTCGATGTGCTCGACCTTGTATGTCTCGCCACGCTCGGTCATGAGGGCGATGGCCTCCTCACGAGGGAGGATGAATGCCTTGAAGGGCAGGTTCTCTTTGACGATCTTCTTCATCTCGGCCTCGATGATCTCGAGGTCATCCTCGGAGATATGCGTGTCGCCAAGGTCGATGTCGTAGTGGAAACCCTTGTCGGTGGCGGGACCGTAACCGAACTTTGCCTCGGGATACAGGCGCTTTACCGCTTGGGCGAGAATATGGGCGGCGGAGTGGCGGATGACCTCGAGTTCGTCCTCCTCGGGGCATTCGACAACAGACGCGTCTTTGCAAATGATTTTCATATCCGCAGACCTTTCTTGGTGTTTGCGAGTGCATATATGTCGACAGTATACTCTCAATTCCCCGAACAACCTTGGCTTTTCGATTTGCAGGGCATTCAAAGAGGGGAATGTGCAGGAAGGGGCGGTCTTCTACGGGTTCTACAGGAAGGGGGGAGCGGTCTTCGCGAGGGCGCGAGAGAGGGATCGCGTGATGGCTACGTCCCGATCGGGATGGGCCGCAACGGCTTGATGGCGATAGCCGTTGGCATGGACTTCGCAAAAGATAGCGGGAAGGTCGACGTTTGCGGTGACGTCAAAGAAATACACACCCCATCCAAGCTCCATCGTCTCGGCGAGGGTGTCCCACATGAGATCGATGTCGTAGGTCTCCCCGTAGGCAAGAGGGGACGAGAGAAGTGTGCCGGCCTTCAGGGCATCCCACACGATCTTCTCTGCGGCTTCGCAGTGGGCGCGCACCTCGCTGTTATTGTTCAGTACGGTTTCGTAAGCCTCCTCAAAGGCAAGGGAGGGATTGAAACCGGAGGCATTGACGATGCGTGGGTTTTCGGAATCGGGTGTTGACGTGTCTTGAGCGGTTCCAACGAGATGAGCGTCCTTGAGAAATGCGGCATAGTCAACGGTTTGGTTCTCGTTTCCCGTTCCTTGCCCTGCGGAGATCTTCGTGGACGTCGCCTTCTTTCTTGCATGGTTCTTTTTGCGTTCCTTTTTGGCGCGCCTCTTTCCCAACTTGGACCTGTTCGGCTTGGGGATTTGGGCCAAAGCGTCGGTGTCGTTGGAAGCGGCATCCTCGATCTCGAGCTGGACGCGACAGACGCGACCGGGACCGGCTTGGACGAGCCGCTCGTTGACAACCAATCCTTGCGCCAGTGCTGTTTGGCGACACTTGTCGGCCCCTTCTCTCTCGGCAGCGATTGTGGCGCAAAGGTGGGTCAAGCCTTCTTGGGGGACGGTGCCCCATACAAGGAGGGCCGAGCCCCCGAACCATGTCCATTCTTGGTTTGCGCCCTGCATGGACAAGAGATAATCCTTGCGCATCTCAGCGAAGGCGAGGTAGGTCTCCCATTCGTCCTCGGTTGTCTGTTCACAACAGGCGGGAGTCTTGCGCATGCGCGCAACGTCGTTGCATTCGATACGGTAAAGGAGTTCGACATAGCGCCTGTAATCCTCAGGGGTCGTGGCCGCGTCACTGAGGCAGAAATATTGTCCGAGCGGCATCGCTGCGACCTCGTCGAGACAAAGGTGGGCAAAGAGGCGCTGGACTTTGTGGGTCGGAACACCCGAGCCCATATCGATGTAACTCATGGAGCGCTTGAGTGCGTCGATTTTCGTAACAAGGGCCGACATGCTTGAGTCGACTACCGGGGGGAACAATTTGAAACCGCCGGTTCCGCCGAAGTTGCTGTTGAGGTTTGTGATGGAGGAGACTTGGCCTTTGGGCTTGCAGACGCGGATCATCTCGGCCAATGCGCCCTGGTAGTCAGGAACGGCTGTGAGATAGGTGTGGGAGATGACGGCGTCAAACGTCCCGTCAGGAAAGGGGAGGGCGAGGCCGTCGCCTTGTATAAACGCGTAGGTGTTGTTGGGGTCGATGGGTTCGTACAACGGGTCGTCATCCCCGGCTACGCGCTTGTTTGCCAGGTCTACGAAGTCTTCGTCATATTCGAGTCCCACAAAGTCAACGCCCTTGACTTGGCGACCGAGACGGAATACGTACTCGCCCGACCCACATCCCACGTCAAGTACGCGCATGCCGGGTTTAATGCGGATACAATCCAGGATAGTTGAAACGACGCGGGGCGAAAGCGTTGCCATACGCGTCACTGCAAGATAATCAGGGCTTTGGCCCTCGACTGACCACTTCAAGGGGACTACTCCTCGCTCACGTTGGACTTGGCGTTTTTGGGGAAATAGGGACACTCCATAGTTATTGTACTAAAACGCGATTGTACTAAAACGCCCCTCGGCTCGACGAGTCAAGGGGCGCTGGTGTCACGCGTTATGTGTGACAAGAGGTCAGCCGTCGATTGGAAGCAGCTTGTCGATTGGCAGCGGTCGGCCGATTGGAAGCAGCTTGTCGATTGGCGGCAACTGGAGGTCTCGACCATGCCGTCATCGGCGGTGTAGGGGATGTTGCCGCATCCGGGGTACGGACCATAGTGGACGTTGCGGTTGCCCTTGATGTCGAAGTACTTGCCCACGCGGGTGTTCTCGACCATTGCGCAGGAGTAGCCGCAAACCTCGAGGGGCTCGTCCTTGACGAAGCGAACTGGAGACCATGAAGCGATTGGGCGACCACGAAGCGAGCTGGAGATCATGGTTCCGCTCTGAGGTTTTGATACGGCCTTTCGTCCTCCCAACCTGCTTGTCGCTTTGCTATCATTATGCGGTTCCAGATAATTTGAGACGAAAAGAGCATCCATGGCACTTTCCATCGGTATTGTGGGCCTGCCCAACGTCGGCAAGTCCTCGCTGTTCACCGCGCTGACCAAGAAGACGGGCTTTGCTGCAAACTATCCCTTTGCGACCATCGAGCCCAACACCGGCGTCATTCCCGTTCCTGATACGCGTTTGGACGAGCTTGCGAAAATCGACCACCCTGCGAAGATCATCCCCGCCACCGTCGAGTTTGTTGACATCGCTGGCCTTGTGGCGGGCGCGAGCCAGGGCGAAGGCCTCGGCAACAAGTTCCTTGCGAACATTCGTGAGACCAACGCCATCTGCCAGGTGGTTCGTTTTTTCTCCGACCCCAATGTCGAACATGTTTCCCACAAGATCGACCCCATGGCTGATGTGGACACCATCAAGATGGAGCTGATCTTGGCCGACATGGGCACCCTCGAGAAGGCCATTCCCCGCCTCGAGAAGGAGGCAAAGCGTGATAAGACCGGCCGATTTAAGTTGGAGACCGCCAAAAAGGTCTATGCGGGACTCGAAAACGAGAAGCGTGCGTTGCAGCTCGACCTCACTCCCGAGGAGCAAGCCGCCATCCGCGAGCTTTGCCTGATCACCATGAAGCCCATGCTCTACATCGCCAACGTGGACGAGGATAAGCTCAATGACGAGTTGCCCCTGATCGACGGGCAGACTCCTGTGCCGATTTCCGCGAAGGTCGAGGCCGATCTCGCGGAGCTCGACCCAGAGGATGCGGCCATGTTCATGGAGGAGCTCGGCATCGAGGAGGGCGGTCTCGCCCGTCTCATCAAGGCGGCCTATCGTTTGCTTGGTCTCCAAAGCTACTTCACCAGCGGCCCGGACGAGACTCGCGCTTGGACCATTCCGGTGGGATGCAAGGCTCCTCAGGCCGCCGGTGTTATCCATACCGACTTTGAGCGCGGCTTTATCAAGGCAGAGACCGCGAGTTACGAGGATTACGTGCGACTGAACGGAGAGAAGGGTTGTCGCGAGGCGGGTCGTTTGCGCCAGGAAGGCAAGGAGTACGTCGTTCAAGATGGCGACGTCATGCACTTCAAGTTCAATGTTTAGGCCCTCTGTTAAAACCGCATTTCAAATGTGATCTTGCGGGTCTATCTTTTGGTTCTCTACGGGCCCGGATCTTGCGGGAGTCTAGCTTTTGGTCCCCCACCTGTCTTGGGCGTTATGTTGGGCAACGACACCGTCGAGCCGTTCGATCTCAACATAGACTTGGGCGGTCTCCGGCCAACGCTGCTCGATGCGGCTCTCAATCTCGTCGGTAACCTCGTCAAGCTCATAGTACTCAAGGTCGGGGGCGAGGGTGACATCCATGGCTACGACGAGGCATGCGGGACCCATGTACATGGTGAGGATCTTGCCGCACTCAAGAACGTTCTCGTCTTCGGTCACGATGGCGCGCATCTCGTCAATCTCCGCTTCGGTGACGCCCTCGCCAACCAACAGCCCCCTTGTTTCCTTGAGCAAAAGAGCGGCGACAGCGCATAGCAACAAGCCGATGAGGATGGAGGCCGCACCGTCGAAGATGGTGTTTTGGGTGGCGTGGGTGAGAATCGTACCGACGAGCGCGAACAGAAGACCGGTCTCAGCAGCGGCGTCCTCGAGTACGACGGTGTAAAGGGAGGGGTCTTTGGCATAGCGGATGAATTCGAAGGCGCGCATGCTTCCTCGAGCTGCATTGAAATTCTTAACAGCTACGCGCAACGACATGCCTTCGATGAGGGCACATGCGACAAGGACGATGTAGCTGACAAGTGGATCGCCGATAGTGGTGTGTCCCTCGAGCGACTCCCTGACCGCTCCGACGCCTTCCCAAATCGCGACACCACCGCCGAGCAAGAAGATGGCGAGGGCAACGATGAGTGTGTAGAAATACAACTCCTTGCCAGAACCAAAGGGGTGGTGGAAATCGGGCTTTCGCTGGGCCTTCTTCATGCCGATAAGGATCAGGATGCCGTTTCCGCAATCAACGAGCGAGTGGATTGCCTCGGAAAACATGGCCGACGAGCCGGATACCGCTGATGCGATGAACTTGACGATTGCGACACCGATATTGCCTGCGATTGCAGCGAAGACCGATGATTTGCCGCCTTCGTTGGGGGTGGCGTTCGTGGTGGTTTCTGCGGTTTCTTCCGTCATAGTCTCTCCTGGTTTTGTTGGGTGTTTTGGTTAGTATAACAACGATAATCGCAGGATATGGCAACGATAGTCGCAGGAGAGGTCGTAGGTCGTGAGAGGCAGGTTAGCGCGTTGAAGGCGGGTTCGTTCTCGATATGTGGATGGTGGCAAGTCTGTTCGTTGTATGTGGCGACGTGTTCGTTGTTTTGGGGTGACTTCCCCTGCTAACGTGGGATTAATTCCAAAAAGGCGTTGCAAGGCGACGTGTCTTGGGTTACTATACAAAGGCTGTGTTTTAGAACACGGTGAAACGTTAATCGTTCCGCTGCCAAAGACAGCTGGTACCCGTAAGGGTTTAATCGCCACGAGCGGCCCGCCGAGGTGGTCTGCATATGTTTGTGTTTTGCGGCCCCTGCTGTCTGATGACGGCAGGGGTCGTTTTTAGCGACGACTCCTCCCACTGCGCGGAACATGAGCGCATGTGGAAAGGAGGTGCATACTATGCCGAATGCACAAAACGTCGAGAGCCTTGCTGCCATCAAGGCTGAGCTCGAGGGGGTCGCTGCCGTTTGGGTTGTCGACTATCGCGGTCTCACTGTCAAGGAGTTCCAGCAGCTTCGTTGCGATATCCGCGCAGCTCAGGGTACCATGTCCGTTTACAAGAACACGCTTATGAAGCGCGCGCTTGCTGATCTTGGGATGGTCGACATGGACTCCATTCTCGAGGGTCCGTCCGCTTTTGTTTTCGCAAAGGAGGACGCCGTTGCTCCCGCAAAAGCTCTGAAGGATTTCGCTTCCCAGAACCAAAATCTCGAGCTCAAGGGTGGCATCATGGACGGTGAGTTCCAGGATGTAGACGCTTTCAAGACCATCGCAAGCCTGCCGTCCAAGGATCAGCTGCTTGGTCAGATCGCTTCTTCCCTCACTGCTGTTGCTTCCCAGCTGGCTATCGCCCTTGGCGAGATGTCCGAAAAGGATGCTGCATAGCAGCATGTCGCCGCATGGCGGCATCGGCATGATGCGAAATGATCGCATTGTGTCGGCAAGAAAACTAGAAATGTACGACATTGCCTCGTAGGGCAATTGTTGAAAGGAAACTAACATGGCTCTTACCAACGCTGAGATCGTTGAGGCCCTCGGTGAGAAGACCCTCATCGAGCTTGCTGAACTTCGTGACCTGATCTGTGAGACCTTCGGTGTCTCCGCTACCGCTGCTGTTGCTGTCGCTGCAGATGCTGGCGCTGCTGCTGCTGAGGAGCAGACCGAGTTTGACGTCATCCTCGAGGGCTTTGGTGAAAACAAGATCCCTGTCGTCAAGGTTGTCCGCGAGATCACCGGCCTCGGCCTCAAGGAGGCAAAGGCTGCTGTCGAGGGTGCCCCTGCTCCCATCCAGGAGAAGGTTGCCAAGGAGAAGGCCGAGGAAATCAAGGCCAAGCTCGAGGAGGCAGGTGCAGCTGTCACCATCAAGTAAATTCAGCCGCAGGGCAAATTTACTCTGGAGAGCGCACGCTCTTAGGGGATCCGAAAGGGTCCCCTTTTTTGCGTTTGGAGCCAGGTGTCAACTCAGGTTGCCGATTGGCGCCTAGGTTACTGACTGGCGGCAAACGGAGCCAGACGTCAGCCCAAGTAGCCAACTCGCACCCATGTTGCCAATGGGTGACAGGTAGGGCTTGGAGGCAAACGGATCACCAACGTTTAAGCGAGAGGATTAAGAGCAGCGTTTAAGAACGGGGGGCGCCAGGACCGCGACCAAGATGTTCCAAGAGTTTGCGAAGAGCGCTTTCCCAGGCGAAGTGGGTGCGAGCTTTTTGGGGGGTGTATTGGTAGTTGGGATGGTTCTTACGAAACCGGGCGCGGCAGACAAGCGTGATGGCCAAGGATATGGCCGATACGGCAAAAAACACGCCAAACAACTCAGCGACAGCGATGTTTGCCTCGATGACGGCATAGATTGTCGCCAAGAGAAAGAGCACGCTCAAGACGGTTGTCAAAATGAGGAACACCTTGATGAGGACCTCTTTTGCGCGGGTGGGGGATTTGCGCCACGAGACGACGAGATAGACGATGATGGCGAGGGCTCCGAGCGCGATAACCAGAGGCAATGATTGCAATATGCGGATGAGAGCGCTCAATCGAGACCTTCCGTGAGATACAGGAGCCAACAGTATACCTGGGTAATGATACCACGGGCTTGATTCTGTCTTGCGTGGCTTCTCGGAGGGTGATAAGTTGGTTGCATACCCCTTGGGGGTATATAACGCACACGAAAGACGACGGAGCGCCCATGAAACAATGCTGTGGTAAGCACAAGAACACCCCGAGAAGCGTCGAGATGCAAGATGACCTGCAAAAACGGTTGAATCGAGCCATCGGCCAACTCAACGGGTGCAAGGCGATGATCGACGACAATCGCTACTGTGGCGATATTCTCACCCAACTTGCCGCGGCCGAGAGTGCTATTCATCGGGTATCCGAGATCATGCTGAGAAACCATATGGAGACTTGTGTGGTCGAGCAGATAACCGAGGGCAACACCGAGGTGGTGGATGAGGTTATGCAGCTCATTCGCCGTTTCAACCGATAGAAGGACGGCATGAAACAAACGTTTGATGTGACGGGTATGACCTGCGCGGCGTGCAGCGCTCGCGTTGACCGCGCTGCCAATGACGTCGAGGGCGTGACCTCTGCCACGGTCAACCTGTTGAAAAACAGCATGGAGGTCGTCTACGAGGGAGGCCCCGAAGTGCTCGCTGCCGTGTCGGCGGCGGTCGAGGCGGCAGGCTATGGGGCGTATCCCCGTCCCGTGGCAAGTGGGAGCGGCGCGATGCCCGCCCTTGTTGCGAGCTCGTCGGGCGCAGGAGACGCGGCGGCAAAGGAGGCCGCCCAGGTAAAGATGCGCCTCATCGTCAGTTGCGTGTTTACGATTCCTTTGTTCTATATCTCCATGGGCCATATGTTTGGATGGCCTTTGCCTGCGGTGTTTCTCGGTCATGAGAACATGATGACCTTCGGGCTCACGGAGTTTTTGCTCCTGTTGCCGGTCATCTTTGTGAACTTCAAGTTCTTCCGCGTTGGGTTCAAGACGTTGTTCGCGGGCCATCCCAACATGGACTCCCTTATCGCCTTGGGATCGACAGCGAGTACGGTATACGGTATCGCGGCTCTCTATCGCATCGGCGTTGCGTTGGGGTTGGGTAACCTCGATGGCGCCCACGACGCCGCCATGGATCTGTACTTCGAGAGCGCGGCGATGATCTTGACCCTCATCACCCTCGGCAAGTTCTTCGAGGCGCGCGCGAAGAGTCGCACCACCGATGCGATCACGAGTTTGATGGATTTGGCACCCAAGACGGCGACCCGTATCGTTGCAGATGGGACCCAAGAGCAGGTTGCGGTCGACCTTGTGCGCGTAGGGGATATCCTTGCGGTGCGCGCGGGTGAGAGCATCCCGGTTGACGGGGTCGTGCTCGAGGGTGCCGGCACCGTCGACGAGAGCGCGATCACCGGCGAGAGCGTTCCGGTGGACAAGGTAGCGGGCATGCAGGTCACGGGTGCGACGGTCAACACGACAGGGTATTTCACCATGCGTGCCGAGCATGTAGGGGCCGATACGGCCTTAGCCGGTATCATCCGTCTCGTAGACGAGGCGACAAGCACCAAGGCCCCTATCGAGAAGATCGCTGACAAGATCAGCGGCGTGTTCGTTCCGGTGGTCATCACCATCGCCTTGGCGGTGTTCGCCATTTGGATGGTGGTGACGGGCGGGGATTGGTCCCGGGCTGTCAACTATGGCATCTCCGTCCTTGTCATCAGTTGCCCGTGCGCCTTAGGTCTGGCGACGCCGACGGCGATTATGGTTGGAACGGGTCGCGGTGCCAAGGCGGGCATACTCGTGAAGAGCGCTGAGGCGCTTGAGAATGCCCACGACGTCAAAACGGTCGTCCTCGATAAGACCGGCACGATCACCACGGGAAGTGCCTGTGTCGTCGGAGTCAGGTGTGCGGGGATTGACGCGCATGGCAGCGCGGCAGATACGGGGCGCATGTCCAAGAGGGACCTTTTGCGTTACGCGTGGGCGATCGAGGCCCAATCCGAGCACCCTCTTGCCCAAGCTATCTGCCTTCATGCGATCGAGCGTGGTTGCAAGCCTCCTGCGCCGGTCACCGATTTCGTCCAAGTTCCCGGTCGAGGTTTGCGCGCCCACTATGAGGGAAAGGTTTTGGCCGCCGGTAACGCACGGCTCATGGAAGAGGAAGGGGTGGACACCTCCTCGTTTGCGGAGTGGCTTGAGGACAAGGCCGACGAAGGCGCAACGCCGCTGTTGTTTGCCTTGGACGGCGTCTTGCTTGGGGGTATCGCGGTGGCAGACGTACCGAAGCCAACAAGCGCGGCTGCGATCGGGGAGTTACGCTCCATGGGCATCCGCACCGTCATGCTGACGGGGGATAATGCGCGTACGGCGGCGGCCATCGCCAAGCAGGTCGGTGTCGATGAGGTCGTCTCCGACGTCTTGCCTCAGGACAAGGAGGAGATCATCCGCAAACTTGCCGCAAGAGGAAAGGTCGCCATGGTGGGGGATGGGGTCAACGATGCGCCCGCCCTTGCCCGCGCCGACATAGGCATCGCGATCGGTGCCGGCACCGACGTGGCTATCGAGAGCGCGGATATGGTGCTTGTTCGAAACGACCTCTTGGACGTCGCCGCAGGTATTCAACTGTCTCGCGCGACGCTTCGTAATATCAAGCAAAACCTCTTCTGGGCGTTGTTCTATAACGCAATCTGCATCCCCTTGGCGGCGGGTGCCCTGAGCGTCTTCGGGCTCAGCCTCAACCCGATGATCGCCGCGGCGGCTATGAGCTGTTCGAGCGTGTGCGTCGTGTCGAACGCGCTGCGTTTGCGCGGGTGGAATCCAAGCGAAAGCGTAAGCCGTGCGAAGCAGGTCGCCCAAGAGCAACAGGCCCAAGAACGGGTCGCCCAAGAGCAACAGGCCCAGGAGCAGCAGGAAAAGGAATCTATGCGCGAGGACGGAAGTCATCGCGGTAGTAATAAAAGGGACAAGGAACAAGCGCAACGAAAGGAGCCGATTATGGAAAAGAAACTGATGGTGGAGGGCATGATGTGCCAACACTGCGTCGCCCATGTCAAGAAGGCGTTGGAGGGTGTTGACGGCGTTATTGAGGCGATCGTGGATCTCGAGGGAAAGTCTGCGGTGGCGAAATTGTCCAAAGAGGTTACCGATGATGTCCTGACGGCGGCTGTCGTCGACGCGGGGTATGAGGTGACAAGCATCGCCTAGGCGGTGATTTCGTGAGGAGGAACCATGTGTCCAATTGGCGCTGACCACACGGAGAGGAAAACCGCTCCGGTGGTCGAGGGCATCGACGTCGCGCCGATCATCGACGCTACGACCGGAACCGATGCCTACACTGAACGGCTGCGCGCCTTCTATGGTGGCAAGCAGTTCGAATACGGGTGGGCGAGCCTTTGCAAAATGACGGTCCCGGATGATCTTGCGGGAAAGATCACGCTCGACATCGGATGTCGCCGTGGGCGTGGCGTGTACAAGTTGAGTGGACGCGTCGGTCGGGCGGGTCGAGCAATCGGCCTTGACTGGGGAGCGAGCTATATCGAGGAAGCGGCGGAATGGTCTGCCCATGCCGCGTCCAAGAGTGGGCTGACCGAGAACAATATGGCGTTCATCCTGGGGTTTCCCGAGGATCTCGCAGTAGGCGGAATCCAAGAGGGAAGCATCGACATGGTCTGGGTCAACAGCGTCATCAACCTTGTCTTTGACCGGGCACGTTGCCTACGCGAGATATATCGTGTGCTCAAGCCGGGAGGTGCTTTGGTGTGTGAGATGGTGACCGCGGACGGCTCCCGCGACGAGGCGGTGGTTGAGCGTGCGAAGGCGATTGGCAACAGTGTCCAAGCCGCCCCGTCTCGCGCAACGTTTGTGACGGAGTTGCTCGAGGTGGGATTTGTCGCGGCCGAGACGATTGAGAGCCATGAGGTGGCGCCAGATGCGGGGTTCAAGCCTGGATACGCCGTCGAGACGGTCGAGAGCGACGAGAAGGTCTCTTTCACTGCCGAGGTGTTCAAGGTCGTCAAGCAGAATGCCACAAATACGCACATAAAATGTGTCTAAAAGCGCGCGCCTGGGCAGAGCGTATGGGTATAATTGTGCGAACACTGACGCGCCAAGACGACGAACGTTGGGGCGGTATGTGAAAACGCTTGAGAGTTTATGTTCGCATGAGCGTGCATCGAAATTTGACAGGACGGCATATATGGCAAGCAACAAAAGGGGAAACGCTGCCCTATTCGGCAAAAAAACAATAAATGTAGTGCTATCTGCTACGCTCGGATTTTCGCTTTTGGGCGTTATGCCAGCTGCTGCTCAGGTAACAGGCAACAACGAAGGCAACGAAAGCACGCTTACGGAAAAATGGCTCGAAGCCGCAAACGTTGCGCTTACTACGCCTGGTTTTAATGCTTACAATTTTGCAGACACATCAAGCTATTCCGTTTTTGCCACTAATGACGAAGACGCAGCTACGCTGCCATCTGAATATTACTTAAGTAGCACCGGAGTGGTAACGCCTGTCAAGTTGCAAAACCCCTGGGGCACCTGTTGGGGATTTTCCACTATCGCCGCTTGTGAAAGCAGCATACTTTCCGAAGCTAAAACAACGTACGAAGCAACAAAGCTTGACCTATCCGAGCTTCAGTTGGCAAACGCGGCTATCACCGCAGCTCCTGAAGAGTATGTGGGTGAAGCGCAGGCGGGCGAAGGCTATCACAATAGCTCGCAAAACAAGAACAGAGGCCTGGAGGCTGGCGGTTTGTTTTCCTACGCCTCAACCTTGTTCTCTGTAGGGGTTGGTCCTTTGCTGGAATCCCAAGTGCCCTATAAAAACAGCGAAGGCGTTAAGGAGTGTCTGGTAATCCCCAATGGCGCATCAAAGGCAAGCATTCGATACTTAACCGATGCGCAAATCCAGGAGCTTAAAGACAAGGGGGGCGTTGTTGTACAGCTTAATTGGGCTGGCAACTACGAACAGCAAGATAGCGAATCCGGTGAAACCAAAACGGTATATACCGACTGGTCCGTGTTGCCAGATACCTGGAATCAAACGGTGTTGGAATTTGAAAACGGCAATATTTTGCCAAGCACGGTTCTCAACGACGCCGATGGCTCCTATGCTGGAATAGATTTTGATGCTGTTGCGGCAATTAAGAAAGAAATGTACCAAAACGGGCGCGCCGTTGCGATCACCTTCCATGCGGATACTTCCTTGCCAAATGAAGAGGGCGTTTCCAAATACATGGATACAAATACATGGTCGCATTACACCTACGAGCAAGCAACCATGAACCATGGGGTAACCATTGTGGGATGGTCCGACAACTACTCCAAGGATAACTTTAACAATGCCGCAGGTAAAAAGCCCGAAGGGGACGGTGCTTGGTTGGTAAAAAACAGCTGGGGTTCAGATACCGAAGAGTTCCCCAATGACTCACCTAATCACTGGGGCATAAAAGACGAAAACGGTAACCATACCGGTTACTTTTGGCTTTCCTATTACGACCAAAGTATTTCTAAGATTGAAACATTTGACTTCGACCTGAACTCCTACGGAGCAAGCGATGAAGTCTATGTGGACGCTTATGATTACCTGCCCGAGAACGGTTCTTTACCTGCTGCAACTCCTACCAAAATGAGCGCTGCAAATGTGTTTACTGCCAGCGCGGACATTGCAATTCGCACACTTGGATGCACCACCTATAAGCCAAACACTACGGTAACGTATGAGGTATACCTGCTTGACGATGAAGCAACAACGCCTGCAGACCCCAATCACAGCACGCTTGTGCTTACCGCGCAGGACACCTACACATATGGCGGGTATCATCGCACGACAGTTGCGGAGAGCGACTGGGTTGCCGTGCGCGAAGGCCAGCGTTATTCCGTGGTGACCACACAAAAGTGCAACGATGACAACAATTACTACGTTGGTATAGCGTATAACGCCAAAAAACCAAGCGAGGGCTCTGTCGACCAATACCAAGAGTCTATGAGGGAATATTACCGGACGCTTACCTATCAGAATTTGTATGCTCAAAATTACGACAGGCTTTTCAAAGAGTTCAAAGATCAAGGCGAAACCGACGAGGTAGCAAAACAACTTGCTCTTGAAGGAATAAACACATTGCTGAACGATCAAACCGAAGCTATTGAAAAGCAAGTCGCGTATTCGGTGGACATTTATGAAAACACGTACTATGAGTCTAAAGTTAATGAGGGCGAAAGCTTTTATGGCGAAATAGCAAGCTCGGGTTCGGGCGCTGAAGAGTCGGGCGCCATGGCTGCCGCCGACATGTCCGCCGCTGCGGGTGAGGCTGGCGATGTCGGAGACAATGGTGCCGCTCGTGAATCTGGCGAAGTTTCCTCACAGGAACTTTCATGGAGCGACTGGACCGATTTCAAGGCGCAATTGGATGAAATCTATCCTTCTATTTGCTTTGATAATGCTGCTATAAAGGCAATTTCTGAATTTCGCGAATGGGCTTCGGTAGGCCAGCTTGACCAGCTAAAACAACAACTTTCCGCCGCAAAAGAGCTGTTTTCCTCATTAAAGGTGAGCCCTGATGGAACAGATGTCCCAGAAGATCAGCTGTGGATGAACCAGCAAGAATACGATGCACTAAAAGACGCAATTAAAGAAGCTGAGCAGCAGCTAGAGAACGCGGGCGATTTCCACAACGAACTTAAAAACACCACGCCATCGCCCGATGAAACAAATGCCGTATTGGCAGCATTAAAGGTGAGTGGCACCCCTGGCACACAAGCTTCTGCGAAGAGTGGCAGCACGCAGCCTAGCGGGGTGTCTGCTAAAACGGGTGACTTTGCAGCAACGGGCTTGCTCATATTTGGCGGCACCGCTGCAATTGCGGGCGCATGCGCGTATGTGCTTCGTCGACGCAAGACTGACTAGCGGGGTTTGTTGCGGAGGAAACGATCGAGAGTCGCGAGGTGGCAAAACCCCCAATGCGGAAAGGCGGGTCATGACCGATGTCTTTGAGGAATACGGCAAGCTTGAAGATGCCTATGCGGGTGACGCGTGATCGCTTTTGCGAAGCAGATGTTCCCAAGTATATGTTGTCCTGTTAAACGCTGCTTTTTCCCGATAGATCCAAACCGGCACGAGCCGAGGCGCTTCATGAGGCGGTAGCGGCCAACTTTACAACGGCGCTGTTGCCATGCTTGCAGACAATCGTTTTGACGCACGTTGGGGTGATGCTGTTTTTCCGTGCCATCGTGCGCCAGATTCCGGATGTCAAGCGCTGGGCGTGCGCTTCGGTGGCGGTGAGCGGTAGTTTTTGAGCGGTGATTGTTGTATCTAAGAATAATCCAAAAAAATGATTATTTTCTCTTGACCATATTATCAGAACGGAGTATAAAAGACTCAGTTAGTTTCTCTCTTCTTTCTCTAACAGGACGAGCTGCCGAAGACCCGGCAGCTCGTCCCGTCTCT
The DNA here is from genome assembly GCA_963643505.1 of Eggerthellaceae bacterium. Lineage (GTDB taxonomy): Bacteria > Actinomycetota > Coriobacteriia > Coriobacteriales > Eggerthellaceae > CAVEFW01. The sequence continues at coordinate 143,836 of CAVIKF010000005.1, forward strand.
GGAGGAAGTCGCGAGGGAAACAAGAGGCGGCCCCGTGCGTTAAAGCAGGGAGCCGCCTTGTTTGCGTCAAGGGCCAAATACTACCGCCGAGCCCTGCCGCCGGGTGCCGCAGTCAAGCCCTGTCGCCAAGTACCACAAGTCAAGTACTACATGATGCGTCCGTCGAGAGTGAAGGTGACGACTTCGAGGGGGATGTCTTTCCCGCATGCGGCGACAGCACGCTTGACGGCCATCTCGAGGCCGCCGCAACAGGGGACCTGCATGCGTGTGACCGTGATGGCGGTGATGGTGTTGCGGGCAAATATCTCCGTGAGCTTCTCGGCGTAGTCGACGTTGTCCAGCTTCGGGCATGCGATGACGGTGACCTTGCCCTTCATAAAGTCGTGATGGAAATTTCCATAGGCAAAAGCGGTGCAATCGGCCGCGATAAGCAGGTGACACCCCTCGAAGTAAGGCGCTTCCACGGGGACGAGCTTGATTTGGATGGGCCAAGTCGAAATACGGCTGGGAACCGTCGTGCCGGTGAGTTCGAACGTGCCGTCAGTGCCGATTTGCATCTCGGAGGTTTCTTGGTCGAATTGGTGCACGGCGCTGCCAGGACATTGGAACCCGATGGCGCCGGCGGCTTGCGCTGCCTGGGCCTTCGCGCGAGCCATCTTGTTGGCGACGACTGCCGCCTCATCGTATTCGGCAGCCTCGCGCTCCACGAAGGAGATGGCGTCCATGGGACATGCGGGCAAGCAATCACCGAAGCCGTCACAATAGTCGTCGCGCAACAGCGTCGCCTTGCCGTTGACGATGCCGATTGCCCCTTCGTGGCACGCTTCTGCACACAGGCCGCACCCATTGCACTTCCCTTGGTCGATTTCGATGATCTTACGTAAAGCCATCTTTCCTCCCGTCTTCAATTGTCTCTCGGTTTGAGTGTAGCGGACCCTGGGAGCATTTGATAGGGGGGTCCTCTGTTTCTCGCCGGTGGTTTTGCCGCATGTGCGCGTTACGAAAGTTCGCAGCCGACGATTCCGCAGCATGTGCGCGTTACGAAAGTTCGCAGCCGACGATTCCGCAGCATGTGCGCGTTATAGAAGTTTCTCGCAAGAAGCGTCGGGCGGGGACGTATTATTAGCGGGTAGTCGGTATGCGAAAAGGAGTAAAAATGGACATCCGCACCGATAGGGACAAGATGGAAGAATTGGGCCGCGATGGCATCCCCCAAAGTCGCATCGATCAAGACCAGATCGAGCAACCGGGAGTGGTCGGTCAGATGTACGACGGATGGCTCGACCGCCTCTTTGAGAAAGAGATCGAGGAAAAGCGCGCGAGTACTGGCGAGTACTGATCAATGATGCGCTCGCCTTTGAGATTGGATAGACCAGTGCAGAACCTTATCCAAGAGCTCATCGCCATCGTTGGCGAGGAGAACACCCATGTCGACGAGGTGCTTTCGGCACACACGACCTTTAAAATCGGCGGTCCGGCTGACGTGCTTGTCGAACCTTCCGACATCGACCAGATCCGCGCCGTACTCGACGCGTGTCGCGAGGCGGACGTCGAGGTCCGTTTTCTCGGTTTGGGAAGCAACATCCTTGCTTGCGACGAGGGAATCCCCGGTGTCGTCCTGAAGCTTGCTGGGCGTTTTTCTGCAATCGAGGTGGATGGCACGTGCGTGACCTGCCAGGCAGGCGCGAGCAATGAGGAGGTTGCTTGGGCGGCTATGCGTGCGGGGCTTGCAGGTTACGAGTTTGCCAGCGGGATCCCTGGAACCATCGGAGGCGCTGCAATCATGAACGCCGGTGCCTATGGCGGCGAGTTCAAGGCTGTGGCGGTGTCGGTGGATTGCATCACGCCTGAGGGCACGATGGTTGAGGTTGCCGCACAGGATGCGGATTGGGGCTATCGTCACAGCATGATGATGGATCGCGGGTTTCTCGTGGTGGGCGCGAAGTTACGCCTGGAAAAAGACGAGCCCGACGCGATCTTTGGGCGCATGGAGGATCTGCGTATCCGTCGCGAGGAGAAGCAACCTCTCGAGATGCCGTCGGCGGGTTCCACGTTCAAACGCCCCGAGGGGTATTTCGCCGGCAAGCTCATCCAGGATGCGGACATGCAAGGACACCGTGTCGGTGGTGCCCAGGTGAGCGAGAAACATGCAGGCTTCGTTGTCAACGCAGGTGGGGCCACGGCCAAGGACGTGCGCGCCCTCATTGCCGATGTGCAGCGCAGCGTGTTTGACAGGGAGGGTGTCCGTCTCGAGCCCGAGGTTCGTATGTGGGGTTTCGACGACTAAGCTGTCTTGGCTAAGCCGACTCGACTATGCTATCCCGGCGACTAAGTTTCCGCTATCGGTCGCGATGAGCGTCTCCCGGTATTGGGGGATGGCGCGGTGTCGACGGTTGGCCGAGAGTGCGAGGGGCCGGTTGGCCGGTTGACCGAGAGTGCGAGGGGCCGGTTGGCCGGTTGGCCGAGAGTGCGAGGGGCCGAGGGATCGTTGGAGCGACGGTTGTCCTTAATCGAGCGATTTGTAGAACAACATGCAGTGACAGTATCCCTCGAAGGTTGGGTCCTCGATCTGCTCTCGGAACTCTCGACACATGCACTTGTTGTCCTCGGTCATCTCAAGGCGGCATGGGCAGTATCCACCCTTCTCCTTCAAACCCTTGCGGATCATGGCGACGACCTCTGCGTCTTCGTTTAATCGCACAGCCACGGCGTACCTCCTCTTCATACGTATCCATCATAGGGCCTCGATCGTGGTCACAGGGGATTGATACCGATAAACCAGCGATTATCCAAAAGTGGGGGGCGCTGTCGCCCAAAAGTGTGTTTGTTCACAAAAAGGGACGTACCTCATCTCGAATAAATTGCGTTTCCCTGCAGGACGGATACCCCCAATGCGCGTATAGTGTCTTTGTCGAAAACGGCGCCGGGGGAAGTTCGGCGTCTACGGGAAAAGAGAGAGGTTTGCACATGGGCGGTTTCTTCGGCGCAACTTCGAAGCGCGATGTCGTATTGGATGTGTACTTCGGCGTTGACTACCATTCCCATTTGGGAACCAAGCGTGCGGGCATGGTCGTGCACGATGTGGAAGACGGCTTTCAGCGCGAGATCCATTCCATTGAGAACACCCCGTTCCGTACGCGTTTCGAGGACGACTTGAACGTGTTCCATGGAACGAGCGCCATCGGCTGTATTTCCGATCGAGACCCGCAGCCTCTTTTGGTCCGTAGCCATCTCGGCGTGTTCGCCCTGTCCACGGTTGGCATCATCAATAACGCCGATGCGATCATCGACAAGCACCTCTCCGGTGTAGGAAACCAGTTCATGGCTATGAGCTCGGGAAACGTCAACGAGACCGAGCTTGTCGCCTCTATTATCAACCAAAAGGAAACCCTCGTCGAAGGTCTTCGTTTTGCCCAGGAGATCATCGAGGGCTCCATGACGATGCTCGTCTTGACTTCCGAGGGCGAGATCATCGCCGCTCGTGATCGTCTCGGCCGCTTGCCGATCCGTATCGGTCGCGATGACGACGGCTATTGTGTCAGCTTTGAGAATTTCGCGTACCAAAAGCTTGGCTACGTCGATGAGTACGAGCTCGGTCCTGCCGAGATCGTGCGCATGACCGCGGACGGGTACGAGACCATCGCTCCCGCTGGCGACAAGATGCGCATCTGCTCCTTCTTGTGGGTGTATTACGGGTATCCCAACAGCACGTATGAGGGCGTCAATGTGGAGGAGATGCGCTATCGTAACGGCCGCATCATGGCCCGAGATGAGGAGCGGGCCGTCGGCGTTCCCGACGTCGACTATGCTGCAGGCATTCCTGACAGCGGCTTGCCTCACGGTATCGGCTTTGCCCAGGAAAGCGGTCGTGCGTTTGGCCGTCCCTTCGTCAAGTACACCCCGACGTGGCCCCGCAGCTTCATGCCCAGCAACCAAAAGGTCCGCAACCATGTGGCGAAGATGAAACTCGTTCCTGTCAACGAACTCATCAACGGCAAGAAGCTCCTTTTTGTCGACGATTCGATCGTTCGTGGTACCCAACTTCGCGAGACCGTTGATTTTCTCTATGGCGCTGGTGCCAAGGAGGTCCACATGCGTTCCGCGTGTCCGCCCCTTATGTACGGATGCAAGTACCTCAACTTCTCCAGCAGTAAGTCCGAGATGGAGCTTATTGCGCGCAGGAAGGTCCAAGAGCTTGAGGGTGACGAGGGTCAAAAGCACCTTGACGAATACGCTGACGCCAACACGGAGCGTGGCGGGTGCATGCTGAAGAGCATCTGCGAGGAGATGGGATTTGACTCCTTGCGATTCCAAAGCTTGCAGGGCCTCATTGAAGCGATCGGCATCGATCCTGAGAAAATCTGTACTTATTGTTGGGACGGTCGCGAGTAGCGAAAAAAAGATTTCAGGAACGGGGCGCCTTAACGGGGCGCCTCTGTTGTGCTGGCGCAGGGCGACAAAAGTGCTAGCATAGGGCGACATGAGCTCAACGGTTGACATGTCCAAACACTTCACCATGCCTCGCTTGTTGAGGGTGACGGGGCCGTCGATCGCCATGATGTTGTTCACAAGCATCTACGGTATCGTCGATGGTCTGTTCGTCTCCAACTTTGCGGGCAAGACGGCCTTTGCGGCGGTCAATCTCATCATGCCCTTCATCATGATCTTGGGTTGTACCGGATTCATGATCGGTTCGGGCGGCAGTGAGCTTGTCGCGAAAACGCGCGGCATGGGCGACGACAAGAAGGCCAACGAGCGCTTCTCGCTTATGGTGTATTTCACGCTCGCGCTCGGCATCACGCTCGCGCTTATCGGCTTTTTCGCGATGGAGCCGGTGGCGCGTCTGCTCGGCGCCGGCGACAACATGCTTGATTTGTGCGTCCTCTACGGTCGCATCAGCATGGTCAGCCTTCCGGCGTATATGTTGCAATATGCGTTCCAAGCGTTTTTTAACACGGCGGGCAAACCCAAGCTCGGCCTTGCGGTTACCGTCGTTGCGGGGTGTATGAACATCGTGCTCGATGCGGTGTTCGTCGGCCTGCTAGGATGGGGGGTGATGGGCGCTGCGTGGGCGACGGTGATCACCGAGTTCGTCGGCGGCGTCATCCCGATCATCTATTTTGTGCGCCCTAATAGCAGCGTGTTGCGCCTCGGGCCCACGACACTCGATTGGCACTCGATCGGCGGCGCATGCTTCAACGGCTCCTCCGAGATGATGAGCAACATCGCCCAGTCGGTGGTGAGCATGCTGTACAACTTCCAACTCATGGCGCTCTACGGTGAGGATGGCGTTGCGGCATACGGTGCCTGCATGTATATCTGCTTCGTGTTCTTGGCGGTGCTCATGGGCTACACCGTCGGCACCGCACCGCTCATGAGCTACCAACACGGTGCGAGAAATTTCGAAGAGATGCACAGCCTTTGGAAGAAGAGCCTTGCGTTCATGGCGATATTCGGTGTCGCGATGTTCGTTCTTGCGGAGGTATGTGCCGGGCCGTTCGCGTATGTCTATACCGGCTACGACGAGGGTTTGTTCGATTTGACAAAAAAGGCATTCCACCTGTTCAGCGTTGCGTATTTGATCTGTGGGTTCAGTATGTACGGATCGAGCTTGTTCACGAGCCTCGGCAACGGTCTCGTCTCGGCGCTCATCTCGTTTTTGCGCGTGCTCGTGTTTGAGGCGATTGCGATCTTTGTGTTGCCGGCGTTGTTCGGCCCGACTGCCATTTGGATGTCGTGGGCGGTGGGCGAGTTGCTTGCTCTTGCGCTGACGCTTGGGTTCATGTTCGGCCTCGGGAAGTCCTACGGCTACCGCTAGGCGCCTTTGCGCGGCCCGACGCTTGCGCTATTTGCCGCTCACCGACCGTGGGCGGTTTTTTTTCGTCGATTGACGCCGCCATTTGCGACATATACCGAAAAAGAACCAAGCCTCTCGCGAAAGAAATCCACCGCTTGCTAACATCGTGGCAATCCCCTTTGGGAGAAGGTTCGTTCGCTTTTTTTTGTGAATGTGCGTACTTGAACATAAACGTTGGATTCCTTGATTGGAGATGACATGACGAGAGAACTCAAGTCAATGGACGGCAACAACGCGGCAGCGCATGTGTCTTACGCGTTCACCGAGGTTGCTGGCATCTATCCCATCACCCCTTCCAGCCCTATGGCTGATTACGTCGACCAATGGGCTGCCCAGGGTCGCAAGAACATCTTTGGCACCACCGTAAAGGTGTGCGAGATGGAATCCGAAGGCGGTGCTGCCGGTGCTGTTCACGGCTCGCTGACGGCGGGCGCCCTGACCACCACATACACGGCATCCCAGGGGCTGCTTTTGATGATTCCCAATATGTACAAGATTGCCGCTGAGCAACTCCCCACGGTTTTCCATGTCAGCGCACGTACCGTTTCCACCCATGCGCTCAACATCTTCGGCGACCACTCCGACGTCATGGCGTGCCGCCAGACCGGTTTCGCCATGATGGCCGAGACCAACGTCCAAGAGGTCATGGATCTCTCGGCGGTTGCCCACCTCGCTGCGATCAAGGGCCATATGTCCGTCCTGAACTTCTTTGACGGCTTCCGCACCTCCCACGAGATCCAAAAGATCAAGGTTTGGGACTACAAAGATCTGGCAGAGATGGTCGATATGGATGCTGTGCGCGCATTCCGCGATCACGCGCTGAACCCAGACCATCCGGCAATGCGCGGTTCCCATGAGAACGGCGATATCTTCTTCCAACACCGCGAGGCCTGCAACTCCCACTACAACGAGTTCCCGGCCGTCGTCGAGGAGTGCATGGACCAGGTCAACGCCAAACTCGGCACCGACTATAAGTTGTTTAATTACTACGGCGCCCCCGACGCTGATCGCGTCATCGTCGCCATGGGTTCCGTATGCGACGTTATCGAGGAGGTCATCGACTACCTCAACGCCCACGGCGAGAAGGTCGGCCTCATCAAGCCGCGCCTGTATCGTCCCTTTGCCTGCAAGAAGTTCGTGGAGGCGATTCCTGCGACTTGCAAGCAGATGGCGGTTCTCGATCGCACCAAGGAGCCGGGAAGCGCAGGCGAGCCGCTGTACCAAGATGTCATTACCGCCTTGGTCCAAGAGGGCGTCTCCGGCATCAATGTTTGCCGCGGTCGCTACGGCCTTGGCTCCAAGGACACGCCACCTTCCAGCTTGTTCGCGGTCTATACCAATCTTGCTGCTGACGAGCCCAAACGCGAGTTCACCATCGGCATCGTCGACGATGTCACGATGTTGTCACTTCCCGAGGATCCGAACTGCCCCAACACGGCGGCGGAAGGCACCATCGAGTGCAAATTCTGGGGCCTTGGCGGCGACGGTACCGTCGGTGCGAACAAGAACTCTATCAAGATCATTGGCGATCACACCGACAAGTACGTACAGGCTTACTTCCAGTATGACTCCAAGAAGACCGGCGGTGTGACCATCAGCCACCTGCGCTTTGGCGACAATCCGATCAAAAGCCCCTACTACGTCAACAAGGCCGACTTCGTCGCGTGCCACAACCCCTCCTATATCTCCAAGGGCATCCGCATCGTCAACGATGTCAAGCCCGGCGGTACGTTCCTGATCAATTGCCAGTGGGGTATCGAGGAGCTCGAGGAACACCTCTCCTCCGAGGCGAAGCGCTATATCGCTAACAACGATATCAAGCTCTACACCATCGACGCCACCGCACTCGCAATCGAGGTCGGCATGGGCAAGCGTACCAACACAATCCTCCAGTCCGCGTTCTTCAGCCTTGCCGGCATCCTTCCTTCCGCAGATGCCTTGAAGTACATGAAGGATGCTGCGACCAAGTCTTATATGAAGAAGGGCCAAGACGTCGTCGATCGCAACCACAAGGCTATCGACGCTGGTGCGACCGCTTGCGTTAAAATCGACGTTCCCGCTTCTTGGGCAACCGCCGAGGGTGAGAAGCCCAAGCCTGAGCTTGTTGGCCGCCCCGAGGTCATCAAGCAGGTCGTCGAGATCATGAAGCCTGTCGGCAACATGGACGGCGATCGCTTGCCCGTCTCCGTTTTCATGAACCATGTCGACGGCCAGTTCGAGCAGGGTGCTTCCCACTACGAGAAGCGTTATGTTGCCGTTACTGCCCCGACGTGGGATTCCGAGAAATGCATCCAATGTAACCAGTGCACCTTCGTTTGCCCCCACGCCTGTATCCGTCCATACGCCCTCAACGAGGAGGAGGCGGCGGGCGCTCCCGAGCAGACCAAGCTCATGCCTATCAAGGCCGGCAAGGCCAAGGGCCTCTACCAATACACTATCGCGGTGAGCCCCATGGACTGCATGGGTTGCGGCGTATGCGTTGGCATGTGCAAGACCGGCGCCATCCACATGGCACCGGCGGAGCAGGAATTCCCACAACAGGAGAGCTTCGACTACTGCAACGCCAACGTCTCCGTGAAGCCTGAGACGGTCGACTTGACGCTCAAGGGCATGCAGTTCAAGCATCCCCTCCTCGAGTACTCCGGTTCCTGCGCGGGTTGCGCTGAGACCTCGTATGCTCGTATTGTCTCCCAGATGTTCGGTCATCGCATGTATGTCGCAAACGCTACCGGTTGCTCCTCTATCTGGGGCGGTCCTGCTGCGACTTCTCCTTACACGGTCAACCATGAGGGTCACGGTCCCGCATGGGCCAACTCCCTGTTTGAGGACAATGCCGAGTTCGGCTTGGGCATGTATCTCGGCTACGAGGCGACACGCGAGATCTTGGTCAACGGCACCAAGGAGCTCATCGCCAGCGAGCCCGACCTGTTCATCCAAGAAGCTGCCCAGGAGTGGCTCGATAAAAAGGACGACACCTTCGAGAGCACTCGTGCCGCTGAGACCTACCTTGTCTACCTCAAGCAACTCGCCGAGGAGGGCAACGAGACGGCGACCGAGATGTTGAAGTACCAAGACCACCTGTCCAAGAAAAGCTTCTGGATCTTCGGTGGCGACGGTTGGGCATACGACATCGGATTCGGCGGACTTGACCACGTTCTCGCCTCGGGGAAGGATGTCAACGTCTTCGTGTTTGATACCGAGGTCTACTCCAATACCGGCGGCCAGGCGTCCAAGGCTTCCAACATCGGTCAGGTAGCCCAGTTTGCGGCTGCCGGCAAGGATATCAAAAAGAAGTCCCTCGCTGAGATTGCCATCAGCTACGGATATGTCTACGTCGCGCAGGTTGCCATGGGCGCCAAACCGGCACAAACCCTCAAGGCCATCCAAGAGGCAGAGGCATATCCCGGACCGTCGCTGATCATCGGCTACAGCCCGTGCGAGATGCACGCCATCAAGGGCGGTATGCTTCATTGCCAAGAGGAGATGAAGAAGGCTGTCGATTGCGGTTACTGGAACTTGTTCCGTTTCGATCCTCGCGCCACCAAGGGATCCAAGTTCATTCTCGATTCCAAGGAGCCGCAAGGCGGTTACCGGGAGTTCCTCATGAATGAGGCTCGCTACAGCCGTTTGGTTCGCGAGTTCCCGGATCGCGCACAGGACCTGTTTGCGGCCAACGAGCGCGCTGCCATGGATCGTTGGGATCACCTGCAAAAGCTCAAGGAGATGTACACGCCGCTGTAGGGTAAAACCTCAAGCAGGCGAGGCCAAATCGACGAGAATGGGCCCCTCTCAGGAGGGGCCCATTTTTGTGTCCGATGCCACCCGGGCGACTCTTTCGCTGGGTGCAATACGCGCCTCCTCACAGGGTCCCCTTGTGCCTGGTGTCCCACGTTGTTGCCAGGGGTCTAGGACCCAAGCAGGAGACACGAGGGTGTGGCGAAAGCAGGCAGGGTGTGATGGGGGTCGGGGCTTGGGGCTCAAGTATGATGGTGTATAAAGAAAGCCCTCGTGGGTGCGAGGGCTTTCAGGTTGCGATGGATTCGCAGGGGTTCTAGAAGATGAACACCGTGGATCCGGTGGGGACCCAATCGTAAATCCATTTTGCATTTTCCAAGGAGAGGCGGACGCAGCCATGGCTGACGTTTGCCCCGAGCGTACCGTCTTTGACCGTGTTGGGCTCGTCCTCGATCTCGTAGAGGACGGAATGGGTCAGGTAGTCTCCATAGAATTGCGTCCAATACCAACAACGATCGTCCCAATCGTCGTCGAAGTACTCACCGCGGAGACCGGTGACGGTGTAAGAGCCCTTGACGGTGTCGGAGCCAGGAGCGCCGGTCGAGCAGGTCCAGATGTGGGTTGCATCCCAATTGTTCTGGCTGCCCTCGTAGATGACAAGTTGGTTTTTGGCGCAGTCGATGAGGATGAAGCAATTTGTGGTGCTTGTGATGTTTTGGTATGCGCCGTCGTAGGGGTCACGGGCATACCCGCATACGATCCCCAGGTTCTTGCAGGTGTTCTTGAACTCGGTGGTCTTGCTGACGTTTTCAGCCATGTCAGCTGCGGTCTTGGGGTCATCGGGGTTAGTCAGGTATCCCATCCACGTCTTAATATCATTGCTGTTGGGCTCGTGGCCCACCATGGTGTTGAAGATACCCTTGATGACATCGAGGGAGCTCATACCCAATGCCAAGTGTTCGGGAGACTCATAGACGCCGATAATCATGGCGGCTGCGGCACGGTCGTCGAGGAGGTATTGGCAACGCTCTTCGGCTTCCGCAGCACTGGGGTCGCGCTTGAGGGCGCCCTGGAAGAGCTTTTGGACGAACTTCGTGAGGTCAATGTTCTTATCTCGCGCGTTCTCAGGGGATAGTTGTTCGGCTGCAATGCCGCAGTCAGCGCAAAGTCGGACCCATTCGGTTGCCTCGGAGAAACCGCAGACAACGGCGTCGATGGACATGCAGGAGTCGAGATGGTCCTTCCAGAAGGCGGCACCGTCGATGTCAGAGGCGCGGCCAAGCATGGTCTCGTATACGGTTTCAACCATCTCGGCATGGGTGAGGTTACGGTTGGCGAACTCCTCGCTTCCGAAGAAATTGCGGGCGAGTTGACTGCCGCTCGTACCGTTGAGCAATGCCTGGCATTGGACGTTGAGGCCTTCGATATCGGCTTTGGTGCGTCCGAGACACTCGGAGTAGAGGCGCCATACGAACTCGGTGATCTTGGGGCTTTGGTCGCGCGCCTCAGTCACGTCAACAGACCCTGCCGTGACGCCCCATTTCTCACAGGTGTTTGCGTATTCCTTGGACTGGCTGAATCCCTTGACGATGGCTGCGACGGACATGTTGTTGTTGAGGTATCCCTCCCAAAGGGCGGCACCGTCAGCGTCGGAGGCGCGGTCGAACATGGTCTTGTAGACCGTCTCCACAATCTCGCTATTGGACAGGTGGCGATTGCTGAATTCCTCGGATGTGAAGAAGTTCATAGCGATCTGGGCGGCGGGAGTGCCCCCCTTCATGGCCTCGACTTGAACGTCGAAACCAGCCTTGTCAATAGCGGATTCCTCTCGTCCCAAGCAGACGGTGTACATGCGTGTGACGAAGTCTTCGATATCGCTGGTCATGGACGTGAAGATACCCTCGCTCGCATCCTCGGTCTCAGGTGCGGCGGCTTGGTCTTTGACCGCTTCGGTCGTCCCAGGCGTCGCATTTGTGGGCGTCTCAGGCGTTGTAATCGTGGTCGCCTCAGGTGCCGCAACCGTGGCGGGATCCTCCTTGGTGGCGGGTGTCTCGATCGTGGTCGTCTCGTTGGTGTTTGCTGCCTCAACGGCGACCGGCTTGTCGGGGGAGGTGGTAGCAGTCTGGTCGATTTCGTCCGCCAGCGCAGGTGTGGCACCCAGCGCGGTGACGAGCATGGCGGCTGCAAGGATTTTGGTGCGATGCATCGTTGCCCCTTACCTTAAACGTACAGTAACGTCATTATGATACCAAACGAGGCCCCCGCGCTTTGTTGAATCGGGGGAATGCCAGCATATTTCATTATTTGAACAGGCAAAACAAAGCTTGTGTTCGTTTCGTGGGAATGGAATCTTTCGGTACTTTTGTCGTTTTGCAGGCTCAAAGTAGCGCTAGTCGGTAGGATTTTCGGAATTGGATGTTGACTTGGCGCCAAAGGGCGTGAGTGCAAAGGATGGATGCATATGAAAAAGGCTCTGCTGATGCTCTCGGTGTCGCTTGTGGTGGCCTCTTTGTGCGCGGGTGCTCCTGCTCTCGCAAGCGCCGATGAGATCTCCAAGCAATATGAGAACACCTCTCTTTGCGCTGTTTCCCAGTTGGCTTTTGACGAGTCCGAGGCAAGCTCGTTGCGCACGCAACGCGAGGCGTATGTCACGAGCTTGTACCGAAACGTGCTCGGTCGCGTTCCCGGCGATGACGAGGTCGACTATCACGTGGGCGAGATGGAGGGTGGGCGCTCCACCGAGGAGGTGGCCTCGATCTTTTTTGGTAGCGATGAGTTCTCTGGCCGGGGGTTTACCGACGCCGATGCCGCCCAAGTTGTCTATGTCGCGCTTTTGGGGAGGAGCGCCTCGGGTGAGGAGCTCGCCATCCGCACGAGCCATATCGCTGCACAAGGCGTTTCCTTCGTGGTAAGCGAGGTGTTGCGCTCGCCGGAGTTTGAGTCCCACTACGAATTCCTTTCCGCGACACCTGACACGGGGATGAAGGGGTTTGCCGAACGACTCGATAGCTATCTTGTCGGTGGCAATATGTCGAATGCCCTGTCTGTTGCGGTCGAACGTGATGCCACGTTGACGGACGCCGTCTTGACGGTCCTGAAAAGCGACGAGTTCGCCACGCGTGGGTACTCGAAGCGACAAGTGGCCCAACTGGTTGCGTATGTCATGGTCGACCAGGCGTTCTCAGGGAGCCAAATCTCCGATGTTGCCCTCTATCAGGAGAGCGGCATGAGCGAGAGCAAGCTTGTGGATGTCATGCTCAAGCAGTACGAGAGTGGTGTTGTCGCCCTTGCCACGCGCTATGATATCGCCCTTGGAAAAGTCGCGTTGACCGAGCCTCGCGACCAAGATCTCAATGTGAGCGGTTTCGCGACGCGCCTTTATACCTGTATTCTCGGACGCGATCCCGATGTTGCCGGTCTCAACGTGCAATGCCAGGCGCTGCTCGACGGCACGCCTGCGGCACAACTTGCGCAAAACTTCTTCTTGTCGGAGGAGTTTACGTCTCGTCCGCTCTCCCACGGGGAAGTCGTCTCGATCGCCTACGCCACTTTGCTCGATCGCGCACCCGATCAGTATGGTCTTGACGGGTGGACCGCATGTATGGATGCGGGTATGCCCCTTGAATACCTTGTCGCCGGGTTTGCCGACTCCGACGAGTTTCTCAACTTGTGCAACGAGTATGCCGTTGTGCGCGGTTGGCTCGATTACGACGGCGAGAAGATGGCTGAGTATACCAAGGTGATCTCCGGATCGGGCGACTCGACCGGCACGACCACCCCGGGCGGCACGACCACCCCGGGCAGCACGACGGTCGTGCAATACGATCTGACTCTCGACGAGATGCTCGACCTGAACTACCCCTACGTCCCCAAAAGCCTCGGCTACACGCGCGATCAGGTGCGTGACGCCATCGACCCCTCCACGGTGTCGGGAAGCGCCTACTTGCAGTTTGCGGACCTGCGCCAGTTGAGCGGTCTCACCGCCGACCAGATCAACGCCTATATCGCCAGCACCGACAAAGGGCGCAATGGGACGATGGCAGGTCAGGGAGAGGCCATTCTCTCGGCGTGTCAAAGCGCGGGGCTCAACGAGGTGTATGCGTTGAGTCACGCTATCCTCGAGACAGGGTGGGGCACCTCGGAGCTCGCCACCGGCTACTACTACGACGGGACGACGCCTGTCGGCGGTGTGTATTACCCGGCTGGTATGTACTACAACTACTTCGGCATCGGAGCCTATGACTCCAGCCCGCTTTCCGGCGGTCGCGCCCTTGCCATCAAGAACGGTTGGGACAGCCCTGCGAAGGGACTTTCCGGCGGTATTGCTTGGATTGCGCGCAACTACACCTATGCTTCGGACTACCCACAGGTGACCATCTACCAGATGAAATGGGATCCGCAACGTGCCAGCGACACTAAGTCCTATGGATACCGCCAATTCGCGACGAGCATCGAGTGGGCTTCAATCATCTCGTCAATCATGGATCATTGCCTGTCCTGTGCTGGTTTGGGCACGGATTCCGTCAACTATATCCTTCCGTCTTATCGGTAGGATTGGATAGGGAGGCGACCCTGCTTCTTGCCCGCGCTTCTTGCCTCTTGAAAGCGGCGCGGGTGGTACACTGGGATACGCATATATCGCCGTCGAAAGGAGCGTTCCTCATGGTCGCTATCGATATCATCAAAGAGGTTTTGTCTGAGAACATGGACATCGATCCCGAGAAAATTACCGCTGAGTCCACCATGGATTCCCTCGGCATCGACTCCTTGGACATGGTTGAGCTCGTGTGTGAGCTCGAGGATCGTATGGATATTGATTTCGGCGACCCTGAGGACCTGAACACGGTGGGTGACGTCGCAGCGTACGCCGACTCCCTGCAGCTCTGAGGACCTGAACACGGTGGCGGTGGGCGGCGTCGCGACATGCGCCTACTCCCTGTAATCCCAAGACACTATAGACAAGCGCGGCCATCTGCTTAAGGTCGCGCTTTTTTGTGCTTGCTTTGTCGCATTTGCTCGTCCCGCCGCGCTCGTTTTGACGTCGCGTTTGCTCGTCCCGCCGCGCGATGCTTTGTGCTATGCCACATCAACAGGGAATGTTTCAACAGGGAATGTCGCTATATCGCGGGTCCCATCCCGCGGCAACAGGCGTCTCGTCGACGCACTCCACGAACCATCCGTGGTCGTCGCGGAATAGCTCGCGTTGGTGTTTGCCTATCATGACGAGATAGCGGATGGCCCATCCTCGCGTCTTTTCGCATTTCGTCCGTTTTCCGTCGGAGATCAAGCGCAACTCGAATCGCCGACCGTCGTCCCACAGGATACAGATAGGCACGACGAACCCGTCGATACGGTGGAGGGCAATGACCTCGACATAACGTTTCGTGTATTTTTGCGCACCGAAAACGGTCATGGACCCATACCACCTCCTATCCTTCCTGGCAGGGTGTTTGCTTGTGCCTCCGTGGCGCGCCTGACGATCGGGGCGTGTGTGCGACGGGACGCGCCTGACGATCGGGTTGCTCCCATAATAGAACGTCTGTTCGAAAGAAAATAGCGAACGAATTGTGGATTTTGGGTTCACCCCCGCCTCCCTGTCCCAACAATGCATCTTTCAATCCTTTAACGAACATGCTTATTGATTGCGGCGTAGTCCGTTTGACCTGCTGTGACAAGGAATAAGGATGCAAAACTGGTATCATAAGTTGGTTATGAGCAACATCGTCTTCATATGCGCGTTCGTCATAACGGCCGTATTTGATGCGGCCGTCGGCGTGATGGCGTTGCGCGTCAAGGAGAAGGAGGGACGCTACCTGGCGTTCGGTTTGTTCTCGGGTGCCCTCGTCGCTCTTGCCTACCTGCTCAGCGTCGTGGTGACCGATCGCCTCCTCATGTCGCTTTGCTCGAGCCTGTATTTTATAGGCGTCGACCTCTCCCTCATCTTTTTTTCCGGGTTTGTCGTCTGCTACACCCGCTTTGAGGAGTATCGGATATGCGGCATCCTGAAGAGAGTCGCGCTTGGATATTTTTGCTTTGACGCCCTGCTCATCCTTGCAAACCCCTTTGACGGAGAATTGGCGATCGGCTATGTTGCGACCGGTTTTTTGCAAAAGGCTTATTGTTACGATATGCACCTGATCGGGTCGTTGCACCTGGCTTATTGTTATGTGATGGTCGCGTTTTGCGCGATACTCTTCATCGTGAAGACGGTGCGCGTTCCGCGTGTGTATCGTCCGCGATATACGGCATCATGCGTTTGTTTCATAGTCATTGTGCTTGTGAACTGCGTCTATTTGTGGGCGCCCGACATCGACATGCCGGATTACTCGGTCTTGCTATATGGTTTTATGGGGATTCTCTCATATGTGACCTGCTTCCACCGAGCACAGCGGACAGTTCTCGCCCAAGCGCATGCGCTGCTTGTCGACCAAATGGGCCGCGCGGTGATCCTGTTTGACCACGAAGGCAGACTTACCACACTCAATCACGATGCGGAGCAATTTGTGCCAGAGGAAGCGCGGACGGGCCATCTCTCTTTGGGCGAATTCGTCTCATCGATGGAATGGGACGATAACTTGGGTTCCTTTGATGCGGACACGTCGTTCTTTTGGAGGACCCAACGAGATGGCGGTTTGTCATCGTGGCGCGTTGACTTCACGCCGTTGCGCGACGGCAGGGGGAAGGTTGTCGGCTACCTGTTTGTGATGACAGACGATTCGCTGGCGCTTGACATCCTGACCGGGTTTGAGACCCAAGCAGCATGGGAGAGGGATCTCGAAGGAGCAGGCGATCGCTTCGAGTTGCCCTGCGTCGTCGCGGTGTGCGATTTGACGGGATTGTCCTTAATCAACGAAAGACACGGTCGCGATGTGGGCGACGAAGCCCTTGTGCTGCTTGCTCGCGAGATGCGCGGAGCCTTCCCTGAGGCGGCGCGGTTTGTTCGCCTTACGGATGCGAACCTCATGGCGGTGGCGCCGAGCATGAACGAGCAAGAGGGTCATAGCGCGGTGGCGGCGGTGGCGGCTGCAGTGGCTTCTGCGGCGGCTGTGAAGTCTTGCGGAGACATGAGACTTGACGTGCAAAGTTGCGTTGAGGTGGTGTATGACGAGCCGCGGAATGTGTCCGACGCCGTCCAAAAGGCCTTGTCGGGTCTTTTGGCTCGCAAGTTACTCGTTGCGGAATCCTCCCATGCATCGCTTATCGCCAGCCTTGTCCAGATGCAACGGCAAAGCGACGGGGAGGCGGAGGACCACGTCCAGCGCACGCGTGAGATAGGCGAGCGCTTGGGCCACCGTCTTGGGTTGAGCGACTCGGAGCTGAATGCTTTTGCCCTGCTTTGCTTGTTGCACGATGTCGGTAAAGTCGGGATTCCGCTCGAGATTGCCAACAAGCCCGGTTCCCTGAACGAGATCGAACAGGCGGTGATGCAATCCCACGCTACGAAGGGTTACAAGATTGCCGGTGCCTCTCGTGAGCTCGAAGGGGTGGCCGACCTTATCCTCCACCACCATGAGCGTTGGGACGGCGGCGGCTATCCTGACGGATTGGCCAAGGACGCCATTCCCTTGTTGTCCCGTCTTCTTGCGGTGGTTGACACCTTTGACATCATGACGCACGACCAGCCCTATCGCCGCGCCATCTCGATCGAGGCAGCGAAAGAGGAGATACGTTGCGGCGCTGGATCCCAGTTCGACCCGGTCATCGCCGCTGAGTTTTTGGCGATGCTTGACGAAGACCCGTCTTTGGTCGACACCGATTGGATCCCGCCGGAGGAGGATGACGTTCGCGATGAGGAGGCCCGCACGCATCCGATCTCGATGGGCAACGAAGGGGAGCCTGACACTGACGAGGATGTGGTTCTCAAGGACGTCCCCATGGTCGCCAGCGACTACGTGCGTTACTTCTTGGACTCCGATCAGCGTATTGTCGACATCAACGACGAGTTCACGAGCCTGACAGGATACACCGAGGACGATCTTGATGCGTACGGTCTTGTCCAAGAGGATTTGGTTCCCTTGGAAGACCGCGAGGTGTATTGGAGGCACGTGGAGGAGGGGCTGCGCGAAAGTCACGAGGTGATGATCGAGCACCGTCTGCGTAAAAAGGACGGATCCTGTTTGTTTGTCATGTGCTACGGCCGCGAGTACCTTGATGCCGTTTCTGGGCAAATGAGGTCGGAAATCATTGTCGCCGATTTGTTGCAGACTTCTTTGGCCCGCACGTTGTTGCGAGAGGCCCAGGTGAAGAGTCTGCGCAGCCAACAACGTTGGGAGGAGGAGCTACGCCGCGATGTGACGGGCGTCCTGACGCGTTCGGCGTTCCGCAGCGATGTCCAAATAGAGCTGATGAATTCCGATGCAAGGGTACTTTTGGCCATCCTTGACCTCGACTTCTTCAAGCAATACAACGACGCGAAGGGTCATCCGCAAGGCGACGCCCTTTTGGTGAAGCTTGGAAGCTTGTTGCTTGAGGCGATTGGTGAGGGCGGCATCGCTGGTCGTTTAGGTGGCGATGAGTTTGCTGTGGCCTATACCTTTTCTGGTGATGCGTTGGTTGCGGACATTGAGGTGGCTGCCAGGGCTTTGTGGTCTTTTGTGGATGGAGGGTTGTTCGCATACGACGGCGTCCACGTAACAATGGGTGTTGCGATCACGCGGGGCGGTTCTACGACGTTCAGCTCTTTATATGCCGCGGCCGACGCGGTGTTATATGAGGCGAAACTTGCTGGTCGCGGTTGTTGCGAGGTGCGTTTCGAGCACTAGCTTTCTGGGCGCGGCGGCGAAGATGCCCAGGTTCCCGGTTGTTGCGAGGTGCGTTTCGGGCGCTGATTCTCCTGTTGGCTGCAGCAAGGACGGGGCGTCTTGCGGGTGGGCGTGTGCTGCTTTCCGGGCGTAGGTTCGGTTGTCGGTTGCGGGCTTTGGATCGCCTTGCGTCTTACTTGAACAGTTTGCTGAACTTGATGAAAATCACCGAGATGACGCAGAGTATCGCAGACACGGCGAAGGGGAACCAGGGCCACTCGATGAAGGGGAGCCCTTCGACGTTCATCCCGAAGAAGCTGAACACGATGGTGGGGATTGCGAGCACCAACGTGATGATGGCCAAGATGCGCAACGTGGAGTTCAGGCGGTTGCTGATGACGCTGCCGAACGTATCCATGGTGCCGTTGAGGACTCGTGTCAGAATCGTGGCCATCTCGATTGCCTGTCTAACCTCGATAAGGACATCGTCGAGGAGGTCACGATCGTCCTCGTAGAGTTTTACGAATCGACCGGTGGAGATACGGGTCACCACGGACTCGATGGATTTCAGCGAGGTGCTGAAGTAAACCAACGACTTCTCGAAGCCGAGCATTTTGATGAGTTCCTCGTTGCGCAGGCTCTCGCGCATCTTCTTTTCGATATCGTTGAACTGGCGCTCGATGTTTCTCAGGTAGGTGACATATCCATGGGAGATGTGGAGCATCATTTGCAGCAGCAGGCGCGTGCGCTGATTTGTGTTGATGCGGCGTCCTTGGTAGAACGCGTTGACGGTCTTGTTTTCGCGCAGTGTCACCGTGACGATGATGTCCTCTTCGGGAAGGAACAACAAGGACAGCGGGTGGGTGTCATACTGGGTGATGGAGGTGTCTTCCGCCTCGTTTTCATCCTCGATGAACGGGCAGTCGACGATGACGATTGCCTGGTGAGTATCGTCGTCGTAGTCGGTACGGGATCTCTCGTCGTCGTCGAGTGCGGCACTGACGAACTCTGGGACGATCCCCAGTTCGTTCATGAGCCAACTCCGCTCCTCAACGTTAGGAGCAACGACGCTGATCCAGCAACCCTCTTCGGGCGTTTCAATTTTTCTTGTGCCTTCGGCGGTGGTCTTGAAGCATTCGATCATGGCTTCCTCCTAACTAACAAGGAGTGCGAGGCTGTTTGCTCGAGGCAAACCTGCGCATCGCAATGGGAACCGGCATGCCAGTCCGTTATATGAGGCATACCCCGCAATTGTACCCCCGGCATCTTGTGGTTTTTGCCAAAACTTTTGAGATGGCTTGCGACAGGACGAAAAACACCTTGTGACGTGGGGTGTTTGCGGATTGCTCGAGGTTGACTGGGCTGACTTTTGCTCATCGTGCGGGCGTGGCGGGCGCGCTCCCGCGAGGGATTTACGTCCAGCGGGAGGCTTCGGGAGGGGTTTGGGCGTAATTCCGGCGAAGCCGCGAGTCTGTTTACGCCCAGCGGGAGGCTTCGGGGGGGTTTGGGGTGTAATCGCCTTGCAGAAGTGGCTGGCTACAGAGCGGCCTTAATGGCTTCCAACAACTCGTCGTACTCTTCGAATGCGGGGACGTCGGGATTGGCGGTCTTGATGGCGTCGGTGCTCTTGAAAAGGAAGCCTGCCTTGGAGGCGCGAATCATTCCGAGATCGTTAAGGCTGTCGCCAGCGGCGATGGTCTCGAAACCACAGCTTTGAAGAGCCTCTACCGTGGTCAGCTTGCTCGGCGTGCAGCGCATGTGGTAATCAGTGATGCGACCGTCCTCGTCAATTTCCAGGGAGTTGCAAAACAGCGTAGGCCAATTGAGCTGCTCGATGAGGGGCTTGGCGAATTCTTCGAAGGTGTCGGAAAGGATGACGACTTGGGTGAGGGTGCGCAGCTTGTCAAGGAACTCCTTGGCGCCTTCCAACGGTTTGCACGTGGCAATGGCTGCCTGGACATCCTGGATCTTGAGGCCACGCTCGTCCATGATAGCGAGACGCTGCTTCATGAGCTTGTCGTAGTCCGGCTCGTCTCGAGTGGTGCGGCGCAGCTCGTCCACGCCGCTCGCCTCAGCAAGGGCGATCCACATCTCAGGTACCAATACGCCCTCCATGTCGAGGCATACGATGTTCATGTTTTCCTCCTAGAACTTCTCTCAGTCACACAGCGCATCACTATACGCCCATTGGCATCGTCGCCTCTGAAAAAACGCGCGAAGGGCAAAATAGGCGGCAAACAGATGTTGGAGGATCGGGTTGGGCGAGTCGGGCAGCGCGGGGCGAGGGATTGGGGCAAGCGCGGGGGCGTGTGCGCGACCGGGCAGGTGCGACCGGGCAAGCGCGGGGGCGTGTGCGCGACCGGGCAGGTGCGTCCGGGCAAGCGCGGGGGCGTGTGCGCGACCGGGCAGGTGCGTCCGGGCAAGCGCGGGGGCGTGTGCGCGACCGGGCAGGTGCGTCCGGGCAAGCGCGGGGGCGTGTGCGCGACCGGGCAGGTGCGTCCGGGCAAGCGCGGGGGCGTGTGCGCGACCGGGCAGGTGCGTCCGGGCAAGCGCGGGGGCGTGTGCGCGACCGGGCAGGTGTGACCGGGCAAGCGCGGGGGCGTGTGCGCGACCGGGCAGGTGCGTCCGGGCAAGCACGGAGGCGTGCGCGCGACCGGGCAGGTGTGACCGGGCAGGTGCGTCCGGGCAAGCACGGAGGCGGGGGAGTCAGGGGATGAGGACGAACCCGACAATGGCGAAAGCGAGTGCCCACGCAAACGCAGCGACGACATCGCGGGGCCAATGGACGCCGGCGAGCACGCGCGTCACAGCGATGGCGATACCGGTGACAGTCAAAAGGATACCTGCGGGCATACACCAAGAGAACCAACAAAACGCAATCATGAACATGCTGAAGGTGTGGCGACTGGGAAAAGACTTGCCGTGGGTGTTTTTCTTGATGAGCGGCTCGATGGAGAGCGTCTCGTAAGGGCGCGGTTTGTTCACAATGCGACGAACTAGGGAGAGAGACAAAAAGCCCGTACCTGCTACCAAGACGGTGCGGAGAGCCTCGTCCCAAGCGCCGGAGACCGCCTGTATGATGAGTAGGAGGGGAAATGCCACATATCCGAGAGCGGTGAGTGCGCGATTGAGGATCCCAAGGCTTTTGCCAGCGCGGGGATTCTCACGAAAAGGACGCGTCCAGGTGTCGTATTGCTGTTGGTCCATGGAACTTTCGCGACCTCCTTCTTGGCGGGTCCAGGTCCCCTTGTTGGACGGGTCTTCGCCCCGTTATCCCACAATATATGTCACCGGTTGTGCAACCGGCGCCCTTAGGCGGGTCCCCTTGTTGGGCGCCTCTTCATCCCGTCGCAGGGGGAACAGGTGAAGATATCGATGCGAAGACAGTGTACACCGAAGTGTCGATGCGGTCTGCTTTGCCGATGTTGGCCGAACAATCGCGTTGGTTTATTGACGCGGTGCTGTATTGAGCCGCTATACTTGACGAAGTGCCGCTGTAGTGGACGGGCGGTTGGGCAAAGAATAAATTGCAGCTGGAGGCGATTGCCGTGGTTGATCTGGACGGCTCAGAAGAGATTAACAATCCCCGTAGCTTTGATGAGCTTATCGATTTGATTTCCCAACCGGTGGCTACTTTGCCGGGAAAGATGTCAAAGAATCCAAAAACGGCCGCGGTCATCATGGCGGGTGGCTCGGGAGAGCGCTTCGGACGCTCAGGCGGCAAACAACTTGCTGAGATTGCAGGGCGTCCGGTACTTACGTGGGCTATCGAGTCCTTTGACGCGGTCGAGGATGTGGGATTGATCGTCATCGTTGCGCCTGAGGATCGCCATGACGAGTACTTCACCTGCGCCGTGGAACCCTTCAACTTCCTCACGCCGATCGTATGGGCGAACTCGGGCCAATTACGTCAGGAGTCTGCCTTCTCCGGGTTGGAGCAGGTCCCCGACACCTTCGAATTCGTCGCCATTCACGACGGAGCTCGCCCGTTGGTGGACCCCGAGCTCATCATGCATGCCATCAGCGCCGTCAAGGGCAACCTCGATTGCGATGGTGCCGTCGTCGCCCATCCCGCTATCGATACCCTCAAGGTCGTGGAGGACGGCGTGATCATGGGTACCCCCGATCGCAACGTGTTCTGGAATGCCCAGACCCCCCAGGTGTTCCGCGCGGGGATCTACCGTCGCGCCCACGCATCCGCTTTGTCCGACGGTTTTGTCGGCACCGACGACTCGTCCCTCATTGAGCGTCTCGGCGGCATCGTTCGCGTCGTCGAGGGCAAGCGCGACAATATCAAGCTCACGGTCCCCGAGGACTTCATGACTTTGGCCTTGGCGGTTCGTGCGGCCCGAGCCCGCCAACTGTAACCATCGCTTCGTCGGAGGAAACCCATGACTGATTTTTCCCGTTTGCGTATAGGCCAAGGCATGGACGTTCATGCGTTTGCCCCTGGCCGCAAGCTCATCCTCGGTGGCGTTGACATCCCCCATACCAAAGGCCTTCTCGGTCATTCCGACGCGGATGTGCTGGTCCATGCCATCATGGATGCGCTGCTCGGCGCTATGCGTGGGGGAGACATAGGCAAGCTGTTTCCGGATACCGATCCGGCATATGCGGGGGCTGATTCCCTCAAGCTGATGGAGCGTGTTGCGGCGTATGTGCGCGAGCAGGGGTATGAGATCCTCGATGTTGATAGCGTTATCGCATGCCAGGCGCCAAAGCTGTCTCCCCATCGGGAGAAGATGCGGGAGAACCTTGCAGCTGCTATGGGTATCTCAGTGGAAAACGTCGGCGTGAAGGCGACCACTACCGAACATCTCGGATTCGAGGGTCGCGAGGAAGGTATCTCCGCAACGGCGACCTGTCTTCTTCTCAAGCGCTTGTAAACGGGGTTTTGACAAGGAGGTCCTGCCGAGGATGTGGGCCTCGTCGTGCGTCTTTGGGCTGGTTTGCCGCTACCGGCCATCGCTGTCGGTTGTCGCTGGCGCACGCCACAGTCGCTGCCGGTTGTCGCTATTGACTGACCACATGAGGCAGGTTTTCGCGTATCATGTCACGAGTATCATGTCACGAGTGAATACGCGGGCGGATGTATGCGCCCTTCAAACATAAAGAGCATAAAGGTGGTTTTCCATGATCAAACTGTACGACACACGTTTGCGTCGCAAGGTCGACTTCGTCCCGCTCGATGACGGCAAGGTCCGTATGTACGTTTGTGGACCGACGGTGTATAACCGTATCCATATCGGCAATGCCCGCACGTTCATCTCCTTTGACATCATTCGCCGCTACCTCCAATGGCGCGGGTATGAGGTGACGTTCGTCCAAAACGTCACGGATGTTGACGACAAGATCATCAAGCGCGCTGCCGTCGAGGGACGCACGGCTGCCGAGGTCGCCGCCGACTACACGAACCTGTTCATTGAGGACATGCATCGCGCCGGTGTCCAAGACCCCGATCTTCGCCCCAAGGCCACTGAAGAAATCGACACCATGATCAAGCTCGTCCAAAGGCTCATCGACAAGGGCCATGCCTACGAGGCTGAGGGCGATGTGTATTTTGCTGTCCGCACCTACGAGGAGTACGGCAAGCTTTCCGGCCGTAACATCGATGAGATGGAGGGCGGTCACCGCGAGCTTCGTGCTGAGGGCCAAGGTCTTGAGGATCGCAAACGTGACCCGTTGGATTTCGCGCTCTGGAAGGCTGCTAAGCCTGGCGAGCCCTCATGGGCAAGCCCTTGGGGTGAGGGTCGTCCCGGTTGGCATATCGAGTGCAGCGCCATGAGCCACAAATACCTTGGATTGCCCTTTGACATCCACGGCGGTGGCTCTGATTTGGTGTTCCCTCACCATGAGAACGAGATTGCCCAAAGCGAGGCGGCATACGGCTGCGTCTTTGCCAACCATTGGATGCATTCCGGCATGCTTCAAATCACCAATGCCGAGACCGGCGAGGTCGAGAAGATGAGCAAGAGCCTCAACAACTTCCTTTTGTTGCACGAAGCCCTTGACATCGTGCGTCCCGAGGCGTTGCGCATGCTCATGTTGCAAACACACTATCGGAGCCCCCTCGTTTTCGGTGACCAACGCCTTGCTGAGGCCGACGCTGCGCTGACCCGCATAGAGACCGCCGTCAAGAATGCCGATTGGCAGCTTTCCAACGTGGAAGAGGGCGAGGCTGTGGTCGACGCGGAGGCCCTCAGAGCTGCCGTGACGCGTGCGCGCGAGTCTTTCACTGCGAGTATGGATGACGACTTCAACGCTCCCGAGGCTCTTGGTGCCGTGTTTACCCTTGTGGGGGATTTGAACACTGCCATCTCGGGCCGTGTCGTAACCGAGGCTGACGTCGAGGTTGTTCGCGCTGCCCGTGACACCGTCGTTGACCTGATGGGTTGTTTTGGCATCGACGTCGTTGCTGTTGGGACTGTGGAGGAGGGCGCTGACTATCCCGAGGGTGTGCTCGCTCTTGCCGCCGAGGTCGCAGGCTATACCGGCACCAACAAGGCCGAGGCTGCGAATGCCCTGCTCGAGGCGCGCGCCGCCGCCCGCAAGGCAAAGGATTGGGGTACGGCCGACGCAGTTCGCGACGGGTTGGTCGCTCTTGGCTTCAAGATCGAAGACACCCCGCAAGGCGCGCGTGTTACGTACGAGAAGTAGGCGGAGCGGCGATGGAGCTCTTGGCGCCGGCGGGCGGTATTGAGCAACTTCGCGCCGCGATTCGTTTCGGCGCGGATGCGGTGTATCTTGCCACTGAACGGTTTGGCATGCGTGCTCGTGCGTGCAACTTCCCGCTTGACAATTTGCCGGATGCGGTGAGGGAGGCCCACGCTGCGGGCGCAAAGGTCCATGTCACGGCAAATATCCTCATGAGCCAAGGGGATATCGCCGTACTTCCTGCGTTTTTCGAAGCGGTCGATGATGCCGGTGTTGACGCTCTCATCATCAGCGACTTGGGGGCTTTCTCCCTGGCTCGGCGCTATGCCCCGCACGTTGAGTTGCACGTCAGCACCCAGGCCAGCGTTGCCAATGCCGCCGCCGCTCGCACATGGTACGAGCTCGGGGCGAAACGTGTGGTGTGTGCGCGAGAGATGAGCCTTGAGGATATCGCGGCTATGCGCGCGGAAACTCCTCGGGATTTGGAGATCGAGGTCTTCGCCCACGGCGCCATGTGCATGGCGATTTCCGGTCGTTGCCTTATCAGCAGCTATCTCACCGGGCGTAGTGCCAATCGCGGCAACTGCACACAACCTTGTCGTTGGAGCTACACCCTCGAGGAGGAAAAACGTCCTGGTATCCATTTTCCCGTGGAGGAAGATGGCGGTACGAGCTTCATCATGAACGCCAAGGATCTCAATATGTTGTCCCATCTCGATGCGTTGCGCGGGGCCGGCGTCGACTCCATCAAGATCGAGGGGCGCAACAAGAAGGCCTTCTACGTCGCGAGTGTTGTGGGGGCCTACCGTCGCGTTCTTGATGGGGAGGATCCGGCGTCGGTGGAACACGAGCTTTACGATTTGAGCCATCGTCCTTACGGCACGGGATTTTTCTTCGGCGACCCGGAGCAGGCGGTGGATTACGACGGATACGAACAAGAGTGTGTGCATGTTGCGGACGTGGTCGGGTGCGAGCCTTTGACCGCTGCTACCTCTCGTGACAAAATCTTCGATCCTGACGCCATCACTCGTGGTGCCCAACTCGGGGCGTATCGCATCCTCGTGCGCTGTCGCAATCGTTGGGAGGAGGGTGATAAGCTCGAGGCCCTCATTCCCCGGTCTCCCGTCGTTACGCTCACTGTGCGCAACCTGCAATGGCATCCCGAGAAGGTCGACGGGCAAGGCGGCCCCGTCAAGCTCGTGGAATCCGTTCCCCTCGCATGTGCTGGGGCGCAAGGGGGGTTCTTGGGCATACAGCTCGGCGCCGACGATGGTAGCTCGCTTGGGTTCGCAGCGCCGGTACCGGTGGCGGTTGCCAACAGGTCGGTGGCGCTTTACTCCTTTACGTGCAGTCGCGCGATTCCTTCGGGCTCCTATCTGCGTATGCGCAAGTTCCGCCGCAGCGCACGCCACGAGTAGATCCTCATCGACCAAGCAGGATTGCACCCGCGCCGGATGCAAGCTGCTATACCCGTTAACTCCTTTCTCGGACTTTTTGGGCATGTTTCTGTCGTGTTACGCCATGCGTTACGTCATACTGGACGGATACGTGGCAACACCTATGAGAGGGGAAGGGAGGTTGCGTGGATCTTTCCCTTTTTGCAATACTCGAACAAGTCGGCTCATACCCGATGCTCGCCGTCATCATCATCTTGGTGCTGCTCGTCACGGTTGTTTCCGGTGCGACTGATGCGCCGAACGCTATCGCGACCGCCGTATCCACGCGTTGTCTCAAGGTCGAGACCGCCCTGTGGCTCGCGGCTGTCTTTAATTTCGTCGGGCTTATCGGCATGACCTTCATCTCCACCGCCGTTGCCCATACGATGTTCAACATGGTCGACCTATCGGGTAACTCACATATGGCGCTCATGGCCTTGACAGCGGCTATGATAGGCGCCATTTGTTGGGGCGTCTTTTGCTGGTTCTTCGGTATCCCTTGCTCTAAGTCCCATGCCCTCATCGCAGGCATCACCGGTGGCGCTATCGCCTTGAACGGACTGGGAGGTGTGGTCATCGGCGAATGGGCGAAGGTTATCTATGGCATGGTCTTCTCCTTGGTTGCAGGATTCATTTTGGGCATGCTCGTCTCTAAGGGCGTTTCGTTTCTGTTTGCCCGGTTCGATCGTAAGAAATCCAACAACGTCTGCACAATTCTCACGGATATATGCGCAATCCTGCTTTCATGTCTGCACGGCGCCCAAGATGGTCAAAAGTTCATGTCCATCGCGGTCATGGGCATCATGCTTTCCTTCGGGATGGATGCAAACGCCTCCGAAGGCTTTCCGTTGTGGCTCATGATCGCTTGCAGCGTTTGCATCTCTGCGGGCACGTTCCTCGGTGGCAAGCGCATCATCAAGGCGGTCGCCATGGACATGGTCAAGCTCAAGAAGTGGCAGGGCGTTTCTGCGAGCGCCACGACGGTCACCACGTTGTTGGTTTCCAGCCTCACTGGCATGCCTGTCTCCACAAGCCATTGCTCAACGGCAGCTATCATGGGTGTTGGTGCCGGCAAGAGCCTGAAGTCGGTCAAGTGGGATTCCGCTGGCAAGATGTGTTCCGCCTGGATCCTCACGTTCCCTGCTTGTGGTGTCATCGGTTTCGTTCTTGCGAGCATCTTTATGATGTTCTAGTGAGGTCGAGCGCGTACTTCTGGAGGATCGAGTTTCGTTTTTGCGAGCATCTTTATGATGTTCTAGTCGGCGAGTTTTCGTTGTTGTGGAGGGACCTGCGTTTTCGCGAGCCCCTTTCTTGTCTGTGGCCGCGCGTTGCCCGCGCTGCTTGTGGCGTTGCCAAAGCACGCTCGCAATCATGTAGACGCCTTGCCCGACCGCGCGTTGTCTTACTTGCAACATTGGTGAATGCTTCCTACACCGAATCGTGCTTTTGTGGGAAAATACGAACCAAGCAAAGAAGAGAACACAAAGCGTACTAAGGTTTAGATCATCATGTCAGCTCAGTTCAACGTCAAGGGCGCAAACCCTGCGTCTGTCGACCTGTTGTCGGTCACATTGGGGTTGCCGCGATTCATCGCGACGACACTTGTTGCCCGCGGCATCGACTCGCTTCCCGCCGCCCAAAGGTTTTTCCACCCCTCACTTGATCGTGATTGGCTCAACCCTTATATCATCCCTGGCCTCGAAGAGGTTGTCGATGATCTCGAGAGGGCGATCCGCCAACATCGACACATCCTCGTTTTTGGCGATTTCGACCTCGACGGCATTTCTGCCACGACGGTTCTGACCCGTGGCTTGAGAGGATTGGGTGCGACGGTGACCCCCTTCATTCCTCGTCGCTTTGACGAGGGGTATGGCTTGTCGGTGGAGGCGTTCGATCGCGCGTTGAAACAAGATTCCGATATCGAGGTCATCGTCACCGTCGATTGCGGTATAGCGTGTCGCGATGCTGCTGCCGCCATCCGCGCCCGCGGCGTCGACGTGCTTATCACCGATCACCACGAACCGGCCGACCTGGTTCCGTTGGACGTCCCTGTTGCCGATCCCAAGATCGACGAGGAGTGTCCGAGTACCATACTTGCAGGCGTGGGTGTGGCGTGCAAGCTTCTCCAAGCTTTGGGCGGACGTATGGGCCAACCCCACCTGTGGCGTGAGTTTGTCGACTTCGCTGCCATGGGAACGGTTGCCGACCTCATGCCGATGAGGGATGAGAATCGTGCCCTTGTGGAGGCGGGGCTATCTCTCATCAACAACGCACCGCGTCCTTGCATCGCGGCCCTTTTGGGTACGTCGGGAGCTGTCGACAAGGCCGTGACCGCGACGAACTTGAGCTTCTCCCTCATTCCCCGTCTTAACGCCGCTGGTCGTATGGGGGATGCGGACCTTGCGTTGCGTCTGCTCATGACCGACGATTTTGACGAGGCATGCAAACTTGCGGGTGAGTTGGAGGAGATGAACGACCTTCGCCGCAAAATCGAGTCCGAGCTGTCCGAAATCGCTTCCGAAAAGGCCTCAGCCGTATTCCGCAACCAACGCGCTTTGGTGGTGTGGGGCGAGAATTGGCACGAAGGGGTGAAGGGAATCGTCGCGAGCCGGCTCGTGAGCAAGTATGGTGTCCCGTCGTTTTTGTTCTCCATCGAAGGTGACGAGGCGCGAGGCAGCGGGCGCAGCGTCGGTCGAGTCAACCTGTTCAAGGCCGTGGAGAGTTGTCAGGATCTGTTGACGCGGTTCGGCGGACATGACGCGGCGGTAGGGGTGACCTTGCCCAAAGCGAATCTCCTCGAGTTCACTCGCCGCCTGTGCGCCTACATGGACCAACTCGACGCGGAGGATTTCAGTCCGCGTTTGGACATCGATGCCATCGTTGACCTTTCGGACTTGAGTTTGTCGTCGGTAGAGATGCTTGATGCCCTCGCGCCCTTCGGAC
Organism: Eggerthellaceae bacterium; assembly: GCA_963643505.1. GTDB lineage: Bacteria > Actinomycetota > Coriobacteriia > Coriobacteriales > Eggerthellaceae > CAVEFW01. Next base: position 173,202 of record CAVIKF010000005.1, read on the forward strand.
AGGAAAACCAACAACCGGTGTTTCTCGCGCGCAACGTGATGTTGTCGTCGTGTCGCGCGGTGGGAGCCGACAAGAACCACTTCTCGTGCACGCTCACCAACGGACGCTCCTCGGTTTCCGGCATCATGTTCCATTGCCCGGACATAGACAAGCTTATGGCAACCGAGACGGTGGTCGACGCCGCTTTCCAGCTCCAAATCGACGAGTGGCGTGGACGTCGCTCGGTGAAGGCGATGCTGAAATCTTTGACTCCTGTGTGCATGTGCGCTGGTCTTGCGGCATGCCTCAACGATACAAATGTTCAATTCGTGTCCGACCTGTATGAGTCTGCTGACGTGGAACTCAACGAGGATGTCGCGAGGTGTCTCGGCGCCATTCGCGCAGAGGAGCTTGGCTTGGAGTCGCGTCGCGATCGTTGGTCCCGCCATGCCGCCTCAGATCCGGTGGCGCTTCGCGAGGCCGTGGTCAAGGCAATCATCGCAACGAACGCTCTTCATGATTCTCAGCGCAAGGCTCTCGAGTATCTCGAAGCCGGTCACTCAACCCTTGCTATCATGGCAACGGGTCGCGGCAAGTCCCTCATCTTCCAAGTGCATGCTGCGACGCGTGCGCTTTGCAAAGGAGAGGCGAGCCTGTTTGTGTACCCTCTTCGTGCCCTTATCGCAGATCAAGCATTCTATATTTCTCGCTCCCTCGAGCAATTCGGTGTCAAAGCTGCGCGCTTGACGGGCGAGTCGTCTCCGGAGGAGCGCCGTGCGGTTGCTCAAGGTCTTGCCAACGGTCAGATCGACATCGTGCTGACAACTCCGGAATACTTGTGTTATCACGCGGATGAGATCGGTCGAACGCGGCGCTTCTCCTTTGTCGTTGTGGATGAGGCCCACCATATCGGGGGAGCTCGGGCGGGCAATCGTGCCGCCTATGCACAAATCGGCGCCGCTATCGCGAAGCTTGGCGACCCGGTCATCTTGGCGTTGACCGCCACCGCTACCGACGGTGTCGCAAGTGACATTCTCGACACGCTCCCCATTGAGAAATGCGTGTTCGACGAGGCGTCTCGCGAGAACCTCGTCATCGACGACCAGCGCAATATCCGGAATCGCGATGGTTACCTTGCCAATATCGTGGCATCGGGGGAGAAGACGGTGGTCTATGTCAACTCCCGCGAGCAGTCGGTTGGTTTGGCGCGCCAACTGCGTCGTCGCCTGCCCCATATGGCTCCGCTCATCGGCTTTTATAACGCGGGGCTTACTCGCGAGCAACGCATGCAGGTCGAGAAGCTGTTCCGCTCGGGTGCGCTTACGGTGCTCGTTTCGACGTCCGCCTTTGGAGAGGGCGTCAATATCCCCAATATTCGCCATGTCGTCTTGTACCATCTCCCCTTCAACGAGATCGAGTTCAACCAGATGGCGGGTCGTGCCGGACGTGATGGGGACCCTTCCGTCATCCATTTGCTGTTCGGAAGGCAAGACGCCCAGATCAACCAACGCATCTTGGCCGATATCACCCCCGACCACGAGGTCATGGCACAAGTGTATCGACGTCTGCGCCAGATGCAGCGCGAATGCGCGGGCCAATCTTTCGGTGTCGTTTCCGACGAGCTTGCCAATCTTGCCAGCGACTACGCCCACAATGTCTCTCCCGCCTCGGCTGAGTGCGGCGTGACCGTCTTCAGGGAGTTGGGCCTCATTGACACAAAGACCACGTATACTATGGGCCACATGACACGCACGGTTCACGTGAACGAGGGGGCAGGCCGCGTCAAGTTGACCGACAGCGTTCGCTATCGGGAGGGTCTTGACGAGCGGCGCGTATTCGACGACTTTTGCGAATGGGCGTTGCGGGCTGACGGCTCCGCTCTTCGCATACGTATTTCCCGTCCCATCGTGCCCGAAGACCGCCCTGACACTATCGAAGAGAGTGATACCGATGAGTAAGGAAGCGATGCTTGGCACCTCCCTTCCCAAGAAGGGCGCCGGTGACGAGGAATACATGATTGGCAGGGCTTGGGTGAACCAAACGCTTTTGGCGGCCGATCCCACCGTTGGCGGCGGTGCTGTGGGAAGCGCTACACCCGAGGAGCGTTTCGAGATCCTTCGGGAAATGGTCTCCGCCTATCTGAGTGAGGAGGAAGTGGAGCAGCTCGAGCGTGCATTCGCGTTTGCCGGCGCCTCCCATAAGGGCCAATGTCGCAAGAGCGGGGAGCCCTTTGTCCTGCATCCGGTGGAGGTCTCCATCATCTTGGCTGATTTGCGTCTCGACGTAGACACGTTGACAGCGGCGCTTCTCCACGATGTGGTAGAGGACACCGATGCGACGTGCGAAGACATCACGAGGGAATTTAACCCCCAAGTCTCAGAGCTTGTCGACGGTGTTACAAAGATTACCCAGATCGAGGTTGAGAACCTTACCGACGAGCAGGCGGCCACCATTCGCAAGATGTTTATTGCCATGAGCAAGGATATCCGTGTCGTTGTCATCAAACTTGCCGACCGCTTGCACAACATGCGTACGCTTGGCGCCTTGCGCGAGGACCGCCGCATCTTCAAGAGTCGCGAGACCCTCGAGATCTATGCGCCCATCGCCCACCGCCTCGGCATCACGTCCATCAAATGGGAGCTTGAGGACTTGGCGTTTTTCTACTTGGAGCCTTACAAGTACCGCCAGGTCGAACGCATGGTTACCGAGAGTCGCGCCGAGCGCGAGGCCTACCTTGAGCAGGTCATTGACGTTTTGCGCAAAGAGATGGACCGCTTGGGAATCGAGTGCAACATCGCCGGTCGTCCCAAGCACCTGTTCAGCATCTACCAAAAGATGGCCAAGCAGGGTAAGGGGTTCAGCGAAATATACGACCTCATCGCAGTGCGTATCATCGTCGATTCCGTGAAGGATTGCTATTCGGCCCTTGGTGCCGTCCATACGCTTTGGCATCCTATGCCTGGGCGTTTCAAGGACTACATCGCCATGCCGAAGTACAACATGTACCAAAGCTTGCATACCACGGTCATCGGTCCGGCGGCGCGCCCTCTCGAGGTGCAGATTCGTACCGTCGAGATGCACCGCACCAGCGAATACGGCGTCGCGGCCCATTGGCGTTACAAGGAGACCGGTGGCAGCAATTCCCCGAACAACGCCAACAGCTCTCTTGATCAACAACTCGCTTGGTTGCGCGAGGTGGTTGATTGGCAAGACGAGACGAAGGACTCCCGCGAATTTCTCAAGAACCTGAAATTCGACTTGGAAGAGTCCGAGGTATTCGTCTTCACACCCAAGGGGGAAGTCCGTTCCCTCAGGGTGGGCTCCACCCCTGTGGACTTTGCGTATTCCATCCACACCGAGGTTGGCAACCACTGTGTCGGCGCCAAGGTGAACGGGGTCATCGTCCCTTTGACCTACACGCTCAAGCTTGGTGATCGCGTCGAGATCATGACCCAAAAGAGCGCACACCCCAACCGTGACTGGTTGAACATAGTGAAAACGCCGAGTGCGCGCAGCAAGATCCGTGCGTATTTCAGCAAGGTCAATCGCGGCGATGACTTGCAAAATGGCCGCGATAAGCTCGCTCGAGAGATGAAGAAGAACGGTTTCGGCCTTTCAAGTGCTCACAGCGTCAAGGCTTTGAAGGCCGTCGCCGAACACATGGGCTACGACGATACCGATGACATGATGGTGGCAATCGGTACGGGGCGTGAAAGCGAGCAACATGTCGCTAACCGCCTCCTCAAGATCCTTGTCGACAAGGGCAACGAGGTGGCAAACACTCCCGACTGGGGCTTTGGCACCGCTTCGACAGGCATGATGCCGAAGATGATCACCAGCGTCAAGCGCCCGAAGAAACATGAAGCCCATTCCAACAATGGTATCGTTGTCAAGGGCATCGATGACGTCCTTGTCCGCCTGAGTCGTTGTTGCAACCCTGTGCCGGGGGACGAGATCATGGGATTCGTGACCCGCGGACGAGGTGTTTCCGTCCATCGCGCCGATTGCCCGAATGTGGTAGACCTGATGAAGGACCCGGAGCGCCTCATCGAGGTGTCCTGGGACACTCAAAACAAGGGCGGTACGTCGTATAAGTACGAGATCCATATCGAGGGCATGGATCGTATCGGTTTGTTGCGCGACGCCACGATCGCCATTTGCGATTCCGGGGCGAATGTCATCTCTTCTAGCACGACGTCCCACAAGGACGGTATCTTTGAGATGCGTTTCCTGTTCGAGGTCGCCGATCCGGGCTTCATCGACGTGGTCATGAAACAATTGCGCAGCGTTGACGGAGTCTACCAGGTCCGTCGCGCCATTGCGGGCAACCAAAAAGCGAAAAAGCACTAGAGTAGGTACCGTCGCGGGCTTTGCGGGGGTGCGTGCAGGTACCACCGTACCACCGTGGGCGCTGCGACGGACGCGTCTGCGCCACCGTACCACCGTGGGCGCTGCGACGGACGCGTCTGCGCCACCGTACCACCGTGGGCGCTGCGACGGACGCGTCTGCGCCACCGTACCACCGTGGGCGCTGCGACGGACGCGTCTGCGCCACCGTACCACCGTGGGCGCTGCGACGGACGCGTCTGCGCCACCGTACCACCGTGGGCGCTGCGACGGACGCGTCTGCGCCACCGTACCACCGCGAGTTTTGCGGGAGTGCGCTATAGAAAGGAACGAAGATGATCACGATCGAATGTTTGGTCCAAGGTAGGCTCGACAACAACGTCTATTTCGTGTCTGACGGCGAGGCTACCCTCGTCGTCGATCCGAGCACAAGGCCACAACATATCCTTGAACGCCTAGGCGGGCGCAAGGTCGACGCCATCATGTGCACCCATTTCCACTCCGACCATACGGGGGCCTTGGCTGCGCTCAAACAGGCGACCGGCGCGACCGTATATGCTTCCGTTCAGGATACGCCCCTCATCGAGGCTCCCGCAAAAGCGTCTTTCTCAAGCCCTATCCTCATACAGGAGCCTTGCAAAGTCGATGCCTGTGTCAACGATGGCGACGTTGTGTGTCTGGGGTCGATGGAATGGTCTGTCATTCACACGCCCGGTCACAGCAAAGGTTCCATGTGCTGGTATCTGCCGGCAGGCGAGGAGGTCCTCCTCGAGCTTCCAAGCCGCAACCTCTCCCGCGGCGAGATGGGAAATAAGGGGGCGGTTCCCGTCCTTCTCTCGGGAGATACTTTGTTTTCAGGTTGTACGGGACGGACGGATTTCGAAGGTGGCAGCATCTCCGACATGCAGCGCAGCATGTCCCGCCTAGCTGAGCTTCCTGACGAGACCCTCGTGCTTCCCGGCCACAACTCCTATACCTCCATAGCCATGGAGCGGGCAATTACGTTTTCCCGTTGGGGTGTGTCCGATCCCGCCTGAAATTAGGCTGAACGGGGGTTTGTTCTTAGCCGATGCGGTACAATGAAGCTCCATGATTTGGTGCATGCTCGGTGTCGCCCGGTCGTGGCTTTGAGGAACAGTTGAAAGGGAGCTGTCATGCCCAAGAAGAAAAAGAACGGTTTCGACTATTTCGACGAATTTGCCAAGCTTTCCTCGTTGGCTGTTGACCAGGCTTCGCTTTTCGTTGAGGCTGTTGAGAATTGGGAGAATGCCGAGACCTTTAAGCCCGTCCTTGAACGCGCCCACGAGATCGAGCAGAAGGGCGATGCCGTCACCCATGCCATCTACCATCAAGCTGCGAAGGATTTTGTGACGCCGATCGAGCGTGAAGACCTGCTTACCATGTCGCAAAACCTTGACAGCGTCATCGACCTTATCGAGGACGTCATGGTCGACTTCTACATCTATGATGCCCGGATTATGGCTGAAGGCGCGTTGGAGTTCGCCAAACTCATCAGGAAGAGCTGTGTTGCTTTGGACAAGAGCATGGAGGATTTCCGCGAGTTCAAACATCCCAAGAAGCTTCGCGAGCGCATCAACGCCGTCAACGACTGCGAGGAGGAGGGCGACGCGCTCTATGTCAAGGTCATGCGCCATTTGCACGTGACTGACAATGAGTCTCCCATGCGTGTTCTCGTGTGGAGTCGCCTGTTCATGGCGATGGAGGATTGCTGCGACGCTTGTGAGCACGTCGCCGATACCATGGATATGGTGTTGGTGCGCAACTCGTAGAATCTACCGGAACTGGTATGGCGAGGTCCCCACACCATGGATATGGTGTTGGTGTGCTCGTCGGGCCCTGCGCCCAAAAGGGAAAAATGGGGCGTCGAGCAATCGGCGTCCTTTCTGTTTTCCCCGAAGCTTGTGTGCAAAGCTTGCCAAGCGTAGCTGGTATACGGGTTTTAAGGCGACAAATCGCGCCGTTTGTGCTCGCTGTATGCGCGATTCGTCTTTGCTGGGGTATAGTGATGGCGTTTACAGCGGGCGCCGTTCCTTGGCGCTTTTCTTTGGAGTATAAGAAACGAGAGAGTAAGAGTACATGGCTTTAATAGTGGCTAAATTCGGCGGCACCTCCGTTGCGACGACCGATCGCATCAAGAGCGTTGCCGAACGGCTGGTTCGTATGCAAAAGGAAGGTAACCAAGTGGTTGCCGTCGTCTCGGCTATGGGCAAGAGCACCGACGACTTGGTCGCAATGGCGGCGGCCGTCAACACGAACCCTCCAGCGCGAGAGATTGACCGCCTACTGTCCACGGGCGAGCAAGTGTCCATGACGCTGCTGGCTTTGGCAATCGATTCTTTGGGCGTAGGCGCTATGAGCTTTACCGGCCGTCAAGCGGGTATCCAAACCGACGGTTTGCATGAGAAGGCAAAGATTATGAGCATCGATGCCGAGCGCATCATGCATTGCCTCAACGAGGGGAAGATCGCGGTCGTCGCAGGTTTCCAAGGAATTGACGCCAATGGCGATATCACGACTCTCGGTCGTGGTGGATCCGATACGACGGCTGTGGCGGTCGCCTACGGGCTGAACGCGGATGAATGCCAGATCTACTCCGACGTCGACGGCGTGTACAGCGCCGATCCCCGTGTTTGCCCCCACGCCCGCAAGCTTGATGAGATTGCCTACGACGACATGCTCGAGCTTTCCGGCGCCGGCTCCGGCGTTTTGCAGATGCGCGCGGTTGAGTTTGCGCGCAAATACAAGGTTGTCATTCACTCGCGCTCGGCTTTTTCTGACGAGCCCGGTACATTGGTCAAGGAGGCCACCACTATGATGGAAGAAGCGGTAGTTACGGGTATCGCCCACGATACGTCCGAGGCCAAGGTCACGGTTCGTGGCGTGCCGGATACCACGGGCGTCGCGGCTCGCCTGTTCACGGTCCTCTCCGCCGACGGCGTGAACGTGGACATGATCATCCAAGGTACAAGCCTTGATGGCTTGGCGGATATTAGCTTTACATGCCCCGCGAAGGACCTTCCCGCCGTCCGAAAGACACTTGATACCATCGTTTCCGATGTTGATGCGAAGGGCGTTGCCGTCACGGAGGACATCGCGAAGGTGTCCCTTGTTGGTACCGGTATGAAGACTGCTCCCGGTATCGCTGCGAAGGCTTTTGCGACCCTTGGCGAGAACAACATCAACATCCTCGCTATCAGCACGAGTCCCATCCGTCTTTCTGTTGTGGTGGAGGGCTCCCAGTGTGCCCAAGCCGTTCAGTGCTTGCACACCGCTTTTGGACTCGACTCCGATGAGGTGTTCGAGGAGAAAGCCCTTTCTGCTGAGGAGATTGCGGCAAAGATGAGCAAAGGCCGCTAGGGACTGTTGTTATTCAATCGATAGGATTTACGATCAGGAAGGACGATCAAGATGACCTGGACGAAGAAAATGCCGGCCAACCCGGTGGTTGCAGTTGCCGGCGCAACGGGCGCGGTTGGCCGCGAGATGCTGGTATGCTTGGAGAAATTGAACTTCCCGGCAAGCGAGGTTCGCGTTTTGGCAAGTGCTCGCAGCGCGGGTCAGAAGCTTTCCTTTGCTGGTTGTGGTCAAGTTCCTGCCGGTGAGCTCACCGTCCAGGAAATGACTGAGGAGAGCTTCCAAGGTGTTGACATCGCGCTGTTCAGTTCTGGTGCCGCCGTTTCGAAGAAGTTTCGCCAGGCCGTCGTCGATGCGGGTGCGGTCATGATCGACAATTCCTCCGCCTTCCGCATGGATGAGGATACGCCCCTGGTCGTTCCCGAGGTGAATGCGCATGACCTCGCTTGGCACAACGGTGTTGTCGCCAATCCCAATTGCACGACGATTCAAATGGTCGTCGCCCTCGAGCCATTGCGCGCCTTGGGCCATATCGATCGTATCGTCGTCAGCAGTTACCAGTCCAGCTCCGGTGCGGGTGCAAAGGGCATGGCCGAGCTTCAGGACCAAACGGGCAAGGTCTTGGCAGGCGAGGACTTTGAGCCCTCCGCCTTTGCCCACCAGATTGCGTTTAACTGCATCCCCCACATCGATGTCTTTATGGACGACGATTACACCAAGGAAGAGTGGAAGATGGTCGTCGAGACCAAGAAGATTTTTGGTGACGACACCATCCAAGTCGCTCCGACTTGCGTCCGCGTTCCTGTTCTGCGTTGCCATTCCGAGAGCATCAACCTCGAGTTCGATCGCGCTATCGATGTCGAGGAGGCAAAGGCTGCCATCGCAGCAGGTGTCCATGTGACGCTTGAGGATGATCCCGCAAACAACGTCTATCCCATGCCGGCCTTGCATGCTGGCTCTTTCGAGACTTTTGTCGGCCGTGTTCGTCGCGACCCCACGGTTCCTGGTGACCGCGGACTTGCGCTTTGGGTTGTGGCAGACCAACTTCTGCGTGGCGCAGCTCTTAACGCCGTCATGATCGCGAAGGCTCTTCTTCCCAAGGAGGATTAATCATGGATGAGCTGGTCAACGGCTTCACGGGCTTTGCCAACAAGCAAAACATCGGCGGGTTCCATCACTACGCCGAAGCCGACGACGTGCAAAGACCCGTTGAGGAAAAGGCTCAGTTTGACCCTGACCAACTTGCGCTCATCCCTGAGACAGACCGTCGTTGGTCTTGGGTTGAGGTCGACCTTGGGGCCATCAAGCACAACACATCCACGGTCAAGCGAAACATCGGACATCGTCATCTGATGGCCATTGTCAAGGCTGATGCCTATGGCCATGGAGCCGTTCGTGTTGCCCAGGCTGCCCTTCAGGCGGGTGCCGATTATCTTGGCGTCGCCACGGTCAACGAGGCAATCGAGCTTCGAGAGGCCTATGTTAACGCACCGATCCTCATTATCGCCCAACCGCCTGCGACCGCGATTCCGCTGTTGTTGGCCTACAAGATCGAGCCGACGGTGTATACCGCTGAGTTCGCTGTCCAATATGGGGAAGCAGCCGACTCCTATGGTCTGAGGGCACCGTTCCATCTCGCCGTGAATACCGGCATGAACCGCATCGGTGTCCACTATGACGAGGTCGTTAACTTCATGAGCCAGATCAGCTTCCATCGCGCGTTGCTGCTCAAGGGTGTCTTTACGCATTTCGCAACGGCGGATTGTCCGGATAATCTTGACTTTCACAGGCAAGAGAGGCGTTTTGTCGAGGCTATCGAGGCTTTGCATGCCGCGGGTATCGATCCCGGTATCGTCCACGCCGCCAATTCCGCAGCTGGCATTCGCTATCCTGAGGATTGGTATGACATGGTACGCCTCGGCATCTCCCTTTACGGTTTCCATCCCTGCCCCGAGACGCACGGCTTAATCGACCTTCGTCCTGCCATGAGCGTCCATGCCCGCATTACCGATACGCGTTTTGTCCCGGTGGGCGAGGGTGTCAGCTATGGCTTGCATTATCGCAGTGCCGGTAGCGTCAAGATCTGCACGCTGCCTATCGGATACGCTGACGGATTCAGGCGCGGCCTGTCCTACAACACCGATGTCATCTACCAAGGCCAGCTTTTGCCCCAGGTTGGAAACATCTGTATGGATCAGTGCATGTTTGAATACGATCTTCGTACGCGGCCCAACCGCCCCCGCCTCGATCCGCAGATCGGCGACGAGGTCTTGCTCGTCGGTCGTCAGGGCAACGCGGAGATCACCGTTGACGAGATAGCTGAGAAGTTGGGGACGATTCAACACGAGGTGACGATCGGCTTCGCTCAACGAATGCCGCGTATCTATGTCTAGTCTGCATATACCCCTTGATGACCTGCGGCAACTTGTCGCTCAATGCCACGCTTGCCCCTTGGCTGATGGCCGTACCCAAACGGTGTTTGGCGTGGGTGACCCCCATGCGCGCGTGATGATCATTGGGGAGGCCCCCGGGAAAAACGAAGATCTCCAAGGCGAGCCTTTTGTCGGGGCTGCGGGCAAATATCTCAACGAGCTGTTGGCCATAGCCGGCTTGAAGCGAGAAGACGTGTTCATCGCGAATGTCTTGAAATGCCGCCCTCCGGGAAACCGTGACCCGCGGCCCGAGGAGATACAGGTGTGCTCTGACTTTCTTCGCGAGCAGACGCGTACCATCGACCCAGATTTCATAGTCACCTTGGGCAATTTCGCCACGAAATTCATTTTGCGCACCGACGTGGGCATCACTCGTCTTCACGGGACCATGCAACAAGCCGGCAAGTTCAAGGTGTTTCCCATCTTCCATCCTGCAGCTGCACTCTATGACGGCAAGAAGCGCGAAGCACTTGAGAATGATTTTGCGACGTTGGGGCAATTGCTGGCAACTGACTAATCTCTTGGGAGTGTTACATGACGACGAAAACCGAGCAGGGTGTCACCCCGTTCGACCCGATTACATACATCAACACGCCCCGTTGGCGTGGCTCGGTCTACGGGCTCCATCGTATCGGGGCATTGCTTGAGCGCCTGGACCGTCCTCAGGACAAACTGAGATTTGTCCATGTTGCCGGTACGAACGGCAAGGGTTCCACCTGCGCCTATATTGCCAGCATCATGCGCGCGGCCGGCTACCATGTCGGTATGTTCACCAGCCCCTATCTGTTCGTATTTGAGGAGCGTATCCAAGTCGACGGCGTCAACATCTCCTTCACGGATTTGACGGAGGTGACCCTTTTGGTGCGTGAGGCTGCCGAGGCGTTATTCGAAGAGACGGGCGACCACGCTACGGAGTTTGAGCTCATGACAGCGGTCGCGCTCCTTCATTTTGTGCGCCAGGCATGCGACATCGTGGTGCTTGAGGTCGGATTGGGAGGGACCCTCGATTCGACGAATGTCATCGAGTCGCCGGATGTGTGTGTCATAACGCGCATCGGACTCGATCACACGGATCTTTTGGGGTCGACTCTTGAGGAGATCGCTAGCACGAAGGCGGGCATCATCAAACCCGGAGCCTCGGTCGTCAAGCAATGCGACGAGGCGAGCGTTTTGGCCGTGTGTGATGAGGTCGCGAAACGAAACGAATGTCCGTTCTCTGTCGCTTTTGCGGAGGAGATAGGGATGCGTGACGGGATGCGCGTGTTTTCCTTTGGGGGAGAGGAGTACCGGACAACGCTGTTGGGCCGCTACCAATCCCAAAATGCCGCTACAGCCCTTGCGGCCATAGAGGCCTTGCGCGAGCGCGGTTGGGCCATCTCGTCGGAGGCGGCCCACCGTGGCGTGGAAGAGGCGACATGGCCCGCGCGGTTCGAGGTGGTCGCGACCAAGCCGACGTTTGTGATTGACGGCGGGCACAATCCCCAAGGCGCCCTCGCCCTCGTCGATACGATTCGAGACGTGTTTCCCGGCGAGAAGGTTGTCTTCCTGATGAGTGTTCTTGCGGACAAGGACTATCCGGCCATGGTGCGCACCGTCCTTCCGCTTGCCCAAGCCTTTGTCGTGTTCGCCCCTCCGAATCCGCGGGCCTTAAGCGGGGATGCGCTTGCCCTCGAGATCCAATCGGCTTGTTGTGCTGCGTGTTCCAACGTTCACGACGGTACGCCGATTACGCAATGTAGCGCCGTTCCGACCCGTGCGGTCGAGTCGGTGGCGCAAGGTGTAAGTATTGCCCGGATCCTGGCCGGGGCGGATGGCATCGTCGTTGCTTTCGGAAGCCTCTACTCGGTCGGCGCGATCATGGAGGTGCTCCGTGCCAAAGAAGGATAAGGTTGACAAGACCAACGCCATGCGCGCTCTCGACGCCGCAGGTGTGTCTTATGGGTTCAGGCATTTTGAGGTCGAGGGAGATGTGGCTCCGAGCGGCGTTGAGGTTGCCCAGACTCTCGGTATTGATCGGGACCGCGTGTTTAAGACGCTTGTTACCCAAGGCAAGTCGGGAGAGCATTACGTGTTCATGATCCCTGTGGCAGAGGAGCTTGACCTCAAGAAGGCTGCAGTGGCTGTGGGGGAGAAGTCCGTCGCGATGATCAAGTCCAAGGAGCTTTTGCCCACTACTGGTTATGTTCATGGAGGATGTAGCCCGCTTGGCATGAGGAAGCAATTCGAAACCGTTATAGATGAGACGGCGCAGCTGTTTGACACGATCATGTTCAGCGGTGGACGTATCGGGTACCAAATCGAGATGGCTCCCGATAGTTTGGGGAGCATGATCCACCTCTCCTTCGCGGATCTCGTGGTATAACACACGATTCTGGTTTACCGCTTTGTGCGTTAGAAAAGCGCTGGTCAAACCCCTCTTGACAACCATGGTAGACTACTGCATTGACACATCTATCTTTATCAAGCGAGTAGAGGTTGCAAATGGAGATTTCACAGCAGGTAATGATTACGGACACCATTCACGAGACGTTGAGCGGGTATGTCGGACAGCGCTTGAAGATTAAGGCAAACATGGGCCGTTCGAAGATTGTCGAGAGCGAAGGGGTCCTTACCCAGGTTCATCCGGCTTTGTTCATCGTCGAGGTCGAACGTCGCCGTGGGCGTACCTCACGTCAGTCCTATCAATATGTCGATGTTTTGACGGGTGTCGTAGAGCTCTCCCAGGATGGACATCCTCTCTTTGGCAAGTTTTTCGACGACGACAACGAAGAGGCGGATGACCTGGACGCCTTGCTTGACGAGGATGCCGACGAGGATGCCGACGAGGTTGAAGGGGAGGATGTCGAGGAGTAAGCCGGGCGATTTGATTTGACTGAGTAGTTTGACATCTGCTCGGTTCTCAGGCACAATATCGTCTTGCATCTTATTTATGGGGATATAGCTCAGCTGGGAGAGCATCGCGTTCGCAACGCGGGGGTCACGGGTTCGAATCCCGCTATCTCCACCATGAAAACCGAGCCGGAGGCGAAAGCCCCCGGCTCTTTTTTTGCTTGCGAGTCGTTGGGCAGGAGTTGAGCCCGTGGGATATCCCTCGCATACGCTCCTTTCATGTTCTTGACATTTTTGACGTCGATTTTGCAAAGACGCCGCCTCGCCTTGCTTGATTTTGCGCGATTTTGACTTATGCGTGGCCTGTGCTTTACGTCCTGTTTCTAATCTTCAAGGTGCAATTATTTCGAGTGTATTTTGAGATTAGGAGACGCAAAACTTATGGATGTCGCTACTTTGGTCGTCGTTGTGATGGTGATAGCTACCGCGTTGACGTTCGATTTCACGAATGGGTTCCATGACACCGCCAACGCTATGGCGACCTCGATTTCAACAGGAGCGCTCAAGCCCAGGACCGCGGTCATCGCGGCAGGTACGCTTAACCTCATAGGCGCGTTCCTCTCCACCGAGGTTGCCAAGACAATCTCGGGTGGCATCATTAACGAGGCCCAGGTCGCCATTGGAGCCGAATTCATCTTTGCGGGTCTTTGCGGCGCCATACTTTGGAACCTCATCACGTGGCTCGTCGGGTTACCCTCGAGTTCCTCGCATGCGCTTTTCGGTGGTTTGGTCGGCGCGGTCATAATCGGAGCGGGCGTCGAGGGCGTAAATTTCATGGTGGTGCTGACGAAGGTGCTCATTCCGGCCCTCATCTCGCCGGTCGTTGCAGGCTTGGCGTCATTTACCGCGGTAAAGCTCATATACCTTATTGTCAAAAAGGTTGACGAGTCGCATGTTGAGTCCACGTTCAGGCACGGTCAGACCGTCACTGCTTGTTTGGTTGCCCTCTCACATGGCACCAACGACGCCCAAAAGACGATGGGCATCATTACGCTGACACTTGTTGCGGTCGGTGCTCAGGCAGCGGGTACCGGCCCTCAGCTTTGGGTTGTGTTCGTCTGCGGCCTTGCAATCGCGCTCGGCACCTATATGGGTGGATGGCGCGTCATCCGCACGCTCGGTAAGGGCCTGACTGAGATCTCCACGCCGCAAGGCTTTGCTGCCGAGGCGGCGTCTGCCACGACCATCCTCGTGTCATCCCATCTCGGGTTCGCCCTTTCTACGACCCAGGTGTGCTCTGGCTCCATCATCGGCTCCGGCCTTGGCAAGGGTACGAAGGTCAATTGGAAGGTCGCTGCCCGTATGCTTGTCGCCTGGCTCGTCACGTTTCCCTGCGCGGGCCTTATCGGCGCGTGTGCCTGCCTTGTTGCAAAGACCGGTCTCGGCGGCACGATTGCCGTTGCCGTCATTCTTGTCGCCTCGTCGCTGTTTATCGTGTGGCTGTCCAAGCGCAATCCTGTGAGCGCCAAGAACGTGAACGACTCTGCTGAGGTTCGCGTCATTCCCGGCGGCAATGTGCCTATGGGTCAAGCTGCCTAACGAGTGGCTGTGATCCCGGTTTTCCCCGGTAACGAGTGGCTGTGATCCCGGTTTTCCCCGGTAATCAGCAATAGAGTAATAGAGTAATAGAGTAATAGGAGAGAGAACAGTAATGAACATCTTGAATTTCGTCATCGTGCTTGTATGCGCAGTTGCCATATCGGGCGTGGTAGCGGTCCTCTACGCGAACGCCGTTCGTATGCTTGCCGTTGTGAAAGTCGACGCAGAGGGCATCCACCACATGCGCTCGCGCATCGGAGCCTCGATGTGTTTCGCTGCCTGCGCGGTCATCGTCCTTTTCGCCCTGTGGCTTATTGTCCCGATATTCCACTAGGAGGAAAGTCCCATGGCTGACAAGAAAGAAAAACAATACGGTGTCGTGGACGTCGGGTCGAATTCGGTACGTCTTTCGGTGTATGTAAAATCTGACGGGACATATCCCTTGCGCAAGGTGTTCGACGAAAAGCAGATTGTCGGCCTTTCGTCCTATGTCAACGGCGGTTTGCTCAACGACGAAGGCATTCGCGCTGCCGCAAAGGTGGTGAATCGCCAAGTTGCCCACGCGCGCCTGCTTGGATGCGAAAACCTGTGCGTGTTTGCGACGGCCGCCTTGCGCAATTGCAGCAACTCGAAATCGGCGATCAAGATGTTTTCGAAAGCGATAGGGTTGCCCGTCGACCTTATTATGGGGCCGCGCGAAGCCGAGCTTGGTTTTGCGGGCATACTGCCGGAGGTGGACTTGCGCCAAGGCTTTCTGGCAGACATCGGTGGCGGCTCGACGGAGATTTCTGCTGTGCGTAAAGGAAAGGTCGCTGCGACGACGAGCATGCCGCTCGGGTCTCTCTCGCTTTGGCGAGGCCATGTGGCAGGTCTCTTACCGACTCGTGCGGAGTTCGAGGAGTGCCGTGAGCAAGTGGAAAATGCCTTGTTTGAGCTCGATGCGGCAACGTTTTTGATAGATCGCGAGCCGGATGCGGCTCAAGGCGGTTCGGGATCCCTCTGCACCTTGTACGGCATTGGCGGGACGATTCGTACGGTCGCAAAGATGTGGGCCGCCTACGCTGCGTTGCAACAAGCTGATGCGCAAATTGGGGTGACCCCTGAGTACGTATCGCGCGACCAGGTCGAAGAGCTTGTCGCTTTTGCTCTCGATCGACAGGATGCATATGGTCACCTCTTGGCGCGCATCGAGCCGACGCGCATCCATACGACCACGTCCGGTCTGGCGATTCTAAGCGAGCTGCTTGACTGGACGGGGGCTGAGCGCGTTGTTCGCTCCAAACACGGAATTCGCGAGGGCTATGTGCTGACACACATGGTGTGATGAAGCGTTTGGTTGCCAAAGCACCCAAGACACCCAAGATCTAGCCGAAAGGCACGTCGCCCATGGCGGAACAACCCGCTGGCTGGCGGAACAACCCGCTGGCTGGCGGAACAACCCGCCAACCACTTTTCCTTTAGATCCGCTCCTCGAGGTAGGCTATCAAACTCGTGCGGTCGTTGGGTATCGCCCCGTCGATCACCGCATCCAAGGCGCTTTGCAAAATCTCGCCTACGCGGGGGCCTGCCTCTATGCCTAAAGTCATGACGTCCTTGCCGTCTATTGCGAGTTGTTTGAGGGAGTAGGCGTCATCGGAGGCGACGATCTCCTCCATCTTTCGCGCGAGGCTTTCTGCGAGTTCAACACGTCCGTAGCATTGAGGCGCCTGCGAGAGGGCATCTGCGCGCTTGAGGTCGCATAACGCTGTGAACAGGTTTGTGTTGCCGCCCAAACGGGCAAGGGCGCGTTTGACCGCGCGGCTGTTGTCGTCGATAAGGTCGTCGTGAATCTTTACGAGGGTTAGTACCTGCTCGATAAAACTTGGCGCCATCTTCAGACGTCGCATGGTTCCCTCGGCGATGATGACGCTTACCATCGGATGGCCGTAGAAGTGGCCTATGCCGTCATCGCGATGGAAATACGTCGGCGGTTTGCCGATGTCATGGAAAAGCGCCGCCCATCGATTGAGACGCCGGGGACACGAGTTCTGGACTACGTAGGCGGTGTGCTCCAACACGTCGTACACGTGGTAGGGCGTGTTCTGTTTGAAGTTCTTGCACGCCACAAGCTCGGGGATGATGGGGCCTAGAATGTCTACGCTTGCCATGAGGGCGTCATGGACGTGATCTCCTAGAAGGAGGCGGTCCAGCTCATAGACGACGCGTTCGGCCGAGAGATTTACCATAAGGGACTTGTATTCAAGCATCCCCAAAAACGTGTCGTGTTCGATTGTGAATCCGAGTTGGGACATAAAGCGACAAGCACGTAAAATACGCAGAGCATCCTCGCGAAACCGGGCGCGCGGCTTGCCTACGGCGCGAATGATTCCGCGCTCGAGGTCGAGGCGGCCCTCAAAGGGGTCACGAAGGCCGCGCTTGGGATGATATGCCATGGCGTTAATCGTGAAATCGCGGCGAGAAAGGTCCTCTTCAAGAATGGTGGAGAAGGTGACCTCCGAAGGGTGGCGTCCGTCGGCGTAGTCACCATCAATGCGATAGGTGGTGATTTCGAAGGCATCCCTGTTGACGATGACCGTAACCGTACCGTGCTTGACGCCGGTTCGATGGACGTCGTAGCCCGCATTGTTGAATACACGCTCAACGTCGGACCAATGAGCCGATGTCGTGATATCTACGTCATGAGCCTGCCGTCCCAAGAACGCATCTCGAACGCAACCGCCGACGAACCAACCCTCAAACCCCGCGTCTTCAAGGACGGCAAGAGCCGTAAGCGCAGAAGAGGGGAACAGCGTGCTGTTAATGCTCGTCGGAATGGTCTTCATGGCAAACTCCATTCGTGAATCACGATATGGTCTTTGGATTACCAGAAAGTATAGCGTCCGTCTACGGGGAAACGATGCTAAAACGCCAGAAGGTCCCAAGCCCCCAGGCAGGCAGCCCCCCCAAGCCCCCAGGCAGGCAG
>CAVIKF010000005.1:190734-191174 GCA_963643505.1 Eggerthellaceae bacterium
GGCAGCGTCAGAAGATCCCAAGCCCCAGGCAGGCAAAGCCAGAAATCGCCAAGCCCCCAGGCAGGCAAAGCCAGAAATCGCCAAGCCCCCAGGCAGGCAGCCCCCCCAAGCAAACGCTTCTATATACCCATATAAGGTAAATATTCTATACAGAGAAGCCTTACGCAGAGAAACTGGTTACAAACTTAAGGTCGTGAGCCACCAGGAACGATCGATGGTTGATTTGTTGCGTTTCGGCTCTTTGGCAATAGCGTCTATTTCGCTTGGAAGACGTGGACATATAAAAACTTCGCTACTCGAAGGCAAGTGTTCTCTTGTTCTGGCGTCTATTTTGTCTAGACATGGGCATATAAAGCCTTCACTACGCGAAGGCGAGTGCTTTTTCATGCCCCACAACATGTGGTGCGTCCGCGGCCGGGCGGGCACAAGATTGGGCGGCG
>CAVIKF010000006.1:0-41679 GCA_963643505.1 Eggerthellaceae bacterium
TCAAGAACTCCCTGACCACCCTCCCCATGGGCGGCGGCAAGGGCGGCTCCGACTTCGATCCCAAGGGCAAGTCCAACAACGAGATCATGCGCTTTTGCCAGTCCTTCATGACTGAGCTTTCCCGCCACATCGGCCCTGACACCGACGTCCCTGCTGGCGACCTTGGCGTAGGCGGCCGTGAGGTTGCTTACATGTTTGGCCAGTACAAGCGCCTGCGCAACGAGTTCACCGGCACGCTGACCGGCAAGGGCCTCTCCTTCGGTGGCTCTCTCGCCCGTACCGAGGCAACCGGTTACGGCCTCGTCTACATGGTCAACGAGCACCTCAAGTGCACCGGCGACACCTTCGAGGGCAAGACCGTCGTCGTCCACGGCTCCGGCAACGTCGCCATCTACGCAGTCCAAAAGGTCGAGCAGCTCGGCGGCAAGACAATCGCTGTCTCCGACACCAAGGGCTATGTCCGCGACGATGAGGGCATCGACGTCGCAGCGCTCGAGGAGATCTACAACCGCAAGCGCTCCGGCAACGACAAGGGTGTCTCCCTTGCCCTGTATACCGAGCTTACCGGCCGCGGCACCTACACCGCCGGTGAGGGTCGTGCCGTTTGGGCAATCCCCTGCGACATCGCTCTTCCCTGCGCTCGCGAGAACACGCTGCTTCTCGAGGACGCCAAGGCTTTGGTCGCCAATGGCTGCAAGATCGTCGGCGAGGGCGCAAACATGCCCACCACGCTCGAGGCAACCGAGTACCTGCAAAAGAACGGTGTCGTGTTCTTCCCTGGTAAGGCCGCAAATGCCGGCGGCGTTGCAACGTCCGGTCTCGAGATGTCCCAAAACGCCGAGCATCTGTCCTGGACCTTCGAGGAGGTCGACGCAAAGCTCGAGGGCATCATGAAGAACATCTACCATGCATGTGACGACGCCGCCAAGCGTTACGGTCGCGAGGGCGACTTCGTTGCTGGCGCCAACATCGCCGGCTTCGAGAAGGTTGCTGATGCCATGATGGCTCAGGGTGTCGTCTAAGAGGTCGTCTAAGAAACGTCCGAAAAGCAAACCCACCTCGAATGCGAGAAGGAGGTCCTGCGGGGCCTCCTTCTTTTCGCCCATTTACGCGAAGCCTTACCCATTTGCGCGAATTCAAGTCACCCTATCCTTTACGCGAAAGGCAAAGGATGCAAGGATCTAGGTGCCCTAGATACGATGAAAGCCCGTCCAAATTTTTGTGCAGACAAAGCCCCAATAGCAAAAAGCCCAAAGGACGCAAGGAGCTTAACGTCCGAACGCCGCCCTAGATGCGCCGGGCAGACATGACGTGGTTCGGAGACACGACGACAGCGTCAATGGTGCCGACAAGCGATGCCTCCACGACGAAGGTGTCGCCGTTCCAGCGGCTCTCGACCTCACCGGTCGAACCTTGGGTGACGATCATGATATCGATTCCTTTCGTCCCGAGAAAGATGTTCTCATAGGGCCCGATAAGAACCACGATATCAACGCCGGCGTTGCGAAGGTTGTTGACCCGCGCCTGAAGCTTCTTTGTCTCGATCGGTTGCTCGAGGCCGAGAACACCGATCTTGTAGGACCCTTTGATATAGACGGTGCCCGCGGTGAAGATCTCGGGGTCTTTCGTGTAAAGCGGCAAAACAGAGGCGTTCTTCTTGTTGTAGGAGGCGTAGGCTTGACCAAGATCGCGCTCGTTCGGATTTATCTCCGCGACTTGCTTCATAAGAACTTGAAGCACAGAAAGATCCTCGAACGACCTCTCCGCCGCCAGGTCAACTCCATATTTGTCGGCAATCGCCTCGGCGAGAATGAAGTTGAGATCATCTGATCCAAGGTTGATCTCCGAGTCCTTGAAGCCGGGAAGTCCCTCATCGGAGGCCTTTTGCGAAGCGACGAGCAACGGGTCGGTCGTGCCGTCGAACATGATGACGAGGTACTCCTCCATAGAGCCGGAAGCCACATCGATATCCGTCGCCGTGTAGTTCCAATTGTGGCCAATGTAGACATACAAAACGAGCACCACTCCGCCAAGGGCGAAAAGGAGACAAAACAGAAGGAGTGCGAGCTTGTTCCTGACTTCCTGTGTCATAGTAAGCCTAGTGTACCCGACCCTCCATCATCGAGATGTGTGTTATTTCTGGAGCTCCCTTGCGAGGAATTGGCCGGTGTAGCTTTGAGAGACCTTGGCAACCTCCTCGGGAGTACCCTTCGCGATGACGGTACCACCGCGCTCACCGCCCTCAGGACCAAGGTCGATGATGTGGTCAGCGCTTTTGATGACGTCAAGGTTGTGCTCGATGACAAGCACGGTGTTGCCCGCATCCACAAGACGTTGCAACACCTCCAACAGTTGGCGCACGTCCTCAAAGTGAAGACCGGTGGTGGGCTCATCGAGAACATAGAAGGTCTTCCCCTTGGAAAGGCGCTGGAGCTCGCTTGATAACTTCACGCGTTGGGCCTCGCCACCAGACAGCGTAGTCGCAGGTTGGCCAAGACGCAGATACCCCAAGCCAACATCGTGGAGGGTGGCGAGCTTGCGCTTGATGCCAGGGATGTTCTTGAAGAACTCCAAAGCGTCGTCGACGGTCATCTCGAGGACGTCCGCGATGTTCTTGCCGCGATACCGTACTTGGAGTGTCTCACGATTGTAGCGGGAACCCCCGCACACCTCGCAAGGAACATAGACGTCGGGAAGGAAGTGCATCTCGATCTTGAGTTGGCCGTCGCCCTTGCACGCCTCGCATCGGCCGCCGCTGACGTTGAAGCTGAAACGGCCAGGACCGTAGCCGTGGGCCTTGGAGTCCTGGGTCGAGGCGAACAGCGCACGAATGTCGTCCCACAGACCGATGTAGGTCGCGGGGTTGGAGCGGGGGGTACGACCGATGGGGCTTTGGTCTATGTTGATGATCTTGTCAAAACATTCAAGACCGGTGATCTTGTCATAGGAGCCGGTACGACGATGGGCATGGTTGAGCCTGTTCGCCAAAGCGGGGGCGAGGGTGTCGGTGACAAGGCTCGACTTGCCTGAGCCAGAAACCCCGGTCACGACGGTGAGCGTCCCGATGGGGATATCAATCGAGACGTTCTTCAGGTTGTTCTCCCTCGCGCCGGTCATGGTGACGCACCCGCGGCCGGGATGACGACGGTTGACGGGAACCTCGATCTTGCGACGCCCGGCAAGGTAATCGGCGGTCAGAGAGTTTTTCGCCTTCATGATCTTGGCGGGTGTTCCTGCCGCGACCACGTTACCGCCCATCTCCCCTGCTCCCGGGCCCATGTCGATGACGAAGTCGGCGCTGCGGATCGTATCCTCATCATGCTCGACGACGACGACCGTGTTGCCCATGTCGCGCAAATGCTCGAGGGTCGCGATGAGGCGCTCGTTGTCGCGCTGGTGGAGACCGATGGAGGGCTCGTCAAGGATGTAGAGGACTCCCATAAGACCGGCACCGATCTGGGTTGCAAGGCGGATACGTTGCGCCTCGCCACCTGACAACGTGGCGGTGGCGCGCTCAAGGGTCAGATAGTCGAGACCCACGTCAACGAGGAAGCGCAAACGGGCACGAATCTCTTTGACTATCGGATTGGCGATCTGGCCAGCCGCTCCGTCAAAGACAAGCCCGTCAAAGAACGCGAGGGATTCCGCCGCGCTCATCTTACACACCTCGTGGATAGACTTGTCGCCGACGGTAACAGCGAGAATCTCGGGTTTAAGACGCTTGCCTCCGCAAGTTGCGCAAGGAATGGTCGCGAAATACGCGCCGAGCTTCTCCCTTTGCCTGTCCGATTGGGCCTCAGAGTAGCGTTGGCGGACCGCGGCAAGAACGCCCGGCCATTCGATGTACCAATAGGTCTCGCGATGGTCCACCGTGACGTAGTCGACACGGATTTTCTCTTTGCCAAGGCCATACATGAGACCCTTTTGGGCCTTTTTGGGCATGTCCTCCCACGGCGTGTCCTCATCGGTGCCGAGATGGCGCGCCACACAAGCGAGGACCTGGGGATAGTAGTTGCCGCTCTTGAAAGGCGCCACAACGCCCTCGTTCAAGGTCAGCGAGGGATCAGGGATGACCAAAGAAGGGTCTACCTCGTCACGGCTGCCGATACCAGAACAATCGGGGCAAGCGCCATAGGGCGCGTTGAAGCTGAAGTCACGAGGTTGGAGCTCGTCAATGGAGTGCCCGTGCTCAGGACAAGCCAACGCCAAGCTGAACAGGTGCTCGTCATCCGCAAGGCCGCCCTTGGCACCGGAGGACACCGTCGATTCGGTCGGCTCGGCACTCTTGGCATCCTTCTTGACGACCTGCACAAGGACACGACCGTCCGCGAGGCTGGTGGCGACCTCCACCGCCTCGGCGATGCGTCCAAGCTGGCCGTCCTTGAGGGCAACGCGGTCGACGACGACATCGATGAAGTGCTTGATCTTCTTATCGAGCTTTATGGGTTCACCCTCGAGGCGCACAATCTTGCCGTCAATGCGGACACGGCTGAAACCGTCCTTCATCAGGTCCTCGAAAAGCTTCGTGAATTCGCCTTTGCGACCCGACACCACGGGAGCCATGACGATCGCGCGCGTGGAGGCGTCCTCCTCACCGAGAGCCAAAACCGCATCCGCAACCTGGTCTGTCGTTTGGCGAGAGATCGGACGGCCACATTCGGGACAATGGGGCGTACCGACGCGGGCAAACAGAAGGCGCAGGTAGTCATAGATCTCGGTGGTCGTGCCGACCGTGGAACGGGGATTGCGACTCGTGGTCTTTTGGTCGATGGAGACCGCCGGGGAAAGTCCGTCGATGCTGTCGAGGTCCGGCTTGTTCATCTGTCCGAGGAACATGCGCGCATAGCTGGAGAGGCTCTCCACGTAGCGGCGTTGGCCCTCGGCATACATGGTGTCGAACGCCAAGCTCGACTTGCCCGAGCCGGAAAGACCGGTGATGACGACGAGCTTGTCTCGGGGAATCGTCACATCGACGTTCTTGAGGTTATGCTCGCGGGCGCCTCGGATGACGATCTCTTTTTGCCCCATGTTCAAAATCCCCTCTGTCCGTAACAGGTGTTTATGTACAACCTACCAGTGTAGCGAAGTTAAAACGGAATTGCGAACGGGCAAGCGAGGCCCACGCGGGCAGACGAGCGCACGAGCGGGCGGAAGACAGACGGGCAGGCGAGGCCTTTGCGGATGGGCGAGCGCACGCGCGGGTAGGCGAGCCTACTGCGCCCGGGGATGGGCTTCGCGGTGGGCGTTGAGAAGGCGCGCCGCGTCAAGATGGGTATAGATTTGCGTCGTGGAAAGCCCGGCATGGCCCAACAGCTCTTGGACCGTGCGCAAATCGGCGCCGCCCGCAAGCATGTCGGTAGCGAAGCTGTGGCGCAAGGAGTGGGGTGTGATATCGTCGGGCAACCCCGCGAGAGCAACCGTTTCCTTGAACATCTTGCGAATCACGTCCGCACTCATCCCCCGTCCCCGGTTAGAGATAAAGAACGCAGGCGAGTCGAGATCGCCGAGCAACGCCGGACGTGCGACCTGCGCATAAGCGCGCATGGCGGCAATCGCCTTGTCGTGAAGAACAACGATGCGCTCCTTTGAGCCCTTGCCGAAGACGCGGGCCGATCCACCCTCGAAATCCACCCCCGCGCACGTCAGGGAGGCGACTTCGGCAATTCTGCATCCCGACGCGTACATGAACTCAAGTATTGCTTGGTCACGCAAGTCCTCGTTGGTTTGCTCGCGGGCATTTCCCGCACGGTCGGTGGATCCATGGACCGAGAGCAGGGCATCGATCTCGTCGGAACGCAACGTGCGAGGCAGTTTTTTCGCCTTCTTGGGACTCGCGACCTCCTTGGCGGGGTTCGTCTCGGTGTAGCCACACAACTCCGCCCACCGATAGAACGAGCGAATCGCACTCAGATGACGACCGACGGTCGTGTTCTCGTAGTCTTGGCCACTCAGGTAGGCGAGATAGCGGCGGACGTCACGGCGCTTCGCATCGAACAGGTCCACCCCGTTGTCCGCCATCCACTCGACATAGGCGAGCAGATCGCTGCGGTAGGCCCGCACCGAGTGTTCGGATGCATTCCTCTCATAACGCATGGATGAGCAAAATTCCTCGATTGCCCGATATGTCTTCCCTCCGTCGACCATGAGATATCGCTACACCATCAAGCCACACTCGACAAGGGCGGTCACATAGCCATCAAGGGCCTCCGCGCCGCGCTTTGCGTATGCCTCGTAGCGTTGTTGCTTTTGGCGGATATGCCGCTCGAGGGGGACCATCATGCCGAAATTCACATGGGACGGTTGGTAGTCGACGGTCCCAGCATCCGTCGCATACGCCAAGAGCGCGCCGAATGCCGTCTCCTGGGGCAATGTCGGCACCTCGACGCCGCGGGACAGCGCAGCGACCGACAACGCAGCATGGAGGCCCGAGCGAATCGCCTCGACATAGCCCTCCGTACCCGAAAGCTGGCCTGCGACAAACACCGGCGCCGCACATCCCGCGCCCTCGGCACACCCAAGACGAAGGGTGGGATCAAGCAGGCTCGGGGCATCGATGAAGGTGTTTCGGTGCATGACGCCGTAACGAGCGAACTCGGCGTTCTCCAAACCGGGGATCATGCGAAACACGCGACGCTGCTCGGGAAAGGTCAGATTGGTTTGGAACCCGACCAGGTTGTAACAAAGACCATGGGCATCCTCAGCACGCAGCTGCAACGCCGCCCAAGGACGGCGCCCCGTGGCAGGATCGACAAGACCCACGGGTTTGAGCGGTCCGAAACGCGGTGCGTCACGTCCCGCACGCGCGATCTCCTCGATAGGTTGGCAGGCTTGGAACAAATCCTTCGACTCGAAGTCCCGGGCGATGACCCGGTCGGCCTGGAGGAGCGCATCGATGAGGGCCTCGTACTCCTCTTTGTTGAAGGGGGCGTTGATATAATCACCCGCACCCTCTTCGTAGCGGCTTTGCCTGAACAATCTCCCCATATCGAGAGAATCGGCCATCACGATGGGGGCTGCCGCGTCATAGAAGGCCAAATGGGCACGTCCCGTGACGGTGCCGAGAGAGGTAGCGAACGCATCGGAGGTAAGGGGGCCCGTGGCCAGGATGAGAGCATCCACACCCAATGACTCACCGGCGACGTCATCCGCCTCGCGTCGAACGAGGGTGATATGGGGATCGCGTGCGATCATGGACGTGACGTCGTCGGCGAAATCCTCGCGGTTCACCGCAAGGGCGCCACCTGCAGGCACAGCGTTTCGCAAAGCAGCCTCGAACACCTTAGAGCCGAGCGCCGTCAACTCCCCCTTAAGCATTCCGGCCGCACTGGAGGGCTTCGTGGATTTCAAGGAGTTGGAGCAAACCAGCTCTGCACAGGCGCCCGTCTTGTGAACCGCGGTCCCCTTCTCGGGACGCATCTCCACAAGCTCCACCTCGATACCTCGGGCGCCGAGTTGCAAGGCAGCCTCACTGCCCGCAAGCCCCGCGCCAATCACCCTCGCTTTGAATCCCATACGCCGCGCTTTCCCATCTTGCGGACACGCCCTATTTGACGCGTGCCGCGTACCTTCCATCGGGCAGACGCACTGCCACACCTTCTCGCTCGTATTTTCCCATCTGGAAGGCTACCTGCGCAAGCGCATTGCCGAACTCGGAATGGGTATTCCCCACCAATGCGCACAACTCCTCCAAACTCGTAGGCCGGGCGGATATGGCAGCAAGCAAAGGGTCGTCTCGCTGGGACGTATCTGGGGGGCCGACCTTGTCCGAACCCCCCACCACCTCTTGTTTGAGACACCCGTACACCGCAAAGAGAACGTCTTGGAAGGAATCATCGTCGACGACAGGCGTCGCACCCTGGTACAGCAGTCTGTTAGCCCCACGGGAAGAAGCCGACGTGATCGCACCCGGCACCACGAGCACCTCTTTCGAGGCATTCAACGCCTCGTCTGCCGTGGAGAAGGTTCCCGAGGGCAATCCCGCCTCCACAATCAGCGTGGCGCGAGCGAGACCTGCGATGAGGCGATTGCGCTCCCTGAAGGAGTGGGGCAGGGCGGGATATCCCCACTCGTGTTCGGAAACCACCGCTCCATGAGCGTTGATGATCTGTTGGAATAGGTCATAGTTCTCCGCAGGGTAAATCTGGTCGCATCCTCCCCCTAGAAAGGCGACGGTCGGCGATCCCTCATGTAGAGCCGCATAATGGGCCGCGCTGTCACATCCGCGTGCACCACCAGAGATGATGACGATGCCTGCACGCGCGGCAAGGGAGGCAAAACGCTTGGCGCACTCCCGCCCGTACGGTGTCGCTTTGCGTGCCCCCACCACTGCCAAGCCCTCCTGCAAGGCACCGGGGTCCCCGATGCCGAAAAGACGCTTTGGGGGGCGGGAGATGCAGCGCAACGCCTCAGGGTAGGCCTCGTCTTCCGGGGTAAGCTCGAAACGGGGTCCTTGGAGGCATGGCCCTTGATAGGAGGGGAATCCCGCCCTTTTGTGTGCGCGCCGTGCGGCACCCTCGCTCATTGCCGGGTCCACCGGCATCTCATGGGATACCGAGACCGGGGGCCTCTCCAAACGTCCTTTGTTTCCGCCATGCCCGCTACCGCTCACGGATAAGCTCCTCTCCGCCGTCTCGCATGCGCAAGATCATGGCCTCACACAGGAAATCTTGGTGCACCCGCTCGCTTTGGGCCAGATCGGCGATGGTCCGCGAGAGCGCAAGGGTGCGCATGATGGCGCGTCCGCTCAAGTGGCCCGAGATGACCGACTCCTCGAAAAACCTCAAATCGCCCTCATCGATCCGACAACGTTGTTTCAACTGCTCCGTGGGACCGAGTCCCGCCGTGACGGGATAGCGTGCCTCGCGCCACGAGCGAAACTCACGGGCCGCAAGGACCCCTTCCCGCAACGATTGGGAACTCGTTCCCGTTCCAGTACGCAGGACCTCTGCCGTCGAAAGGCGATTGACGCGCAGGTGGATGTCAATGCGGTCCATGATTGGCCCGCCGATCCTGCTTTGATAGGTGTTGATCTGGGGGATGGTGCACCGACAGACATGCTCATCATCCCCATAGTATCCGCAAGGACAGGGATTCGACGCAGCCACCAAAGCGAACCGCGCCGGGAAGCGGCACGACCCGTCCGCACGCGTCAGGACCACCTCACCGGACTCGAGAGGTTGGCGAATACCCTGCAACACCGCGGCACGAAACTCGGCCAACTCATCGAGGAACAAAACACCGTTGTGGGCCAAGGTTACCTCACCTGGCCTCAAAGGAGTACCACCGCCCACAAGACCTGGGAGGGTTGCCGAGTGGTGGGGTTTACGAAATGGTCTTATCCCGTTGAGAATCCCCTCGATAGGCTCCTTTGCGACGGAGTGTATAACCGCGGTCTCAATGCGTTCGCGCTCGTCGAGGGGCGGCAAGATAGAGGGAAGACGTGAAGCGAGCATGGTCTTGCCCGAACCGGGTGGTCCCATCATGAGCAGGCCATGCCCACCCGCGGCAGCCACCTGTAGCGCCCGCTTTGCCACATCATGTCCCGCTATGTCCTTGAAATCCGCCGAAGAAACCTGCGGCGCCTTTGCTGCCCGCGCCTGCAACTCAAGCTCCTCTTGTCGAAAGGATGAGAGAGTTGCCACCCCGTAGGCATCCAACCCCTCAATCGCCACCAACCCCTCGGCAAGGGGAGCGCACACGAAATCCTCCCCCAAGCCTCGGGCGCAAAGGGCGTAGGCCAACAACCCTGGGACCGCACGCACCTCGCCGTCCAAAGACAACTCCCCCACAAACATCTTGTGCTCAACCTTGGCAGAATTTATCTGACTCGTGGCAGCAAGCAAGGCCACTGCGATAGGCAAATCGAACCCCGACCCGCTCTTCTTAAGGGACCCGGGTGCGAGATTGACAACGACCTTCTCCCTCGGCATGGAGAACCCGCATGCGCGATATGCCGCCCTGATGCGTTCACATGCCTCCTTGATCGCGGCATCAGGCATGCCGACGATGTGAAATCCCGGCAATCCTTGGGACACGACGACCTCGACCGTGACCGGCACCGCCTCAACACCACGAAGCGTCGCCCCGCGCACAGCGAACCGCCCATACCGTTGCGCCATGACCCTCACGCAACTCCCCACGCGTTTATATGGTGTCGGACGAGAGCGCGATCGGAAGCGATCACCAAGATCGCGATGATATCGAAGCGTATGGCGACCTCCGAGGTGTCGTTGTCTCTGAGATATGCCGCTGCGATACGTTCGTAACGCTTACGCTTCTCCGGACCCACCGCCTCCTCCGGCAAGCCGAGCTGCTCGTCGGTACGGGTCTTCACCTCTACAAACACGATCGCCGTCTCGTTACGCGCAATGATGTCCGCCTCACCGAACTCGCAGGTCCAGTTTCGCTCGAGGATGTCATACCCGCGCCGTTCGAGAAATCGCGCAGCGGCATCTTCGCCACGACGTCCCAGTTCGCGATTGTGGCCTGTCTCTCTCTTCTCCTCGCCGCTTTGCTCAACCTTCTCATCAACGTTGCAATCGGTTGTTCCCGTCATGGGCCCCCACCTTCCTTTCCGCTCATCGGGATCGGGCAGCCTAATTTGGCTGTCCGCGATGATGATAGGAAGGCGCTGTCAAGCAAAACGTGCGTCGCTTGTGCGATTCTTGCCGCACTCTCTCCCCGATCCGACCAGGTTTTTCACCCGTCACCTGTACGGTTTTTATCCCTGTTTTGTCCGGATTGCCCCCTTGAGACCATCCTCAAAACAACCACCTTGTACCCCGTTTGTCTTCAAGCGGGGAGGATGAAAACGAGGCGCATCGCTTCTTCGGTCGAAAACTTTGTGGAAAGGGGCCGATTTGGCGTTGTTAAAAACAGGACGCAACGCTCCGCCAGTCGAAATCCTTGTGGAAAGGGGCCGATTTGGCGTTGTTAAAACTAGAACAGCGTCTCCTGCATGAGATTGGAGCAAAACGAGACGCGGTGATAGGGCGTCAAACCATAATTCCTGATCGCCTCGATGTGGGCCGCGCTTCCATACCCCTTACACCCATCCCACCCATAGGCTGGATACTCCTTCGCAAGCTCGCACATGAGATCATCTCGAGCCACTTTTGCAACGATGGAAGCCGAGGCGATGCTGGCGCACTTTCCGTCACCCTTGATGACGTTGATCTCACGGGGGTCCATATGTAGCGCGACGCCGTCCAAAAGGACGACATCGGGCACAACACCCTGAGCCTCAATCTCACAAATCGCCTTTTGGAAGGCTGACACGAGGCACTTCCCGATTCCGCACGCATCGATTTTGGCCGGCTCTACATAGACAACAGTGCACGCGAGGGCACAGGCGTGCACCTCATCAGCGATACGTCGGCGCTCAACGGGCATGACCTGCTTCGAGTCGTTGAGACCAGCGATGCGCACATCGGGGGGAAGCACGACGGCGCCAACCGCCAAGGGACCCGCGAGGGACCCGCGACCCACCTCGTCAAGACCGACGATAACACCTCCACCGCGCGTGGCTGCAAGCTCCTCTTGGAATGTGAACATCCCATCAAGACGCGCGTTTTCCGCCGCCTCGGCCTGGATGCGTCTACGGGCAACCTGTAACGCTTGGATGACGCCTTTGCGCGTATCGGCGACAAGGGAGCGCTCCAACGCCGCCAACTCATCCGCGTCAGCAGCTTGAAGCATCGCTTTGACCTCTGCAACCGTAGTTCCCATAGCCGCCTTTCTTTCGCTTGTGAACCTTCCATAGGCTACCACAGGACGGGGGAAATGACCCGTAGCGATTACGTCACACGCGCACGACCCGAGGCATCGAGAACACCTTCGCACTCGCGGACGTTAACGTCGCAGGCATTAAAAAAACCGCCCCCGAAGAGGCGGTTTGCATTCCATTCGGAATATAAGGACTAGCGGTAAGCCTTCTCCTTGATCTTGGCGGCCTTGCCAACCTTGTTGCGGAGGTAGTAGAGCTTTGCGCGCTTGACATCGCCATGACGGACAACCTCGATCTTCTCGATCTTCGGGGAGTGAACCGGGAAGGTACGCTCAACGCCGACAGAGAAGCTGATCTTGCGAACCGTGAAGGTCTCGCGGCAAGATGCGCCATGACGACGGATGACGACGCCCTGGAACACCTGGATACGCTCGCGGTTACCCTCGGTAATGCGATAGTGAACCTTAACCGTATCACCGACATGGAACTCGGCGACTTCCTTGATCTGCTGCTGCTCGATGGCGCGAATGATATCCATTTTCCGTTTCCTTCTTGTATATATACCCACAATTACTTGTTAATCGCTTTGGACGCAATTTGACAGTGTACTGCAAAGTCCTATGGCACGCAAGGACAAATCCGCATGTTCTGGGCAAGATTTTAGAAGCCCACCGCCGCGGTCTTTGCAAAAAAGTTACCGCGCAACGATAGCGCAAAGTCGCTGAATCGCATAGATATATATCTTGGTTGCCTGTCGCAACAGCGCCTCGCTGACCGCCTCGTCCTGACCATGCATTCCTCCCGCCCATGCAGGCGCCTCCTCCCACGGCTTCTCGGCGCCAAAGCTCACTGCGCGACTGAACTTTCGGGCATAGGAGCCGCCACCCATGGTGAAGGGCTTGGCGTCCTCCCCCGTCACCTCGTTATAAACATCGATAAGCGCCTTGACCTCGGGAGCATCACGCCCCGCAAGGAACGGCTCTATCTCGCGAAACACCGAAAGCCCGATACCACGTTCGGAGGCCAACCCACGAACCGTGCGCTCAAGCGTCGCCACATCGGTGGTCGTCGGGAAACGGGAATCCACCACAAGGGTAAGGCGACCATCCTCCATGGCAATCACGGAGCCGATTGCGGTCAGGGCACCAAAGTCGTCATCCTCACAATCGATGCCCCATCCCGTCGCGCGCCAGTCGTCGATAAGTGCAAGGGCAAATTGGAAAAACGTCGTCTCAACCTGTCCGACGAGATGCTCATCAAGAAGGTAGTGGCACAGGATGCCATTGGCGTTGACGCCAAACTCAGGCGTGCTTGCATGGGCGCTTTTGCCTATAGCGTCGATACGCACCAAGGTATCATCCCCGCAACCAAGCTCGCGCGCCTGGTCGTCCCCAACCAGACTGATCGTGATACCCTCAAGTTGGGACAACGACCTCAAGTCCCTTCCCTCCCCTAAGCGCACGATCGCGCCCGCGACACCGGGAACCGCGTTGGCCACCGTGCCACCCCACAAGCTCACAAGGGGTGTCTCGCCGAGAGGAGCGCTTGAAATTTTCGCACCCCACATACCCTTCTCGCCATAGCACACCGGGAACTGGGCGTCGGGCGTGAACAGAAACGCCGGGTCCTCGTAGCGTTCGCGATAGTACGGCACATCACCCATGCCGCTTTCCTCGTTCGCACCGAAGATGATGCGCACCGTCGCGGGAAGCATCTTCCCCCGTTCCTTCCAAAATCGCATGGCATGGAGTGCGCACATGGTCGGCCCCTTGTCGTCGATGACGCCACGGCCGACAAGATAGCCTTCCTTGCGCGTCACCGCGAAGGGGTCAAAAGACCAACCAGGGCCAGCCGGGACAACATCCACGTGCCCGATGATGCCCACTTGAGCCTTGGACGCGCCCACCAGGTCGGCAAAGCCTACATACCCGTCGACATCGCAAGTCGCAAGCCCCATTCCGTCGGCAATCTCCAAAGCACGCGTCAGGGCGGCACGCGGACCGGGGCCAAAGGGCGCACAAGGACTTGCGAGCTTGAGGTCCTCGGTGCTCTCAATACGCACAAGGGAGTCGATATCGCCAACGATGCGCTCCCAATTTTCTTCAATCCACTCCTCAACCTGTTGGTCGAACTCGCTCATTTCCCTCTCCTTTTTGCTCTTTAGCACCCTCGCAACGTACCCTTTAACGTCCTCACGGCCATGCGGGCCGTATAGCCATCACAACGGTGTCGGTCGTCCGCGTCGCGCCATCGTCCGCGTCGCGCCATCGACATCGTTGCATTACCGCGCGTTGCATTATAAAACCGAATCACAGCCAAGCTCTCTCAAGAGCCGCAACGGCCATCTTTGCCGCCGACGGTTGGACGCCCCCAAAAACGGCTACAAAACGACGCACGGGCACAGTGCAGCGCTCAAGATCCGACGAGGCGGCTACCCTCTCAGACGCAACCCGCTCACGCTCAACCCCCTCAGGCAGGTAGTATCTGCTCATCGGGTTCAGGATCACTCCCTCAGCCTCGGCCAAAGCGACAAGCTCGGCCTCATCGCGCCTATCCCTAAAGGAGATGACGAGGTGCAGACCCGCATCAGCCCCTTCGAGGGCAAAATCCTCCAAAAAGGGAAGCCTGCTGGTACGCAACGCCTCAAACAGCGCATCCCGCGTACGTCGGTAATGCGTCCGCAACTTACTGACATGCCGCTCGTATTCCCCGCTCTCGATGAAGCGCGCCAGGGTGAGCTGGTCGAGAGTGCCCACGGTGCAAGAGTAGAACCCGAGCTCCTCGTGAAACCGTTTTGCCAAGGGCAGCGGCAAGACCATGTACCCGAGACGATAGGCAGGACCAAGGCTTTTCGTAAACGTGTTCGTGTAGATGACACACCCTTGCGCATCGATGCTCTGCAGCGCAGGGATGGGGCGGCCCGCCAAACGGAACTCACAATCGAAATCGTCCTCTACGATCCAACGATCAGGACGCGCGCTTGCCCAGGCGAGCAATTCGTAGCGCCTGCTGACCGGATAGACGCGCCCGGTGGGAAATTGGTGGGCCGGCATGATATGGAGCACGCTGGCACACGACCTCTCAAGCTCAGACACAGATACACCCGCGTCGTCCATCTTGAGATAGTCGAGAGCGACGTCGTTTCCTTGGTAGATCTTCGCAAGGCGCGGATACCCCGGATTCTCAATGGCATACCCCGCGTTACGGCCGAGCAGTTGGACGATGAGTCCGTAGAGAACCTGCGCACCTGCACCGATCACAATCTGGTTTGCCGAAACATCCATCCCGCGAAAGCCGCGCAAATAGGTGGCGATCGCCTCTCTCAGACGTAGACACCCCGCAGGTCCCGTGGCCCCCACCAAGGACTCCTCGCTCTCGTCGGTCAACACACAGCGTAAGGTGCGCGCCCATTGGACGTAAGGAAAGATCCCCGTGGCAACACGGGTTCCGGTCATGTCGACCGCGAGATCATCAGGGGTCTTGGGCGTACGAACGCTAGCGGGACTCGACAAGGATTGTCGCGTCGACTTTTGCACATCGGTGAGGTCACGGGGAAACGCATGGCCCAACTCCGCGCTCCCACCCAAGTCGACTGCGTAGAACCCACTTCGCTGACGCGCCTCCACATAACCTTCAGCCACAAGCTGACGGTAGGCGCTCTCAACCGTGACCACGCCGACGCCAAGGTGCTCAGCGAGTTTTCGCTTGGGGGGGAGGCGGGAGCCCGCCACGATGCGGCTGCGGATGATGTCGTCTTTGATGCAGCGGTACAGATATCCGTAACGCGTGTCGTCCCCGCGCGCGTCCATGTCGTAAGTCAGCACAAGATCTCCTCACAACAGAATTGATGCTGGTGCGATTGACAGTAATTGGTTTCTTGGATTTTGGCAATAACAAGCAAACTGGTGGGTTCAACCGCGAAAGCGCGCGGCGGCCTGGTAGGTTCAACCGCGAAAGCGCGCGGCGGCCTGGTAGGTTCAAACGGATGGGTTCAAACTGACGGGTTCAATCATGAAAGCACACGGCGACGCGTGCGCATCTTCGACACATATTGAAGATTGCGAAGCCGGTCAAGCGCCTCTTCAAAGGACATGTTTTGGGCACTGCAAAGATTGCGGACGACCACGCCGCCCACCTCGCCGAGAAACAGACCCTCAAGCGGGGAGGAATCGTTGATTCCGTTACCGTAGCGCGCGATGATGGCGAGCAAGGCACCGACGGAGTAGGTGATGATGAACCGGGAATCCGACGACAACTCTTCTCCCTCGCCGCAAAACACCCGCGTCCACATATGCTCGATGTATTCCTGCATCCGAATCGAGATCTTCTCGTACCCACCGCGCTTCATGAGCAACGCGATATGGCGGACTGGCACGCTTTGTTTGGAGAAAAGGTTTGGGATATGGCTTGCGCCTGTGGCGAGGAGGAACAGACGACCCGGCAGGTTTCCCTCGGTCACCAGGTCTTCCTCAATCGCGGCGTCGACCAGGTCGGACATGTCAACGAAGTGGTAATAGAAGCTGCCGCGGTTGCATTTCGCCTCGGCGACGATCATGCTCACCGTGATCTCGCTATATTGATGTTCCTCCAAAAGCGTCCAAAATGCCTCTATGATGCGCTCCTCGGTCTTCGGACCAGCTGCGTCCTTCCTCGGTCGAGCCATATACCCACCTCCTCATCCTGGTCGTATCGTCCATGGTGTCGTCGTATAGAAAAGAAGAGGGCCCTGACGAACAGGGCCCCCAAGATAGCTTGGTTCTAGCTTAGTTGCGGCTGGAACGATGCTGATGCAAAGAACGATGCAGCAGCTGATAATCCTCGTGGGACACCTTGCCATAACCCCACTCAGGGCAACGGATCTCCTTGCGGACCAACTTCTCCTCGGCCATTTTCTTTCTCCTTTTCTCGAATGCTATAGCACGTGCCAATCGCTTGACACTAGGCAAAGTATAGCCTACTTTCCTCTCAACCTCGGCAAGAATGTAAGATTGGCTCTTTAATTATACAACCTGTACAAATACCACTTCGTCCTTCCTTCCGACTACAGGCATTCACCTGCGCAAACACCTTCACCCCGAACAACCACCAAACCCATCGCCTGCCACCAAAAAATCCAAGTTGATGCACGCCGATGCACGTTGAAGTATCATGGGGAAACCAAGCGATACGCGCCCGTCTTACGCGCCCGTCTTACTCGAACCGCCTCAATCAAAGGAACCCATGCAAACCCTCTCCAGCCTGAACAACACCTTGCTTTCCCAAATCGATCCCGATCTGGCCAAAGCAGCACGCGCGGCCCGAATCCAGACCGCCTTCGCCGAGTCGCTCATGGCTTCCATGGAAACCCCTGAGGCTGGAGCGTTCATGTTGGAGCACATCCAAGCGGTCTACGTGATGAAGGATGGTGCACCGCGCAAATCAGGCAAGGTCCCCATCGTCTTGCGTATCTACAGCGACGACAGCGTCGTTCGTACCGAGCTCGACGCGCGTCAGGAATGGGTTCGCCTCCAACTCGCCAGGCGCGGCATCCGCTATGACAAGATGATCATCCATGCCTCAAGGTACGGCATGCGAAAACGCCGTCCCTTTGCACGCTTCCTCGAAAACGTCAACGAGGAGAAGGGCAGCGTCTCCCACGATGTGACCCGCCACAACCTCACTTCAACCGAAATCGAAACCCTTGCCTCACGGGTGAAGAACCCCGAAATCTCCGCGGCCTTGCGCTGCGCTATGGACGCCACCACCGCACAAAACACCGTATCTTCCCAAGATGGGGCCTCAAGGAGAGGTGGTGTCAATGCCAATCCTATGGTGGAAAAGCTCGAAACGCTGAAACGCGCCTTTTGCCTCACCTTCGGCGAGAACGCGGAGGTCGTGTTGGAGAAGATCAACGCGGCCTACCTTACCCCTCTGACCAAGATAGACGACGTCCCGTTGCGCCTCCAAAAGAACCGCTGCGTCCTGTTCAGCGCCGACCCTCGCTTTTCGACAATCATGGATGCCTACGATTCCCAGATTCGAAAATGCGCCTACCGCCTTGGCCTGCGTATTTATGGTCGCATAACCCTACGCACCACTCCCGAAGGTTTTGACGACAAGCGAGCCTTCCCTCCCCTGTCAGCCCCCATAGTGGTATCCCTCGGTGCCAACGAAAAACACAAATCCGAGGATCCCCAACACTGAGATGAACACCAAACAGCGGCTCCTCGATCTGCTGGACATCGTTTGGTTGCTCGTTGTCCGTCCACCCCAAACCCAACGGCGGCTCCCCGATCTGTTGGACGTCGCGCTCCTACTCGGTGTCGATCCACCCGCTCCAAGCCAAAGGCAGCGCGGGGTCTGGTAAAACTACTCGACGCCCGCCTGCTCCAAATCGTAGGGAGTGGTCTGATAAACGTAGTAGTTCAACCAATTGGTATACAGAAGCTGGGCGTGGGCGCGCCACGTGGAAAGCGGTTGTTTTGTCGGGTCATCGTCGGGAAAGTAGTTCGCGGGAACCTGTATGTCGAGACCCTTGGCAATGTCACGGTCATATTCGGCCTTGAGCGTCTCGCGATCATATTCGGGGTGACCGAACACGAAGAAGCGACGGCTGTCGACGCTCTTTGCGATATAGACGCCGGCCACATCGGACACGGCGACCAGCTCAAGCTCGGGATTTTTCTCAATATCCCAAGCGAGCACCTCGGTATAGCGCGAATGAGGCGCTTGGAACACGTCGTTGAACCCTCGAACGAGCGGGCTGTGCCTCTTGACAAGCGTGTGGTCAAACACCCCGAACATCTTCTTGTCGAGCACATGTTTCGGCACACCATAGTGATAGTAGATGCCAGCCTGGGCACCCCAACAGATATGCAAGGTGGAATGGACATTGGTACGGGACCACTCCATGATCTTGCACAGCTCGGGCCAATAGTCCACGTCCTCGAAATCAAGAAGCTCCACCGGCGCACCGGTGATGATCATGCCGTCATAGTGGCGGTCCTTGACCTGTTCAAAGGTGCGATAGAACGTCTCCAGGTGCTCCTCGGACACATGTTTTGCGATATGGGTCGCCGTTTGGAGCAACTCCACCTCGACTTGAAGCGGCGTGTTGGACAACTTGCGAAGGATCTGGGTCTCTGTGGTGATCTTGGTAGGCATAAGGTTTAGCAACAGCACGTGCAAAGGGCGGATGTCTTGGTGCATCGCGCGGTATTCCGTCATGACGAAGATGTTCTCACGCTCGAGAGTCGCAGTTGCGGGCAACTGGTCAGGAATACGAATAGGCATGGCGGCCACCTTTCTGGGGCGTTTCAACAATATGGTAATGGTATCAATAATTGCATTTATCGGATTATCGATTATACCGATAGCTAGCCATGTTATAAAACTACCACGTATCGGCGATCCAAATCGTTGGGGAGTGGCACAATACCTAACGATGATTTTTACAACAAGCCACAAGAACAAACAACGAAGAAGGAGACGCCATGAGCGAGCAAATTGGAACAACTTGCGTCCAAGGAGGGTATCATCCCGGTGACGGAGATCCCCGCCAGGTGCCGATCTACCAAAACACCACATGGAAATATGACACCAGCGAGCACATGGGGCGCCTGTTCGACCTCGAGGAAGCCGGTTATTTCTACACGCGCCTGCAAAACCCCACCAACGATTTCGTTGCCGCCAAGATATGTGAACTCGAAGGGGGTTCCGCGGCGATGTTGACCAGCTCCGGCCAGGCCGCCAACTTCTTTGCAATCTTCAACATTGCAGGCGCCGGCGACCACGTCATCGCCAGCACGGCAATCTACGGCGGAACCTTCAACCTGCTCAAGCACACCATGGCGCGCATGGGTCTCGAGACGACCTTCGTCGACCCCAAATGCACCGACGAGGAGCTCGAGGCGGCTTTCCGCCCTAACACGAAGGCGGTATTCGGTGAGACCATCGCCAACCCCGCACTGACCGTGTTCGATATCGAGCGTTTTGCAAACGCAGCCCATGCCCACGGCGTGCCATTGATCGTCGACAATACGTTCCCCACCCCGGTCATGTGCCGCCCGATCGAGTGGGGAGCCGACATCGTGACCCACTCCACCACGAAATACATGGACGGCCACGGCGCGACCGTCGGCGGAGCCATCGTCGATTCCGGCAAGTTTGATTGGGCGGCTAATGACAAGTTCCCCGGCCTCACCACTCCCGACGAGAGCTATCACGGGGTCGTCTACACGGAGAAATTCGGTCTCGAAGGCGCCTTCATCACCAAGGCCACAAGTCAGCTGATGCGCGACTTCGGGTCCATCCAGGCACCGCAGAATGCCTTCCTGCTCAACATCGGTCTCGAGAGCCTCCACCTGCGCATTCGTCGCCATTGCGACAACGGCCTTGCCGTGGCACAACACCTTGCCAACCACCCGAAGGTCGCTTGGGTGCGCTATCCCAGCCTCGAGGGCGACGAGAACTATGAACTTGCCAAGAAGTATCTGCCGTGCGGCTCTTGCGGCGTCGTCAGCTTCGCTCCCGTAGGGGGCCGCGCGGCAGCAGAGGTCTTCATGAAGAATCTGAATCTTGCCCAAATCGCCACCCATGTGGCCGACGCGCGCACATGCGTGCTTCATCCGGCAAACGCCACCCATCGCCAAATGAACGACGCCGAGCTCATCGAGTGCGGTATCACGCCCGACCTCGTGCGTCTGAGCTGTGGTATCGAGGATGTCACAGACCTCATTGCCGACCTTGATCAGGCACTTGAGGCCATCTAGGGCCAAACACCCCGAGATCCCGCCTCATACCCGCGGCGTCCTTTGACTGGGCCCCGAAGCCCCGTCTCATACCCAAGCGATCCCTTCGCCGCTAGACTAGGAAACATGGAAAAGCAAGACGCACAACCAACCATTGACGCGACGCTGTTGCCGACGAGGTGCGACTGGTGTCCCCGACGATGCGGAGCCAATCGCGCTGTGGGCGAGCGTGGCGTTTGCGGCGCGGACAACACGTTGCGCATCGCCCGCGCCGCCCTCCACCATTGGGAGGAACCTCCCATCAGCGGAAAGAGCGGGTCAGGAACCGTATTCTTCAGCTATTGCCCCCTGCGTTGCGCCTATTGCCAAAACCGCCATATCGCCCTCGGTGACACCGGAACCGCCATCACTCTCGAGCGCCTTGTGGAAATCTTTTTCGAGCTTAAGGAGCAAGGGGCACTCAACCTCAACATGGTCACTCCTACCCATTACACCCCGCTCATCGTTGAGGCAATCAGGAGGGCGCGCTCCCAGGGTATGGGATTGCCTGTTGTGTGGAATACATCGGGGTACGAAACACCTGAGGCGATCGCCGGACTCGACGGCATCGTGGACATCTACCTAACGGACTTCAAGTACGCCAACAAGACGTCAGCCCGCGCCTATTCCCACGCCGCCGACTATCCCGCTGTTGCCCATGCCGCCCTTGAGGCCATGATCGCCCAAGTCGGCACGCCACAGTTTGACAACTATCGCGGGCAAAGACGGTTGACTCGCGGCGTGGTGGTGCGCCATCTGCTCTTGCCTGGCCACCTCAACGACTCACATGCCGTGGTCGCGATGTTGGCAAGCCACTTCCGCGGCCGCGTACTTGTCTCCCTCATGAACCAGTACACACCCGTCATCGACCCCAACGACCCCGCCGCCCGACAATTCCCCAACTTGTTGCTCCACCCCTCAAGCGAAGAATACGAGCTCTTGCTCGACTACGCCGACGACCTCGGCCTCGACGAGTATTTTTGGCAAGACGGAGAAGCGGACCAGGAAAGTTTCATACCCCCCTTCGATATGACCGGGGTCTTCAAGACCTCCTCTCAATAGGCCCGCGCGACAACCCGCGGCGACTCGCAATAGCCTCCCCCGCGGCGCTCCAAAACAAGCGATAGGCCCCGCAGCAAACCCGCAGCAAACGACAATCCGCGACGACTCGCAATAGCCTCCACGACAAAAAGACGCTCCCGCCGAATCACGACAGAAGCGTCTTGTGTGGGAGAAAAGCCTTAACGCTTGGTGCAGGAAAAACCTACTCGGCAGGCGTCTCCACCTTGGCATCCGAGGCGTCGTTCTTGAAAGGATGCTCGACCTTCAAAGCCTCGACATCCTCAGCAGCCTTCCCATCCTCCAAAGCCTCAGCAGCCCATTCGGGGGCGGTACGGTTCACCCAGTGGCCAACGGCACGCATGGTCCAAAGCTCGACAAATCCCTCCATAAGAAAAGCAACAATGAAGGCGATGACAAACGCAACAAGATAGGAAGCGGACATGCCAATCAGCGCAACAGGGTTACTCATGAAATACGACTGCGTATAGCTGCTCATGCTCGCAAGCGCCGGATAGTTGAACAGCGACACGATGGCAAAGATGATCACAATGATGGCAAAGGTCACCAAG
This sequence comes from Eggerthellaceae bacterium, assembly GCA_963643505.1. Classification (GTDB taxonomy): domain Bacteria; phylum Actinomycetota; class Coriobacteriia; order Coriobacteriales; family Eggerthellaceae; genus CAVEFW01. The sequence continues at coordinate 22,125 of CAVIKF010000006.1, forward strand.
CCCCCAAGAATACCCGGGATTAAGGTTGCGAACACCAAGCTTCCGAGTTTTTTACGGTATACGCGGAACAGCTCGGAGAGGTCAAACGCACTGGCGATTTTGCCCGTGGCACCGACACGCATCAACGCCATGTAGTAGAAGGCGTTAGCCATAACGACGCCGACGATGAAGACGATATAGCCAAGAATCGGGATGATGCAGAAGAGCGTCAGGACAGACGCACCCAAGAAGAACAACAACGACAAGAGGAAGGGGACCAAGCCAAGCAGGATGGTTCTGCGGTCGAAGGAATCGGTGGGCAAAGATCCGACCTTTCCGCGAGCGGCGCCAGAACCCCACTGCAAAATATAGCCGCTCGAATAAAGGTTCAAAACCGGAACACAATTCATCACCATCAGAAGCAAGATGCGCTTAACCCAATTAGGCGACGAGACGATGTCCGACCACGCCTGGGAAACGCAACCCTTCGGAGCAGGAGCGTATGTATTCTGGGGATATCCCGGGGCCGGCTGGGGTTGTTGGGTGGAAGCGGGATCCATCACCGGAGCGCCCATGGCGACAGAACAACCACACGTCGCGCAAAAGGCGGCACCATCTGGCACGTTGTTACCACATTGGGGACAAAACATAGTGATCCTTTCTCTAGATTCGAAACCAAACACCGCATGTTCACACGGTGGCATAAGCCAGGCCCAGTATAAAGCAACGCAACACAATGCGCATCCTGGTAAGACGCATCCTGGCAAGACAAACTTGACAAGACGCATCGGAAAAAAGACCGACCCAGTCACGGAGTCGGTCTGGAAACGTAAGAAAACGGGGTGTCAACGCGCATCCGGTCGCCCGTGGCGCGTACCTTGCAATCACGAAGCCGATCTGGGAACATAAGAGGCCGAGCGCTAGTCCTCGAAGTCGTAATCCTCCTGGTCAGCAAGTTCAACATAGTCACGATCGTTGTCGTCGTAACCCGGGTCGTCGTCAAGGAAGCCATAGTCTTCCTCATCTTCGTCCTCTTCGTCAATCATATCCTCATCACAAGAAGCGTCGTCGAACATGCGCGCCATGATATCGACCATCAAGTCGTCGGAGAGCTCCTCGTCATATTCGTCGTAATCGTCGTCATGCTCATGGGCGTGGGTCTCGCCCAACTTTGCTGCGCGTCCCCAATCCAATCCGACGGCCTCCACCTCGGATTGGTCACGGAACGCCATAGTAAGAACAGCAGGGCCATTGTCCGCACCACCGATGATGGCGAGGATTTCCAAGAGTTGCAAACAGCTTTCAGCTTGGGGAAGCGAGATCTCGGCCTCCTCGGCCGCAGTCAAGGCGGCAGCGAGCTCACCCATCATCATCTCGACGGTGTAGGTGCCACAAAAACGACCCTCGTCCACGGCGCGCAGGATAGCGTCGGCGGCAGGAGAGATTGCGCCGGCATTACCCATGGCGGCCTCCCCTATGCCGGCGGGCATCATACGGACGGCACGGTAAAGCGCGTCAGCCTCAATAGCCGCCGTGAACTCCGCCATGCTCTGGATCGTATAAGCAGCACGACTCATGCTTGCCGACCCGCATCCCGTCGTCTCATGAATCGCGCCTACAAGCGTCTGCAGCACGGGAAGCGCTTCCTCGACGGCATCCTTTTCCGCTGCAAGGAAGCAGGCGAGGTTCTCCTTCTCGGCAAACGCGTTGTCCACGCACCCGTCAAGCACCATAAGAGGCGCCTCGGCAAACATCATCTTGGACGCATCGATGATGGCGAACAGCTCACGCGCGAACGTGGGCGTCTCGGCAGACATCTCGATGACAAGCGTGCCCGGAGCAGCCTCTTCCACGATGCCCCCCTCGTCGAAATAGGCGGTTTCCAATGCCGACAGGTTCGTGAAGTACGTAATGACAATCTCGGCATTGCGAATCTCCTCGACACGGGTATAGCCAGCCGCCTCAAGCTTTGCATCCACGACAGACTCGATGACCTCGTGGCCACGAAATGCATACAGCTTCTTCACAGCAGTTCCCTCTCTCCTCTTGGTCTGGCCCTACTCGCCCTTGACACGCATGGCGATACGGTCCGCAAGCGAAAGGTTCTTGCGACGATCCTCTCCCCAATAGACACAAGCAAGCATGCCAGGTCCAACGTGTGTACCGATGACAGGACCGACGTTGGACTCAATAATCACGAGCTTCGGGTCAATCTTGAGCAACAAATCCTTGAGCTTCGCGCAATCCTTGGGACAATCGGAATGAGCGATGATGACGCGACGCACTCCCGGTTCGGATACGGCGCCCTTCTCGAACGCCTCGGCGATTTGACGGATGCCCTTCTTGCGACCACGGCTCACGCCCACCAGGGAAAGACGGCCGTCCAAGTCGAAATTGATCAGGGGCTTCACGTCAAGCTTGGAACCCAAATAGGCACCGACGCTTGGAAGGCGACCACCGCGGGCGAGGGAATCCAGGTCGTCAACCATGAACAAGCAACCTATGTAATAGATAGCCTCACTGGCCCAAGTCGCAAGCTCTTTGGCGCTCAGGCCGGCCTCACGTTGGCGCAGGGCCTCCGCGACAATCATTCCCTCCGCAATCGAGGCGAGCTTGGTGTCAACCACGTAGATCTCGGCATCGGGGAAGTCGCCCTTGACCTGCTCAAGCGCCATACATGCGGAGTCGTACGTACCGGACAAACCGCTAGAGAAGCAAAGGAAAACAGTAGGGATACCGCTTCGGGCAGCGTTGGCGAGAGTCGTGACCATGCTCATCATGGAGATCTGCGCCGTGGAGGGAGTCTCCCCTTTGCGGATGCTCTCATAGAAATCATGGGGATCCAAACTCACGAACATGTCGTCGAGACGTTCTCCGTCACTCATGAGATATGGAAACTTAAGCAACTCCACGCCCTCGCGGTTTATCATCCAATACGGAAGGTCACAACAGGAATCGATAATGAGATTGCACTTTGTCATCGTGGCCACTCCTTTCTTCTTTGCGTTTCGCTAATGATACCTAGATGAAACGGGAAACGAACGGCAATCTTTGCAGCATCTTTTCGCGATTGAGCTTCGCGCTGCAAACAATCTCGGGCGTAGCCTTGACGAGCTTGCCTTTGAGCGCGCTCTTACATTGATAGGCGATGCCAAACGCGGGGCCGACGTGACACCCGATAACGGGGCTGACAGGCAAAACGGGAACCTCGCGTCCCACAAAGGGCTCGACGTATTTCTTGCACCACTTGAGAGCCGGGTCTTTCGAGCCGATATAGTGGACAACGACATCGTTGAGCTCGTAGTTCTTGATATCGTCAGCAAAAATTTCCATGATGCGCGCCGCAGCTTTCTTTTGCGTACGGACCTTCGTGAAGACAGCCGCTGTGCCATCGCTCACCGTAAAGATCGGCGTCAGTTTGATGGCGTTACCCAAAAGCGCGGCTCCGCCGCCGATACGTCCGCCGGCGCGTAGGAAAGATAAAGATTCGGGCGCAAAGAGGAAGCGTGTACGCCCAACGGTGTCCGCCGCCTCCTTTGCAACCTGGTAGCATGACGCACCCGCCTCGCGTGCTGCAACGGCGGAAAGGACGGCGAAGCCCTCGTCGAGGCCGTTCGAAAGCGAGTCAACAAACGCGTAGGCAAACTCCTTGCAACGGGACTCCACAACGCGCGCGGCGCGCAAGGCACCCTCGAACGTGCCGCTCATCGCGCTCGACATAAAAATGCCGACAACTTGGTTGTTCTCGCGAACGGCCTTCTCGAAGTACTCCTCAAGCTCGATTTGGCTCGGCTGGCTCGACTTCGGCGGATTGTTTTTCATGTCGGCGATGTTCCGATAGAACTCATCGAGGTCCATCGTCGCATCCTTGTACTCTTTGCCATCATAGTGGACATGCAGCGTCATGACATCAATGTTTAACGACTCCGCCAATGAGCGCGGAATTGATGCCGTAGAATCGGTCACAATCTGGATCATGGTTTGTTTCCCTCAAAAACTCTCTCTGTTCTCTCTTTTAGTAGCCCTGTCCCGGCTAACCTTGGCCGTCCAGCCAGTGTCGCCCGGCTAACCTTGGCCGTCCAGCCAGTGTCGCCCGGCTAACCTTGGCCGGCCGACCAGTGTCGCCCGGCTAACCTTGGCCGTCCAGCCAGTGTCGCCCGGCTAACCTTGGCCGGCCGACCAGTGTCGCCCGGCTAACCTTGGCCGTCCAGCCAGTGTCGCCCGGCTAACCTTGGCCGGCCGACCAGTGTCGCCCGGCTAACCTTGGCCGTCCAGCCAGTGTCGCCCGGCTAACCTTGGCCGGCCGACCAGTGTCGCCCGGCTAACCTTGGCCGTCCAGCCAGTGTCGCCCGGCTAACCTTGGCCGGCCGACCAGTGGTCTCCCATCTAGTCTTGGTCATAGCCGCGCAGGCGCTCGACAAGACTGCGACGTCGCTTAAACAGGGAATATTCCAACCCGACAGGATAAGTATGCGGGTTGAAAAGGCGCTTTTGACTCTCATCGAGGGTCTCAAGGCCTGTTGCGGCGCGCTTTTTCGCCTCGAGGGCACAACGGTACTCGGGGTCGAGCACAGATTTGCCTTTCCGGGACAAAGGGGCAAGCAACGTCTCAAAGCGCTTGCCACCAAGCTTCTTGCGACGCAGATCGTCTTGGGGGTCGACGATGACCTCGCGATCGTCCACACCTGCCATCGTGTCGAAGATCATGTCACCTGCTATCCTGCCGTCCTCGTGATAGTAGCGACGGACGTCAAGAACACCGGGGATGGTGCGCTTTGCGGCGGTCTCGGAGATCTTCATGTGGCCGACCCACTCCCCACCCGGCTCGCGCGTCGCGGATAGTTTGTACACGCCACCAAGGGTCGGTTGGTCGAAAGCGGTAGCAAGTTTTGTGCCCACCCCCCACGAGTCGACTTTGGCACCCTGGGAGAGGATGGAAAGGATCGTGAACTCGTCGAGGTCGTTGGACAAACAGATGCCGCAATCGGTAAGCCCCGCCTCATCGAGCATGGCGCGGGCCTTCTTCGCCAACCAGGCAAGGTCTCCGGAGTCGATACGTATCGCGATGAGGCGCTCGCCACGCTCCTTCATCTCGAGTCCGACCGTAATCGCATTACGAACACCCTGTTCAACGTCGTAAGTATCGACAAGCAACACGCAATTGGTCGGAAACGCCTTAGCATAGGCGCGGAATGCCTCCAACTCGTCACCAAAGGACATGACCCATGCGTGGGCGTGGGTGCCAGAAACCGGCAGGTTGAACTCGCGACCCGCAAGCACGTTGGAGGTGCTGGCACACCCACCCACGATAGCGGCGCGGCTGGCCCACGTACCACCAGCGGCCCCTTGGGCACGTCGCAGACCGAACTCGGCAACAGGCGCCTTGGCGGCGGTGCAGATGCGGGCAGCCTTCGTGGCGATCAGGGTCTCGAAGCCTACGCAATTGAGAAGCGGGGTCTCGATAAGTTGGCATTGGAGGACGGGACCGACAACACGGACCATGGGTTCGTGGGGGAACACGATCGTTCCTTCAGTGACCGCATCGATTTCAAGCTTGCACTCCATGGTGCAAAGATACTCAAGGAAGCCCGGCTTGAACAGAGACCCCCCACCCGGGGCGGGAATGCCCGCGAGATACTCGATGTCCTCGTCGGAGAAGGAAAATCCGTCCACCAAGTCGGCAAGTTGGCTCATACCGCAAGCGATTGCGTACCCGCCCTTGAAGGGATAGTCGCGGAAGTACATGTGGAAACAAGCTTGGGTATCAAGTTTGCCACACTCCCAATAACCTTGGGCCATGGTGATCTGGTAGAGATCGGTCAACAACGGTTGGTTAAGCCTCATTGGAGGATTCACCTTCTTTCTTCCCCCCGGAACGATGGGACCTGCGTCGACGGGGACGCTGTCGGTCGGAAGCGCCTTCGCGCTTGGCCTCGTCGCCTCCCTCCTGTTGGGGTTTTCCTTGGGCGCAATCCTGGGCGGGACGTTTACGCCTCCTGCGACGGGACGTACTATTCTTTCCCTTGGCCTCGCCCCCGTCGGCATCCGCCTCGCGGGCTTGGGAGAGGCTGGAGGATTTTTGGCCCGGACGACGGGAGGGTTTGCTCGTCACGCTTTCCACACCCTCACTTGCCGCAGTCCCTTCGGCGGAGCGGCTACGATGTTGTCCACCGCGAGACCTCCTGCGACGGGTGGCGGGCTTCTCAGACTTCGGGGCGTCAGTCGACGTTGCCTCCACTTCCTTGGTCACCGTTGTCTCGCCATCCGCAGAAACCGTGGTAGACCGGCGGCGACGCACGCGCGTCGTAGTAGGCGTCGGAGTCGTGGCCCCGGAATCTGACCGCGAACGACGACGGCGATTCGAGCTTTTTTGGGGAAGCTCCACCATGGAGGTGGAACCTGTTGCGTTCTTGACGTTTGCATTGTTGCGGCGCACAGCTCGGGCGTCACCCAATTTGTCGTTGCCGGTAAATTGGCTCGTGAGGAACAAGGCCGTGGTGGAAGACGCCAGCGACGGTTCGACAGCGCGACGCCACGCCTCCTCACTGACGCTCTTGGGACGCGTGCTTCCCTCCTCGGGTTCATCCATATCGGCAAGCGGGACGTGGATCGTCTTTGTCTTGCCGTCGATCTCGATCTTCATGTCGACAATCTCGCGAGGAACGTCGAGGTTGCACACCTTCGCAGGACCGTCCGGCGTCTGGATCGTCGCGTTTTGCTTCGGGGCGCGGGAATGGAAGTCCTTGTACGCTTCATACTCATAGCGCAGACAACACATCAGGCGGCCGCACACGCCCGAGATCTTTTGGGGGTTGAGACTGAGGTCTTGCTCCTTTGCCATGCGGATGGACACGGGGCAAAACTCGCCACCAAGGCGCTTGCAGCAAAGCTCTTGCCCACAATGGCCGATGCCGCCGATCATGCGTGCCTCGTCGCGGATGCCGATCTGACGCATGTCGATGCGGACATGAAAACGGGAGGCAAGCTCACGGACGATTTCGCGGAAATCGAGACGCTCCTCGGCCTCGAAGTAGAACACGGCCTTGTCGCCTTCAAGGAGATACTCGACGGCCACGGGCCGCATGTTCTCGTTGTACTCGGCCGCAAGCTCCTTGAACGTGTGCATGGCCTCTTTGGAGCGAGCCTCCATCTCCTCGCCACGGGCGAGATCTTCCTCACTCGCAATGCGACGGACAGGACGCAACTCACTTTTGAGGTGGGCAAGTTGCTCCTTGTCGGCCTCGAACACCTCGCTGGCCATGTGGCCGAGCTCGACGCCACGCGCCGTCTCCACGACAACGAAGTCGGTCTTTTCAATCTCCAGCTCGCCCGCATCAAACCAAAGCGTCTTCGGGTTGAATGCAAGATGTACCGGTGCAATTCTAGTCATACAGTGCCTCTCTTATATCGAATAGCAACGCATCCATGCAGGTTTGCGGGGACACGTTGCAAGATAGTGTCTCAATAGCGGTATCGACCGCGCGAATGGCGGAGGCAACCGCAGCCTCGGTGGTGTGGGACGCGGCATCCTCCAACGCAAAACGCACCTCGGTGTTCACCACGAGGTCGTCGGCGCCAACGCAAAGAACCATCACATCACGCAACCAGCTCTTCAGCAACGACATCTCGGTAACTTGAGCTTGACGGGTCGCCGACTTAGTCGCACGCTCGTCACGCTCACGGATTTGTTTCACGGCGGCACGGCTAAGGAAGTCAGCGTTCGCCTCGAGGTACTCCTCCTGTTCGCGACGGACGTCGTCCAAAGGCGCCTCCGCGAACGTGACGAGTTTCCTCGACATGGTGATGACGTCCCAATCGTCACATTGGCGCAAGGTTCCCATCATCTCGAACACGTCGCGCATGTGTGCCATGTGCTTGTTCGATCTCGCAAAATCGACCGCACGCTCCGCGGAGCCGTCGCATGCAGCCAAAGCCATGCGCGCCCGTTCCTCCGTGACGCCGGCGTTTTGGCTCACCAGGCCGATTGCCTCCTTTTCCGGGACAGTACGGAAAGGAATGACCTGGCAACGGGACACTATGGTCGGCAACACGGCATCCACCGTACGCGCAAGGAGGATGAGCATGACGCCCGCAGGAGGTTCCTCGAGGGTCTTGAGGAAGGCGTTGGCCGAGGCGGCGTTGAGCAGGTCGGCGCGATTGATGATGTAGACCTTCGCATCCGCCTGGATCGGAGCGAGAACGACATCGGACATGATTTCGCGCACCTGGCCCACCAGGTAGGCCGCCGCGCCCTCGGGCTCGTAGTAGCGGACGTCCGGGTGGCGACGGCGCAAGACGCGCTTGCACGTCTCGCAAGAGCCACAGCCACCCTTCTTGCAAAGGCGAGACGCAGCGAGGGCATAAGCCGCGGAGACCTTGCCGCTGCCGACAGGCCCGCACAACAGGTAGGCATGGCTCAAGGCGTCTCGGGACGAAGCGCACCTTAAGTAGCTTCTCACCTTGGGTTGGCCCCATATGCCGTTGAACACGTCCTCCATCTGCGTCTACTTTTCCTCGTTGTCTTTCCCGTTGTGATCCTTGTTGCCGTACTCGTTGGCTTTCTCGTTGCCGTCTTCGCTGAAAGCCAGGTTCTTGACACGAGCCGCCTCAAACACACGACCTGAGTTCAGCGAGGCGAAATACGCCTCCTGACCCAAGACCTCATCCATCCAAGGAAACAAATCCGCCAAGGCAGCGAAGATCATTTTTGCCGTGTCGGACTTGCGACCTCGGGAATCAACGATACGCATACGAGCGGGGTCCTCGTTGGCGATGTCCACGAATGCCCGGTTGACGCGCTCGTGGAAATCGAGTCCCGCCAACTCGAGGCGATCGGCACCGAACCGGCGTGTCGCGCGCTCCAAACCCTCGGCGGCGCTCTCGCACACCATCACGATGGTGCGGTCGGGCCAAACCCCTTGGGTGGCAAAACGGTTGGCCTTGTTGACGAAGTCGAGGTCGAGGCCGCGACCATACGCCTGGTAGGCAACGGTAGAGTCGGCGAAGCGGTCGCACAGGACAACGGCACCCCGCTCCAAGGCCGGGCGGATACGCTCCGCGACGATTTGGGCACGAGCCGCCTCGTACACAAGCAGCTCGCATTCATCAGCCATGGCGACGTTGTTGGCATCGAGCACCACCGCACGCAAATCCTCGCCGATGCTCGTCCCCCCTGGCTCGCGCAGACGCAGGACCTCATAGCCCCGCTCCTCCAAACACTCCGTGAGAAACCGGATGTGGGTAGACTTGCCAACGCCCTCGCCACCCTCAAAGGTGATGAACACGCCTGCTTTTTCCTGCGCCTTTTCGGGTGTTTTTCCAGACGCCTCTCCAGACGCCTCTCCGGGCATATTCCTGGGTGTCTCTCCAAGCGTCGCATCCACGACGTGCTTTGTCTCCTCGGCGTTCATAGGCACGATTACTTCGCTATTACTTCGACACCTGGCTTGCTTCCCAACAATCGCGGACCGCCTTGGCAACAGCATCCTTGACGCGCGGATCGAAGGGCTCGGGCATAATGAACTCCTCGCAAAGCTTGTCATCGTCCACCAGCTCGGCTAGGGCAACGGCGGCAGCGAGCTTCATGTCATTGGTGATACGCTCGGCACGGGCTTGGAGGGCGCCGCGGAAGATACCAGGGAAGGCGACGACGTTGTTGATCTGGTTCGGGAAGTCGGAACGGCCGGTACCTACGATACGGGCTCCAGCGGCAAGGGCCTCGCTCGGCATGATCTCGGGAACGGGGTTCGCCATGGCCAAGACGATGGCGTCCTTGTTCATCGAGCGGACCATGTCGGCGGTGACACACCCAGGACCGGAGACGCCGATAAAGATGTCGGTCCCAATCATGGCATCAGATAGGGTACCGCTCATGTCGTCGAGGTTGGTGAGCTTGAGCATCTCACGCTTGGCATCGTTGAGACGTGGGGACTTGCTCGACAAGATACCTTGGGAGTCGCACATGGTGATGTGCTTGAAGCCGTAAGACAGCATGAGCTTGGCGATGGCAATGCCGGCAGAACCCGCACCGTTGACCACGGCGCGACACTCCTCCAACTTCTTGCCCGTGATCTTCAGGGCATTGATGAGGCCGGAGAGGACGACGATGGCGGTGCCGTGTTGGTCGTCATGGAACACCGGGATGTCAAGCGCGTCGTTGAGGCGCTCCTCGATCTCGAAGCAACGGGGCGCGGAGATGTCCTCAAGGTTGATGCCGCCGAAGATCGGGGCGATGCGGATGACTGTCTCGACGATCTCGTTGGTATCTTGGGTATCGAGGCAGATCGGGAATGCGTTGACGTCGCCGAACTCCTTGAACAACACGCACTTGCCCTCCATGACGGGAGCCGCGGCGGCGGCACCGATGTTGCCGAGGCCGAGGACGGCGGAGCCATCGGTGACGACAGCGACCGTGTCACGCTTGATGGTGTATCTGTACACCGCCTCCGGGTCAGCAGCGATTGCGCGGCAAGGCTCAGCGACACCCGGGGTGTACGCGAGAGCAAGCATTTCACGAGAGTCGACACGCGTCTTGCTCACCGTGTTCAGCTTGCCGCCCCACTCACCATGGAGCTTCAAAGACTCCTCGTAGATATCCATAGATGGTCCTTCCATATCTCATCTTGTGCATGCGTGGCGCTTTGCCGCATGTTTGTGCATGCGTGGCGCTTTGCCGCATGCGTATCTGTTTGTATAACCGTACTATTGTATCGCAACAACATGCTGTTCCCCCTACCAAGCAGCCGATAAATGCCCCCAATCGGCGGCAACGACGAAATCGACACGATTGACACTTTGGCTCACACGCGCCCACACGCGCAACACTAACGACGGCGATCAACCCAATCGGGCGCTTTGCCGCACACGCGATGCCAACGACGCCAGTCAACCCAATCGGGCGCTTTGCCGAACACGAGCCCGCACGCGCGACTCCAATCAACCTCGACCCCTCTCCGCTCTGTCCATTTCCCAACAAACAGCTACACTAGGCAAAGCGAATTTCGCGACGAGAGGAACACCATCATGACTACTTACGCCTTCACCCGCGAAGGCATCGCGGCGGCCGTGTACGACATGGTCCGCGCTTGCGCGACCCATCCTCGCGCCGACGTACTTGAGGGTTTCAAGGAGGCCCGCGAGGCCGAGACCCATCCCCGAGGGTGCGCCGTCCTTGACCAATTGTTGGAAAACGCGGCCATAGGCGACACCGACAACGTGCCGATTTGTCAAGACACCGGAACAACCTGGGTTCGCCTTGAGGTCGGCCGCGCGCTTTCCGTTCCGGGCGACATCCTCGACGACGTGGACGATGCGGTCGCCCGCGCCTACACCGACGGCCGCTTGCGCATGAGCGTTTTGCGGGACGCCCTGTTCGATCGCACGAATACGGGCACCAACACCCCGGCGTTCTCCGAGATTGCCTTTGTGGACGGCACGGAGGCGACGCTCCATGTCATGCTTAAGGGCGGCGGTTCCGACAACGCGAGTCGCGTCGTCATGCTTGCGCCGGGAGCAGGTGTCTGTGGTGTGCGCCAGGTGGTGCTTGACGCTGTAAGGGAGAAAGCCGCAAATGCCTGTCCGCCCCTCATCATCGGGGTTGGCGTGGGATCGACGTTTGACAAGGTCGCAGGACTCGCAAAGCATGCCCTATTGCGACCTGTCGGTACGCCCGCGAAAAGCACGCAGCACGCCGCCTTCGAGGCCGAGCTTCTCGAGGCCGTAAACGCCACCGGCATAGGACCAGGAGCCCTTGGGGGCAAAAGCACCGCCTTGGCCGTCAATCTTGAGACTGCTCCTTGTCACATCGCCGCACTCCCCGTCGCCGTCAACCTGGGATGCTCCGCCATGAGGTCCGCGAGCGTGAAGTTGGAGGTGCGCCCATGAGCGTCATCGAGCTGAAAACCCCCTTGACCAGAGAGGACCTTGCCGACCTTCGCATCGGCGACGAGGTTCGCATCACCGGAGAGATCTACACAAGCCGCGATGCCGGACACGTCCGCCTCCTTGAGGCACTCGAGCGCAACGACAAACTCCCCTATGGCCTCGAAGGCCAAGTTATCTTCTACGCAGGCCCGACCCCAGCCGCCGCCGGTCGGCCCTTGGGCAGCGTCGGCCCCACAACCGCCAGCCGCATGGACTTCGCCACTCCCGCCCTCTTGGACGCCGGACTTGCTGCGTGCATGGGCAAGGGCAAGCGCGACGCAGCCACCATCGAGGCGTGCAAACGCAACGGGGCCGTCTACTTCGCCTGCGTGGGAGGCATTGCCGCCCTTCTCGCGAAGTGTGTCAAAACCAGCGAGCTCGTGACCTGGGAAGACCTCGGAACCGAGGCATTGCGACGGTTGGAGGTGGAGGAATTCCCCGCTTTCGTGGCAGTCGATTCCCAAGGCGGTGACCTCTATCGCGCCATCGAGCACGGAGAGTCAATTTAGCGGGACAAAGCAAGGCTCGGAGCATGACGCCCCAATCGACGAATTCCCAACGGAAGGCTTCTCCCCCACTGACAGCTTTAGCACAACAGAAGACCCGCTCAACCAACCGATAGCTTCCCGGCCTGCGACTTCTTCCCGGTCGGCGGATTCCTCCCCGCAGGAAGCTCCCTTCCGACCTACGACAACTTCTCGGCCTAGGACTTCTTCCTAGCAGGCGACTTTTTCCCGGCAGACGACTTCTTCCTGGTCGATGTCTTTCTCGTGGCTTTCTTCGCCTTGTCCTCCTCTTTGGACGGGCAGTCAAAATTGGGACACAACTTCCAAGGCCCGCGAGCAGTCGTGATGACCACCAGGGGTGCGCCGCACGCCTCACACTCCTCCCCAGTCGCCGTGATAGCGCCCACCGGCGGCAACGGATAGCCAACGCCGCATTCGTCATAGTTCTCACAACGGATAGAGCGCTTGAGGGTACGGGGGTTCTTGCGAGCGATGAGTTTGCCTTCGCGGCCGGCGGCAGCGCAAGTCTTGCACGTTCCGACGACGACATCGGGTTCCTGGTTGGTCTCGCAAGCAGGATCGATGCAGATGGTGCGCGGACGAGAGCGGAACGCCGTCACCTTGAGCTGGGGCATACCGCAGGTCGGACAGGGCGCCTCAAGCACTTCCAACTTACCTTGGGGCAAGGGATAGATCACGTCGCACTCGGGCCAACCGCTGCACCCGATAAAGGAGCCTCGCGTCTTGGCAGACGACTTGATCTGGAGGTCGTGGCCGCATTTCGGACAAACGCCGACATAGGAATCAGCGGCGACCGCATCGCTTAAGGCCGCAGAGACCTCCTCGCAATGCGGAATGAGGTTGGCCAACTCTCGGGCGAGCAGGTCGCGGGAATCGTTCACAACCTCGTCTCGCGTTGCCTCGCCACCGGCGATCTTGTTCATGCCCTCCTCCAATTGCGCCGTCATCTCCGCATGGGTGATATGGGGCGCAAAGCTGTCGAGGGCATCGATGACCGCCATGCCGAGCTGACTGGGCTCGATGGGGTCGTTAACCAGGTACTTCACATCATAGAGGCGTTCGATGATGCTGTGGCGGGTAGACTTCGTCCCAAGGCCCATCTTCTCCATCTCCTGGATGAGCTTGCCTTGGGAGTAGCGCGCGGGCGGCTCGGTTTGCTTCTTTGTGCACTTCGCGCCGCCAAACGCAATGATCTCGCCTTCGGCAAGGGCAGGCAGCTGCTCGTCCCTCTTGAGGCCATACGGATAGATGCCGCGAAATCCCGGCTCCACCAACACGTCGCCGCGCGCAACAAAAAGCTCGGGCGCGGTGGACGCGGGACCCTGGACCTCGAGAGACACCTTCGTACCCTCGACGACGGCGGCATCGGACAACGTCGCCAAGAAGCGCCGCGCTATGAGGTTGTACAACTTGAACGCCGCCGGCTGCAAGTCGTCCGGCGTCGCCTTCGCAGTGGGATAGATAGGCGGATGGTCTGTGGTCTCCTGCTTGCCGCGGGTTGCACGGAGTTGGCCTGCGGCCAAAAGCTTGGTGCAATAAGGCTTGTATGCAGGATTGGCGCTGATGGTCTTGACCACTTCGGCAAGGTCGAGGGATTTGGGATAAACCGTGTTGTCAACGCGGGGGTAGCTGATGTAGCCGTCCATGTAAAGACTTTCGGCCAGACGCATGGTGCGCGCCGGCGTGAGACCCTCGGCAGAGGCAGCGGCCATGAGGCTCGTGGTGTTAAAGGGTGCAGGAGGTTGGATCGTGCGCCTCTTCTTCTCGATGCGCGCGACACGGGCGCTTGTCGCACCGTCGACGTTGGCCATCACAGCGTTCGCGGCATCCTCGCTTTTGAAACGCGCCGTGGAGTGGGGTGCCTCGAAACTGGCATCACCGTCGCGGGTGTCGCTCTCGCCGGCACCGCCCTCGCTCGCGCCATCTTCGCGGGCACCGCTCCTGCCGGACGAACCGCTGGCGCCACCCTCGCCAAACGTACCGCGGATGACCCAATAATCCTCGGGGACAAACGCCATGCGCTCGCGCTCTCGGGCGACAACCAGCGCGAGGGTCGGGGTCTGCACGCGCCCGGAGCTGCGAACGCTTCCGAACCCGGATTGTCGAACAAGCGTCAGGTAGCGCGTCAACGCCGCGCCCCAGATCAGGTCGATATCTTGGCGGCTACCACCAGCAGCGGCGAGGTTCATGTCCATGTCGACAAGATTGTCAAAAGCGTTAGCGATCTCGGTCTTGGTGAACGCAGAATAGCGCGCTCGAGAAACGGGGGCCAACTCGTTAACCTCCCGACAACACGCGAGTGCGTCCGCGCCGATGAGCTCTCCCTCACGGTCGAAGTCCGTCGCGATGATGATGTGGTCAGCTTTCTTGGCAAGGTTTTTCAAGGAACGGATGATGTCTTTCTCCTTGGGAAGCTTTTCCACGGGCGCGTAGGCCAAATACGGCAACGCGTCCATCTTCCACCCCTTGAGGTCGACTCCGTCAGACAAAAACGGCTTGCGACGGGTTTTATACGGAGGTTTCGGGAGGTCGTCGGGAATCTTTGCGGGGATCATCTCGCCGTCCGCGGTCACGCCTCGCCAACCGCCGCGTTTCTTGTAGATGAGCTGGGGCGGGAAATCAGGCTCGAGGATGTGGCCGCGCAAACCGATGGTCACCCATTCCTCGCCATCGACGTCGAAGCGGTACACCGGCGTCGAGTACACCTTGTCCGTCTTCGGCTTTCCAGCGCCCAAAAGCGCGGCAATTTTTTGAGCCGCATCGTTCTTCTCGGTCACCACTAGTTTCATCATGGCCTCCTTGCCACGTCGGTCGGCCCGTCTTCCCCTATCAAGGGCGGCGCGCACGACGCTTCATCCACACGATCCCCCGTTGTTTTTTTACGTGTGTGGGGATATACGCCCAATTCAGGCAATGGCTTGGTGCGCCCGCAGCGGAAGACGAGAGCACGTCCTGTCTCCCTCGGCAAAACATTTCGCCAAAGTCGATCACCCAAATGTGGCAGCTCGTGCATCATACACGAAAAAATCGAAGCAACCTCAAAAATCATTCAACCCGACAAATTACCCACCCAGCAATCCTGATGGCTAAGACAACGTCAGCGTCTTCCTGAAGAATTGCCTGTTCGGCCTCCAAACGGCCATCGACATCCTCACGATTGGCAGGCTAAGGGGCGGCCGAGGCCACGTGGGCGACAAAAACTGCGCGGGCGGCCGAGGTCACGTGGGCGACCGTCGAGGGGCGGCCGAGGTCGCGCGGGCGACCGTCGAGGGGCGGCCGAGGTCACGTGGGCGACTGTCGAGGGGCCGCCGAGGTCACGCGGGTGACAAAAACTGCGCGGAGACGGACTCACTCCGTGGCGTTTTCGCGCTTCTAGCGCCCCTCACACCCTTCGTGTTCCTCGCGTCTTTCGCGCTCCTCGCGCTCCAATACGATCTTCATGGAGGCTATAGCACACTCGAGCATCCCGTCATCGGGCTCGTTGGTCGTCAAGTACTGCATCTGGAGACCTGGCCACAATATGACCTTGACGAGCGGGTTGTCGGGATGGGTTCCCGCCCATTTCACATTGATCTCGTACGCGACACCAGCGATTACCGGCATAAAGATGATACGCACAAGGATTACCAGAATGAGCTTCGGCGCTCCATCCGGCACGCCCCATGCCCCAATCAAGGCGTTGACCGGAACGATCGTATACACAAGGATCGCCAAGATCATGACCATGATAAGAAAGGCCGTGCCGCAACGGACATGGAGCCTGGGGAAGCTGCGGCAATTCTCGGGCGTGAGCTCAAGGCCATGCTCGAAACAGTGGATGGTCTTATGTTCGGCGCCATGGTAGGAAAACATGCGCTTAATGTCCTTCATGCGCCCGATAAGCCACAGATAGAACACAAAGATTGCGACACGCAAGATGCCGTCAACGACATTCCAAACAATCGTGTTTGAATCGTATTCGCCCACGATGAGATTCGTAACGACCGCTGGTGCCACGATGAACAAGGCGATACCGAGCACAATGCCAAGCACCATGGAAACCGACATGATCCCCTTGCTCAAGCCGTCGGAATTGCTTGACTTCGACGGTTTCTCAGCGGGCTCATCGAAGTCGTTGACAACCTCCAACTTACGTTGGGCACCAAGAGCGTCCACCATCTCATCGGGGTTGCCGAAATCGCGCTTCCACGAAAACTCGCGCGGGCCCTCCGAGGCGTCCTCACCGACCGCGCTACCCTCGCCTGGCTCCGACGTATCCTCGCACGGGCCCCCCGGAACACCCTCGCCGCCCGCGCCGTCCTCCTCGGCGGCAATGCTACCCGCGCCGTCCTCCGGAGCGCCCACGCTACCCTCGCCGGCCTCCTCGGCGGCAATGCAGGCCAGCTCGCCTTCGATGTCCTTCTCTTTCCAACCTGCAGCGCGCATGCGCTCCTCGGGAGTGGCTATCAAGGGGTCGAGCCCCTCCTCCTTATACGCGATGTAGCTCATGCCGAAACGGTCAAAGGCGTGCTCGGTGGCAACCTCCAACGCCTTGTAACCAAGGCCGAGGCTCTCCACCAAGGCAACGCAGCCACGCACAAGGGGCCACGTCATCCACTTGTTCTTCTTCTTGCCCGAAGCGAGGTCGTGCTCCTCGGTATACATACCTCCATCGGGCGTACGCACCGCAGCAGCCCAGTTATACTTGCCACGCATCATGACGCCTTCGAGCAACGCCTGGCCGCCGACGTGCGTCTTCAATGAACCGTCCTCGGAAAAGGCGCGCGAAAGGTCACTTTTCTGCTTTGCCATGATTATCCATTCAGTCATCGTCGCAGGTACGACACGGTTCTCGCGGTCGCAGATGCTATCGTCGAAAATGCGACACGATTCTTGTCGTCGCAGATGCGACACGGTTTTTATCGTCACGTAGTATACACGTGGAAGGCGAATCCGAACGTTATTTCACATTCAGCGTCGTCACATTTTGCGCAGATTGGATACGATCAAGACGGGCATTGCGGAAATACAGCGCGATGTCGACCGAGACGAGAAGCGTGTTTATGACGTAGAAGATGATCACATAGCTGATATGGTCATCCACCAACTTTGCCGCAATCCCGAACAGGTAACCGATGACCACGAGAATCTCAAACCCCACGCTTTTGCCACGTGCCGTACGCGAGCGGAACGATTTCAGGATGCTTACCGGCCAAGCCGCGGCAAAGCACAACAAAAAGCACATCTCAAACACTTCGGTGAGCGAGGCGCCGAACAACGTCAACAAGACACATCACTTCTTTTCGGATGAAACGCCACTCGCGAACGGCAACATCGGTCACGCGCTTAAGCCCGCCCGAGCGCTGGTCGCGAACGGTAAAGCACCGGTCACAAACGACCAAACGTCGGCCGCGAACACTCGGGCGCTAGTCGCGAACGACCTTCGGATAGGGATTTCCACAACACATCTTGCCCTCGGGACATGTACCGCGGACGCAAGGAGCTCCAGCGTCCATAAAGACATAGGGAGCCGTGGGGCGGGCAAGCTCGATCATGCGATGAGCCAACTCACGAATCTCCCACTGGGCACGATTGCAACCTCGAAGGCTAAAAAAGTGCAGGAGCTCACGGACGTTCATGGTGATTACAATCTTGGACTCGGCTGCATTCGGCAACAAGTAGCGAGCGTCTTCCGCGGGAACGCCTGCATCGAGGAGCTTTTTGTACCCCTCCACCGCGGCATCGATTGCCTCATCGAAGATGCGCTCGAGCTCGGGATCCTCGGAGACGGTAGCCGGCTTGACGACCTCGAGACCATCCTTGAACTTCACGTAACGCTGACTTTGCTGGTTGTAGCTGGCAAGACGGTGGCGCACAAGTTGGTGGGTCAGGGCACGGGAAACGCCGTCAACCGCAAAGGTATAGCTGGCGTGCTCGAGGGTGGAGAGGTGACCGGAGGAGAGAACCGTGCGCAAGACGTTGTGCACCTTATCGTCCGGCATTGTCTCCATCAACTCGGCGGCGCCGACAGGCGCATAGCAAAGACGGGCAGCCGTCGCAATGGCGCGCTCGGGATCAGGTGTGTGGTATAAAAGTTCAACTTGCATAGCAACCTCACAATACATAGACCAAACGTACATACCCTCCCATGAATCCGTTATTATAACCCAAGAGCCAACACCCAAAAGGCCCAAGGCCGGGAGGAATACCATGAGCGCACCATTCAAACCGATGCTTACCACCACCGATTGGAACGACGAGTGGAAAAAGCTGCAAAAATCCCGCAACCACGCTGATTCGTCGGAGTATTGGGACGCGCGAGCGGCGACCTTCCACCAAAAGGACGCTCCCAACACCTACGTGCTTGGCTTCATCGATCACCTTGGGTTGCAGGAGGGCGACACCCTCTTCGACATGGGATGCGGCAATGGCGCGCTTACCGTACCGCTCGCCGGCATGGGCCACCACATCATTTCCGCCGACTTTTCCCGGGGCATGCTCGACGCCCTCGATCGCTCTTTGTCCGCCAAGGGGCTTGGTGACCTTGTCACCCCCATCAACATGAGTTGGTCAGACGATTGGGAATCCCATGGTATCACCGAAAACTGCGTCGATATCGCCTTTGCGAGCCGATCCATTGCGACCGACGACTTGC
The DNA here is from genome assembly GCA_963643505.1 of Eggerthellaceae bacterium. Classification (GTDB taxonomy): domain Bacteria; phylum Actinomycetota; class Coriobacteriia; order Coriobacteriales; family Eggerthellaceae; genus CAVEFW01. Next base: position 41,187 of record CAVIKF010000006.1, read on the forward strand.
GCGATTCCCTCATGAGGCTCAACCGTGTCGCGCGCAGACGGGCCGCGATCACCCTCTCCACGAGCATGTCACCCCGCATCGACGAGCGGATCTTGGTGGATCTCGGAATCCAAGCGCAGATGGGCAAAGACTTCCTCTATGCTTTCAACATCCTGGCCGGCGAGCATCTCCACCCCGAGGTGTGCTACCTAAAAAACGACCGCCACGATCGCTATGACACCATCGAGGAAGCGAACGCCTCCCTCGAACGCATGCACGCCAACATCCTTGCGGCCACACCCGAGCGCGACCACCCGAAGATCAATGCGAGCTTCAACGAATGGAAGGCCGCAAATCTTATTAAGGACGAGGACGCGGGCGGAACGTTTTGGCACCTCGTGAAGCCGCGACGCACGAGTTGGGCCTTCATCTCTTGGGACACGACGCTATAGGAGTTCGCTCTGGGGGTTTGCAAAGCCAAAATGAACACTCCTCCGTCCCCTGTTCAAACGTC
>CAVIKF010000006.1:41748-91529 GCA_963643505.1 Eggerthellaceae bacterium
ATGAACACTCCTCCGTCCCCTGTTCACGCCCTGTTCACGCGCGTTATCACTCGCTGCGGCTGCCGTGGCGGGCGCGACTGCGAATCTGACCCGTGCTGGAGGGATCGCTCTTCGTCTCGCGGAATGCCCCGGGAGCGAAAGGATCGACCTCGGCCTTGCGAGCACCTTCATAGCGCCTTACCGCCGAGCGAGATTCACTGACCGGTTGCATCACGGCCACATCCGATGAACGCATCCAATCCTCGATCCCATCCTCGGCAATCGACACAATCGGGGTCATCGACCCATCAACGAGAGGAGACTCTTGGTTTTTGTGGCCCTTCTTCACGCGCTTACCTTCACTGTTGTAATACGCGTAATAGTAGTAATCGCTCTTCTTCTCCTCAACAAAGGTCATGACAATACCGATAACATTGGCGTCAGCGGCTCGGAGTTGTTGGAGCACCTTCTTAACCGTGTCACGCTTCGTGCTGTTTTGGCGGACACACACAAGCGTGCCATCAGCAAGATTGCTGATGACGGCAGCATCAGCGAACAGGCCGATGGGTGCGGTATCGAACAACACGTAATCAAAGGTCTGGGCAAGCTTGTCCACCAAAACCGCAAAGCGCTTCGTCGCGAAGATGTCCACCGGATTGGGGACATTGGACTCGGCATCCATAAAATACAGGTTCGGAATCTTCGTCGCCCTCACTGCGGCACGCAGCGAACAGCGTCCGGACAAGACACCGTAGATACCATTTGCATTATGCAGATCAAGCATGGTTCCAAGCGTGGGGCGACGAAGGTCAGTCTCAACGAGAAGGACACGCTTGCCCGAGCTCGCGATAGCACAGGCAAGATTGCCGGCAACAGTGGACTTGCCCTCATCCATGACGGAGGAGGTGACGACAATCGTTTTGATCGGACTATCGATACCGGCGAAACGGATATTTGCCAAAAGCGTCTTAGACGCATTCACGAAGGCGTCTGAATGGAATTTACCAACGTGTTTACGATTCTTCTTTGCCATTGTGCCCCTCCCTACATCTTCTTCACATAGGGCATGCGACCCACCACTGGCAACCCGAAGAGTTCTTCGGCTTCCTCGGGGCTTTTAATTGTGGTATTGAGCATATCCATGAGCACGATGAGCGCGATTGCGACAAACAAACCGACAAGAAGGGCGACTGCCGTATACATGAGGCGATTGGGACCACTCGGGGTGGTCTCAACCTTGGCTTCGTCAATGATGTTGACAGCCTCGAGGTCCATAACCTCCACGGCGACCTTCGAGGTCTCACTAGCGATTTTATCTGCAACCAGAGCGGCCGACTCAGCCTTCTTTCCCGTGACGTTCAAGGTGATGACGCGATTTGTCGTGGAGGAGGAGACGGAGATCTTGAAATCATTGAGGTTGCTAAGACCGAGGTCCTTCGCAACCCGCGACGTGACGCGATCGGTCTCAGCCAGAACCGCAATGTCGTTGGCAAGTTGTTGACTGGCAGTCATATCGCTGGAAGAGACGGTGCTTCCCTGATTTGTGGTGGTGCTGCTCTTGGAGAGAACGTACAACGAGACGGACGAGGTATAGTCGTTGGTCATGAAACCCCAACAATACCCGGCAGTCGCACCCGCAAAAATCAGCGGAAAAATTACGAGCAGGTACCACTTTTTCCGCAACAGCTCTAAAAGCTCAAGAAGCGTCATACCGTACTTTCTCCTCTTGGTCGATGCCTAAAAACAAAACAAACCCGAAGGCAAACAATCCGCTAAATACTATAGCAGCAGCCACCTTTTCGCTAGACCAATTCAAGAAAAAACTGTTTAACTGGACAATGTCTCATCAGTCAACCTGCGTGTAATACACATCGAGAACCGTTTCGTAGGCACTGGTCTTGTCGAGCTCAAACTCAGCATACACATCACCTTGCACCATCTCGCCATCGATGGAAGTAACGTCAAAGGTCAGGTTCTTGCCAACGAGCTCGGTGGCGAGGTAGGCGACCTCTTGGGCACTGAGATTGGTGGCGGAATAGGACATACCAACCTGGAACAGATTCACCACTTCGGAGACGTTTTGCTTCGCAAGGGCAATTGCCTGGGACGCAAAAGCGCTGACGTATTGCTTTTGACGCGCCTGGCGAGCAAGGGACGACTCGAGGTAAGCCGTGTTGCGATAGCGCACGTATGACAGGGCGTTCTTGCCGTAGAGCACCACGTCCTGTCCCTCGTAGATTCCCGTATTGGGAATCGTCTCAAGGGCCGTCAGGGAAACGCCGCCGATAGCGTCGTTGACCTCGGCGACACCATCCATGTTCAAGGCAAAGTAATAGTTGATCGGAATGTTGTATAGGACGCGGCTGGCGATACGGGACGTGTATTGGGCGCCCGTGTCGGCATCTGTACCGTAGCTGAAGGCCAGACACAGTTGCATCCGGTCTTGGCCGATGAATGACGACCCCACGTACTCACCCACGTCGACCATGCTGTCGCGGGGAACCGCAATGGCACACACCCTGCCGGTATCCAGGTTCATGGCAATGACCATGACGCTATCAGCCTGGCCGTTCTTGCCCGCATTGGCCGCGCGCTCCGTCAAATCGTAACCCATGAAGCAAAGGGAGACCATGTTCTCATTCAACCGATAGGTATGCCCGTTGTACTTAATCGTCTTGCCCTCGTCGTAAGAGACGGCGTTGTTCGTGGTATTAACTGTGTCAATCTGGCTATTTTGCGTCACCGACATCTTGCCGAGATGGATGAAGGCAAAGATGCCACCCCCTACGGCGAGGACGATTGCCACGACGATGGCAACCACGAGAAGCGCACGCTTGCGACGGGCAATTTTTCGATGGCGGCTGCGCTTTCGTTTTCGTATCAAAACCTCCTCGTCAGCGGCGAGGTCCATCGACGTCGATTCCGTTTTGCTGTTGTCGTTATTGTCTGACGAGTTGGTCATCGACAAGCACTCCTGTGACGATATATCGCTTGTTTGAACTGTCGGTCAAGCTCAAGCACGTGCTGAGCTGGATAATCTGATCGGTGATCTCCAAGTGGGCACCCTCGCGCACGTTCATGACGAGAGAGTCCGGATTGCAGACATAGTCATAGTAGTCTGCCAAGACCTTTGGGTTCGAGAAGTCGAAGGAATTCAAGATATGCCTGTCATCGAACTGGTAGGCGCTAATGACACGATAGGTGCGCACATGACCTACGCTGTATACCGTGATCGTCTCATGTTCGGCGAAGAAATCCGGATCCTCGAAATAGTGCAACGACGTAAACATGGTGTTCGCGTCAGTTTGGTGACCATAGAGAACCGTCACCGGATCGCTGAAATTCGTGGAATTTTGCATCTCCGAATAGATGGCGCCTTGCCACGCATAGGAGAAGTCAACGTCATGGTTAAGGTAGTAGAAGTCGTCCGTGGGAGATTGCACGACCGGATAGTTCACCTCGGTGCCCGGAATGGTGATCCACGCATAGATATCAGGGTTTTCGGCCTTGAGTGCGTCGAAGTCCACGGGATTCTCGGGAAGGGCAAGCTGGGTCTCGTCTATCGGCTTCTCGACCTCCTCCAGGACATCCGCCGCACGATTCGCGGCATCCGTCATCTTCCACCACTGGTACCCCAAAAACGCGGAAAGGCACACTATGGCGACGACAAGCACGACGAGGATGACCGAGAGGGCCCTGATTTGCGCCTTTTTCTTACGGTCGCGGGGAGTTGCGCCCTTCGCATGCTTGGGCAAAGGCTCCCCGGCAGGAGTCGTCTGCTCTCTCTCTTCGACCAAGGATGCTCCTTACTGCAAATTCGGTCCCGCCTCAAAGCGAGTAACACAAGAAGAAGGGCCCATGAACACAGGCCCTTCCCCTATCATCTAGAACAAAGCCAGGACTTACTCAGTGACCTTCTTGCGAAGGGCAAAGGCAACGCCGCAAGCAACGACGGTAAGCCCAGCAACACCGGCGACACCACCAGCGAAGTTCACACCAGTCTGCGGAGAGGTGGAGCTTCCATTGGCGTTCGATGCAGCAGAGGACTTATCGATCACGATGGTGTAGTACTTGGCAAGACCGGTAAGGCTCACATACACGGAGCCGTTTTGAACCGTGACAGTGCGCACCGACATGGTACCGTCAGAATTCTCGATATAGATCTTTGCGGTTTTGCCGTTGTAAGAGGAGTCAACGGTAAAGTTAAAGTTGAACCCCTGACCGGATGCAGCTGCCTCTGCGTCGGAATCATGGGTGCCGTCCGTCGCGCCGATACCGGCCTCATAGGAGCCGACGACGACGTTGTTGGCATCGACCTCGGCGTTGGACGCAAGGGTGTCAGTGGGGGCGGCCCACAAATTTCCTGATGCCTCCGTCGAAACGGTCAACGTAGAACCCATGCTGGAAGTCGCGGTCTTAGTCTGAGTCGGGTTAGACGGACTGTACGCAGCGAACGCCATGCAAGGCATAACGAGCGTAAGGGCGAGCGCGCAAGCGATGGCTACAATTTTCTTCATGTGAATCCTTCCTCCCGGTGACGGCGGAGCTTAAGGTCTACCTAATTTGTTTAGTATCGCACAAACGCGAGGAGAAGTACAGTGTTTTAACGTTCTTTCGAAGTTTGAAGCATTTTAAAAGGATATAATTTCGAAAATTGCGGCGCGCCACCCCGCAGTCTACTCCGTAACCTGCTCCGTGCGACACGATACCCCTCGATCTGCTCCGTGCAACACGCTGCTGCGCAGTTTTCCCGCAGTCTACTCCGCGACCGCATAGTTGTCGTCCTCGCGCTTATCGATACGAATGCCAGGAAGGCTCGCGACGAAAAGGCGGAGGTTGCGAAAACCGGTCTTGGTGACGCGGAAATCCTTGAAACGCCCGCGCACGCGCTTCGACAAAACGCCTACGGCGACGCCTTCCTCCCCCGCCTCGAGCACAAGGCCCTTGATGAAATCGCTCTCCTCGCTGAAGTCCACACCAGACGCTTCCCCGGAGGTTGTCGACTTGACGGGAGCCTCCTCCACGCCCGACTTCACGGGAGCGCTCTTCGCAGGAGCCTCCTCCTCAGGAACACCCGCAACCTCTTCCTTCTTGGCGCGGGTACGGCGGGTTGCACGCTTCCTTGCGGGTTTCTTCTCCGCTTCGGGTTTCTCCCCCACTTCAGACTCAGGCTCGCGCTCTGACCCGTGCTCAGGTTCGGGCTCGGGAGCCTCGTTTTCAACGGTCTCCTCAGATGAACCCTCAACCCCGATATGGGTGCTGCGTCCACCACGACGGCCGCGGCGACGGCGACGTCCGTGTCGGACCTCCCCCTCCATGTCGCCCTCACTCTCGGTGGCGGCCGCCTCCACATTCGCCTCGGAAGTCTCAAGCTCGTCGACTTTCACAACCACGCCCGAAAAACCATCAGCCAACTCCACCGCCACGTTGCTTCCGTCCTTTGCAATCTTGACGCTGGAGAAATCGGACAGCAGCTTCGAGAGCAGGTTCGTGCCGTAGCTTCGAACGTCGAAGTCGGGGTAGCGCTTTTGAAGGCGGGAGCCGATCTCGCCTAAGCCGGTAGCCTTCCCGTTGTTCGTGTTGTCGGTGATGATGTCGACAACCGCTTGCTCGATCTCGGCCTTGCTGGCGATTGGCTCAGGAACCTCTGAGACATCCGCGGTCGAACCCCTTCCTCCCGAACCGCGACGACGTGTGCTACCTATAAGTAGCTCAAGGGTGGTGAAGACATCACATGCGGTGCGGAACGGAACGGGGGTCTTCTTCTCACCCATGCCGATGACGGTCAGTCCGCTCTCGCGGATACGGGCAGCGAGGCGTGTGAAGTCCGAGTCGCTTGAGACGATGCAGAAGCCCTCGACCGAGTTTGCATAGAGAATGTCCATGGCGTCGATGATCATGGCGGAGTCCGTGGCGTTCTTGCCCTGGGTGTAACCGAACTGTTGGATCGGCGTGATGCTGTTCTCGAGCAAAGCTGACTTCCACTTGGCATGCAAAGACAGGGTCCAGTCACCATAAATGCGCTTGATGGTGACGGTGCCGTACTTGGAAAGCTCGTCAAGGATGGGTTTGAGATACTTCGCAGAAACGTTGTCCGCATCAATGAGCAGGGCAAAACGCTTGTCGTACGCAGGAACAGCCGTCGTGGCGGCAAATGACCGAGGGTCCATATTCAACTCCTTTTTGCGCGCAGGCGAATCCGCCGCTCGCAGTCCGGAACGCAGTCGCAATCTCATGCGCCAGCATTCACGTGTTCTCTCCGGTGCCCTCGGATCTACGGTGCGCAATCCATTGCGCATCACGTACCGCGGGCACACCGTCAAATTGTAGCGCATCTGGTTCAGACTGGCATCTAGCCCAGACGAAAAAGGCGCAGACCCGGGCAGCCTGCGCCCTGTATGGGGCGTTATTCGTTTTGACGACCCGGGCAGTCTACGCCATTTGTAGGGCGCTCTGCGGTTTGACGAGGCAAAACGCAACGAGCCAAATAAGATCAAACCTGTTGTCTATTTGATGGAGGCACCAAGCTCGCGGCACTTCTCGATCTCGGGCTTGCCCTCGACGGCACCCTTTTCATAGGTGTTGTTGCACAAGACGATGCCGATGATCTCGTTCTTGCAATAGTTCATCGCGATCTCGAAGCTCTTTACGAGGCCGTCCGCCGTGGTGATGTCCTTGTCCTCGAAGGGCATAAGCAAGGCAACACGATCATGAGGAAACTTACGTCCGCCGATTTGGCAAAACTGGCGGTCCATAAACGCCTTGATCTGGGCGGGATAACTGTAGTAGTACAGCGGGAATGCGTACACCACGACCTCGGCCCAATCGAGAAGCTCATACACCTGCGTCATGTCGTCCTTTTGGGCGCATTGGCCACCGTGGGTAAAGCAGTACTCGCAGGCAAGGCAGCCGTTGATCTTGGCATTGCCCACCCAGGCAACCCGCACCTCGTTGCCGACGCTCTCGGCCCCCTCAATGAACGCCTTAGCCATGATCTCACTGTTGCCGCCCTTGCGCGGGCTTCCATGAATCACCAGGATTTTTGCCATTGTCTCCCCCTTTATTTCGGATGCGTGCATCCTCTTTTGATGCGAGCACTCTTTTGGTGCTCTTTGGTTTCTCTCTCGTGAGAAGTGTGGACGGGACCTATTCCTCGACCTCGACCACAAGATTGACCGGCGTCGCCTCTCTGTCTTTCAGACGCAACGGGGTCGTAAACGCACGTACCAGCCTCTTGCCTGCGAGTTGGGAGGGGTCGTAGTCCTCGTAGATCATGCAGGGCAGGCAATCGACATCGTTAAGCAACGTGTTGTGGGTTGCGTAGTCGTTGGTCGCCCCGATGCCAAGGTTCTCGATGCTGAGCGTATCGATAGCGACAGCCTTCACCTTCGGAAGCTTCTCGCGGATATAACGCGCCGCCTCGGCAGACAGGGCTGGGAAGTCATTGGCATAGGCATCGAAGTCAGCAGAGCGCAACTTCCACCAACCCGTATCGAACAGGAGGAAGTCTGCCTGCTCCACCCCGGGGGCACCAGCCACGTCCTCCACCGTGATGAGATAGTTCTTCTGCGCATTGACCTGGATAAGAAGCGGGGCATCGTACATGAAACGCTCCAAAGGAACCTGGTCGAGGGTCATGGCCCCATCCCGATAATGGCAGGGCGCGTCCACATGGGTCCCCGCATGGGTATAGATCGTCATGACGGTCCCATTCCATGCGTCGCCGTTGGCAATACGCTCCCGGTCGACCAGCTCAACCTCGGGAAGGCCTGGATACACCGGCATATGGTGGGAAACGGGATAGGAAACCTCTACGAACATCTGCACTCCTTTCTCACAAGGCCTCCATGATATCACGGCGACCCGCGTCACTCCTTTTTGCACAAACCGCAGGTCTTGTACCACTCCTTGCGACCCTCGATCATGCCGATAAGGGTGTCCCTTTGCTCGTCAGAGAAATCATCACGAGCGCGGACTTCGTCGGAGAGGCGATCAAGGCGGGAGCACGCCTCTGTGAGCCCGGGGGCGGGACAACAGGGGCGGGCAAAGAACCCATACCAATACGAATCCTTGCTCATAGCGGCACACAAGGCCTCAAACTCGCCCTCATCAGCCTCTCCGCCGATCTTGCAAACGTTCTCTTCCATGACAAACCTCGCTTCTCTCAGTGCTTGCAGGCCTGGTCGAGTTGCATCTCGGGCAGGGCGCCGCGCATGAACAGCGTAACAGCGCCGCCCACGTAAGGCTGATTTTGCTCCACATAGACCTTGATGCCGGCGTCGGTAAAACGGGTGAAGGGCGGCACGCCCATGCCGACGACGATGATGGCATCTATGCCTTGGGATATGGCAAAATCGATGACGCCGCCGCACCCGGCAACGTCATGGTCGACATTTTTGATCACCTCCACCTTGGTGCACTTGTCGCCCTCGATGGTGACAAGGCTAAACCAGGGGGCGTGGCCGAAATGGCCGCTGCGGGTTGCGGCGAGGCCATCAGGGGTCTCGGCGGGTATCGCTACAAGCATCTTCTTCTCCCTCAACGTCAAACAAACAGGTTACGCCAAAGAGTACACCTTTTCAGGCGCCATCCCGCGTTACGACCGCCCAACGGGTGATTTGACTTTAGCGCGGAGGCTGGCGTTGCAAGCGGGTCGGCGCGGGGGCTGGTGTTGCAAGCGGGTCGGCACGGGGGCTGGCGTTGCAAGCGGGTCGGCACGGCGGAAGTATCGGCGTTGTATCCCTCCCATTTTGGTCTTATCGAAACTAGTGAAACTTTTCATATCGATAATGTCAAGACTTTGTGAAGACGTTAGCACTCTCGACTGGAGAGTGCTAATCGGTGGTAAGGTGAGTCCCGTAAAGAAGAAAACCGAATATCAGGAGGCACATCATGTATGGATTAGCACAGTATCGACCGATCAACCACGAGCTTGAGTACAACCCCTTCAAGACCATGGCAGACTTCGAAAAGAGGTTCTTCGGCGAGCCGTTCGTCGGGTTCATGCGCAACACGGAGCCGGCCTCATTCAAGACCGACATCTCCGACCAGGGTGACAAGTACCTGCTTGAGGCTGACCTTCCCGGGTTCAAGAAGGAGGACATCAGCCTTGACCTTGACGGCGACAGACTGACGATCAAGGCGGAACGCCACTCCGAGCATGAGGAGAAGGACGACAAGGGCAATCTCGTTTGCAGCGAGCGCTCCTTCGGGTCCTATGCGCGCAGCTTCGACGTCTCCGAGGTCAACACCGACGAAATCACGGCAAAGCTCGAGGACGGGGTCTTGACCTTGGATTTGCCCAAGAAGCAGGCAAGCGTTCCGACCGCGCGTCGTATCGAAGTCCAATAGGGCCCTCTTCGCGAGCGAGTCCAGAGGATACACGGCCAAGCGGACCACCCCCTACTGGACTTGCCAAAGCGCACATACAAGCGCGCACGTCAACCATATTGCTATCAATTCTTTCCCGAGAGCGGGCGAGGAGTCACCATGAGGCTCCTCGCCCGTTTCTTTTCCTCACAGGATTTCGGGGAGCGAACCCCCGAAACGCACATTACGATGGTTGAATTCAAGCGCATGGATAAACAAAGCAAAGCCACACGCATGTACTTTCGACCTTAGGACCTTAGGTTTCGATATCTTGAATACTGAAATTGACAGCAAAAGCAGTTGGGCCCGTCGTCTCAAGAACGGACTCGCCCTTCAAGACTTCACAACTCAAACAAAGACCGGGAACTAGGGCCGCACACCATACTTCACGCACCAATTATGCCACTCGTCCGATTCGGCAAATCCCCGAATCAACTGCTCTCGGGTCAAGCCGCTCTCAATCTTGCTCAGCCAAAAGGCACGACCCTCATCGTCGGAGCATCTGCCGAACATCGTCATATACACGCGCTCAACGAGCTCCTCTGCGTCCATCCCCTTGTCCAGACATTCCTCGCAGCAGAAAATGGTACTCGCAATTTGGCTAGCGCTCATGCCTGTGCGCACCCCGCGCACCTGCGCCGCGAGGTCCTCCTGGGTATAGCCGCGCCCCAAACATTGTGTGAACAGGCGGGAGCAAAACTCTTCCACTTGATCTTCGAACTTATCATCCGAACCGCGGAAGGGGAAGTAGACGGTCCACTTCGCAGCACGCTCGTAGAAGGAGGAGAACAGAAGTCCGTAGCTGCCAAAGGAGACACCGTTGGCGACCGCCTCGTCATACAACCTACAAAACCACTCATGAATCTTCTCTTGAGCTTCCTTTTCGCACTCAGAACCCAAGGCGACTCTCCAAAGAATTACGCAACGAAGCAGCGTGGATCTAGTGGCGAGCATCTCCAGTTCAGAATCGCCCTTTTCGTGGTAATACCCAATCTGGGACGAAGCAGCCTCGATTTCGTCAAGACGATACATCGCAAAAGGCTTCGTGATAATGCTTCCTTGCCGTATGCGATAATAGTAATAACCGCCTCGAGAGACGACTACCGACTTGCAGGGGAAAATCACCTTGTAGGTTGTCGCCATGTCCTCATAGGTCTTTCCCTCGGGAAAAGAGATTGCCATACGTTCGAAAAGCTCCTTCTTGTAGAGCTTTCCCCATGCAGAGTCCATGCACCAATGCTCTTGGGAGATGAAGGAATCCATAATCGCTTCCCTGCCCGACTTCAAGGAGTAATAGGCCAACTCCTCGGAGGGTAATGCCCCCAGCTCCTCGTCACCAACAAACCTCTGACAAAAGCACGAAGCGCAATCGGCGCCAAATTCAATCATAGGAGTAATCAGATTCTGAACGAACGTCGCAGCGATGGCGTCATCGGAGTCAAGAAATGCGATAACCTCGCCATGGGCATGCTCCATTCCGGTGTTCCTAGCAGCGGAGATTCCTCTATTGGAGCAATGGATGACAGCGATTCGATTGTCCCTGCGAGCCCAGGCGTCACACATCTCGCCCGACCCATCAGTGGAGCCATCATCCACCAAGACAATCTCGATATTTTCGTAAGTTTGCGACATAGCCGACTGAACACACGAACCAAGATAATCCCAAACGTCGTACACGGGGATAATTATCGATACCAAAGGATTCCTGGGATTATTGTTCATGATTGGTTCCCTTCTATTTGAAAGAAGTCCAGGATAACAAGTATATCACTCGCTAAAAAGCTCCATAAACGAAGGTGCCAGGGAGCCATGTCATCTTATGCTCGCCTTGTGCCTTGCACGCACAACAAACAAGAGCAAGTCCGACTGCTATAATGGACCGTTAGATTTTCCTTACCATCCCAAGGCGCGATTGTCAGCTACTCCAGAACGGAGTGATCAAATGAAAGGTATTATCCTTGCAGGTGGAAGTGGTACGCGTCTGTATCCTCTAACCCAGGTGACAAGCAAGCAGCTGCTGCCCGTCTACGACAAACCGATGATTTACTACCCGTTGTCGACGCTGATGCTAGCGGGAATAAGGGACATCCTGCTCATCAGCACCCCGATTGACCTGCCCAATTTCAAGCGTCTCCTCGGCAACGGCAGCCAGCTTGGCATTCGCCTAAGCTATGCGGAGCAGCCCTCCCCCGACGGACTCGCCCAAGCGTTCATTATAGGCGAGGAGTTCATCGCCGGCGAATCCTGCGCCATGGTCCTGGGAGACAATATCTTTTATGGTTCAAACCTCGCACAAACCTTAAAGGGCGCCGTTGCTTCCGCTGAGTCGGGCCAGGGTGCCACCGTCTTTGGCTACCACGTGGATGATCCCGAGCGTTTCGGTGTCGTTGAGTTCGATGCCGATTACAACGCAGTCTCCATCGAGGAGAAACCACGACACCCAAAGAGCAGTTATGCCGTCACGGGCCTCTATTTTTACGATTCTCGCGTGTGCGAACTGGCCAAGCAGGTAAAGCCGTCGAGCCGTGGCGAACTGGAAATCACCGACCTGAACCAGATGTACCTGGACGACGGATCTTTGAACGTTGTTACCCTTGGGCGCGGCTACGCATGGCTTGACACCGGAACCATGGAGAGCCTCTTCGAGGCTTGCGAGTTTGTCCGTTCGGTGGAGCGCAGTCAGGATTTGCCGGTCAGCGTTCCCGAAGAGATCGCCTACGAGAACGGTTGGATCGACAAAGAGACGCTTGAGGCGGCTGCAACCGAGTACGGCAAGTCCGTCTATGGCGAGCACCTGAGGAAGGTTGCCGCCGGCGAGCTCGCCCCCAGCGCTTTGAACTAAGGAGCTTTTGACATGAAGATCCTCATCACCGGCAGTCGCGGCCAGCTCGGCAACGAGCTTACGCGCTGTCTTGGTACCATGACCGCCGAGATTGGAGCGATTGACCAGGCCTACAATGGCGCTATCTGCGATGCCATCGATTACGACGTTTTGGACATCTCGGATGCCCACGCCGTGCACAACTGGTACAAAGAACACGGTGCTTATGACCTGACCATAAACTGCGCCGCCATCACCAACGTGGACGGTTGCGAGACCGCCGAGGCCGCTGCCTATCATGTGAACGCTTGCGGCCCCGAGAACCTGGCTCGCGAGGTAGCCCGCACCGGCGGTAAGCTCGTACAGGTGTCCACCGACTACGTGTTCCCTGGCACCGAGCCCGAGCCCCGCAAAGAGGATGACCCCATCGCCCCCATCAGCGGCTACGGCCGAACCAAGTGGGCGGGCGAGGTCCTAGCTCTCGCCGCTTGCGAGCGCACCTTCGTGTGCCGCACCGCGTGGCTCTACGGCTACGTGGGCAGAAACTTCGTCAAGACCATGAGGAAGCTGGGTGCCATCCACGACAGGGTCGCTGTTGTGGACGACCAGATAGGCAACCCTACTAGCGCCAACGACCTGGCTTACCACATCCTGAAGGTGGCGCTCACTAAGGATTACGGCACCTACCACATGACCAACGAGGGCACCTGCTCGTGGGCCGATTTCGCCGCCCGCATCATGGAGAGAAGCGGCCTTGCCTGCGAGGTGGTGCCCGTCACCAGCGAGCAGTACAAGCAGATGAACCCCGCCAGCGCCGATCGCCCGCATTACTCCAGCTTGGAGAACGCCCGCCTAGCCGCCACCGTGGGCAACGAGTTCCGCCCTTGGCGAGACGCGATTGACCAGTACATCGAGCGGTTACCGGAACTGGAGGGCTAGACATGTTCGAACCCAAGAGACTCATCGTTACCGGCGGCTGTGGCTTCATCGGGTCCAACTTCGTCCGCTGGGTGGTGGAACACACCGAGTGCCACATCGTCGTATTGGACAAGCTCACCTACGCTGGTAACCTGGAGAACATCGCCGGACTGCCCACCGACCGAGTCAAGCTGGTCGTGGGCGACATCTGCGATGCCGCACTGCTGGATAGAATCGTTCCCGGCATGGACGCCATCGTGCACTACGCGGCCGAGAGTCACAACGACAACTCGATCGCCGACCCCGAACCCTTCCTGCGCACCAACGTGGAGGGCACCTACCAACTGTTGGAGGCCTGCCGCAGGCACGGCGTGCGCCTGCACCACGTGAGCACCGACGAGGTCTACGGCGATCTGGCCTTGGATGACCCTGCCAAATTCACCGAGGAGACCCCGTACCATCCCAACTCCCCGTACAGCTCCACCAAAGCGTCCAGCGACCTGCTGGTCCGTGCATGGCACCGCACCTTCGGCGTGCCCGTGACCATCAGTAACTGCTCCAACAACTACGGTCCCTACCAGCATGTGGAGAAGTTCATCCCGCGCCAGGTGACCAACCTCATCGATGGCATCAGCCCCAAGCTCTACGGCGACGGCCTCAACGTCCGTGACTGGATCCACACAGAGGACCACTCCTCGGCCGTGTGGACCATCCTCACCAAGGGCCGTTTGGGCGAGACCTACCTCATCGGCGCCGACGGCGAGAGGAGCAATATCGACGTGCTCCGTACGATACTGAGGGCCTTCGGCAAAGGTGAAGACGACTTCGAGCGGGTCCGCGACCGTCCCGGCCACGACCGCCGTTATGCCATCGATTCCACCAAGCTGCGTACCGAACTGGGCTGGAAACCCGTCCACACCGACTTCGCGGAGGGCCTAGGCGCGACCATCCAGTGGTACAGAGACAACGAGGCCTGGTGGCGCGCCGCCAAGGAGGCAACCGAGGCAAGATACAAGGCCCAAGGGCGATAAGGAGCAAGTATGGCGGCAGGAAACCAAATCACATCCGGTAACTTCACCTTCACGGAAACCTCCATCGAAGGCGTGAAGATCATCGACGCGAAGAGCTACGGTGACTCCCGCGGCCACTTCATGGAGACCTATAAGAAATCCGATTTCGTGGCCGGCGGCATCGACGTCGACTTCGTGCAGGATAACCAATCCCGTTCCACCAAGGGTGTGCTGCGCGGCTTGCACTTCCAGATCAACCATCCGCAGGCGAAACTTGTGCGCGTGGTTTTCGGCGAGGTGTTCGACGTGTGCGTCGATCTGCGTCCTGACAGCGTTACCTATGGCAAGTGGGAGGGCGTGGTGCTCTCTGCGAATAACAAGCGCCAGCTTTTCATCCCCCGAGGTTTCGCCCATGGGTTCCTGGTGCTCTCCGACACCGCCGAGTTCTGCTACAAATGCGACGACGTGTACCATCCCAATGACGAAGGCGGCCTCATGTGGAACGATCCCGCCATCGGCATCGTTTGGCCCGCCCTCGACGGAGACAATTCATTCAGTGAGGCAACGATCATATTGAGCGAGAAGGACAAGCTCCACCCTAGCTTCGAACGGCTGAAACTCAAATCAGACCTCCTGTGAGAACACGTTGCCCATCGGGCAGGTGCACAACAAGTTTCCTTCCCTAGCGACGAAAAGACTGCACAAAGCCGTTGTAGTAGACAAGCCCCTTGCTCGAGATTGCCTGAGTCATCAACGCCTCATCCTCTTCGCAGAAGGCTCGCTGGACATCCTGGTCGTCCTCCAACACGGCTCGACGCACAAACCAACCACAGATGGGGGCAATCCATGTATCAACAAGCTCGCCTGCAGCAACGAACATGCCACACCCGCCCATACTGCTCTCCCCTGTGGCTTCATTCATGGACCCATCGACGGTCATCATGCCATGGACGCATGCAATGACATCAGGCACCGTGGAAAGCACATGATATTGGGCCTGAAGTTTGACGGGGTCGGCCCAGATATCATTTTTCCCAAGAAACGCATAATACTCGCTGGAAGATGACGCCGCTGTATATTTCCCTCCGTCATGCTTGTCGTTTCCGAAAGGCATGACAATTCCCGGAAATCTCCTTCGGTATTCTTCCACAAGTGCCGTGATATTGTGATTGTTCCCGTCAAAGAAGAGCCTCGCCTCAAAAGTAAAGGACGTTTCTTGGCGAAGAATGCTCTCCAACTGTCGACGGGCAAACGCAACATCCTCGGCAAGATGGCACAAAACGACAACCTTCACCTCTCCGAACAAATCGAAGCAACGACGCTTCAAATCCTCGTATCCGTCGGGAGCCTTCGTCCTCGCAAAGGAAAAGGAAGCCCTCATACCCAAATCCTCGGAAAACAGACGAGGGACGATCATGCCAGAAGGAGTAATCTCAAGCGAGTCAAATTCGAACATCTCGAAACGGTCGAAAAAGGGAGCGAATTTCGACACGAAACGAGTTCGCTCATCCAGAAACCGCTGTACCGCAGCCTCGGACTGCAAACGGCCCAAAGTCTTGCTCTCATAGTGGCGCAAACGGGCTTTCGGCGTCATCACCGTTCGATAGCCGGCGCATTGGAGTTTATAGCAGAAGTCTATATCGCTGTAGTTCGCGAGATACGCCTCGTCATACCCGCCCACCAGATCGAACTTGTCCATGCTTACCAGCTGACAGGCACCAGTTACCGCAGAGCAATCAATTGGGTGGGAAATCATCTCGTCAATGAATCCTTCGCAAGGATAGCGCAATCCAAAGTGGTACGCGCCTCCATCACCTCTTATGAGCACACCGGCGTGCTGGATAGTGTCATCAGGATAGAGCAACAGACCGCCCACAACGCCCACCTCAGGTCGGCACGCAAGCTCCAACATGGAAACCAACCACTTGTCGTCAAGAACCTCCATGTCGTTGTTCAACATAAGCAGGTATTCACCTCGGGCGCAGCGCCTACCATAGTTGATCAGGCGCGAATAGTTGAAAGCCCCCTTGAGACGGCAGAGCCTGACATTGGGATAGCGTGCGACCATCTCATGGAATGCCTCAATACTCTCGTCAGCAGAGTTGTTCTCGAGGACAATGATCTCGAAATTGCGATACGTCGTACGCGTTTCCACGCTGGCGACCAGGGTTTCCAAATCGTCAACGTTGTCCTTGCTGGGAACGACGATGCTAACCAGGGGATTACTCGAAATCCCATCAAAATTGGACCTCCCGTCCTTCCCTTCTGCACACGCACGAATCTCAGAATAGATTCCACGTTGCTGAAAATAGCGCTCGATGGCGCGACGACACCCATCCGGATCCGCCTGCGGGCAGAAGCCAAGCTGAAATGCCATCGGCTCAGACAGTGAACCAACGTGGTATTTCGAGAAAAGACGCAAAACCGCATCATACACGCATGCGGTATCGAAGCTAACATCGAAATTACCTGCAGATAGAAGAGCCTCGCGATCAAACACCACGTGAAGGCCGAGGTAATCATCCTCGAGATACCGGTCAGGTTGAAACCTAAAACCACCAGCAATACCCCAAAAACCTCCAACACAGCAAACCGAGGCGTAGGTAAGCAACGCGCAGGATTTCGTTCGGGAGAAACGGGCAATGTAGTTGCTAAACAGCGGCGAAAAGCACTCAGAGGGCCTCATTACCGTAAACCAAAAGCCATGCGCCTCCTCTAAAGCAACGGCGCACGCCTCTCCAAATGCCAGAGAAGAGGTCCTGTCGAGGCATCGTAGCGTGCAATGGGGGCCAAGAGGGCCAAACGAGCCGACGGTCTGCCTCGCAATCTCAAAGCCGCGAGAGTTCGGCCCAACAACGACCAGCTCCCATCCGCTTTGCCGTTGAGCTACCACACTTGCAACACACGCTACTATGTCCTCCTCCATATCGCCTTCGTCCACAAATAGACAATATGTGATACGGGGAGGATAGCAAGATCTGTCCTGGTCGGCTTTGCAAAACGCGATGTCGTTGGGAAAGAACCTCTCTAACACCGCATCATCAAGTCGCGCACGCAACGCAGCAAGCGCTCGCTCTCGAGTAGCCTGATACCCCATGCCAATCGT
Source organism: Eggerthellaceae bacterium (assembly GCA_963643505.1). GTDB lineage: Bacteria > Actinomycetota > Coriobacteriia > Coriobacteriales > Eggerthellaceae > CAVEFW01. The sequence goes on from CAVIKF010000006.1 coordinate 58,952, forward strand.
CCTCCAACCGCCCAACAGAAAGCACGACCACCGACCTAGCGCCCCATCTCCCCGCCTTGTTCCAATTCGCCTACACGACGTTGCAGATCAGCGATGCTCTGTTCGAGACAGGACACGTAGTCTTGCTGCTCCCGCATATAGGCAGCCATCTGGGAAAGGGCCGCGACCGCCTGCTCATTCCATTGCGCCTGGGCGTCGAGAGCCGGATCGACATAAAAGGAGGACAGCTTGCGCAGGGTATTCTTGGCGCTCGTCTTGGAGCCGGCGCCTGCGATCTTTGCTGTGCGGACAGCTCCGCAATGCCTTGCACAGGATTCAATCTTGCCCGCAAGATACTTTGCATCAAAACCGGTTTCCATCGCATATCCCTTCTGGAAGCATTACGACCAAAGAGTACACCATTTCGGGCGCCATCCCGCGCTACGATCGCCCAACGAGCACGAACGCTTGCACGACGATTCGTCGATGTCGCAAACGGCGATCTCTCCCTTTGTGAGCTCAACGTGTTCCTGCGATCATCCCTCTCCCACCTGTTATAATGTGGCGTTAGCATTACAACCAACACCATTCCGAGGGAAAGTCGTGGCATCAGACCTCTTAACAAAAAGCGAGCTGAAACGCAGCTGGTTCACCGTATCCAGCCTCGTCTCCAGAGACTTCAAACTCAAATACCGTCGCAGCATTCTAGGCGTCCTTTGGAGCGTCTTGAACCCGCTGCTCATGATGTGCGTCCTGACGGCGGTGTTCAGCCAATTCTTCAAGTTCAACATCGAGAACTTCCCGCTGTACCTGATCTTGGCGCAAACCGTCTTCAACCTCATGGCGGACTCCACGAGCGCAAGCGTGCAATCCATCATCGACTCCGCATCGCTCATCAAAAAAATTCGCATCAAGAAAATCATATTCCCTGCCGAGAAGTGCCTGTTCCAATGCATCAATTTCGGTTTCTCGCTCATCGCTGTCGCCTTCGTGATGGTCTACTTCCAAATCTTCCCCACGTGGCGCATCATCCTCATCATCCCGCTCACGTTCTTCGTCCTCATGTTCAGCATGGGTTTGAGCCTGTTGCTCTCGAGCCTCGCGGTTTTCTTCCGCGACATCATCCACCTCTGGAGCGTACTTTTGACCGCTTGGACCTACGCGACACCTCTGTTCTACCCTCTCGACATCCTTCCTGATTGGATGGTCGCGGCGGAAAACTTCAATCCGATGTATTACTACGTCACCTACTTCCGCGACATCATGCTTTATGCCCAAACCCCCAGCTTGATGATGAACCTGCAATGCCTCGGCTTTGCCGTCGTGACGTTCATCGTCGGGCTTCTCGTGTTCAAGAAGCTCGAGAAGAAATTCATCCTGTACGTGTAAGGACGCTTTCGAGGTACCCATGGCTGAATACAGCAAGCTCACCGAAGAGGACATCGACGAGACAGACGACCGCGAGTCCATGATCAAGGTCGACGACGTGACCATGGTGTTCAACATCGCAAGCGAGCAGTTGAACAACCTGAAGGAATATGCCATCGCCATCGCCCGCCGCGAGCTCATGTTCAAGGAGTTCAAAGCGTTGCAGCACATCAGCATCGATGTGAAGCGGGGTGACGTGTTCGGCATCCTCGGCACAAACGGCTCCGGCAAGTCCACCCTCATGAAAGTCATCGCCGGCGTGCTTGACCCCACTGAGGGCACCTGCACCGTCAACGGAAACATCGCCCCCCTCATCGAGTTGGGCGCCGGTTTCGACATGGACCTCACAGCACGCGAGAACGTGTACCTCAATGGGGCGCTCCTCGGCTACTCCAAGAAGTTCATCGACGAGAACTTCGATGCCATCATCGAGTTCGCCGAGGTTGAGGACTTCCTCGATATGCCTCTCAAGAACTACTCCTCCGGCATGGTCAGCCGTATCGCCTTCGCGATCGCCACCGTCATCGTCCCCGAGATCCTCCTTGTTGACGAGGTGCTCTCCGTCGGAGACTTCATGTTCCAAAAGAAGTGCGAGAACCGCATCAAGGAGCTCATCGACCAACACGGCGTCACCGTCCTCATCGTCTCCCATTCCAACGAGCAGATCGCACGTCTTTGCAACAAGGCCGTATGGATCGAGAAGGGCCACATGCGCATGTGCGGCAAAGCCCAGGACGTGTGCCGCGTCTACGGTGCGCTCGGCGGGCGTAAGGGCTCTTCCGAAAGCGAGACACGCATATTCGACCTTCTGACCAATCGCAACAAGCACGACGAGCTTCCCGTTCGCTCCGTCTTTGGCGGAGACCCGGTTGAGTCCTCGGTTAACCTCGCGCTCGCCCGCCGCAACCCCCAAGGAGGTTCCACCGACAAAAAGACGGCGATCCTCGTCCCGAACTCGACCCACATCAACTCCGTGTTTGCCGCAAGCCTTGCCCAGACATTCGATGCGCCGGTCATCCAAACGCGCAGCGACTACACCTCCGCACCGGTTGAGCACTACCTCGCGCTCAATCATCCCAAACGCGTCGTGTTCGTCGACTGCGGCAAGACAGCCCCAGCCGTGCTCGACCGCTTGGGGTCTTTGGAGTGGAAACCGGAAATCCAAGACATGTCCGGCGACGGCTACTTCCCGGGATTCTCGCTTGCGCTTATCAATCGTGGCGCCGAGCAGGGATGGTGGGGTGACACCTTCGTCCTCATGGAGTTCACCGACGTCGCCGAGAGTATACCGACCATGCCGCTGTTATCCTCGTTACATGCTCCGGTGCTTATGACCTTGGCCTCGGAAGGCCTCGGAAAAGCCGAGCTCGACGACGTCCTCAACCGCGCCGACGCCCTCGGCTTCAAGCGGGTCTTGGCGATCGGCCCCTCTTTGGACCAAGCCCTTATCGATGCCGCACGCGAGAAGGTCGAGACTGTCGTCCTCGGTCGTGAGGGAACGCAGTTCGCTCGCGGTTTCGAAATCACGAAATGGGCCTTCGAGCACCGTGGGAGCCAGACATGCGAGATATGCGTCGCTTCGCTGGACTCCACGCAATGGCCGTATGTCTTCAGTTGCTCCGGCTACCTTGCCCCCACCAACGGCGTCGTCATGATGGAGGACTCCCTCGACCTTGACGGCATCAACACCTGTATCGATTTCCTTCACGACAACGCCGGCGCCATCTCCGACCTGACGTTTGCGGGAAGTACCTCCTCTTTCACGGTAAGCGACTACGACCTGCTCAACACCGCCTACCACGAAGGCAAATAACGCTATCCGAAATAGCATTCTCCAAAGTAACGTTCACAAGAAGCGTTTGCAAAAAAGAGGGATGGCCATCCATCCCTCCGCTATTGCGCGTCGCTTGCCGCCTGTTGGCAATCGGCCACCGTGCGTCGCTTGCCGCCTGTTGGCAATCGGCCGACAGGCGGCCATCGCGCCACCCACGATCTATTGGCGACCGGCCGTTGCGTGGCGATCGGCCACCGCGTTAAGCATTCTGACGAGCTTTTCCATGATCGTCGACCAACGATAGTACGTATCGACATACCCAGGACCCGCTTGTCCCATGACGACACGCTCCTCCTCGTGGGTCATATAGAAATCGACCATGCGCTCAAACTCGGCGAAGTTGGTGTAGAACAGACCGGCGTTGCTGCGCAGGCAATGCCCCTTCAAAACGTCGCAGCGGCCATTGACAAGCACGGGCGTTTTGACGCGAAGTGCCTCGAGAACGACCATGGAAAGGCTCTCGAACGGTGACGATTGGACCAGGGCGACCGCACCCTCCATACCTGCATACTTGTCGGCCTCGTCCACGAAACCCAAGCTGACGATGTCCTTATGGTCGGGTATGGGGATGTCCTCCTTGCCCATCAACACAAGCTTCAACGGACTGGCGGGGTGTCGCGCCTTGTAGTTGAGGAAGTAGTGGAACAGCTCATCACACCCCTTGGTCATGGTGATACGGCCCGCGTATACGAGGTAGGGCGCGTCGCCGAGCCCGAACTTCCCACGAAACTCCTTTGCGGACCCATGGGGAGCGACGACGCAACCCACACCGCCCACATCCACAAGGATGCCCTCGGAATCGAAGGTCCTTTGAAGGAACGCGAGCTCCTCGGGGGTGATGGCGAACCAACCCGCCGCGTTCTCGAGGACCCCTTTATACACCGGTTGGTGGATCCATGCCTCGTCATGCGCGGTGGGAACGATGATCGCCTTGTCGCCAACGAGAGGGACGCTGAAGACGGTGGGATAGAACATGTACGTCATCAACAGGAACGCATCATAGTCGTCGCGATGCTCTCGCACATAGTCGATAAGACCGGGACAAAGAGGTCCTTGCTCGCTGACCCACTCCTTGCCGGTCTCGACCGTAGCCAAAGGAGAGAGCGCCCTCATATTCAACTCGTCGCTCAAGTTGCGTCTCTTCTCAGCAGCCCAGCGGCGCACCAAGACCCCGTCAATGTGCTCTTCGTCGGCGTCGATATCATTTTCCCAAGTCACATAGTCAGTGCACTTGGAAGTAAGCACCTCGACCTCGAAATGTTCCTTGAGACGTTGCACAAACGAGCGGCACGCGCTCTCGGATCCGCCCAGGATGTTATCACCGTAGCGTTGGACGACAACACAAATCTTCCTCATCAATCAGGCTCCCAAACCGTATAACCTTTAAACCCCAACAAACCCTCGTATCAACGCGGACAGGCGCTCAGACGTCTTCTCATACGAGAAATCCTCCAAGCGTCGCCTCTGCCCCTCGAGGATATCGGCACGCAACCCCTCGTCACGTACAATGCGATCCATGACACCAGCCGTCACGAAGGGATCCTTCTCGCCAAGGAGGATACCCGCACCACCAAGGGTCTCGCCCACCGCAGTACTGTCGTAGGCGACGATCGGCGTATCGAACATCATGGCCTCCACAAGGGGAATGCAAAATCCCTCGTGCTCGCTTTGACACAGGAAGACGTCGGCAATCTCGTAGTACGCTAAAATTTCGTCAAATCCGATATGGCCCGGGAAGTACACGTCATCGAGGTCGAGATCCTCGACATAACCAAGAAGACGGGACCCATAGCGATCGGTCTTGTCGAAGGCGCCAACCAAGAACAGACGCGCATCCGGGTCGTAGTGCAACTTGTATGCCCAAAACGCCTTGATGACGTCCTCGTGGCACTTATTGGGGGCAACACGCCCGGTAAACAGGATATTCGCTCCGGGCTTTCCCTGATAATGGTTGACAATTTCCTTGTTCGGCTCAGCCTTGTAGTCCTCAAAGGGAATAAGGATGGGCGCGACGTCAATGGGACATCTGAACCCCTTCGCCATGAGATCCATACGGTTGTATTCAGAATCCGCAATCGCATAATCAACGCGCTTGGACAAGGCTCTCGCCTGCAAAAAGCCGTCAAGACAGGAAACATATGCCTGCTCGTCGTAATCCTTGAACCACTTTGAAGGGGTGATGTTGTGGTAGATAATTGCCTTCTTGCACGTCAAAAGGGAGAATCGTTTGTTCATGAAGCAGCCCGTAGAGAGATGGAGAATAGCTACATCCTCGTCCGTCAACTCATCGCAAAACCCTATGGGCTCAACCGCGATCGCCTCGTCGGGCTTTCGCAACACCTTCTCCACGCACAGGTGAGCATCAAAACCCTGTGCAAGCAACATCTTGTGGATAGCAAGGCAGTCGTTGCTCACGGCATCACCGCGAGACAAAACCGACAAAAGCTGAACGACCCTCATTACTGATCGACCTCGTCGCCTGCGACCTTGTCAGCATCGATGACGGTCCTTACGGCGAGTCGGGCCTTCAGGCGGTCAACCTCGCTGCGCAAACGCTCGATCTCACGCTGTTGATCGTTGGTGCGCAAATACAGCTGTTGGATCATCGTGTTGAGGTTCGAGTTCTCGTCGTTTTGTTGGTCGCAAAGAGGCTCGACGACACCGCGAGCGAGCTTTCGTACGACCTTCTTCACCAATTGGGCAGGTGCGCTGCCCTGCAGGCCGTGATAATACACAAGCGTCGCCGCCTTGCGGGCACCATCGGCGGCCTTTTGGAAATACTGGTGGCTGAACACCAAACCCGGGTCAACGCTGCGCATCACCTCGTTGAAATCCACTTCCTCGAAGGATTTGATCTCCTCGGGCTCGTACGTACGCGCGATCTCGTCCTTGACCTCGGCCACGATCTTGGCCACATCGACGGATTGAATTTCTGCCATTACTGTTGTCCTTTCAAGAAGCCGTAAAGTTGGTCCAAAAACATACGGCGCACATTCTCAGCACTGAAATACTCGAGGCGTTGGCGTTGGCCGGCGATGACCTCCGCACGCAACTTTTCGTCCCGCACCACACGATCCATGACGCCCGCCGTCACGAAGGGGTCCTTCTCGTCAATGAGGATACCCGCACCCCCAAGGGTCCAGCTGATAGCAGTCGCGTCGTAGGCGACAACCGGCGTGTCGAACACCGCAGCCTCCAAAAGCGGCACACAAAAGCCCTCGTGCTCGCTTTGGCACAGGAAGACGTCCGCGAGTTTGTAATACGCCAAAATCTCGTCGAACCCGATATGGCCAGGGAAGATGACGCTGTCATCAAGACCGAGGTCGTGGATGTAGGCGCTCAATTTCGCGCAAAACGGATCAACCTCATTCATCGCGCCGACCAAGAACAGGCGGGCATCGGGGTCATAGTGGTTCTTGTATGCCCAAAACGCCTTGACGATGTCTTGGTGGCACTTGTTCGGAACCACGCGACCGCAAAACATGACGTTCGTGCCAGCAACATTTCGGTAGCGCTCAAGGACAGAGGCGGCTGGCGGTGTCTCGTAGTCCTCCCACGGGATGTACACCGGACATACCTCGATGGGGCAGGCGTAACCCATATCGATCAGGTCCTGTTTGTTCCAAGCGCTGTCAGCAATACAGAAGTCAACCTTGCCCGCCAAGGACTTCGTCTGCTGCAAGCCCTCTCGACACGCACGGGCGCCCATGAGGTTGTACTTGTTGAAGAAACGAGGCGGCGTGATGTTGTGATACACCATGATCTTCTTGGCAGGAGACTCGACGAACTCCTTCAAGCGGTCGTACGCCGACGCCATGTGGAGGATCAGGATATCCTCCTTTGTCGCATCGGTAAATGTATTCACCACTCTGTGCTTCTCGCGATCGATGCGAGGATGGACGAGGTCTGCGCAAATGGAAGCGTCAAAGCCCTCCTCTTTCACCATCGAATCAATGGCACACATGACATTGCCTACCGCATCGCCAAGGAGAAGCGCAGGGCTGATTTGAATAATCCGGGTCATAAAACCTCTTCTAGCGGTTTCTACTGTGTGCGGAAAGGTATTCTACTGCACGTGGGACAGTTTTTATCGTGTGCAAAACGAGTCAAACACCGCCCGCAGGCTCTCCTCGATGGGGTATTCCGGCTTCCAACCGAGCAGGCGCGCTGCCTTTCCGCAGTCAGCACAGATGACGGGGTTGTCGGCGGGACGCAGAAGCGCCGGGTCGACCTCGACGGTGATCGGTTGGTCAGCAAACCCCGTGATGGTCTCGAGGATCGACGAGAGCGGGTAGCTTTGGCCCGCACCGATGTTGAACACCTCGCCCGCGTAGTCGCTCTCGACGAGGAGGCGGTAGGCGCGGACGACGTCGCGGACGTCGGAGAAGTCGCGGCTGACGGAGGTATTGCCGACGCGCATGGTGCCGGGACGTCCAGATTCCGAGATCTCGGCGGCTTGCTTGCACCAGCTCGCGACCACGAAGTTGGGAGCCTGGCCGGCACCGATGTGGTTGAAGCTGCGGGTGCGGTACACCTTGAGGCCGAAGCGGTCGGCGTACATCCAGGCGACGTTCTCCTGGGCGGCCTTGGATGCGCCGTAGGGGTTGTTCGCCACGACGGCGCTCTCCTCGGAAAGGGGATCAGAGCTCACGGCGTACTCCTCGGAGGAGCCGATGAGCAAGACCTTGGCCTCGGGACAATGCATGCGCACGGCCTCGAGGATGTTGATGGTGCCCACGACGTTGACCTGGAAGGTTGTGGCGGGGATGGACCAACTTTGTCCCACGCTCGAGATGGCAGCTAGGTTGACGATGACGTCGGGCCACGCGGCCTCGATCATGGCGGAGACGCCGACGGCGTCGGAGAGGTCACCGGGCGTGTACTGGGACACGACGGGATAGCGACTCGTCTCGCCACGATCGGTGCCCGCGACCTCGTAGCCATGGGAGGAGAACTCGTCGGCTAGGTAGCCGCCGACGAACCCGTTGACCCCGAATATGAATACCTTGGGCATCACAAACCTACTCCGCGATCGCGGCTGCTCGTGCGGCCTCGGCCTTCGCAAGCTTGAGGTCATGCTCAGCCATGATGCGGCAAAGCTCCTCGACCGGGGTCTTCAACGGATCCCAGCCAAGCACCGTGCGAGCCTTCGTGGGATCGCCCCAAAGGTTGACGACGTCGGTCGGGCGGTAGAACTCGGGGTTGACGCACACGAGCATCTTGCCGGTTGCCTTGTCGTAACCCTTCTCGTCAACGCCCTCTCCCTCCCAGCGCAACTCGATGCCGACGTGCTTGAAGGACCACTCGGTAAACTCGCGCACGGAGTGCTGCACGCCGGTGGCGATAACGAAGTCATCAGGGGTGTCCTGTTGCATGATCAGCCACATGCACTCGACGTAGTCCTTGGCATAACCCCAATCACGCAGGGAATCGAGGTTGCCCAACTCCAGGTGGTCTTGCAGTCCGCATGCGATTCGGCCGGCGGCGCGGGTGATCTTGCGGGTGACGAAGGTCTCGCCACGACGCTCGGACTCATGGTTGAACAGGATGCCGTTGACGGCGAACATGCCGTAGGCGTCGCGGTACTCCTTCATCATCCAAAAACCGTACTGCTTGGCGACGGCGTAGGGGCTGAAGGGGTGGAACGGGGTTTTCTCGTTTTGCGGGACCTCTTCGACCTGACCGTAGAGCTCGGAGGTGGAGGCTTGGTAGACGCGGCAGGTCTTCGTCAGGCCGGCGATGCGGACCGCCTCGAGCACGCGCAAAACGCCAATCGCGTCGACGTCGCCGGTGTACTCGGCCGCGTCGAAGGAGACGCCGACGTGGGATTGGGCGGCGAGGTTGTAAATCTCGTCGGGCTTGACCTGGGTGACGATCTTCACGATGGAGCTGGAGTCGGCAAGGTCGCCGTCATGGAGGGTGATCTGGTCGCGGATGTGGTCGATGCGGCTCGTGTTGGGCGAGGAGGAGCGGCGGGTGATGCCGTGGACCTCGTAGCCCTTGTCCAACAAAAGCTCTGCGAGGTAGGAGCCGTCCTGACCGGTGATGCCGGTGATGAGTGCCTTCTTCATGGTTGGTGTTCCCTTCTTCGTTTTCCGCGGTGCGCGGTGATGTCAATCGGATGTCGCGGTCTCCCGCGGAAGTCTACTTATGATTCTCTTATAGCTCTCGGTTACTTATGGTTCTTACTTATAGTTCTCACTTATAGTTCTCGGCGTCCCAGAAGAACCCGAAGCGCTCTATGTCCTCCTCGACAAGCTCGGTGCCCATCTGGACCTCGAAGATGTGCAGCTTCGTGACGGCGCGGACGGCGTGTTTTTGGCCGATCTCGATTGTCACGACGCTGCCGGGCCTCACGGGGATGACCTCATCATCAAGGACGACCTCGCCCTCGCCGTCCACGATGGTCCAAACCTCGATGCGGTGATGGTGCATCTGGTAGGACAGTTGACGACCCGGGTTGACCACAAGGATCTTCTCCAAGCTGGATTGGCCGGACTCGTAGGAATCCTGGCCGAGAACGCTGTACTCGCCCCATTGGCGGCTCTCGTACATCGGACGAGTCTCGGCTGCCTGGGCAACGAGGGGCTTGATGTTGGCGCTACGTTGTTTCTCGCTGACAAGGATGCCGTCCGGCGTCGCCACGACGACGGTGTTCATGAGACCAGCGACCACCATGGGCAAGCCGGTCTCGTTGACGACATGGGTGTTTTGGCAGGTGGAGTCGATGACGACACGACCCGAGGTCACATCCTCCATCTCCTCGGTGAGGGTGTTCCACGTGCCGAGGTCCTTCCACGTGCCGGAGTACGGCACAACAGCGACGCTCTTGGCCTTCTCGACAACCTCGTAGTCAAAGCTGATCTTCGGGAACATGCCATAGTCGGCGCGAATCCGCTCGAAGGAGTCGAGCTCATGGTAGTTCTTCACGATGTCCATAAGATATTGGAGCTTGAACCCGAACACACCGCAGTTCCACAAGGCGCCGGCGGAGACCATCTCGGCAGCGGCGGCCATCTTCGGCTTCTCCACGAAGCGGGTGACCCTGCGATAGCCGTCGACTTCCTCGTTGAGGATGTAGCCAAACTTCTCGGAGGGATAGGTGGGCTCGACTCCGAGAAGGACGAGGTCGGCGACGCCGGATTGGACCGCCTCGTCGATGGCGGGGAGTTGGTCGTAATACTTTTGCTCGGCAAACGTGTCGATGGGCATGACGACGACGGTGCTTTGCGGGTCAACGCCCTCCTCCAAGGCGAGAAACGCGCTGGAAAGCATGATGGCGGGAGCGGTGTCGCGGCGCTCAGGCTCGATGACCATCTTGTAGGCGCCCTCCACCTGGGCCTCGATGGAGGCCTTTTGGGAAGCGCACGTGGCGATGACGACGTTCACGTCCACCCCCGTGCGGCCAATCATCTGGAAGGTCCGCTGGACCATGGATTGGCCACGACCCGCATCGTCGCGCAGCACCTTCAGGAACTGCTTGGAACGGGCCTCGTTGGACAGCGGCCAAAGGCGGGAGCCCGACCCTCCGGAAAGAAGAACTATATTAATCAAACCGAACCCTTTCGTTGGCTTCAAACGGCGCTCATGCGGCGAAAATTCCTGATTTTGGGCGCAGGAAGCCGCATGGCGTATAGCTGGATAACAGGATACCGCAATTAAGGGCAATTCTGGGCGCGAGCACACATCCCCCATAACACAGCGAGTCCCGTGCATCGCGGTGGTTTGCCGCTCAACGAGGCCACTCGACGAGAGAAGCCCCGTGGACGTACGGGATTTTGCCGCTCAACGAGGCCACTCGACGAGAGAAGCCCCGTGGACGTACGGGGTTTTGCCGCTCAACGAGGCCACTCGACGAGAGAAGCCCCGTGGACGTACGGGGCTTCTCGCTTTGCTCGACAAACATCAGGTCGGTTATGCCACGGATTAGCCGAGGCATCCCTCCTCTTTTTGGGAGACACCAGAACTTGCACTGCTGGAACCACCGGAAGAGTAGGAGTATTGCTGCTGTGCTGCAGCTGCCGCCTGGGCCGCCGCCTCGGCCTCTGCTTCAGCCTGGGCCGCCGCCTCGGCCTCCGCTTCAGCCTGGGCCTTCGCCTCAGCCTGGGCCTTCGCCTCTGCCTCAGCCTGGGCCTTCGCCTCAGCCTCAGCCTGGGCCTGCGCCTCGGCAGCCGCATTGTTGGTGTTGTTGGTGTTGTTGGTGTTGGTCGTACCAGAGCATGCACCCAAAACCAGGGCCATTGCCAAGGACAACGCAACGACAAGCGCCTTGTTGGCGACAGACTTCCTCATTGTAGTTCCCTCTTTCTCGTGTTAGGCAAAATTTCGTTGATTATAGGACAACCGTGGTCTGGGCCACACGCACAAGCTTGGAATTCACGGAAACAACCACAGAAACATGATAGCTGCCCGAGGGGAAATCCCCTTGGGGGACGTGCAACATAAATCCGCTCGTCCCCAAGTCAACCGACACCCCCGTCGAAGCATCGGAGGCCGTATCGGTGGATCCCGTGAGAGCTTCCGTGCGGAACGCCACGTAGCAAAGCCCCGAGCCATCCGAACTCCCCGAGCTATCCGAGCCATCCGAACTCCCCGAGTCGCCCGAGCCACCTGACGGTTGGATAGCGACGTAGATCGGAGAATCCGCGTCCATGTCGACCCTCTGAAACCACCCTTGGATCTTCCAAAGGGACCCGTCCGCCTCACCGGAGACGGTGGTGGCGCTCTCGAGAGCGGCCGTTGAAACAACCGTGGTACTCGGAGCTGGCATGATGGGCGGGTTCGAAGCGAAGGAATAGAGGTTGCGCTCGGCACGCTCGATGATGACATGACGGGCGCCCGTGGAGGAAACCAACGTCAGGTCATAGGGCGTGTACTTCGTAAAATAGGCACGGGAAAAAGCCTCGGCCATATAGGGGATGAGGTTATTACCAAAGGAGTCGCGATACATCAGGAGCGTGCCGTTGGTCTTCGCCTCATCGGTGACGCTCACCGTCTCGAGCACCGGTTCCTCGACGTCGTCGGCGTCCCCGAGAAACGCAAAACCCCTCACGCGCGTCAAGACGGGCACACTCTCGGTCACTCCCCCGGCAGGGTTAATCATGACGTTGAGGTCACCGGTATCGGAATCCGCCCACGTGAAGTCGGAGGCCCCAAACTTCCGATGGGCAAGACCTATCCCGTTCATGAGCGCATCGAACCCGACCGATGCGCCAATCTCGTTCCAGTGCGTGTCCTTGGCATAGTAAAGGCACGTATCGGAGTTTGACCGCGCCTCCTTGAGAGAGTCCAACAGGTCGAGATAGTTGACACCCGCGTCCTTGAGGTAGGCACCGAGACGCTCTGCGTTGTGCTCGGCGAGGGTCTCCACGAAGCGCGACGGCATGTTCTCGGGGTAGATGGTGTTCTTGTTCGGAGCAAGCGTCACGGTAAAAGTGGCACCTTGTGATTGAACGTAACCTTGGACAAGGGACAGGTTGTACGCGATGCTTTGGAGCTGTCGATCGGTCATGGGAGTGGTCCCCTCAAAGTCATCAAGGGTTCCCGAATAATACAGCCAACCATTATCCCCGGCGATAACCTTTTCGCTGGTCGTAGCGCCAAATATCCCACGAAGGGACTGGTCGAGTTGAAGCAGGTTCGAACGCAGTGCGAAATGGCTTTCAAACCATTCGCCCGCCTCGCTCAAAAACGCCACGTTGAAAGACCCGTCCTCACGAACTAGGCTCGGCCACGCGGCCAATTGTTCGTCAGCACCGGAGCCGGAGTCCTCTGTCCCCGCAAAGGGTGTCAAGAGAAACGGAACCAAAAGCATGGCAAGGACGATCGCCAAAAACGCCGCCATGAATCCTCGTTTGGCATTCTCCACGGTCACACCCCCTTAGAACCTGAAATAGATGAAAGGGTTATACGAACCGCTGGAAAGCTCCAGCAAGCAAAGGACCAAAAGCACCAAGGCGACGAGGTAGGCCAACATCGTAGCTGTCTGGCTGGCCACGAAGCGCCTCTTCAGCCAAGGGGCAATCGGCGTGCTGACGATAATGCCTGCGGGAATGATGAGGATGAACAGCGGCGTGAGGCATTGAGCGAGAAGAGCACATTGTTGGGCTGCAAGGGTTGTATCAACCGTAGCCCCGGCACCGAGCCCGAACACACCGAACATGGCGCATACCATGCCGACGAAGACGTCAAGGCTCTCGGCACGGAACAACACCCACCCGAGAAGGACGACAACCCACGTATAGATGCTGCTTATAACAATCGGCAGCTTCTTCAAGCGCGGGATGAACATCTCGAGCAAGAGGAAAAGACCTTGGTAGAGACCCCACAAGAGGAAGGTCCAGCTAGCTCCATGCCAAATGCCGCACAACGCGAATACGATCACCTTGTTAAGACATGCACGCGGCACGCCGCGACGGTTACCCCCAAGAGGGATGTATACGTATTCCTTGAACCACGTCGAGAGGCTGATGTGCCAACGACGCCAAAACTCGGTGATATTGCGGCTGATATAGGGGTAGTTGAAGTTCTCCTTGAACTGGAATCCGAACATCTGGCCCAAACCGATCGCCATACACGAATAACCGCTGAAGTCGAAATAGATCTGCATCATGTAGGCGAAGGCGCCAAGCCACGCCCCCGCCATACCCAACTCGGCCGGCGCCGCTTCGAATAGGGTATCGGCCACAAGGGCAAACTGGTTAGCCAGCAAGACCTTCTTTGCAAGGCCGAAGCAAAAACGCCTCAGGCCACGGGCCGCAAGGGACAAGGTGACAGTGCGTTCTTCGATCTGATCGGCGATGTCATGATATTTGACGATAGGACCGGCGATAAGTTGCGGAAAGAAGCTGATATAGAGCAACAGGCGCCAAAAACTCGTGCACACCTCGGTCTCGCCTCGATAGGCATCGATAAGGTAGGACATGGCTTGGAACGTGAAGAACGAGATACCGATGGGCAAGGCGATACCCGGCAAGGCAAGGCCGACGCCCGACACGGCATCGATTGTCCCGACAACAAGGTCGGCATATTTGAACACGCACAACATGCCGAGGTTGAACACGAGACCAAGGACTAGGTAGCGTCGTCGGCGAGACGTAAGCCTCATGGCATGATTGCCTACCTGCCCATCCCCCATCAGGCGGCCGAACAGGTAGTTCATAAGCGAGGAGACGAGCATCAACAGAACGTACACCGGCTCGCCATAGGCATAAAACGCCAGACTGAACACGATAAGCAGCGCGTTTTTCGCCTTGATTCCCGGCACCACGCAGTGCAGCAGGAACACCACCGGCAAGAACACGAACAAGAAGCTGAGGGAACTGAATACCATGTAACCTCTCTAGGCTCTTAATCTCTTAGGGTTTCCATGAAACCACGCGATGCGCAACCCGTTACAAGTACAGGGTAAGGGGCGTAAGGCCGTACGGCAGCATGAAGCAATGGATGCCAAGCTCGTGGTACAGATCCGGATCGACGACGAGGGTCTGACCATCCACGTACACCTCGCACCAGCCATGAGGCGTGGTTGCGCCACTGGAAGAGGTGGTTTGACCTTGGTGGACACCGGTATGGTAACCGCATGCACGCGCCAAGAAGGCAAACAGGCTGGCATAGCCGTAGCAGTTGCCGCCGCCATCGTTGATGAAGTTGATGGCGTAGTCTTCCATCCATCCATCATAGGACGGCCAAAGGCCACGCCTGTAATAGGTGAACGTGCTTGTATACAGGTAGCACTGGTAGGCGTCGAGGCCCGTGATGTTCTCAACAATCTCGGTGATCATGAGGTTAAGGGTGTGGTTGGTAGAGACGGCATAGTAGGCGAGTTTACCTGCAGGGACCCCCAAATCGGTGCAGCGGTTGAGATATTCCTCGGACTCGCAGAAACGCGCGAGCAGGGCATACATGTTGTATCCCTCGCCAAGATACTCGGCCCAATGGACGATTCCCTCGTCTTCTCCCTCACGCCCAAGACAGATGCGGTAGGCCAAAGCGACTCTCTCCTCGTTGGTCGTCGCCTTGGCAGACACTTCTTCGGATTGCAAAAATCCCTCGCATACCCAGATAAGGCCCCGCTCCTCGCAGACACCACACCAATAGTCGAGACCCGCCTCATCGGGAACGCGATCGAAGGCGAGCTCGTAGGTCTCGTAGATGGCACGAGTGATTACCTGGGACTTGTTGCGTGCAAGCTGGATCTCGACACTGCCGGGGTCAACCCCCCACTCGGCGCAGTTGGCCCTGAACTCCTCGGCATTTGCGAAGCCGGCGACAACACTTTCGACCGTCATCAGATAATCAAACCCGGCGACCCAAAACGCAAAACCCTCCTCGTCGGAGGAGCGATCAAGCAGAGTACGATACGCAAGTTCGACCTGGTCTTCGGGGGTGAGGCCCCTGTCCGTAAATTCTTGGGCGTTGAAGAAGTTCATCGCAAGTTGGCTCGCAGACACGCCGTCCAGCAGCGCTTGGCATTGGAAATCGAGCTCAACCGGCTCGGGATTGGAACGGTTGAGGACCAACTCGTACAGACGGTGAGCATACGCGGTAATTTTGGGGTTTTGATCCCGTGCGGCAAGGTGGGAACGAAGCTCTCCTACATTGCCTGGGTCGACTTCCCACGCGGCGCACAACTGGGCAAACTCGGGGGACTCGGCAAAACCGACAACGACTGCGTCGATGGACATACCATTCTCGAGATAGGACAGCCACAAAGCGAGTCCCGCTTCGTCAGATGGCCTGTCTAGCATAGTCTCGTAGGCAATTTCGACACGCTCCTTGTAAGAGAGCGCGGTGGCTTGGAACTCCTTGGAGTCAAAGAAGTTCAATGCGACTTGACCGGCTCCCATGGACTTGATACCGTCGACTTGTACCGCAAGCCCCGCCTCATCGGCCTCGCGTCCCAAGACGAGGTTGTAAAGCCTGTTGGCAAAAGCCTTGACACCTTTGTCGGCGTCCGTCTCACCCCCCTCATCATCCTCATCGGAAAGGGCACTCACATCGGTACCTTGGGCGGGCGCGGTACCTTGCGCGACCTCTGTCAATGCGCTATCGGGCACATTCGTCCCAGGAGGTGTGGCCGCGCCCGAGACCGTCAGTGACGACGTGTTGTCAGTCGAGACATTGTTGTCAGCCAAGACACTGTCGGACGCTATGGCATCAGCCGGGGCAACAACAGCCGACGTGGTATCTACGGTATCTCCCACCTGGGCGAAAGCCTCACAAGGAATAAGCGACACCGTTAGAAGGGTCGCCGCAGCGACATTTAAAAACTTCATATCATGACCTCACATGGAACAACACCAAAACGCTCGGATTGCATCGCCGCATCGACGCCGCCCGTTTTGTTTAACCCGTGTATATTAGCAGAGCATTAGCGGTTGCTAGCTACCGAAAATATGTTGGCAATAGCTCGTCGCCAAGGAAGCAAGCGATGGCGCCTGTTGCCGCTATTGCGTCACGCCAAAGCGGGCGCACAGATTCGCAAACTCGGGAGACTCAGCAAAGCCAGCGGCAAGCGCGGCGTCCTCCATACCGCCTCGCACCTGCTCAAGCCAATAGTCATACCCTTCGACATCAGGCTCGCGATCGAAGAACGCGCGATAAGCCGTGGTGACCTTCTCCGCACCACTCAGGCCGCGGTTGCTAAACTCCTCACTCCCAAAGTAGTTTGAGGCAATCTGTCCGGCGGACATCCCCGACAGGATGGCATCGCATTGCCAATTCTCACCCGCCACGTCAGAACGGAGCGTATCGGCGTTTCTGCCAAGGCAGTAAACATACATGCGGTAAACGAACTCGGTCACGCCGATATTGCGATCGCGCGGCTCAAGGCTCGCATACAGGTTATCAACGGCGACGGAGGAACCCGGGGTGACGCCCCATTCGCTGCAACGCGCCTTGAACTCCTCGGAGTTTACGAGGTTGTAGACGATGGAGCGCACGGACATGCCCGCCTCAAGGTGGGACATCCAAACCGCCTTGCCCGCATCGTCGGAGGCGCGATTCAGCATGGTGTTGTAGACCAGCTCCACTTGGGTGGAGATGTCATAGCCTATGTTTTTGAACTCCTGGGAGTTGAAGAACGCATCTGCCGTCTGGGCGGCCGAGCCCCCGTTGACGAGGGCGTCGCATTGCACGTCGAGCCCGTCAAGGTCGGCGTTGCGACCCAAGACCATCTTGTACAGACGGTTCACATAGGACGTCACCGCGTAGCTCTTGTCGCGACCATGTTCGGGAACCGCGGGCGTGGAGGAGACTCCCCACGACCCACAGTTGTGCCGCCATTCCTGCGAGTTGCTGATGCCATACACCACGGCATCGAAGGTCATGTTCTCGTCGTAGAGCCCCATCCACGACAAAACCTCATCCGAGCTGGCCGCGCGATCGAGCATCACCTCATATGCGATCTCGATCGTGCGCTCCTCCGAGTACCCATTCGAGAGAAATTCCGAACTGAGCAGGAAGTCACGAGCGATCATCGCTGCGGATTTTCCATTGGCAAGATTGACCACGTGGTGGATAAGACCCGCCTGATCGGCTTCGCGGCCAAGGGCGACGTTGTAAAGGCGATTGACATAGTCGATTGCGGCGGCGTCGATTGCGTTGGCGTATACATAGGACCAGTTCATCTCGAAATCGACGTCGACATTCCCGCTGATTCCGTCAACGGCACCGTCACTGCACGCTTGCCAAACCTGGTAGGTGCCCTCGTATTCACACTTCCTGTTCCATTGGGCAACCCACCGCTCCCATTGGTTGAAACGAGAGTCGGTCAGATAGTCGTTCCACCAGCTTGTGCTTGAATAGATTCCAGCCGTATATCCGGTGCCTTGGATGTCACCGCAAAAAGCCGCAGCCATGTCTGCGATGGCGGTCTGCGAGATGTCGGTGAGGTAGTCGGTCTCCTCGATGTCGAGGTACACGGGAAGGGTCGGGATATGGCCTTGCAAAAGCGAGATCGTACGCTGGGCGGCGTCATGGGCGGCGTCAGTTGAATGGCAATAGGAGTAAACATACACGCCATAAGGGATGCCGAGCCGCTCGCACTCGGAGACATTGCGCTCCCAATACGCATCGGTTCGCCCCCAGCCCTCGTCACCGTAGAACGCGCATCGGATGATGGCGAAGTTGACGCCGTCGGCCTTGACCTTGTCCCAATCAATAACACCTTGATGCTCGCTGACATCGATTCCTTTGGTGAGAGCACCTTGGATGACCTCGCCGTATTCGTTGAGATAGCCCTGGTCGGTCAGGCGCCAGGCGTTCTCGGCAGCTGCAAAGGTCGACTCATCGGCAAGCGAAGAGGAGCCCTCTGCGATAAGTTCGCCATTCTCGTAGCGAAAGCTGTTGGCAAGGTCGTTGTTTTGGATAGACTCTGCCGAAAGCCCCGTGGAACTCAAGCCAGACGTCGCATCGGCCCCCTCAGGCCCGCTCTGAGTGGTAACGAGGTCCGATCTCGTGGTTGCAGCCACGCTCCCATCGCCAATTTCATCACCAATCGCGAACGCGGCGACGGGCACCATTCCAATCACCAATGCCGCGGAGCACACCCCCGCCACAACCTTATCGAACATGCCAACCTTCACCTTGTGTGTCATGGTTCTCCTGCCTCTGTCGTTGCCAAAATGCACGTGTGTAACCCGACTATGTATATCGACTATGTAATCCGAAGATTTTGCCATGAAATCAACGATGTCTCCCATACCTGCACGCAAAAAGCATGACTGAGAGCTTGGCTCAGAGTTTGATTCATGACCTAGATGCTTGACGCGGGGCTTGATTCAGAGCTTGCTGCGCGAACGAAGCGGCCCGGGCGCAATCCGAGGCGACTGGGCACGACCGATTACGCCCAGAGCGCGGTACGACAACCAGAATGGGCGTAATCCGCGGCAACCGAGCACGCACCCTCTTACGTATCCTCGCCCCTCCGGCCGCCATCAAATCAAAAAAGCCACCTCGCGGCGGCTTTCGATTCCTGGTGGACCGTCGGGGACTCGAACCCCGGACCTTGGGATTAAGAGTCCCCTGCTCTACCAACTAAGCTAACGGTCCAAAAAAAGCGACTGATATCGTAGCACGAATTCAAAGGTTATGCGAAAGAATTTTTGCTAATTTCGGGAAGACCGCGATGCCTGCCAAATAAAGCCGCAGCCGGCCCTGAAGTCGGCAAGCAAGCACATCGATCGACTTGGAAGGAGCTGTTAAGCTATAAGGAGTTTCAGAAACTCCTCAAAAAAGAATGAGGGCGAAACAATAGTGCCGAAAGCGTCGGATTCGAACATTTCAACGAGATCAATGCGGAAATCGCTCGCATCATGCTGGAAGACGTGGGATTTTCTGTTGTGTGCGTAAACAACGGAAAGGCAGCGGTCGACGCCTTCGACGAGTCAAAGCCTTACCAATTTGATTTCGTGTTCATGGATGTGGTGATGCCCGTTATGGACGGTTTGACGGCCACACGCACAATCAGGGAGAGGAACCGTGTGGATGCCGGAAGCGTACCTATCATTGCTATGACAGCTAACGCTTTCGCCGATGACAAACGGGCCTGCTTTGACGCGGGGATGAACGATCATGTTGGCAAGCCAATAGAACCTGCCGAAATCACTCAGGCTTTAACGAGGTTTTTGAACAAGTAGTCCCTTTTGGCGGCGTGTCGGGCGGCACTTCTGCGACATGCTCGTCAAAACGCCAGCGATACGGACTTTGCCGACAATTCCGCGTCATCCCGCGCAAAGTGGTAGACTGTAACACTCCCAACGCTAAACCAAGGAGTTGTCAGTGTCCGCACCCCAAGATCATGTACCCCTGATCGGCATCGTCCCCTCGTATGCCCCCGAAGAACACATCATCCGCCTCAAGCAGAATTACTGTCAGGCCATCGAGGAATGGGGAGGCATGCCCATTGCGTTGCCCATGACCGAGGATACGCGCATCTACGAATATCTCCTTCCCCAAATCGACGGCTTCCTGTTCACCGGCGGCCACGACATCAGCCCCTCTTGCTACGGTGAGACAAGGCAAAGCGACAAGTTGTCACCACTTACGCCCAACCGCGACCGCATGGAGGACCGCATCCTCAACTACGCCTACGACTATGACATCCCCGTCCTCGGTATCTGCCGCGGCATGCAGATGATCAACGTCCACTTCGGCGGCACCCTCTACCAAGACCTTGCCGACGAATACCACTCCATCGGCGGCAACAAGTGGGCAATCGAGGGCGTCTACATCCCCGACGGCTCCGGAGACAAACCCGAGAGCACCCATCTGTCAATCGAAGACATCAAAAGCGCGCTTTGCCCGGGATGCATCTACGAGCACAACGAGCACCCCTCCTGCAAGCAGGACCGCATCGACATGGCACGTACCACCGAGGAATACGGCATCATGCAAAGCTCCGAGGCAACGCGCCTCAAACATTGGCAACAGGACCATTACGAGTGCCCGAGTCATTTTGTGAACATCGACCGCAACACCATTCTCGGCTCCATCCTCAAAACCGACCATCTCGCAGTCAACTCCATGCACCACCAAGGCATCAAAGACGTCGCCCCCAACCTGCGTCCCGCCGCCTTCGCCACCGACGGTCTCGTTGAGGCCATCGAGATGCCTGACCGCCTCTTTTTCTTGGGGACGCAATGGCACCCGGAGTTTTTCCGCGTACGCATGGGTTTGGTGTTCAAGGCGTTCATCGACGCAAGCAACCAACGTTACCGCGAGCGCCTCGAGGCCGGAGAGACCTGTCGCGTCGAGCCCGCCACCAAGATCACGATCCGCGAGGGTTCTGCACGCTCTTAGAAGGCCCCTAGACCAAACTCTCTTTTACGCCTATCCACCTACCGGCGGCGACACGCCTACCCCGGCTAGGTGTGCCGAGTCCCTCAGCGGCAACATCCCTCGGCGGCAACGCCAATAGCATGGTCACGAAAATCGCGCTATCGTCCCCCCGCCGACAACGATATCGCCCTCGTAGAGGACCACAGATTGACCTGGGGCGCAGGAGCGGATCACCTCGTCAAACACGACATGCAGCATCGCCTCGCCCTCGGTGTCCTCGATGCGAGCTCTTGCGGGAATAGGACGTTGCCGATAGTTCACCTTGGCTTGGACAGGGATGAAGTCAGGGACGCTCTCATAGCAAATGAGGTTGACATCACGCGCCCAAAGCTCATGAACACCCTGCTCAGATGCGCAACCGACAACAAGCGTGTTGCGCTCTACCTCCTTGCGCAAGACAAACAACGGCTCGGTGTAGGAAACTTGCAAACCTTTGCGCTGGCCGATGGTGTAGCGAGCAAGGCCCCGGTGCGTACCGAGAACCTCGCCTTGGGTGTTCACGATAGGGCCGGGCTCCATGGCCACACCCATATGTCCCTCGATAAACGACACGTAGTCGCTGTCGGGAATAAAACAGATGTCTTGGCTCTCCGACTTGTCCGCAACCTCGAGTCCGAAAGAGGAAGCAAGACGCCTGACATCGGTCTTTACGTAGCCACCAAGGGGAAACAACATATGGGCCAAAGTTTTCTGGTCGAGGTGGTAGAGAAAATAGGACTGGTCCTTGTCCTTATCAACGCCGCGCAACAGCAGGTAACGGCCCAACTCCTCGCTCCAGATACGACGAGCGTAGTGTCCCGTGGCAACGTATTCAAAGCCAAGTTCCCTACGACAACGTTGGAGCGCCTCGAACTTCAGATAACGGTTGCAGGTCACGCAGGGGTTCGGGGTCTCCCCATTGAGATAGCCCTGGCAAAACGGGATCACGACCTCGCGCTCAAATGCAGCCTCGAAATCAAGGAAGCGATGGGGAAATCCCAGATGGCAAGCGACGCGACCGGCGTCACCCAAGTCCTTTGGCGCGCCACATGTATCATAGCGGGCACGTGTGGCGCAGTCCGTCGTCAACTTCATAGTGAGCCCAAGGACGTCATGACCCGCATCGAGTAAGAGCTTGGCGGCAACAGAGCTGTCCACACCGCCGCTCATGGCGATAATGACGCGCTCGCTTATCCCGCGAGGAGCTATGTCAAGGAGGTGGCCCACTTCCAAAAAATGCCCTTTCGTCAACTCCCATGCAGTATCGGGCACAAAAAAATCTCCGGTGTCGGAGACGAACAATTCAATGGTGGACCGTCGGGGACTCGAACCCCGGACCTTGGGATTAAGAGTCCCCTGCTCTACCAACTAAGCTAACGGTCCATTGTCATAAACAACATAGGGCGCGCTGGGGTGGGTGAAGGGACTCGAACCCTCGATCTCCAGAGCCACAATCTGGCGCCTTAGCCAACTAGGCCACACCCACCGTTTGCGCAAGGAAAGAGTATACGGAAGTCCCGCTCATTGCGCAAGGGCTTTTTCGAACTTCCGTGGACTCTCGTCTTCCAAGGGCACTCACCAAGCTCAGAAGCACTCAGCCATTGGGCTCCCGTCTTCCGAAATCCTCCGCCGGAACCCGAAGCGCCCAGCCTTAGGTCGCCGGCCATACACCAAAGCGCCCAGCCTTAGGTCGCCGGCCATACACCAAAGCGCCCAGCCTTAGGTCTCCAAACCTTCGAACTGCGTTCGATACAGCTCGCTGTAGGCGCCACCGAGTTCGAGCAGCTCGGCATGCGTACCTCGCTCCACGATACGCCCATGGTCGAGCACCACGATGATGTCCGCATCGCGAATCGTCGAGAGGCGGTGGGCGATTACGAGGCTCGTGCGATTGCTCATGATGCTTTGCATCGCCTCTTGGATGGCGGCCTCGGTGCGCGTGTCGACGCTTGACGTCGCCTCATCAAGCACAAGGATGTCAGGATCGGCCAAAAACGCGCGCGCAATGGCAAGAAGCTGGCGTTGACCTTGACTGATGTTCGCGCCTGCCCCAACAAGAATCGTTTGGTATCCATCGGGCAGCGCGGAGACGAACTCGTCGCTGCGACTGATACGTGCGGCACGAACCATCGCGTCTTTATCCGCATCGGGGTTCGCGTACATCACATTTGCCTCGACCGTGTCGCTAAACAGCGTCGCATCCTGCAAGACGATCGAGCACGCATCACGCAAACTCGGGCGCGCAACACAGGCGAGGTCGCGCCCACCGACCAGAATGCGTCCCTCTTGCGGGTCGTAGAAGCGCATAAGCAGATTTGCAACTGTCGTCTTGCCCGAGCCGGTGTGGCCGACAAGCGCGACCTTCTTGCCTGCGGGGACCTCGAGCGTGAAGTCGCGAAGCACCGGAGAGTCAGGGTCGTAGCCAAACGTCACATGGTCAAACACGACCGTGGGCTCAACCCCGCACTCGCGCAACGCCAACTTCTCGCCGGTCATATCCTCGACCGGTTGATCAAGGATCGATAGTACTCGCTCGGCGCTCGCAACGGCACTTTGAAGTTGTCCGTAGATTTGCGCAAGGTCGTTCACCGGGCGGCTGAATTGCTTTTGGTAGATAATGAACGCCGAGATGACACCGACAGAGACAAGCCCTTGGAGCGCGAACCATCCGCCGAACGCCGCAACGATGACGAATCCGATGTTTCCGATACCGTTCATGATCGGACCCATGATGCCCGCAAACGACTCGGTACGGATTCCCGCCCTGGTAAGCGCGTCCGAAGTCTTGCAAAACTCCTCGATGCACGCACCCTGCCGATTGTACGCTGTCACCGTACGATATCCCGCAACCGTAGACTCAACCGTCCCGTTGAGTGTTCCCAAAAGCGTCTGACGTTCGCGTGAATACCTGAGCACCCGCTTGGACAAGAACTTCGTCGCCGCGGCCGTCAAGAACACCGTCGTGAAACATACGAGCGCAAGCTGCCAACAATACCAAATCATCACCGCGCCGGTACCCACGATGGTAAGCACGCTCGAGAACATACTCGGCAAACTTTTGGAAACCGTGTTCGAAATGTTGTCGATGTCGTTGGTCATACGGCTCATAACATCACCAGAGCTATGGGAGTCAAGATAGCCAATCGGCAAGTCGACGACGCGGCCGAACAATTCCGTGCGCATACGCGACACGATACGTTGGGAGAGGTGGGCGCTGATGAACGACTCGCCGAATTGGCACAGTGCGTAGATTCCGTACGCGATGACCATGCCCGCAAGCGCGGGGGCAAACGGCTCGTCGAGCGTACCTGCAATGATGTCCACAGCGTTGCTTTGGAACGCGGGGGCAACGATGCAGCTCACCGTACAGATGGCCACGACCACAAGCATCGCGACCGTCAACGCCATCTCCTGTGCGAAATACTTCACCATGCGCTTGAGCGTCGAGCCGACGTTTTGAGCGCGCGGACCCTTCTCGGCAAAGGGGCCCCTGGGAGGACCGGGAGGGCCACCGAACGTCCTAGGGCCACTCGCGCCTTCGGGACCGCCGAAGCCGCTCGGGCCATCCGTGTTTGCGGGACCGCCGGTTCCACCCGTGTCGACAGGGCCACTCGCGCTTTGCGCCCCCTCGCTTTTTACACTCTGGCTTGCGGCGCTCGTCCTCGCCATCATGCCTTGGTAGGTGGGCGTCCTAGGCATCGACGTCCACCTCCATCTGTGACGCGACGATGTCGCGGTAGACAGGACAGACATCAATCAAATCGGCATGGGTTCCCTCACCCACGATACGACCCTCATCCAAGACGATGACACGATCGGCTCTGCGAGCCACCGAGATTCGTTGGGCAACAACAACCTTGGTCGTCGAGGGGTATTCAGCATGAAGCGCCAAAAGGAATCGGGCTTCGGTGCGCGTGTCGAGCGCACTCGTCACGTCATCGAATATGAGGACGCGAGGATTTGCCGCCAAACCACGCGCGATGCCGACGCGCTGGCGTTGACCACCTGACAGATTCACACCACCCGCAGCCAACTGTGCCGCAACGCCACCGGGCAACTCGTCGACAAACTCCTCTGCTTGGGCCACACGCAACGCGCGCGAAATCGCCCTATCGGTCGCAACGCCGGTTTCGAGGCCTGCGGTCTTTGTACCCCAAGCCACATTGTCCTCCAAGGTGCCCGCAAACAATTCGGTCCGCTGCAAGACCGGGACAACGCAACGACGCAACTCTGCCCGATTCCATTCGCGCACATCAACGCCATCGACCAAGACGGCACCCTCCGTCACGTCGTAGAAGCGCGGAATGAGATTTACGAGCGTCGACTTTCCACATCCTGTCGAGCCCATGATCACGACCATCTCGCCCGCTTCGATCGCAAGGTCGATTCCACGTAAAACAGGTGCCGTCGCATCCGGATAAGCAAACGACACTCCGTGCATCTCGACTGTGGCACCTCGCAAGTTGTCATCGTTGACGCGCTTTTCACCCACGTCGTCGCCCATATAGCCCACGTCGTCGCCCATATAGCCCACGTCGTCGCCCATATAGCCCGCGCCGTCAACCATCTCGGGCTTGCTGCACAACACCTCTTTCACGCGCTTCCAGCTTGTCGTGCCGCGCGAGATGTCTTGCGCGAGCATGACGACGCCCATGATGGACATGAGCAACTGGGTCGAATACGAGATGCTGGCAATAACCTGGCCGGGCATGATATCGCCTGTCAACGATCCTTGATATCCCAAGAGCAACAGGCCCGCAATTGCGCCGTACATCAAGACGTTCATAAGCGGACTCATGAACGCAAAGATAACGAGCGCCTGGAGCTGGGTCTTGATGAGCTCGTTGTTCGCCTTGCCGAAACGAACCTTCTCGTAGGCCTCGCGCACAAATGCCTTGACGGTGCGAATACCGACAAGATCCTCTTGCATGATGGCGTTCAGGCGATCAAGCCGCTCTTGGATGCGCAAGAACAACGGATTGACCACACGCAAAAATCCGACCATGACTCCGAGCGCGAGGGGAAACGCGACAAGAAGGATCGTTCCGAAGCCAGGATTGATCGAAAACAGCATGACAATACTGCCGACCATCATGAGACCGGTTCGGACGAGACCGCGCACAAACACACCCACCATCATCTCGATATGGGAGACGTCGTTGGTGACGCGCGTGATGAGGGCGCCGGTACCGAACCTCTCAACCTGGGAAAACGACATACCCATGATTGCTCGATACGCGTCCTTGCGAATCGCATTGCCGGCGCGCTGCTTTGCGATTTGGACAAACACGTTGTTTGCGCTGCCAAAAAAGGTGCCAATGAGGGCACACGCGCACATGATCAAACCAAACCTGAACACGACGCCCAAGTCGCCCACGCCATCGTTGCCGACCCCCAAGACGCCGACGTCGACAACTTGGCTCATGAGGCTCGGCTGGGCCAAATCCATAAGAACCTCACCGGCCATGAACAGGGCGCCGATGAGGGCATATCCGACGTATGGCTTCACGTAGCGCCAAAGCATCCAAACCGCTCGATTCTCTCAATTCTTTTCACGTGGCAATTATTCCACAAAAAGACATACTTCCCACATACGAAAAGCCGGCTTTCCACACGCAAAAAAGGCCAGCGAGACAACCTCTCGCTGGCCTGTATCGCTTAGGGTTTCGACGAGGAGACTAATCCTTGGGGATATCGCTTTCCTCGACAACCGCCACGTCGCTCTTTTGGACCTGAGACTCGCCAACAAAGCTGCAGTCGCCGTCAGTGGCTATCAACAGGCAACAATCCTTCGCGCCGAACTGCTTGTCGGGACAGGGAACGACATGGACCGACGTGAAGCAACTGGACAACCAGGACATGATCTCACGCAGGTAGATATCGTTCTTACCGGGATCGGCGACATTGATGAGGTAAAGACCGCCCTCGTTCAGACACGCCTTCGCATCCATGAGCGCATCATGGGTCAACAGGCTCGCAACCGGGCGCTTGCCCTTGAAGGCGTCGTTGATGATCGCGTCGTAGCACAGCGGGACGTCCTCGTTGGCCTTCATGGTCGGAACGAACTTCTCGACGGTGCGGGCAACCGAGGTCATGATCTCGAACACCGGAGGCGCGGCTTTGTGGTCCTCGGCCTTGGCAAGTTCGGCGCGACGATGAAGGAAGTGCGCGCCGTCGTCGTTGATGACGTGCAGACGCGTGCCCTCACCATCGAATTGACTGATGGCATCGTCAAGGAAGAAGTACTCGCGAGCGATGGAGATCACCGCGGCATCGGGCTCGATGACGTCAATGCAGGTGGTGTTATCCTCGGCAAGCACGTGTTTCGGGAAGGTGCATCCGCCGCCGCCGATCATCAACAGGCGGTCATGGGCGATTCCCTCTTGGAACACGACGTCAAATGCACGGTAGTACGCGAAAGGCAACGAGTATTTCGCGTCCTCCTCGAGATAGGTTGCGCTTTGGTAGACGCCGCCGATGCTCAAGACGCGTACGGGTGCGCCCATCTCGTCCTTGATGTTGAACACTTTGGCAAGCCCGCTTGCAGTCCTGCCGGCGAAATGGAAGTCGCGGCGACGGCTCGTGACGATGCCGCCCGCAACGCCTCCTGCAACCACAATAGCGGTGGAAGCGCCCGCGATCGCTGCCGTCTTGACAGGATTTGCCTTCGCTCGTCCCGCCACCTTCGTGATGTTGGTCTGGAGGACGTCGATGGCGGTCAGGGCCGCATCACTTGTCGCCTTGGTCGCCGTGGCGGCTACCTTGCCCGCATTCAAGGCTATCGATCCAATGATGGTTCCAGCAGACTTCAATCCCATGGTTACTCCTTCAAGGACGATCAAAAATCAAGGACGGTTAAAAACGTGCCCAACTATTCTATCTAAAAACAGAAGTCTTACAAGGAACCGAAACTCAAATATTTGCGCGAGGAGCAAGGGGGGAACTCGCGCTGTGCCGCTGTACAATGGTCTCCGTTCGGCGAAAAACGAGAATCGGGACCCCATGCGCAAACGCTACTTCTTCTTCGACTACGACGGCACCTTGGCCATTCCGCGCTCCTACACTATCCCAGAGAGTGCGCAAAGGGCCTTGGAGGCGTTGCGCAATAACGGGCATTTCATCGCCCTTGCCACAGGCCGCTTGCAATGCAACGCCTTGGACTACATCGACTCCATGGGTATCGACAACCTCGTCGCTGACGGCGGGTATTCCGTCACCATCAAAGGAGAGCTCAAATGGATGATCCCTTTGCCCATCGAGGCGGTAAGGACATGCCTGCATCGCCTTGACGCCACAGGCATCCACTGGGCAGTTACGACAAGAAACGAGCAGGTTCGCTTCTCCCCCCAACCCGACTTTGCGACCGTTGCGGGAGATTATTATGTGCCCACCGTATATGACCCCGCCGTCACCGCTGAGAGCGTTG
The DNA here is from genome assembly GCA_963643505.1 of Eggerthellaceae bacterium. GTDB lineage: Bacteria > Actinomycetota > Coriobacteriia > Coriobacteriales > Eggerthellaceae > CAVEFW01. Next base: position 87,439 of record CAVIKF010000006.1, read on the forward strand.
AGACGGTTTTCAAGGTCTATATCCCGTGCAAAAAGGGAGTTGACCAGGAGAGACTTATCGCCAGCGGCATCTTGGACGGCGTTCCTTGGGCCCGCTACAACTCGGACAACATCTTCGTGGAACCCACGGACAAAAAGCTCGGCATCAAGCGCATGATGGACATGCTCGGGGCACCTTACGAGGACGTCGTCGTGTTCGGAGACGGTACCAACGACATCACCATGTTTACGCCCGAGTGGACCTCCATCGCCATGGGCAACGCGGTGCCCGAACTGAAAAAACGTGCAACCTTTGTCACCTCGGATGTTGACAAAGACGGCCTGGCTCACGCTTGCGAGCACTTCGGGTGGATCTGATCGTTGCCAAACTCGGCCATCGTGCGGATCGCGACCCCCAGCGCGAACACTTCGAGTGGATCTGATAGCTGCCAAACTCGGCCATCGTGCGGATCGCGACCCCCAGCGCGAGCGCGTCAAGTGGATCTGATAGCTGCCAAACGGGTGCGGTTTTGTTAAGATGACTCCCGAGCCAGACGCGGCACCGCGCCGCTTTTGAACACCAATGCTAGAGCCCCAATACGTTAGCGAGGTTTCTGTGTTTAACGAAAAACTTGACGACATCGTTGCGCGCATCGAGAAAAACTACGACGAGGAGGTGCTCGACTTCAACAACACCGACCGCCACTTCCCCAGCAAGCGTGAGGTGTTCTCCATCATCGAGGACCTGCGTCGTGTGATGTTTCCCCGCTTCTTCGGGCCTGAAGCTCCCTGCGGAGCCGGTCCGAAGTACTTCATCGGAGAGACGCTGACCCAAGTCGAGGAATCACTCCATCGCCAAGTTCGCGAGGCATTGCTTTTCCGGGACAAGGAGCTCGTTCCACTCGACGAAATCGAGAAGCGCACAAGCCAGATTTGTTCCGATTTCTTCTACCGTTTGCCTGACTTGCAACTTCTACTTCTCAAAGACGTCGATGCGGCTTTTGACGGTGACCCCGCCGCCGGCAGCAAGGAGGAGATTATCTACTGCTATCCTGGCTTTTTTGCGATTTTCGTCTATCGGTTGGCACACGAGCTCGCCATCCGTGACGTGCCGCTGTTGCCACGCATCATGACCGAATACGCCCATGCCGAGACCGGCGTGGACATCGGAGCAAAGGCGGAAATCGGCGAGTATTTCTTCATCGACCACGCCGCAGGTGTCGTCATCGGCGAGACAACCACCATCGGTAACCGCGTCAAGATCTATCAAGGCGTCACCTTAGGCGCGCTCTCCACGCGCGGCGGTCAAAAACTCGCGGGAGTCAAGCGCCACCCCACCATCGAGGACGATGTCACGATTTACAGCAACGCCAGCGTTTTGGGCGGCGATACCGTAGTCGGCAAGGGCTCGGTCATCGCAGGTTCCGCCTTCGTTACCGAGAGCGTTCCTCCTAACAGCCGCGTCAGCTTGAAAAACCAAGAGGTCTCGGTTCGCCAACCCCACCCCAAGCCGAAGACTGACTACAACTACGAAATCTAGCCACTCGCAGCGAACTTGGTCATCCCAGGCGGGATGTTAACGCCAATAACGCGTTGATTTTGACGTAATAATCGAACAAATATACGATTTTCGAAACTTTGCCCAAAGACGCATAGTATAATGCGAACAAATATTCGTACAAACAAATGTACTATGCGAGACAAACCGTGGACCTTATCGAAAAGTTGGAAATACTCTCGGACGCCGCCAAATACGACGTGGCTTGTACTTCGTCAGGCATCGATCGCAATGCCCAAAAAGGACTTCTGGGTTCAACAACAAGCGCGGGAATCTGCCACAGTTTTGCCGCCGACGGACGATGTATCACGCTTCTTAAGGTGCTCATGAGCAACGTATGCGTCTACGATTGTGCCTATTGCGCCAACCGCGTCAGCAACGACATGCGTCGCGCCTCGTTCACCCCCGAGGAGCTTGCAGAGCTCACCATCTCCTTTTTCCGACGCAACTACATCGAAGGTTTGTTCCTCAGTTCAGGCGTGTTGTGTAACCCCGACCATACCACCGAGCTCATGATTCGCACGCTCACTATCCTTCGCTACGAAAAGGGATTTCGCGGCTATATCCACGCCAAGGCCGTCCCGGGTACATCCCCTGAGCTTATCGAGCAGCTTGGCCTTCTTGCCGACCGCCTAAGCGTCAACATCGAGTTGCCGAGCAGGGAGAGTCTTGCATACCTCGCACCCCAAAAGACACGCACCGATATCCTTACGCCGATGCGACAAATCAGGGAGAACATAGCTGAAGACAAGGAAACGAAAAGCCTCGCGCGAAGAAAAAGCACGACCTACCTCGCCAAAAGAACCCCCAAGGAAGGCAGGCTCCGCTCGTTCTCCCCCGCCGGCCAATCAACCCAGATGATAATCGGCGCAACTCCCGAATCCGATTATCAAATACTCAATTTGAGTGCGGCGCTCTATAAGACCATGAATCTCAAACGCGTCTTCTTCAGCGCCTATCTTCCCGTCAACGAAGACCGTCGACTCCCGTCTTCCGGTGCGGTGCAGCTCAACAGAGAGCATCGGCTCTATCAAGCGGATTGGCTTTTGCGTTTTTACCAGTTCGATGTCGATGAGGTGATCGACCCGGCTCATCCTTACCTCGACCTCGATGTCGACCCAAAGGCAAATTGGGCAATCAACAACCTCCATCTGTTTCCGATAGAGGTCAACACCGCTCCCTATGAGATGCTTTTACGGGTTCCGGGCATCGGCGTTGTCGGCGCGAAAAAGATCCTTCGAGCACGCAAGACGTGTCGTCTTCGGGAGCCAGAGCTACGTAAGCTTGGTATCGCCTTCAAACGGGCGCGTTATTTCATCACCTGTAACGGCAAATATCAAGGTACTGGTATCGCTTTTAATCCCTCGGCAATCCGTACACAACTCAAGGCCCCCATTAACGGAGGAAGACACGGGAGAAGAGCCGACAAGGCAAGTCCGGGACAAATGAGCCTATTTGAGTACGCTGAAAAGCGGCAACTCGCTCCTTTGGACTAAAGTAAGAGCTAGAAGCGCTGGGAGAGACAAGGTGCAGCCAACAATCGAGCCAATAGAATCCTATCTCAGTCTCGCGTATGCCTACGACGGGACGCTTGAAGGGCTCCTGACAGCAATTTTTCGTGCCTACGAAAAACACGAGGAACCAACGGACATCATCACGGCAAACGACCTTCAACCCCGACTGGGACAATATGTATGCGAGATCGAGACTGAAAATGCGCTTTCGAAACGCGTTGCGGAAGGGATTATTCGCACAGCCGGAAACGACGCCTACAACCTGGTAAAAATTGTCGGACTTTCATGCGCTCCAAACTGCGGAACACTCGTATACAGATTTGTCAAATACGTAATGAAGACAGGACGCGCATGGGAAAAGGACGTGATGCATCCCTGCGTCGAACCGCTACTTGCAATCAAAAAATCTATGGCGACAGAGAAGGAACGCCTCCTTCAATTCATGCGGTTCGAAGAACTTGAAGGGAACCTCTGGTTCGCAAAGTGCAATCCAAAAGCGAACTTGATCCCCTTTGTCATGGACTTCTTTTCCGCAAGGTTCAATTCGCAGCAATTCATCATCTACGACGAGGTGCACCACATAGCCGGTGTACACGAGGGGCGTGGAACGAAGTCGTGGTATCTCGTTCCGACAGAAGGAACAGGCTTCCCAAAAAATCTCCCAACCCGTACAAGCAACGAACAACTCATGAGACGAGCATGGAAGACGTTTTATGACTCTATTGCGGTAGAAGCTCGTTATAATCCTGAGCTTCGTGTCCATTGGATGCCGAAACGCTTTTGGAAAAACCTTACCGAAATGCAGGAAGGGTAGAAGAGAAATCAAAAAAGGGAGGATCCCGAAGGATCCTCCCCTACAGTGCTCGCTTCATGTGACAGGCACCTGTCACATGTCACATGTCACAAGAGGACTGCCTACCTCATGCCGCTCGTCATGCCGCAATCCTGGCAGATCTTCTCGAACTCGTCGGACTGGCAGAAGCCCTTCACGACGTCGACGCGGGTGAGGCCCTCGTCGGCCATGCGGGCGACCCAGGCCGC
>CAVIKF010000007.1:0-73913 GCA_963643505.1 Eggerthellaceae bacterium
CACCGCCGCGGTGACGCAGCGGATGTGGCTGGAGGCGGACGTCAACGGCGACGGCACGGTCGACGCGGCCGACGCCCGCGCGATCCAGCACCTTTGCCACAGCGCCTTTGCCACAAAAGGGTAGCGACGTCGTGCGGCCACGCGAGGCGTCGCCAGGCGACTGACGTCCGCCGTACGACGCGCGACCGGGAACGAAAGGAGGCTCCCCGACAGGGAGCCTCCTCTTTTTTGCGCAAGGTCCGCACGCCAAACCCTTCCCCGGATTTACCATGCAGGTCGTTCAGGGCGCGGGTAGAGGATGTGTGCGGGGTTACGCTATGACAACGCCTCTAGATGGACAGCTCTCGCTTCACAACCGCAGCGATAGCCTCGGCATGACGATGTGCGTCCTCGTCGCTTTCCGCCTCAACCATGACGCGAACCAACGGCTCGGTACCGCTTTGGCGAAGAAGCACACGTCCAGTATCGCCCATCTCCTCCTCGGCGACTCGGACCGCCGCCCAAACGGGCTCGCACACGTCAAGCGCGCTCTTGTCAACGCCACCGACGTTGATGAGAACCTGCGGATATTTCGTCACGATCTTCGCTGCCTCGCCCACGGTCTTACCCGTACGCTTCACCGCTGCGAGGAATTGCACCGCGGTCATCAAACCGTCACCGGTGGAATTGTACTCAAGCATGATCATGTGGCCTGACTGTTCGCCACCGATCGCATAGCCTTTGGCGCGCATCTCCTCAAGCACGTAGCGATCCCCGACCTTTGTCTGGACAACCTCGATGCCGTGGGCATTCATCGCGCGCACGAATCCGAGATTGCACATAACCGTTCCGACCACCGTGTTTCCCGGCAACCTGTCTCGTTGTTTCAGATCAAGGGCCAAAATCGCAGCCATGATATCCCCGTCGATCTCGTTGCCTTGCGCATCGACCATCATAACGCGATCCGCATCACCGTCATGGGCGATACCCACATCAGCGTTGGTTGCACGAACGAGCGCACGAACCGGTTCCAAATTGGTGGAACCACAGCCGACATTGATATCGGTTCCGCTGTAGTCCTCATTGATGGCCACAACCTCGGCACCAAGACGCTCAAAAGCCTCATGGCTTGTCAAAGCGCTTGCACCATGACCGCAATCAAGGGCGATCTTGAGTCCCTCAAAGGACACCCCTTGAGCCTCGACAGCCTTGACAGCATGGTCGATATACATCTCGGCTGCGTTCTCCACCGGTAAGACGATTCCGACCTCGTCGCCGTTGGGAAGATCCTCAACGGCGGCACCACCGGCCTTGATAAAAGCCTCTATCTCGTCCTCGATGGAATCGGGAAGCTTATAGCCTTTGCCGTCGAACAGCTTGATGCCGTTGAACTCAGGCGGATTGTGACTTGCAGAAATAACGATGCCACCATCGCAATGAAGCTCCTGCACGAGCAACGCAACGCCCGGCGTTGGAATAACGCCCGCATTGAGGGCAGTACCACCCATGCTTGCGATGCCAGCAAACACCGCCGCCTCCAACATGTCGCCGGAAAGGCGCGTGTCCTTGCCCACAAGGATGGTTCTCCCTTGGAACGCCACCGCCGCCTGCCCCAACTTGAAAGCCAGATCGCAGGTCAACTCCTTGTTCGCGACACCACGAACACCGTCGGTTCCGAATAATCTTGCCATAAAAACATCAACTCCTTTGTTGATACCCATGGTCTGAAACCCATACGCTCTCCTTAGAAGAAGATCCGCACAACAACAGGAAAAGGGGGGCGCAAGAGCGCCCCCCAGATATTAGCTCCTAGTCCTCGTCCTCAGACATAGCGGCATTAGATGCAGCCTCGTCCTCTTCGGAGGTGATACCGAAACCGTAAGAGCTCACGGAACCCAGCAAGGCGTCAAGCTCGTCAAGGTTACGCTGATAAGAGCGGGGCGGCAAAGCCTCACCCAGCATATCCTCGCCATCGGTATTGAACGTCGCCGGCTCGGAGCCACCGATCAGGATGGAGTCGTCAGGACTGAACACCATATCGAGCAATTGACTCATATCGTCGCTCGTCGCCTGGAGGTCATCCTCGATGACATGGGACAGGTTGCGCTCGGCAAGACCTGCCTTGAGCTCCTCGAGGGCCTTCACTCCGATACCTTCGATGCGAAGCAGGTCCTCCTCGTTGTGACCAACGAGATCGGCGACGGTCTCGATGCCGGCCTCAGAGAACTTGTTCGCCCAACGCTGGGAGACTCCCAGGTCATCGTAGATATAAAGACGAGCCTCCTCCTCGCTCAAACCGGTTGCGCCATAGGAGGAAGAACCGTAGTAGCCGCCAAAGCCAGTCGCACCGTTCGGGTAGTTCTCGACATCGAGGCTCCAATCCTCAGGTTGGGGCAAAAGATCCTCAATCTCGCGCAGAACATCGGGAGCGCACGCAGGCAAAGCCTCTGCGGTCACCTTGTCGACACGCTCACCCTTGTAGGTAAGACCGACCTCGTGATAACGGGCCAAACCCGTGCCGGCGGGAATCGGCTTGCCGATGATGACGTTCTCTTTGAGACCAGCGAGGGTATCGCGCTTGCCTTCGATAGCGGCATCCGTCAAAACCTTGGTGGTTTCTTGGAAGGATGCAGCAGACAACCAAGAGTCCGTAGCGAGGGACGCCTTGGTGATGCCTAAGAGCAACGGCTGGCCGACAGGCGGCTGCTTGCCCTCAGCAATAAGCTCGTTTGCGATCTTCTCAAACTCGAAGCGGTTGACCTGACGGCCGGGCAACAAGTCGGAATCGCCGGCCTCAAGCACAGCTACCTTACGGAGCATCTGGCGAGCAATGACCTCGATATGCTTATCGTTGATGTCTACACCCTGGGAGACATACACGTCTTGAACCTGGGAGACGATATAGCGAAGAGTCGTGTTCGGATCGGTCAGACGCAACAGGTCGTGAGGATTGACGGAACCCTTGGTGATCTGTTGGCCCATGGTGACCTGACAGCCATCGAAGAGGCCCGGATACAACTGGGAACGAGCAGGTACCTCGTACTCGCGGTAGTTGCCTTCCTCGTCATGGATGGTGTACTTCTTGGAAGTCTTGTCGCCGAATACCTGCAACGTGCCGGAAATCTCCGCGAGAACCGCTTGGCCCTTAGGCTTGCGGGCCTCGAAAAGCTCCTGAACGCGGGGCAAACCACCGGTGATGTCTCCACCGGCGACACCGCCGGAGTGGAACGTACGCATCGTGAGCTGGGTACCAGGCTCGCCAATGGACTGAGCAGCGATGATACCGACCGCCGTGCCGATGTTGACCGGACGAGCGGTTGCCAAATCCCAACCGTAGCATTTCTGGCACACACCGTGGCTTGCATGGCAAGTCATAATCGTGCGGATAAGTACCGTCTCGACACCAGCAGCGTCGATTGTCTTGAGCATGCCCATGGAGGAGATGTAGCTACCGGCCTCGACGACGACCTCTCCGTCAACAGAGACGACATCTTCAAGCAGACAACGGCCGATCAGGTTGTCGTCCAACTCACCCTTGGGGTTGCGGACCGGGTACGGAACGCCATCGGTGGAACCGCAGTCGATCTCGCGGATGATGACGTCTTGGGCAACGTCCACGAGACGGCGGGTCAGATAACCGGAGTCTGCAGTACGCAACGCGGTGTCAGCTAGACCCTTACGAGCGCCATGGGTGGAGATGAAGTACTCCAATACGCTCAAGCCCTCGCGGAAGTTTGCCTTAATCGGACGGTCAATGGTCTCGCCCTTCGGGTTTGCCATCAAGCCACGCATGCCGGCGAGCTGGCGAATCTGTTTGATGTTGCCTCGAGCACCGGAGTCAGCCATCATAAAGATCGGGTTGAACTTGTCGAAATTGTCAGCCATGGCGTCGCCGACAGCGTCGTTGGCTTCGGTCCAAACGTCAACGACCTGCTTATGGCGCTCTTCGGAGCTCATGAGGCCCATCTCGTAGTCCTCGTCGATGATGGCAACCTTCTCATCAGCCTCAGCAAGAATCTGGGGCTTCTCGGGAGGAATGGTCGCATCGTAGACGGAGACGGTAAGGCCGGCGCGGGTCGCATAGTGGAAACCCGTTGACTTGAGGCCATCCAGGATGGGCGGAATCTCAGAGAGGCTGTAGCGATTGCAAACATCCTCAACGAGGCGGCCTATCTCCTTCTTGTTCATGCCGTAGTTCAAGAACTCGTAGTCCATGGGCAAGATGTTGTTGAAGATGATACGGCCGATGGTGGTCTGGATACGATCACCCGCCTTGTGCTCCTCGAACTCGCCATGCGCGACCGCAACCTTGCAATCAACGCGAAGGCGGACCCAGATCTTGGCCTGCAGGTCGACATCCGCGCGGGCGTCATAGGCGTTCATGGCGTCATCAATGTCGATGAACACACGACCCTCACCCGGGAAGTTGTCACGCGCCGCAGTCAGGTAGTACAAACCGATGATCATATCCTGCGTCGGGACCGTCAAAGGACGACCGTGTGCAGGAGACTTGATATTGTTGGAGGACAGCATGAGAACGCGGGCCTCGGCCTGAGCTGCGTTGCCCAACGGAACATGGACCGCCATCTGGTCACCATCGAAGTCGGCGTTGAACGCGGTGCAGACCAAGGGATGCAGCTTGATGGCCTTACCCTCGACCAGGACCGGCTCAAATGCCTGGATGCCCAAGCGGTGCAGGGTAGGTGCGCGGTTGAGCAGAACGGGATGCTCGGTAATGACCTCTTCGAGAACGTCCCACACATAGGTGGCACCACGATCGACAGCACGCTTTGCGGCCTTGATATTGGCGGCGTACTCGAGCTCAACCAGGCGCTTCATGACGAAGGGTTTGAACAACTCGAGAGCCATCTGGGACGGCAAGCCACACTGATGCAGCTTCAACGTCGGGCCAACGACGATAACGGAACGGCCGGAGTAGTCGACACGCTTGCCGAGAAGGTTTTGACGGAAACGACCCTGCTTGCCCTTGAGCATGTCCGAAAGGCTCTTGAGAGCACGTCCACCGGGGCCTGTGACCGGACGACCGCGACGACCGTTGTCGAACAGGCTGTCGACAGCTTCCTGGAGCATACGCTTCTCGTTGTTCACGATGATCTCAGGAGCATTGAGGTCGAGCAGACGCTTGAGACGGTTGTTGCGATTGATGACGCGACGATACAGGTCGTTCAGGTCAGACGTGGCGAAGCGGCCGCCGTCGAGTTGGACCATAGGACGCAGGTCGGGCGGAATAACCGGGATGACGTCAAGAATCATGTCGGAAGGCTTGTTGGAGCTCTTCAGGAACGCATCGACGACCTTCAGACGCTTGATGGCCTTGGCACGCTTTTGGCCCTTGCCGGTGGCGATGATCTCGGAAAGCTCCTCGGCCGTCGCCTCGAGGTCCATGGCTTCGAGCAGGTCGCGAACGGCCTCAGCGCCCATACCACCAGTGAAATAATCACGGTAGTTTGCGCGCATGACGCGATACAGGGACTCATCGGGAACGAGCATGCGGGGCTCGATGCGCAAGAACAAGTCAAACGCGGCCTGACGCTGCTCTTTGCGCTCTTCGAACTCCTCCTTGAGCTCGGCGATCTCCTCCTCGACCTCTTCGGGAGTCATCATCTCGTCCTCGTCGAACTCGTCGACGAACTCGTCGTCCTCGGGAACGTACTCGGTGGACATACGCTTGACTTCCTCGATGAGGCGGTCACGCTCGGCGTCCAACTCCTCAACATCGGCAGCAAGCTCCTCGCGGAGGATGTCCTCGTCCTCCTCACGACCCTCACGGTCGACGCTGGTAATGATAGAGCTCGCGAAGTACAAAACCTTCTCCAGCTCTTTCGGAGGAATGTCCAACAGATAGCCAAGACGGCTCGGACTACCCTTGAAATACCAGATATGGCTCACAGGAGCAGCGAGCTCGATATGGCCCATGCGCTCACGGCGAACCTTTGCACGAGTGACCTCAACGCCGCAGCGCTCGCACTTGACGTCCTTGAAGCGGATACGCTTGTACTTGCCGCAAGCGCACTCCCAGTCCTTGGTGGGACCGAAGATCTTCTCGCAGTACAGGCCGTCCTTTTCGGGCTTAAGCGTGCGGTAGTTGATGGTTTCGGGCTTCTTTACCTCGCCACGGGACCAGCCACGGATGTCCTCCGCACTCGCCAAAGAGATACGCATGGCGTCAAAGTTTGTGACATCGAATTCAGTCGTCATTTACTCTTCCTCTCCGCCAATAAGCTCGCTTGCGTCAACCTCGTCCTTCAAACCGCCCATAAGGTCGGAAAGCTCGGCCGCAATGCTGTCGAGAGCGCTCACGGCCTCCTCTTCCTCGGTCTTCTTAGCATCAGCCTGCATGGCAAGGAGCATGTCGTCGGTGGCTTCTTCCTCAACCTCGGGAACCGCATGGGATTCGAGTTCAACGTTCAGGCACAGGGAGCGCATCTCCTTGACCAAAACCTTGAAGGACTCAGGCACCTCCGCAGGCGGGATGTTCTCGCCCTTGACGATGGCCTCATAAGACTTCACACGGCCGGCGGTATCGTCGGATTTCACCGTAAGGATCTCCTGCAAGACGTTGGAAGCACCGTACGCGTACAGAGCCCAAACCTCCATCTCGCCGAAACGTTGGCCGCCGAATTGGGCCTTGCCGCCAAGGGGCTGTTGGGTGATCAAGCTGTAAGGGCCGGTTGAACGAGCATGGATCTTGTCGTCGACCATGTGGCCCAACTTCAAAATGTAGGTTGTGCCGACGGTGATAGGCTCACGGAAACGCTCGCCCGTACGGCCGTCGAACAGCCACGTCTTGCCTTCGCGGGACAGTTGCGGGACGAACTCGTCACGTGCAAGGTCACCGTACTTGGTGTGGTTGATGTTGATGAGGTTCTTGTTTGCAGCCTCGATGCAGTCAGAAATCTCCTTCTCAGTTGCGCCGTCGAACACAGGCGTTGCGACGTGGAAAGGACCTTGCACGGGCTCATCGCTGTTGGGATCGTCGTTCCAACCCCACTTGGCAGCCCAACCGAGGTGGTTCTCGAGCAACTGGCCGACGTTCATACGGGAAGGAACGCCCAAGGGGTTGAGGATGACGTCAATGGGCGTACCGTCGGAGAGGTACGGCATATCCTCGACAGGAAGGACACGAGAGATAACGCCCTTGTTGCCGTGACGGCCAGAGAGCTTGTCGCCCTGCTGGACCTTACGCTTTTGGGCAATGTAGACGCGAATGAGCTCGTTCACGCCAGGAGCCAACTCGTCTCCCGCCTCGCGGCTGAAGCGATGGATGCCGATAACGCGACCGCCGGAACCGTGGGGCACCTTCAAGGAGGTGTCACGGACCTCGCGAGCCTTTTCACCGAAGATGGCACGAAGCAAACGCTCCTCGGCGGTGAGCTCGGTTTCTCCCTTCGGAGTAACCTTGCCGACAAGGACGTCGCCCGGGAACACCTCGGCGCCGATGCGGATAATACCGTCAGCATCAAGGTCAGAGATCATGTCCTCAGACATGTTCGGGATCTCACGGGTGATCTCCTCGGGGCCGAGCTTGGTGTCGCGGGCGTCGAGTTCGTACTCCGAGATATGGATGCTGGTGAGGAGGTCCTCGGCGACGACACGCTCAGAGACGATGATCGCGTCCTCGTAGTTGTAGCCTTCCCACGGCATGTATGCGATAAGGAGGTTTTGGCCAAGAGCGAGCTCGCCGTTGTCACAACTCGGACCGTCAGCAAGGACGTCACCTGCAGCGACCTCGTCGCCTTGGCGAACGATGGGGCGATGGTTGATGCAGCCGCTCTGGTTGGAGCGCTGGAACTTCGGGATGACATACTCATCGTACTCGCCGTCGTTGTTCAAGATGATGATGGTCTGGCCATCGACATAATCGACCACACCAGGGTTTTGGGCGATGAGGATCTCTCCGGAGTCAACTGCGATGCGGTGCTCGATACCTGTACCGACCAACGGTGCGCTCGGGCGCAGCAGGGGCACAGCCTGGCGCTGCATGTTGGAACCCATCAATGCGCGGTTCGCGTCGTCGTGCTCGAGGAACGGAATGAGCGACGTAGCGACGGAGGTCATCTGACGCGGAGAAACGTCCATGTAGTTGACCTGTTCCACCGGACAGTCAGCCGCCTCGCCGAAATTGCCGTCGGTGTCGGTGGTACGGCAAAGGACCTTGACAGAGGGAGTGAACTCGCCGTTCTCGTCGAAGGTGCCAAAGACGCGCGTCTTGGGATCGAAGGTGGCGTTTGCCTGGGCAATCGTATACTTCTCTTCCTCGTCTGCGGTCAGATAGTCAACGTCGTCGGTGACCTTGCCGTCGATGACGCGACGATACGGGGTCTCGATGAAACCGAAGGGGTTCACGCGGGCATAGGTCGCCAAGGAACCGATAAGGCCGATGTTAGGACCTTCAGGAGTCTCAATGGGGCACATACGGCCATAGTGGGAGGTATGGACGTCGCGAACCTCGAAGCCCGCACGCTCGCGGGACAAACCGCCGGGGCCCAACGCGGAAAGACGGCGCTTGTGGGTGATGCCGGAAGCAGGGTTCGTCTGATCCATGAACTGGGACAGCTGGGAACTTCCGAAGAACTCCTTGATCGCAGCGACGATCGGGCGGATGTTCACAAGGGACTGGGGCGTGATCGACTCAGGTTCCTGCATGCTCATACGCTCGCGAACGACGCGCTCCATGCGAGACAAACCGATGCGGAACTGGTTTTGGATCAACTCACCGACCGTACGGATGCGACGATTGCCGAAATGGTCGATGTCGTCGGTGGTGAAGCCCTCCTGGCCATCGTGCAGCGCGATGATGTACTTCATCGTGCGAACGATGTCCTCTTGGGTCAGCGTGGAACAATCGTTGGATTGGTCGAACTCGAGCTTCTTGTTGATCTTGTAACGACCGACCTTTGCGAGGTCGTAACGTTGCGGGTTGAAGAACAAGCCGTCGAGCAGGGTGCGTGCGCTGTCGATCGTGGCGGTCTCACCGGGACGGAAGCGCTTGTAGAGCTCGATGAGGCTCTCTTCCTTGGTCGTGGCGGAGTCGCGGTCGAGGGTACGCAATACCATTTCGTCCTCGCCGAGGAGCTCGATGATCTCCTCGCGGGTCTCCGCGAGGCCGAGTGCACGCACGAGCAGGGTAGCAGGCTGCTTACGCTTGCGGTCGATGCGCACCGAAAGGATGTCACGCTTGTCGGTCTCGAACTCGAGCCATGCACCACGACTCGGAATGACCTTCGCGTTGTAAATAGTCTTGTCGCTGGTCTTGTCGCGCTCGGCAGCAAAGTAGACGCCAGGGCTACGGACCAATTGGGAAACCACGACGCGCTCGGTACCGTTGATGATGAAGGTGCCGCGATTGGTCATGAGCGGGAAATCGCCCATGAACACGTTCTGCTCCTTGACCTCGCCGGTCTCGCGATTCACGAAGCGAATGTCAACGAAGAGCGGCGCCTGGTAAGAGACGTCCTTCTCCTTGCACTCGTCAACGCTGTGCTTCGGCTCGCCGAAGGAATGGTCGCCGAACTCCACGAACATGTCTTTGGTGTTGTTTTCGATCGGACATATGTCCGCAAAGGCTGCCGAGAGACCTTCGGTCATGAACCACTTGAAGCTGTCCGTCTGGATGCCGATCAGGTTCGGCACATCCATGACGCCGGGAATCTTCGCAAAGCTCCTGCGGTCCCTGTAAAGGGTTTCCTGCGCAACCTTCGTCGCCTTTTTCTTAGCTTTCGCCACGGGGTTGTTCCTCCTTACAAAACATAAGGCTGACTGAAAAAAGTCATAAGCTAGACAATTATGCCCATAAATGACCCCAAGTCAAGAAAAATTTTGCCCTCGTATGGAAATTGTATGTTTATTTACCAGCTGACCTGCGAAAACATAATTATGACTTTTCCGTATCGCCCCTTGTTTTAACGTCATCGCTCGAATCTTTGTGGATGCGCTCCCTCCCAAAGGCAGGGTGGGTATTCGCCCGTATGCACAGTCACGATCTTCCCCTCCCTCTGTTCTGGTAAAGTAGGCGTCATGGCAAGGAAAAGAAACAAACTGCTCATTGTCGACGGCTATAACGTCATAAGGTCGGGAGAACGTTACCGCGATATCGTGGGACCACAACCAGACTACGCTGATGATGCGTTCAATCGTGCCCGGGAGACCCTCATCAATGACGTTGTCTCCTTCGCAGGTCGCGACTACCGCGCCATCATCGTGTTTGACGCTGGAGACAACGTGTACTCAACAGGCGCCCAAGAGAGCGTGGGGGGCGTTCGCATCATGTTCAGCCCCACGGGGACAAGCGCCGACAAGGTCATCGAGAAGCTAGCCCACGATGCGCGGGAAAGAAAAATCGAGACCCTTGTGGTAACAAGCGACGCAACCATCCAAGACACGGTGTTCGGAGGCGGCGTCGACCGCATGAGCGCAAACGGATTTAGCCACGAAATCGGCGCGTATTATGCCGAGGCGCACTTAGACGAGACGCCAAAGGTCGTCGAGAAACGCACGCTCTACGATCGCCTTCCCGCTGACCAAAAGGAGAAGCTTCGCGCCTTGAGGGACGGACGCTGACCAAAAGGTAGCTCAAGAGGGAAAAAGGGGCAGAATCCCCCAAAGGATACCCGCCCCTCGTCTATGAGCCCGAATACGGATTCGGAAGGCCTTACGAGGCCCCGCAACTCCCTGCAACGCCTTACAACTTCTTACAACAAGTCCGCGATCTCGAGAACAAGCCGCTCGGACTTCTCCCAACCCAGGCATGCGTCGGTGATGGATTTTCCATAGACGCCGCCGCCGACCTTTTGGTTGCCGTCTTCGATATAGCTCTCCACCATAAAGCCCTTGATGAGGCCTTTGAGATCGGCATTGTAGTTGCAGTAGTTCAAAACCTCCTTGACGATACGCGGTTGCTCGAAGGGGTTCTTTCGTGAGTTGGAGTGGTTGGCGTCGATGATGACCGCCGGGTTCTCCAACTCGGGATGGTCCGCGTACAGCTTGGCGACATGCATGATGTTCTCGTAGTGGTAGTTGGGATAGATCCCGCCTTGTTCGTCGGTGTAGCCGCGCATGATCGCATGGGCCAAGGGGTTGCCCATCGACTGGACCGACCATCCGCGATAGATGAAGTCATGTTGGCTTTGGGCGGCGACGATGCTGTTCATCATGACGCCAAGATCGCCGCTGGTCGGGTTTTTCATGCCCACCGGCACCTCGATACCACTGGACACGAGACGGTGCTCCTGGTTTTCAACACTGCGTGCGCCGACGGCGACATAGCCAAGGATGTCGTCGAGGTATTTGTAGTTTTGCGGATACAACATCTCGTCGGCACAGGTGAACTCGGTCTCAGCGATAGCGCGGATGTGGAGCTCGCGCGTGGCGACAACGCCCTTGAACGCGTCGGGCTTGCTCTCAGGGTCGGGTTGGTGAACGAGGCCCTTATACCCTTTCCCCGTGGTACGAGGCTTGTTGGTGTAGATGCGCGGAAGGATGCAAATCTTGTCCTTGACCTTGTGTTGAACCTCGGCCAAACGGGTTATGTAGTCCATCACGCTGTCCTCGTTGTCCGCAGAGCAGGGCCCGATGATGAGGACGATGCGGCTGTCCTTGCCTGTAAAGATGTTTTGAATCTCGACGCGCCGGCGCTCGATAAGCTCGGCCATATGTTGTGAGATCGGGTACATCTCCTTGACTTCCATGGGAATCGGAAGTTTGCGTTCGAAATTCATGTTCATAGGTCTCTCCTCTTGAGTCCTTAGGACCTTAAGTTCTTAGGGGATTAGCGATTTTGCCTCAACCATTCGTACATGCAAGCCGTGGACGCCTGTGCGACGTTGAGGCTGCCAATCTCACCCTTCATCGGCAACGCAACGAAGAAATCGCACGCCTCTTGGACGACACGGGACAAACCCTCGCCCTCGTTCCCCATAACCAAGGCTATCTTGCCCTTCATGTTGGTATCCCAAATGGTACCGTCCTTTTGTTCGGAGGCTCCAGCGACCCAATAGCCGTCCTTCTTCAGACGCTCGATGACGCTGACAAGGTTGGGGGTGGTCGCCACGGGAACATGGGAGACAGCCCCAGCGCTGGACTTGTATGTCGCAGCCGTGACGCTGGCAGAACGCTTGTTGGGGATGATGATGCCGCTGCCGCCAACCGCGTCGACGCTACGAGCGACGGCGCCGAGATTGCCCGCATCGGTGATATGGTCGAGAATCACGATGAGGGCGCGGCCGTCATGATTGTCGGCGTAGCGCCCAGCACGCTTCACAATGTCGGAGACGCTGGCATACTTGAAGGGAGCAGTCTCGCCCATGACCCCTTGGTGGCTACCGCGCTCAGAAAGCTCGTCTAGCTTCTTGCGAGGCACAAGCTGCACCGGCACGTTGAACTTGCGAGCCTTGCGCTCGATGTCGCCCACCAAGCTGTCCTTCTTCAGGTTATCCGCCATCAAGATGCGCTTGAACGGCATGTTGGCACGAAGCGCCTCGATGATAGGGCGCTTACCCTCGATAAAGTCTGCCATGTTTTCTCCTCAGATTATTTAGCGACGATGTTGACCAGACGGGACGGGACGACGATCACCTTGACGACGTTCTTGCCCTCGATGTGGCTAGCAACGGCGTCACGAGCCATGGCCTCAATCTCCTCGTCGGAGGCGTCGGCGGAAACCGTAATCTTGGAGCGGACCTTGCCACAGATCTGAACCGCAAGCTCGACCTCGTCTGCCTTTGCCTGCTCGGGATCAAACAGAGGCCAACCACTCAAGTGGACGCTGTTCTTGTGGCCAAGAACGGTGGTCCAAAGCTCCTCGGCCCAATGGGGGGCAATGGGAGCCATGAGCTTGACGATAGTCTCAGCGACGTCGACATCGAACGCGCTGCGTCCCTCGGAGCCCTTGCGGGTATCAGCGTCGACCATGCGCAGGTAGTCGCTCGCCGCATTGCACAGCTCCATGATGGCGCTGATAGCAGTGTTGAAGTTATCGCGCGCAAAATCATCTGCGACCTTGCCCACGACGCGATGACGCTCGCGATTGAGGATCTTGGCGGCAGCACGTCCCTTTTCCTCGGAAGCGCCCGCTTGGAACAAGCTCTCCTCGCCAGCCTCGCCTACGAGGTCGTTGACGATGCGCCATGCGCGGTTGAGG
The DNA here is from genome assembly GCA_963643505.1 of Eggerthellaceae bacterium. Lineage (GTDB taxonomy): Bacteria > Actinomycetota > Coriobacteriia > Coriobacteriales > Eggerthellaceae > CAVEFW01. Next base: position 13,139 of record CAVIKF010000007.1, read on the forward strand.
AACTTGTAGATACCGGCAAGACCGTCCTCGTTCCAAAGCAGCTCCTTGTCGGGCGGGGCCATGAAGAGGATGTAGGCACGGCATGCATCCGCGCCATAATTGGCGATCATGTCCTCAGGACTGACGACGTTGCCCTTGCTCTTGCTCATGACGTCGCCGTTTCCATCCAAGACCATGCCCTGGCACAACAAGTTGGTGAAAGGCTCGTCGAAGTCGAGCAGGTTCAAATCGCGCAAGACCTTCGTGAAGAAACGACTGTAGAGCAGATGAAGAATGGCGTGCTCGATGCCACCGATGTACTTATCAATCGGCAGCCAACTGTTGACGACGTCGCGACCAAAGGGGACCTTATCGTTGTGGGGGTCGGAAAAACGCAGGTAATACCAGCTTGAACAAGTGAACGTGTCCATGGTGTCGGTCTCACGCTTCGCGGCCGCACCGCATTGCGGACACATGCAGTTCACGAATTCGGCATGGGTCGCCAAAGTCTCGCCCGCAGCAAGGTTGATATCCTCGGGCAAACGGATAGGCAGATCCTCTTCCGGAACAGCAACGACGCCGCACTTTGGGCAATGGATCGCCGGAATGGGATTGCCCCAATAGCGTTGGCGGCTGATGAGCCAATCACGCAGGCGGAACTCCACCTTGCGATGTCCGCGACCAGCAGCCTCGAGGTCCCCGACGATAGCGGCCTCGGCCTCAGAGTGCTTACCGCCACGCATGCCGGTGTACTTGCCGGATTGGACGAGAATGCCCTCGGCAGCCATAGCCTCTTCCCAATCGACCGACGTGACGACGCGACCGGCCTCATCCTTGAGTTGCGGATACAACGGGTCGTCCTCGGTGACAATGATGGGGATGATGGGCAGATCGTACTTCTTTGCGAACTCGAAGTCGCGCTGGTCACCACAAGGAACAGCCATGACAGCGCCCGTGCCATAATCGGCAACGATATAGTCGGCGACCCAAACGGGAACCTTCTCGCCGTTGATGGGGTTCACCACATAGCGACCCGTAAACGCGCCGTGTTTCTCCTTGTCGCCCTGAGCGCGCTCGACGGCGGTGATCTTCTTCGCGTTCTCGATGACCTTGACGACATCCTGCTCATACTCGGTACCAGCGACAAGATCGCGCAAGATGGTGCTCTCAGGGGCAAGCAAGAAGAAGCTGCATCCGAACAGCGTGTCGGCTCGGGTGGTGAACACGGTCAGAAGGTCGTCCTCGGTAGGATTCTCGGGGATGTTTCCCTCCGCGTCACATAAGGTGAAGGTCACCTCGGCGCCCTCGGAGCGACCGATCCAATTTGCCTGTTGCTGTTTTACGCGATCCGGCCACCCGTCAAGCTGGTCAAGGTCGTCCAAAAGCTCTTGGGCGTAGTCGGTGATCTTGAAATACCACTGGGTCAGCGGGCGCTTCTCGACTTCGGAGTCGCAACGCCAACACTTACCCTCGATGACCTGCTCGTTCGCAAGGACGGTGCCACAACCCGGACACCAGTTGACCGGATTGTTGCGACGCTCGACGAGGCCTTTCTTCCAAAATTGCAGGAAGATCCATTGACCCCAACGATAGTATTCAGGATCACAAGCGATGACGGAACGGTCCCAATCGTAGCTGTAGCCCATGCGCTTGAAGCTCTTGCGCTGGGTCTCGATGTTTGCATAGGTCCACTTCGCAGGGTGGCTGTTGCGCTTGATTGCGGCGTTCTCGGCAGGCAAGCCGAACGCATCCCAACCCATGGGATGAAGGACGTCGAAACCCTGCATCCGATAATAGCGGGCAATGACATCGCCGATGGTGTAGTTGCGCGCATGCCCCATGTGCATGTCGCCCGACGGATACGGGAACATCTCAAGCACATATTTTTTGGGCTTGTCACCACCGTTGCCAACCTTGTTGATGCCGCTTTTCTCCCAATTCTGTTGCCAGCGGGGCTCGATCTCGTGGGGATTGTATGCCTTCATACTCAAGATTCCTCTTCTGCCGATACTCTACAAACACGTTCTGCACGTGCAAAATTACAACCTCTCATTATATGCACATATACAGACGCTATCCCCGAAGTATCCACTCAAATCGACCACAAATCCTATTGCGGCGTGACCCACCGGCACGCACGTCTCCCCCTGACGACAAGCGTCGCCAAACCGATGCCGCATCCAAAGACGATTCCTGCGAGTAACACGCACGGCACATCGCTTGCATCCCCGGTCTTCGCAACCGTGCGCGCAATGGTGTTTTGCGTTGCATTCGTCGTATCGGGCCCGATAGGATCTTCGGGTCCGACAGGCTCGTCGGGCTCTTGGGGGATGATTGGATCATCAGGGACATCGGGGTCATGCGGCTCACCTGGATCCTCGAACCTGACCGTTTGGCCTTCGTCCAACAAGTCACAATGTTGCGCAAGCAGACGGCCCTCGCAAAGAAGCTGCTCGAACACGACCACCGCATGACCGTCCAACTCAGTCGCATCGAAATCGAAGGTGACCTCGGTAGATGCGTATTGGCTATCCGCCACAAATATCGTAGAGGCCCGAATCTCGTCTCCGCCCACGCTCAACACCGACCCCGTCGCCACGTCCACCAACCATCCGCGCACCTCATAGGTCCTACCCTCCACAACATTCGCATAGCGAACCGTATCGATGACGCGGGTGCTCTCCGCAGGCTTTGACACCTTGACCAGGTCGCCGTCCTTGTTAACAATTGAGGCCACCGTCCCTACCGTCGCCGTCTTGTCGTCGACAAAACCCAGGTCGACAAGTACGCTATCCGCCCCGATCACGACCGTAAACGGCTCGATAAGTTGACGTCCGGCGTTTGCCTCGCAGGACAGCTCCTCAACAAGGTAGGTATCGTAAGGCAGGGCACCGCAATCATCGCGGGGATGCGTCATGCCCTCCGGCGAAAGTCCGAACCACACTCCCGCTTGAAAATCGTAACCTTCGTCGTCAATCGCCGTATCGTTGACGTTGGTGTTGAGTGTGTGGGGCACATGGGAGGAAGCCGTGCTCACCACGCCCGCATCATCGGAGAGGACGACGTGACTCTCCCCCGTCGTGGTGCTCGTTACCCGAAAAGCGACATGGGCCATGGGCTTGCCGGTGGACTCGTCGCGTTTCTCGAACACGATGTCCCCGCGAACCACCTGGTTGGCGACACTAAGCTGTACCATCCTTTGCTCCTCGTCAATAACGAAGTCAACAGGCGCGCAAACGCGATATCCAACTCCCGTAGACACCTCTTCGAGACGGTAGGACCCGTACGGGAGCGCACAGTGAGACGTCTCGGCGCGACCGCCGCTCAACGCAAGCGTCGCAACCACAGTCCCGGGTTCGTAGCAACGGCCATCGACGCACACGGCAGAGTCACTTTCGTTGACGATCGAAAATGCCACATTCTCAAGGCGCGCCGCTCCAAGGCACGAGACACCGCCCGTCTCCGCATCGACTTTTTCGATACCGACTCCACCACGAACGACCTCGTCGGCAAACGAGCAAGTTGCAACCATCCCCCCGTTAGTTCCCCCCGACGTCGCCGTGGCCTCGTCGATGCGAATAACCGCTTCGAAATCCTCGTCATCAAGCAGGTATCCGCGGGGAGGCTCCACCTCCCGTACCACAAGCGTTCCCAAGGGAAACACCACAGCGCCGCCGCCATCCGTCCACCACGAGTCGCCTTCGACCAGATAAGGACGGAACATCCCATCCTCCCCAACAAAGGAGGCCCCTGCCTCGTTCAGCTTGACGCATCCATCTGTGTCCGTTTGGACCGTCCAACTACGAAGCGCCACTCCTGCTTCCCGCGCAGCATCCGCGCTTTCAAACGCCCCGCCATAAAACTCAAGGGTGAACCGTGCTCCTTCCAAAGTTGCACCGCCTTGGGCGGACCCGTTCTCTGCATCTGACTTCTTGATAAGAAGCCCCGCCGTCGCATAAAGCGGATCCTCAGGGACCTCGCCCATACCCTCCTGCAATTCCACGATAGCCGTCTCCCCGCGACGTACGGTCACGGGATACACGTGTTCATCGAGAAGGAAGCCAGGCGAGGGAGTCTCCTCACAAACCCAATAGGACCCTGCAGCAAAACCCTCACGCCACGCATATCCGCTATCGTCGGTGGTCATGGTACCCACAAGGTCAGAACACCCCACATCGGAATAGACACCGTACGTGGCGCCGGAGAGGCTGTAGTTGGAGTTTGCCTCCACGAGATAGGCGTCGCTGGAAACCTTATACAGCCCGATCGAGCCTGGCGCTGCATAGCGATAGGTCGCTATGGTCTGGGAGCCCCACCTCGTCTCGATAACATACGCGGAAAACCCTGTCGGCCACGTGCGGGCACTTCCTGCCGCAAACCCAATCTCGCTGAATCTCACGCCAAGGGCATCGCCATTGATGCGCTCACCGTTGTCGATGGAATAGCCGACAACATGGTATTGGCACCATTCTTGGAAGACACGGCTGCATTGCCCGTAGGCCTCATTCCCATTTCCCCCATAGCAATCGGATACGAGGATGTGGGTGAGAGCGGCGTACTTATCCGCATCCATCGAAGAGCCGTCATACCAGGTCGTTGGCCACATCGACGAATCAAAACCAGGTCCACCCCATCCGTACCACAACGCAGCCGCCAAAGACTCGTTGTCCGTCTCGGACATAGTGTATGTTCCCGCCGGGGGCGTCCCTTTCGAAGGCGTCGCACAATAGGCGACCTCCCCATCGACCATAAAGTAGTTGGTGGAGTATCCGCCGTACCCAATCTTGCTACCCACCGAGAGATAGCCCGCGTCTCCCGCCCAGGCAGCATACCCAGCCAACAAAGCCGGCACCGCGATAGCCAAGACGAAGACGAACAACAACGCAGGGGACGAGAAGCATCGCTTGTCGTCGCGTCCTCCCATGGCACTCCCTGCGCAAGAGACGCCAAGATTCAAGGCCTCCTTCATGAGGTCTCCTTTCGCTCGGCGTGTGCAAGCTATGTCTCGGGGTTGCACGGGTAACGTATCATGCGGAAAAAGGTTGCGCAGGATAATTCATGCCATCACCTTTTCTACAAACTTTCCCTCTATCCAAAACTTTCCCTCTATCCAAAACTTTCCCTATGTCCGTCTATATCCGATAAAACGCAAAACCCCGTGTCAAGAAAAAGCCAGACGCGGCAATCTCGACACGGGGTGGTTGGCACAACCTATCAGGTGCCAAAATACTCTAAGACTCCTCTTCCAAAGGCCCGTCGACGGCAAGCTCGATGAGGGCGCGAAGCTCGTCGATGTGGTATCCGTTCTCGCTGCTCACCGCGAGGAACTCAACGTCCTTCGGTAGCGCGAGTTGGCGACGAATCGCAGCCGCCTGTTTTGCGGCCTGTTGCTTGGAGAGCTTGTCCGCCTTGGTCAAGACCACCATATACGGCAAACCCGCCTCCTCCAAGAAACCGATCATGTTGACATCGAGTTTGCTCGCCTCGTGGCGAATATCGACCAAGACGACAGCCAAGGCGAAGGCACGTCTTTGGTTGAAGTAGCCTTCTATAAGCTCGGACCAACGACCCTTCTCCTGCTTGGAGACCTTCGCATATCCATACCCCGGAAGATCGACGAAGTCCGCCCCGTCGACGTCGTAAAAATTGATGGTAGCCGTCTTTCCGGGGACCGACGAAACCTTCGCGAGGCCCTTGCGGTACATGAGCTTGTTCAACAGGCTGCTTTTTCCCACGTTGGAACGACCGCAAAACGACACCTCGGGACCAGAAGAGGGCGGGAGCTGGGAGCTCACGCCGTACGCAGCCGTAAAAGACGCCTTGTGAAAGTTCATTGTTCCTACTTTCTGATAAAAAAGCCGCAGGCAAGAACCAATTCCCACCTGCGGCCCATTGGCTTACCTGCCAGCCGATCGGTTCTTCTTCACAAAAAGATAGTGAGCTGTGGCCGAAACCGATTGCTTGATGCCGACATTCCTTAAAGCGTAGAGGCCGAGTCCGATCTCGTGGGCCTTGAACCGCGCGTCGCTCAACTTCGGGCACTCGATGCCGCGCACCTCCGCAAACAAACGCTTCATCCCCGGAGGGGTGTCCTTCTCCGCGAACGCGAGCTTGGGGTCCATCTTTTTAAACATGCGCTCCAACGCTTCGGCGATCTCGGGGTTGTTGTCCATGTCGTTGTGCTCAAGCACCCCTCCCGCATAGGTGAACCCACGCTTGATATGGGCGCTCAACACACCAGGGTCAGTCACTCCCAAGCGCTCGATGAGCTCCTGCATGTCGTTCCAACGAGCGAAGGGGATGCGCCATTGCTTCTCGTGGAACATGGCGGTTTTTTTCTTCGTCTCTTCTCGATAGCAATAATAGGCTTGGTCAAGGTAGACAATGGCCCTAGCCTGGCACATCGTCTCGATCAAAAACGGATTGTCCGCCCAACCCGCACCGGGAATCGGCTTGAAACGAACTCCCTTCTCGACCAGGAAATCCCGACGATACAAGGCACTCCAAATGCACGGGTGGTGGCGCAGAAGCTCGGGGCACTCACCTATGGTGAAGGGCACCTTGCTCGTTTGCACACGACGGTTGAACGGGCAGTTCAACTTCGCCTCGGCGCGCGTATCGGGGTCGGTAATACGCCAATACGGGGTCTTGATGATATCGATACGCTGCAAGAACGTGGCGGCAAACTCGAGCATGTCCTTGAACATGCCCGGCTCGATCCAATCGTCCGGTTCAAGAATAGCGATCCATTCGCCATGGGCCTCGTCAAGACCACGGTTGCAACCAGCACCGTAGCCCTCGTTCTCCTTGTCGACGACGACGATGCGCTCGTCGGCGGCGGCATGCCTTTTGATGATGGATAGGGACTGGTCAGTGGATCCGTCGTTGATGCAGATGATCTCTATGTTCTTGTGCGTTTGGCCACGCACGCTGTTGAGCGCCTGGTCAAGAAAGGACTCAGCATTGTAAATCGGCATGATAACCGAGACGAGAGCGCGCGGATTGTTGGCAGGCTCCCTGTCATCGGTCTGAATAGTGACGTAGCGCCTCGTCATGACGTTTCCCTCTAGCGCTCCACACGGATGAGGGACGGCTCGGCATGCAGTACGTTCTCCATCGCTGCGATCTCATCGAGGCTTGCACGAATCGCGCTCTCCTTCGCCGTATGGGTGATGTAGATGATGTTGACCGTCTCGTTGTCGCGATCGACCTTGCCGCGCTGCATGACGCTGTGGATGCTGACGTTGTTCTTGGCAAAGACCGCAGTCATGGCCGCGAGAACGCCGGGGCGATCCGCAACGTTGAAGCGGACATAGTAGCGAGTCTCAAGATCCTCGATAGGAGCGATCGGCAACTTGTCAGTGCACGTACAACCGAGAACCGGGCCAATCCCCATCTGGATGCGGCGAGCGACCTCAAGCACGTCACCCATGACAGCGCTGGCAGCAGGGCCCGATCCTGCGCCCGGGCCGAAGAACATCGTCTCTCCCACGGCATCGCCTACGACAAAGATGGCATTATCCACCCCGTTGACCGTCGCGAGTTGGTGGCTCTTGCGAAGCATGGTGGGGTGGACGCGAACATCGATTCCGCCCGCGCAACGGTTGGCGATAGCGAGCAACTTCACGCAATAGCCGAGGTCGTCAGCGGCCTCAAGATCGAGCGGGGTGATGTTGGTGATACCGGTGGTGTACACATCGTCCATGACGACGCGGGAGTTGAAAGCGATAGATGCGAGGATGGCGATCTTTGCAGCGGCGTCAAATCCGTCGACGTCTGCGGAGGGGTTCGCCTCGGCAAAGCCGTTTGCCTGGGCCTCCTTGAGCGCATCCTCATAGGTCAGACCTTGCGAAATGCGAGTGAGCATGTAGTTGGTCGTACCGTTCACGATACCCATGACCTTCGTGATCTCATTGGAGATGAGCTGGCTTTTCAAAGGACCGATGATGGGGATGCCGCCGCCGACGCTCGCCTCAAAGGCGATGTCCTTACCCTTGGCAGCAGCCATGCCCATGATTTCCTCGCCACAGGTGGCCATAAGAGCCTTGTTGGCAGTTACGACGTTCTTGCCGGCCTCAAGGGCGCCCATGACGACCTTCTTGGCAAAGGTGGTGCCACCGATGAGTTCGATGATGATATCGATCTCGGGATTGCTCAAAAGATCGTTGAAGTCCTTCGTAAAGATATCCATCAGGCCATACTTCTCGGCCGTCTCGGTCTCAAGCGAACATACGCCCGCGAGCTCGAGGTCGATGCCATAGTGACGCTTGAAATCATCTTTGTGGTTCGCGAGGATATCGAGGCAACCGCCACCGACCGTACCCGTTCCCACCAAGCCAATCTTTACGCTCATAGTTTCTACCTTCCCGTGAATACGTTCTCAACGTTTGTCGTCTTAACGTTTGTCTTCTTATCCATTATAGGTCACGTACATACAAGTCGTCGTAGGTCTCCCGACGGGTCACAACGCGCGCGACCCCGTCCTTTACGAAGACGACGGCGGGCTTGACCTGGCCATTGTAATTGCTGCTCATCGTGGAGCAATAGGCTCCCGTACCGAACACGCACACAATGTCACCAAGCTCGGGTGTTTGGATCGAGCCGTCAGCCACGATGTAGTCGCCACTCTCGCAATGCTTGCCGACCAAGGTCACAACCTTGTCGCGCGTGCGTCCGGCCTTGTTTGCGACGACCGCCTCATACTCACTGCCATACAGGGCAGGACGAATATTGTCCGACATGCCGCCGTCAACGGCGACGATGTTTCGAATGCCCGGCAACGTCTTCAGGATACCGACCGTGTACAGCGTAACGCCGGGAATCGCGACGATGCTGCGGCCGGGCTCAACGCCGATCTCGGGCAGCTCGACCCCAAAGCGCTCGCAAGCGTCCTTAACGGCACCGCACGTCATCTCCGCAAACTGCGCAATGGTGCTCGGCTTGTCCGCCACGGTATAGGCGATGCCCAAACCACCGCCGAGATCAAGCTCCTCGATGACGTAACCGTATGTCTCCTTGATGCGGGCGATGAACTCGACCATGACGTCAACCGCCTCGCGGAAGGAGTGCAGCGCGAAGATCTGGCTGCCGATGTGGCAATGGAGGCCCGCCAGACGGACATTGGGGGCCTCGAGCGCGTTCTTGACGCACGTAAACGCAAAATCCTCGCGCATCGTAAAGCCGAACTTGCTGTCTTCGCACCCCGTGCGGATGTACTCATGGGTATCGGCCTCGACGCCGGGCGTGATACGCAGGTAGATATCCTGCGTAACGCCAAGCCGCCCGGCGATCTCACTGACGCGCGCCAATTCGATGCGGCTATCGACGACGATACGACCGACGCCCGCAGAGATCGCCTCCTCGAGCTCGAGCGGCGTCTTGTTGTTGCCGTGTACTATGACGCGCTCAACCGGGAAACCGGCCATACGCGCGCACGCCAGCTCGCCACCGCCGGAAACATCCAAGCTCAAACCGAGCTCGGCTGCAATGCGGCACACCTCCTTGTTGAGGAAGGCCTTGGACGCATAAGCGATATGCACCGGCAACGGGTAGTTCTCCGCAAACGCCTGGCGATACGTCGTCATGCGGTTGCGCAGATCCGCCTCGTCAAAGACGTAGAGCGCAGTGCCTTGCTCGCGAGCAAGGTCGGTCATGTCGACACCACCGATAAACAGACGGTCATCACGCACTTCCGCCGTCATGGGCAAAACGTCGCCCAACTCCATGGTGGTGCGACCATCAGCCACGGCGTCCAAGTTGGGTTTTGGCAGGGACATCAGCTCTCCTTCTCCGGATTTGCGGCACAGCATTCCACCGCAACATCGCGTTGTGTAATTTGGTAAGGATACCATTCGCGAGAAGTCGTTTTTTTCGCGTTCGTTAAATTTGCCGCTAGCGGCTGCACCCTGCTCAAATCGCCAAATGGAAAACCCCTGCTCAAATCCCTGCGTCTTACTGGAGAAGACTCGTCGCACAAACCCCTGCGTCTTGCTAGAATACCCGTATGCCAACACAAAGAAGACAGACTCCGCAAACCACAGGCGTCCCGCGCAAAAACAACAGCGGCTACAAACCGACGAGGCGCCCGCAAGAACCATTGGCGCCTTGGAAGAGAAACGCCCTCATCGCAACGGCGGCGGCTTTCGTCCTCGTCATCATCTACTTATCCGGAATGAGCTTCTTCCAAAGCCACCTCTTCCCGAACACGACAGTCGGAGGCGTGAACCTTGGCATGATGACCTACGAGGAGGCAAACGCAAAAATTCCGCAATGCGTCACCAACTTCGAACTCACTGTGACAGGAGAGGGCGAGAACACGACATTTTCTGGCTCCGACCTCGGCCTTACGCCTTCGGGTGCAACCGTCGAGTCCCTTAACCTCAAGGGAAACGCCGCCATTTGGCCTCTCGAGCTTCTCACGACACGCACGGTCAACGCACGCGACGTGGCCACCCTTGATGAGGAGACATTCAGCACAACCATCACATCCCTCGTAGAGACCCACAACGCAACCGCCACCCCCGCCTCTGCCGCCACGCTGTCCTACGATGCGCCGTCAAACACCTGGGTCGTCGCCGCGTCAAATCCCGGAACGGTCCTTTCCGCCGAAAGCGTCGTTGCCAAAACGAAGGCCGCTGTGGCGCAATGGCAGACCTCTGTCACGCTTAACTCGGAGGACCTCGCCTCCACAAGCACAACGCAAGAGGGCAAAGCGGTCGCCACCACCGACCAACTCGAGAAAGAGGCGAGCCAACTCAACAAGCTCTACGACTTCAACTTCACGCTCCAACTCGGCTCGTCGGGCTCATGCGTCGTCAATCGCAAGTATGCGCTCGAATGGGTCACCGTCGATGCTGACTACAACGTCACTCCCTCTCAAGAGGGCTTCGACGCGTGGTTCGATCGCCTCGCCGCCTCACTCGACACGGTCGGAGGCACACACAACTATGTGCGCGCCGACGGTAAGTCGGTCTCCGTCTCAGGAGGCACGTATGGATGGGATGTCGACCGGGACACGTTGCGCACCGCCGTCGACCAGGGTGTCACGAGCAGCTCCAAGGGCACTATCGAGGTGGAGTGCAACGTCGAGGGCAACGGCTACAAAGGCCCCGACGGCCCCGACTTCGGCTACTACGCCGACGTCGACATCACCGAGCAACATGCTCGCGTCTACGACGAGAAAGACAACCTCCTTTGGGAGACCGACGTCATCACAGGATGGGACAACGGCCACTACGACACTCCCACCGGCGTCTACGTGATCAACAGCAAAGAGAGCCCGAGCGTCTTGCAATCCTCCGCGACAAGCACCGTCACCAACAGCGATGGCACGACCGAGGACGTCACGGTCACCTATCGCCACGAGGTGAGCTATTGGATGCCCTTCATCAGCAACTTCATCGGGTTCCATGACGCGACGTGGCAAACGCAGGGATGGGGAGGGGACCTGTACCACTACCAATCCACCGGCAGCGGCGGATGCGTCAACCTCCCTCTCGACAAGGCAGCCGAACTATGGGAACTTCTCGAGGTCGGCACCGTCGTCAGCGTCCACTTCTAACCCTCGCCTCGCCCCGTAAAAACCTAAGGTATGCCGACTGTGTCAGCACGATGGCAAAATTCGACCTGAACCCCGCCGGATGCGCACATCTTTCCCTTAACCCACATCCTTTCCTTGTCCTGTTGGAAAGAAAACAAACGCGAGGCCCCAAAGGACCCCGCGTCACACTTCGCGCTACGTTAGTGAGCGAGCTTGCCTACTCGGCGTAGACTTCCTTCTCGACGACAAGCTCGTTTTTGATCTTGCCTACAAGGTTTTGGAGCGCATCGATGACATGCGGACGGATGTCACCGCCGATGAGCACGTACATGAGCGAATCTCCGACGTTGCAAACACCCTCGTTCAACCAAACCTTCACGTAGTAGATGCCATCCCACGTCATAGCCTCAGCGACAGCCCTCTCAAGACCAAGAGCATCGTAGCTGAAATCTACCTGAGTGACGGCAGGCAGACCCTGTTCCCCTTGACGCACTTGGGCTTTCGGGGTGCATCGAACCACGCCGTTGTGGGTCAAAAACATTCCGCACTGTGCGGCATTCTCGCTGCGCTTCGCCTCATCAAGCCACTCCTGCATGTTCGGTTCGGTCTTAGACATCGTCAGTCCTTTCAATCGTGCATGTTCGATTGGCCGAAGCAATTTGGACCGGCACCCGTGTCACCATGCGGTTTATATGCGTCGATTATGATAACCCATTTCCTACTAGTTAGTTAGAGATTTCACCGGCCCCATGGAAAACTTGGCGCCAAGCCCGTTTGCCAAGCCCGTTTGCCAAGCCCGTTCAAAGGGCAAGCCAAGACGCAGGAAAAAACGCGTCTATTTGTGGTAAGGCTCCCCACGGGAGATCTTAAAAGCGCGATACACCTGTTCAAGCAACACCACGCGGGCAAGATTGTGGGGAAGAGTGATCCGACCGAAGCTCAAAAGCTCGTCTGCACGTGCGTAGACCTCCTCGCCCGACCCATCACTTCCGCCTATCACGAAGACGAGGTCGCTCTCTCCGTGTAACGCAAGATCGTCAATTCGCAAAGACAACTCCTCGCTGGAACGCTGTGTGCCCTCGATAGCAAGAAGCAGGACATGGGCACGCGGCGGAATGGCCGCCAAGATCGCACTTGCCTCTTTCGCCCGAGCCGCCTCGACACCACCCGCCTTGGCGGGGTCCACATCAGCAACTTCCCTTACCTGGACCTTTGCATAGGGCTGAAGCCTCTTGAGGTATTCGTCGCACGCCTGTTTCCAAAACTTCTCCTTGAGTTTTCCCACTGCCACGACCGTAATGTTCATCGAACACGCTCCCTTAACAAAACATCTCCCAACAACGTCTGGGTTGGGCGCCCTGCCCACCAATCCGCACGGCTTAAAATATACCCTGAAGCCCATTTTGCACAAAGAAACGAACGACGTTGTACTAAAGTGATACAGTGCTGCGCACGGCTTGATTTTGCCGATGCGCTTGAAAACAGTTCCATCGCCCAAGCGGCCATAGCGTCCGAGAAACATCGGAGCTCCAAGGATAGTAGTAGTAGGCGGAGTACCGCTCAAGCGCTGGAAACATCGAGGGCGACCCAAGGCCGCCCTCGCTTTGTCTTTTCACCCAAAAACGCCAGCAAAAAACACTAGTCGCAACGCTCACCGCCACCGGCGAAGGCGGGGTTTTGCGCAATCGCATCGAGCTTTGCCATAACTACGTCTTCAACTTCATAGGAAATCGGTACGAGCACAGACTCCGAGAACAGGGAGCGGATATAGCTGCCACACTCATCGCAGGTACCAATACGATGGTTGTCATCGCCCTCAAGGTTGTAGAAGTGAAGGCTACGTTGGTTTTGCGTTCCGCAACGAGCACACCTGACGCGTTCGAACTCCCAAGACGTCCCGCACTGGGTACAAACGAGCTTGCGACCGCGACCGTTGCTGGAAGTCTCCCCTCCCACATGGGAAAGCGTCGGGGCGCTTCCGCACACCGGGCAGGTCATGGGGTGGACCTCCTCGAACGCCACCGCCTTCTTAATTGCGGCCAACGCGACAGTCGCGGGTTTTTCTAGTTGGGCCTTCAACGCAAGCGTTGCAGCCATAAGCCCGATACCCAAAGAACCTGCCTCGGCACCACCGTCCATAAGGGCCTGATACAGATCCATGAGGTAGGCGTTGGGGTTCGCACCAGCAAGCTCGATGTCGCTTGCGTCGATAATGCGATTCCAATCAATACGGGCAAGATCCTCGGGAACCCCCTCAGCCAACTCGGTGGAAGACACGGCGCGCGCAATGAGTTTCTCGATGTCCTCGACAAGCGCCTCTTTGCTAACGACAACCGGTTGGGTTGCAAACACCGACGTGCCAGCGTCGAGAGCAGCCTTGATGGTGGATGCCTCAGGCGCTTCATATGTGGATTCACGCCCCTTCTCACATTCATCAACCACCTTCCACAGCTCGTGGAAGAAAGCGAGGCGAGCGTTGTCCCCTTCGTCGAGAATGTTGGCATATGCCTTAATGGCGGTATCGATCAACCGCATGTTCATAGTTAATCTCCTCCTCTTTTACCAAAACGCAAAGAGGCCCCTCTGCGTTTTGGAGGTCTTGCTTGACGCAAAAGACTCAAATCGAGTCGCTCGAGGTCGTATTGGTTCTTTCAGTACCCGAATGGACAGGGAACGAATGTCCTTGGCTTTCCTGTCGCACACGAAGCGGCAACGGACAGCAACCCAGCAAAAGTAGTAGTAGTAGTAGGCGGAGTACCATTCGGGTACGGAAAAAACCGACGCGACCCGCTGGGGGGCAGGAGACCCACCCCCCAGCGTCGTTCATAAAGCCCAGGCTCTTACAAGCCAGTCTTACTCAAAAACGGACTACAACGGAGCACCGTTGCGCTGAATCTCAGCAACGTCAATGATGTTGCCATCCTTGTCCTTGTAGACGACGTTCTTGCCGCTCGCAAGCTCTTCGCGAGCCCAATGGCCCCAATGATACAAAGCGTCGGACTCAGAAATCATACCGTCGCCGAACATGAGGTTGGAGCAACCACGCGTCTTGCCCTCGATGTTCCAATTGCCACGGTAGGGCTGGAATATGCCACCACCGAGCCAGATATGGGCCGGGACGAAGACACACAGTGCGAAGAAGCCGATATCGTGGATCATCAGCCACACCGCATGGGCGTTTGCGCTGAGGTCGACGCAGATGGAACCGAGGGTCAAAACAACACCGGAGATTGCCATCACGAAACCGAAGATCCATAACATGCCGTCAGCGAAACGCTGGCCGGACTTTTGCATGTCCTGATCGGGCATGTGAATCCACTTTGCACCGAACAGGTACGGGAAGAACATAAGCATCCACTTCTTGTCGTCAGAGGTCCACTTGCAGACGTTGGCCTCCCAGATATGGCGAGCACCCTTCGGAGCAAGGAAGAAGCTGACGATCGGAACCAAGCAGAACACGACACCAAGGACGCGGTGGCTCATACGGCACACCCACACGACGTTGGCACCCAATGCCTGGGTCAGAGGCGGAGCGAACACGATGGCACCGGAGATCATAAGCCAAAGGCAAACGATAATGGTGACATCATGGGTAATACGGGCCTGCAAGGAGTGACGCTTGATGTAACGGGTCACGCCGGTTGCCTCGATTTTGGCCAAGTACTCCTGGTCTTTTGCCTGTTGTTCAGCAGAAACGTGTACAGCGTGAGACATTATTCGTCCTCCTTCCTCTCTTCGGCTGCCTCTCCGGTTTGCTCAGTGGCAACCTTCGCAGCAGCAACGGCCTTTGCGACCTCGGCGGCCTCGGCAGCGGCGGCCTTTTCCTCGGCCTTCTTCTTGCGGTTGGCCTCCATGAACGGAAGGTTCTCGGTGACGGCGTCGATGACCCGTCGCTCATCCATGGGCCTCATGCCGTGCTTGACGACCTCGCCAGTGTTGACAGCGATGGTGTCTTGCGTCTCGTTGTTGAAGACGAGCGTGTCACGCTTGTAACCGGAAGCCAAAGCGGTCATGCCGGCAAACGCGACAAGGCAAAGCGGGAAGACCACGGCGGTGATCGGTTTCAAAGCTCCCGAGATGACAAGGGCGCCAGAAGACTTCGGGTTCTCAACGGCACCATGTGCGGCAGCACCGTACTTGAGGACCTGGATGACGTGGAGGCCGCCCATCTCATGCTCACCGTAGACGACAGCGTCCTTGTAGCCGCGCTGCTTGAGCATGGAAAGACGAAGGTAGGCCTTTTGGATCATTTCGTCACGGGGTCCGAAATCGAGAGCCTCGGGCTGGCACGTGGTGACGCAAGCCGGCTTCATGCCGTTGGCGATACGATCAACACAGCCAGAGCACTTGTTGATCACGCCGCGGGTCGTGCCCTCGTCGTAACGAGGAACGTCGAAGGGGCAAGCGGTGGAGCAGTTTTGGCAACCGATGCACTTGTCCTCGTCGTAGGTGACCATGCCGGTATCCTCGTCATGATAGAGGGCTCCGGCAGGGCACACGTCGACGCAACCCGCGTCGGTGCAATGTTGACAACTACGGCGGCCGAACGCCCATTTGACACGTTTTGTGGCAAGAAGCGGCGTGACGTCCTTGGTGTTGTAGTCCGGGTTCTCAATCTCGTTGTACGTCATGATGAGACGGGTCGTGCCGTTGATGTCGGGCGGGTTCTGGTGGGAACCGGACCACTTGTTCTCATTGAGACCGAGCGGGGACGGAAGGTTGTTCCAACACTTGCATGCAACCTGACATGCATGGCATCCGGAGCAGCGGGAAGTGTCAAAAAGAATCGCAGACTCAGCCATTACTTAACACCTCCTGAAGGAGCCTTCTTGATGTTGACAAGGAAGGCCTTGTACTCGGGGGTCTGAACGACCGCGTCGCCGATGTTCGGGGTCAGCTCGTTGACGACATCGCCCTGGGCGAACTCATGGGTGTAACCAAAGTGGTGCGTCAGACCGACCTGATGTTGAACCTTGCCATGGACCGTGAAAGGCTTGAAGCGGTGGGTAACCAAGGCCTTAACGGTGCAGGAGCTGCGGTTGTTGTAGACGATGACATCATCACCGTTTTGGATTCCGAGCTCCTCGGCAAGCTCGTAAGACATCTCCACGAACTGATCGGGGATGGCCTCAACAAGGGCGGGGCAAGCACGAGTCTGGCCACCGGTTTGCCAATGCTCTGTGACGGAGTAGGTGGTTGCGACATACGGGAAGTCGGCAACCGTGCCGCGCGTCGCCTCGAAGGAGTCGACATGCAGCGCGCAAGGAGCATAGGTGCGCCCGTTGAGAGTGTTGTACTCAAACGGAGTCTCAGTGGGCTCGTAGAACTCGGGCAGCGGGCCGTCGTCCATACCGTAGGACTCGAGGCGAGCGTTTTGCTCCCAAAGCATGAAGAAGGACTTGTTGTTGGGACGAACCGCTTCGGTGGTGCCGTCGGAGTTCGTCTTGCTTGCAACGAAGTCGGCCTGGTCGATGATGACCCACTTGCCTGCCGCCTCGTCCCAGTAGTTGAGAACCTTCTCGGGGTTCCAAGGAGTGCCGCTGACGTCAGAGGCGTTGCGGTTGTACAGGATACGGCGGTTGGAAGGCCAAGAGAAGGCCCACTCGGAGTTGAGGCCGAGACCGGACTTGTCGACCGTGTTGCGGCGACCGACGTTCATCGTGTGAGGATCGAGCGGACGATCCTTGGGCTGACCCTCTGCCGGCGAATAGTAACCGGAATAGATCCACATAGCACAGGCGGTGGAACCATCGGCGCCAAGCTTCGCATAGCCGGACAAAAGATCGACGTTGCCCTTGGAGAGCGTGCCGTTGGGGCCCTCGGAGAATCCGATGCCACCATTGCCCTCGAAGGTGGAGTTCGCGATGTTGTAACCGTTGAGCGCCCATGTGACAGGATAGAAGCTGATCTTGCCGTCGACGTAGTAGTCCCACTTGGTCTTCAGGATCGGGTCGGGGTTCGCACCGCCCTCCTTCTTGTACAAGTCGACGATGGCCTTCCAAAGCAGGTCGCACATCTCGAGGTCGGTCTTGCTGTCGTCCCAAGGCTCAACCGCCTGGTAACGCCACTGGGTCCAACGACCGGAGTTCAGGATCGTGCCAGGCTTCTCATAGATGAGAGCGCACGGCATGAAGTAGACCGTGGTGTCAATCTTTGAGGGATCCATATCAGGCGCATGCCAGAATCCCGCGGTCTCGGTCTCGACCTGGTCGGCAACAACGAGCCAATCGAGGTTTGCCATGGCCTGGCGGATATGCTTGGCGTTCGGGCCGGAATGGCAAGGGTTCATGCCCCATGCGAAATAGCCCTTCATGACACCCTTGTCCATCCACTCGAAGGTGGAGATATGGGTGTAGTCTCCAGCCCACTTGCCGTCGGCCTTGCCGTTGACGGAGGGAACCTTCGGCCACCAATCGAAGCCGTAGTCGTTCTCAACCGTCGCGTTCTCGCCGAACCACTCCTTGAGGGAAGAGACGAGGAACTTGGGCTTGTTGGTGTAGTAGCCATCGGAGTACGTCTGGGACTCCAGGTACTTGCGAAGGCTGGAGCGATCCGTGGTGTTTGCCCACTTGAGGTAGGCAGGATGCTCGTTAACCATCATGCCCATGTCGGTTGCGCCCTGGACGTTCGGCTCGCCGCGCAGCGCGTTAACGCCGCCGCCGGGGACGCCGATATTGCCAAGGAGTAGCTGCATGATGCACATGGAACGGGTGTTTTGGGCGCCATAGGTGTGCTGCGTCTGACCTAAAGCGTAAAGGATCATACCGGACTTGTCGGGTGCGGCAGACTGGGTGTAGGTAGAGTAAACGAGCTCCAGGTTTTCCTTGGTCATACCGCAAATATCGCAGACGACATCAAGGGTATAGCGAGAATAGTGCTTCTTGAACTGTTGGTACACGCACATCGGGTCGGACAAGGTCATGTCCTTCTTGGGAACCGTCAGCGTCGGCTTCGTGAACTCAGGAACGCCCTCAGCGACAGCCCATGCGTAGGCGCCGCCCGCGGAGGTGTCCCATTGCTCCTCATGGTCGGTTTGATAATGCCAAGAATGGTTGGAGTACGTCTTGGTCTCCTCATCCCAACCAGAGAACAGGCCCTTCTCGACATCGAACTCATATTCGGGATCGAGCAGGTAGGATGCGTTGGTGTAGTTAAGCAGGTACTCGAAGTTGTATACCGAGCACCTCTCGCCCGTCTTCAGGTACTCAGCCAGGTTAGGCTCGATAAGGTTCTCGATGATGTAGTTATACATACCACCGTAGAACGCGATATCCGTACCGGAGCGGATGGGGCAATAGATATCTGCAAGCTCTGCGGTGCGGGTGTAACGGGGATCGACGACGATCCACTTTGCTCCGCGCTCGTGGGCCTTGTTCAGCCACTTGGAGCTCACAGGGTGATTCTCGCAACTGTTGGAGCCACAATGAAGAATGAAATCGGTGTTTTGGAAGTCACACCAGTGGCTCGTCATGGAGCCACGACCGAATGAAGGTGCCAGACCGGCAACCGTGGGGCCGTGTCAAACACGTGCTTGGTTGTCGATTGCCACGACTCCCAAGCTTCTCATCGCCTTGAGGATGAGATACTCTTCTTCGGAATTTTGCTGAGATCCGCCGTAGCTACCGATGCCAGGGCAGAAGTTGACGGTCATACCGTCGGATTCGCGCTTCTCGACAAAGGTCTCGTCTCGCGTGTCCTTCACCTTGCGGGCGATCTCGTTAATCATGTCGGACCAACTGATGGTTTCCCACTCGCTGGATCCAGGACGTCGAACCATGGGCTTGGATCGACGGTCGGGGTTCTTGATGACTTCGCGCGTCTCGGGGTCGATCACGTTACGCAGCTGGAACATGGTCGCGCCCTTCGGGCAAAGGCCGCCCTTGTTGATGGGGTGGTCAGGGTCGCCCTCGAGGTTGATAAGCTCGCCATCACGAACCGAGCACAAAGAACCGCAACCGCCTGCGCAATAACAGCAGATGTTGGTGTACTCCTCGGTGTTGACGAGTTTCCAACTAGCAGCCTTGCTTGACTCTACCGCCAAAGCAGGAGCAGCTGTGGTTGCCTCATAGGCCATGGTTGCAGCAAACGCGGCGCCAAGACCCTTAAAGAAGCTTCTACGTGTCAGTTCCATAAGAACTCCCTCCTTCCTTTTCTCTTTCGTTCTCCTCGTCTACCACACGGATTTCGGGCACAGCACCCCCCAAAACCCACGCATGATATCTGTATAATACCCGATTCAATCCTTCGTTGATAACAAAATAAAAACCGTTGGCAAGCGGCATACAGGGAACATCTTCGTACGTCTGCAAAACTTGAATGGTATGATTATTGCCGTGAGCGGCAAGTGTTTCTTTATGTCATTTTTTGTCCCGATTTTCGATCAATGCTCCCTAACCAAGGATTTTTCTAGCGGTCTTTTCCCAGCAAATGCCGTTCGATGGATTCGTCAAAGATCTCGTTCGATCATCCGTATAATAAAGATGAGGGGAAGAGGTGATCATGGCGCGCTACGCACAACTCTATTCGGAGAGTCGAGTAAACACGCTTCTCAACGCGATGGGTATGACCGAGGAGTCCCCCAAAAAGGACCGGCCTCACTACCGCGTGGGGGTTGGCATCGGGGCTATCACCACCAAGGCCGTCGTCATGGAAAAGAACACCATCGTTCACAAGTTCATCTTCGAGACCGGCCTCGACAGCAACGACTCCGCCAAACGTCTCCTGACTCGCCTCGAACACGATGGGTTTCCCTTGCGAGACTGCTCCATCGCCGCCACCGGAATCGGCCAGCTTGCCTTCTCCGACGCCCAGGCATTTGTCGAAATCGGCCAGGCCCACGGCAAAGGCGCTCACTATATTTACAACTCCGACGGCGTCGTCATCGACATCGGCGGCCAAGAGACCCAG
This sequence comes from Eggerthellaceae bacterium, assembly GCA_963643505.1. GTDB lineage: Bacteria > Actinomycetota > Coriobacteriia > Coriobacteriales > Eggerthellaceae > CAVEFW01. Next base: position 33,564 of record CAVIKF010000007.1, read on the forward strand.
GTCATGATGGTCAACCGCGGCAACATCAACAAGATTGCCACCAACGACCGCTGCAGCGCCGCCATCGGAAAGTACCTTCAATCCACAGCATCACGCATGGGCGTCACCGAGAAACAGCTTTCCGAGCTCGCACGCAAAGGCACGCCGACGGCGCTCCCCTCCATGTGCATCGTGTTTGTCGAGTCCAAGCTTTCTGAGCTCATCGCCAAAGGGGCACCCCGCGAGGATGTCTGCTGGATCGCGATCGAAGCGGTTGTCAACCGCGTCGCACCCCTTATCCCCGTAATGCCTAACACCACGTACATGATCACGGGAGGGCAATGCAATAACGACTACCTTGTCGAGCGCCTAAGCAAACGTCTCGGCGTCGAAGTGCTATCCTCTCCGCTTGGGATATATGCTGGCGTCATCGGAGCAGCGCTCTCTTTGCCGGCAAGACGCCAAAAGGAGACCGAGTAGTCGATCGTAGGATAGGAGGCAGCCGTGACGGAGAAGGAGAAGGTCTATCTCTCCCGCCTCACCAGCAAAGGCGGTTGAGCTGCCAAATGGGGTCCGGGCGACCTCGAAAGCATCCTGACTCCCATCCTTGACGCCAACCTCGGAATCGAGGGGGCTGAGAACCTGTTGCTTGGGTTCGAGACGAGCGATGATGCGGCTATTTACAAAGTCAGCGACGATTTGGCTGCCGTTTTGACGGTGGACTTCCTCACACCCTTGGTGGACGACCCCTATGATTACGGCCGCCTCGCCGCAGCGAATGCTCTTTCCGACATCTTCGCCATGGGCGCGAAAGCGGTGTGCGCCCTCAACATCCTGGCCCTCGATTGCGCCCTCGGCGTTGATGTCGCCTCCGAGATCTTGCGCGGAGGTGCAAGCGCCGTCCGAGAGGCGGGGTGTTTCATCGTGGGTGGTCATTCCGTGGATGATCCCGAGCCGAAATACGGCCTTTGCGTCTTTGGCGTTGTGCATCCGGACAAGATCATACGCAACGGTGGCGCTCACGTGGGCGACATCCTGTACCTCACCAAACGCCTCGGCACCGGTCTTTTGTCCGCCGCAAAAAAGATCGGCGCGTGCACCGACGAGGAATTTCGCCCCGTCATCGACAGCATGTGCGAGCTCAACCTTGCCGGCGGAGTTGCGGCCGTCGAAGCGAACGCCCACGCCGCGACCGACGTGACCGGCTTTGGTCTCGCAGGCCACCTCCACGAGATGCTCGAGGCAAGCAAATGCGGCGCAAGAATCGACTTCGACGCGCTCCCCCTGTTTGAGCGCGCTTGGGACCTAAGCGTGGATTATTGTCGCCCCAACCGAACATTTAGCATCATGGACTTTGCCGAGCCCTTCATCGAGCAGGGCGATCTCGACGAGGACGAGTTCGACAACCGCATGGGCGTCATCTGCGACCCCCAAACCAGCGGAGGGCTCCTTGTCGCCATCGACCCGGAGAAGGCCGAGAAGTTCGAGCGTGCCTTCCAAAGGGAATCCGGTCGTGCCCCGTGGCGCATCGGCGCCTTCGTCGAGGACGAGACCTGCCACATCCACTTTGCGTAGCCACATTCACTTTGCGTAAAAAATGGCCCCCGGCGGGGCCATTTCGTTAGCTCTTCCTCTTTCCGTACGGATATCTTCCGTGGACATTAGGCTTTGGGCCACGGAGAAAACGCCATTTCCAGTGGCCACCCACCATATATCCCACATCGGTATATCCCATCTCGACGATGGTGTCGGCAACAACCTTGGAAGCCTTGCCGTTGTAGCAATAGATCACAAGCTTGCGATTGCGATCGGGGAAGAAGCGCTCGTAGTCACGAGGCTGGGTCGCGCCAAACGGGAGGGTCTGCGCCCCTTTGAGGTGGCTTTTGCGATATGCGCTGTTGTTACGGATATCGACAAGCGCGAAATCCTCGCCGCTCAACACCAAATCGCGCACAACCTCCGGCGCAAGCTCGACAGGCATTTCGTCCATGATGCTCCTTACCATTGTTGGTTTTTGCACACTATACCCGATACCACGCGCAACGCGCTTCGATGTCGGGATGGGAGGACAAAATCTCCCGAGCCATCTCGGCCTCCTCGTCGCCCATACGAAGCGACATACCGCAATTTGCCGTGATTGTCTTCGGCGTTGGAATCACATACGGCTTTAACTCGCCCAAGATCTTTTGGGCGGCCATAGCCGCATGGGTACTCTCAAACGCCAAGACGTTCCACACGATGTCGCCCACATCCCCACCTTTCCGCCACGCGCGATGAGAGGCGCAACGCCGACCCTTCGGCCCAGATGAGCCCACGAGTCGGGCGTTACGGCCAAAACCCACTCGGCCAAAACCCACCGATTCCTAAAGCGTGATAACCTTGGCGGACTCGTGCATGCGCTCGAGGATGTCGTACATGTTGGACACCTCGCCGACCTTGAGATCATCCGCGATACCGTAGAAGTTGAGGCAGGTGCCGCAAACGAGGACATCCGTGCCCTTTTCCATCATTTCCTTGACAGACTCGATGATCTGCTCCTCCTCGCCGCACAACAGCTTGACACCGGAATTCATGAACAGGAGGTTCATAGGTGCAACCTCGGCTTGGTTCAATGTGAAAATCGCCATCTTCATCAGGTTGTAACCGAGCTGGGGGTCACCCTCGCCGACATGGTCCTTGCCGATGAACACGCTGTAGCCACAAGCCCCACCAGCGATATTGCAAGCGGCGGCCGTTGCGGGAATTTCGGCATCGGGGTCGAGCTCGCCTCCCATAGCAATCAAGAAGCCGCCGTCGATATCCTCAACAGAGAAGCCGAGGCCTTTTTTCTTTGCAAGGCGGGTGATGTTCTTCACCGCTGTGTCGTTGTCGACCTTGATTGCGATATCGGTATTGCCGGCATCGATTTCCTTCTTGACCATGACAAGGGGCATGGGGCAAGGCTTGCCAAAACCATCGAGCTCAACCATGAGATTCCTTCTTTCTTTGTCGGATTTTTTGTGCACTATGCCAAAGCATGCGCCGCAGAACGCGCACGCCCAAAAATGCAAGTCGCCGGCGAGCGTCGCAGAAAGGCTTCCGAGCGAACTCTTCGTAACCCAAAGTATAACGCCGCTCCCGCGATTGAACCAGCACGGTCCCCCAGCGGCACCGATATCGACAAAAAGATCGGACCGTGACGATAGGTTACCTATTGCGCGTGTTCTTATGGGGAGGGCCTACGAGAAGGCGACAACCAAGGAACCTACCCGCAAACCCGAGCAATCCGATAAGAAAAGCAAGAAGAAAAAGGGGTGGTTCTTCTGATTGTTGGCGTTCGCCATCTCGGCCTTTGCTATGATGAGCCTCGATAGGGCAGATTGAGGGCACCGCTCTTCTGCGTCCGCGGCGCGCTCCCTCCCCTTATCACATAGCTTGCTTTCGGCATTCAGCATTCTGCGGCATTCGCCATTCTGCAGGGCAGGTAGACACGTTTGTGTGTCGATATCCGTTTGCGCCCTGCCTCCCAACGAGAGAGAACTTTTGAGGTTGGGCGTCCAACCAAAGGGGGAATTATGACTGACCGTCATCCTATGTGGAAGTCTCTTGGCATGGACCTCGAGGCCCACGATCAACTCTGTGCTGTTTTGCCCACTGCGTTCGGCGACACCTTCCTAAGCCAGGAAAACCGCCCCGAGGGCATGGCGTTTTGGGACATGGTCATCGCAGACGTTCATGGCATCCGCCCGCAGGAGCTCATCGACGCCCAGGAGGCGGGCAAGAAAGTCGTCGGTACCTTCTGCGTATACGTGCCCGACGAGGTGGTCATTGCCGCTGGCGGCATCGTCACCGGCCTTTGCGGTGGCTCCCAGTTCTGGGTACCCGACGGAGAGAAATATCTGCCCAAGGACACCTGCCCCCTCGTGAAGGCCTCCATCGGTGCCCGTTTTGGCAAGACATGCCCCTTCTTCCGCATTGCCGACCTCTTCGTCGGTGAGACGACCTGCGACGCAAAGAAGAAAGCCTACGAAATCTTGGCGGAGGACGCCCCGACCTACATCATGGACATGCCCCAGATGAAGCGCCCGCAAGACGTCGACAAGTGGGCCTGCGAGATCGAACTGTTCAAGACCCGCATGGAAGAACTCACCGGCAACGAGGTCACCGTCGAGAACCTCGCGGAAGCCATCCACATCATCAACGAGAAACGTCGCGCCATCCAACGCGTCTACGATGCGCGCAAGAACGCAGACAACATCCCCATCTCCGGCAAGGATGCCCTCGAGATGATCCAGATCGCCTTCTTCGACGACCCCGAGCGTTGTGCGCTGATGTGCAACAAGCTCGCTGATGAGCTCGATGAGCGTAACGCAAACGGCGTCTCTGTCTTCCCCGCCGGCACCAAGCGCATCATGATTTCCGGCACCCCCATGGCCATCCCGAACTGGAAGATGCATCATCTCATTGAGACCTGCGGCGGCGCCGTGGTTTGCGAGGAGGCGTGCACCGGCACCCGCTACTTCGAGGGCCTCGTAGACGAAACGCAAACGACACTTGAGGGCCAGATTCGCGCCATCGCCGAGCGTTACATGGGCATCAACTGCGCATGCTTCACACCTAACCCCGGACGCGTCGAGGATGTGCTCCGTCTCGCCAAGGAATACAACGTCGACGGCATCATCGATGTGAACCTCAAGTTCTGCAACCTGTACAACACCGAGAAGCGCACCATCGGCGCCGCAGCAGCCGAAGCGGGCATCCCCTACCTCGCGCTCGAGACCGACTATGATGATGCCGATGCAGGTCAACTCCGCACCCGCATCGAGGCCTTCATCGAAATGATGGACTAAGGATGGACCCATGGCATACCGTGTGGGAATAGATATCGGATCCACTGCCACCAAGGCGTGCGTGCTTAACGGCGACGAGGTCGCGTACACCCTCGTGATACCCACGGGCTACAGCAGCGTCGATGCCGGCAATCGCGTCCTTGAGAACCTGGACGCCCATGGATATCCTCACGCGGAATGCTGCTACGCAGCGACAGGGTACGGTCGTGTGGCCGTACCCTTCGCTGAGAAGACGATCACCGAGATCACCTGTCATGGCAAGGGTGCCGCCCGCCTGTTCGGCAGTGATTGCGTCGTCGTAGACATCGGCGGCCAAGACACCAAGTCAATCGTCTTGAGAAACGGCAAAGTTGCCGACTTCCGCATGAACGACAAGTGCAGCGCCGGCACGGGCAAGTTCTTAGAGATCATGGCGAACCGACTCGGCCTCACCCAAACCCAGCTGACCGACCTTGCCAAGGACGGCAAGCCCACCAGCATCTCAAGCATGTGCACCGTGTTTGCCGAGTCCGAGGTCATCAGCCTCATCGGTCAAGGAGCCCCGCGCGAGGACATCTGCCGGGGCATCGTGGACTCCGTCGTCAAAAAGGTCGCCCCCCTCGTTCCCAAGTCCCCTAACGACGAGTACGTCCTGACGGGCGGCCTTTGTGAGAACGACTATGTCGTCGAGCGCCTCGCCAAGCAACTCAATGGGCACGTGAAGACATGTCCCATGGCGCGCTTTGCCGGCGCATTGGGGGCGGCACTCAGTTTGCCGATCGACTGCGTCCCGACACATACCGACACAAAACCCAAGGTCGAGAGAGCAACCAAGACCTCATCCGCGCGAACGGAGAAGCCCAAGCCCGACACCGTCGTGTTCACTTTCGACACAACCACCGACTCGATTGCCTTCGAGAAAACATGCCGTGAGGCGGGTCTTCCCGAGCGACTCGCACCTCTTCCCAGCACGATCTCGGCCGGATGCGGATACGCATGGGTTGCACCGATCGCATCAAGACAGGACATAGAATCCACAGCCCAAACCGCCGGCGCTACCTACAGCGGCGTATACGAAGTTGTCCTGTAGAAGCAACGAAAGGAATCACCGTGACAGATCTACCCTCCAATTACGAGGAGTTCGCCGATGCCCGCAAGGGCGCGTTTATGAAAGTCAAGAGCTTCAAGGAGAGCGGCGGCAAGATGGTCGGCATCCTGTGCAGCTACACCCCCTGCGAACTCATCGAGGCCGCAGGTGCTGTGGCAATCGGCCTTTGCGGCACAAACAACGAGACCATACCCGACGCCGAGAAGGTTTTGCCGAAAAACCTTTGCCCCCTCATCAAGGGAACCTATGGCTTTGCCTATACACAGAAGTGCCCTTTCACGTACTACTCCGATTTCATCGTCGGCGAGACGACGTGCGACGGTAAAAAGAAGATGTACGAGCTGCTCAACGACCTCAAAGAGACCTACGTCATGCAACTTCCCCAAACCCAGGGCCGTCCCTATGCCAAGGACATCTGGCGAAGCGAACTCGACCTGTTGAAAGAGAAGCTTGAGGACACCTACGACATCACCATCACCGAGGACGATCTGCGCGAGGCCACTCGCAACCGCAACGTCTTGCGCGACAACATCTTGGAGATGTTCGACATGCAGACGGCAGAGCCTCCGATGATGAAGGGCGTGGACCTCATGGCCACCATGGCCGCCGGTACCTTCAGCTTCAACATCAAGGACTACGCTGCGAGCATCAAGGCCAAGGTAGACGCAGCCAAGGCATCCTACGAAGCCGGCGAGCGTCCCGTCCCCGCCAACGCCAAGCGCATTCTTTTGACCGGTTGTCCCAGCACCGGAGTCATGGGCAAGGTGGGCACGTCCATCGAGAACAACGGTGGCGTCATCGTGTGTCTCGACGACTGCTCCGGCCCCCGCACCCAGGCCACGAAGATCGACCCCGACGCGGAAGACATCATGCAAGCCATAGCCGACCGCTACCTCGCCATCAACTGCAGCGTCATGACCCCCAATGACAACCGCCGCAAGAACACCATCGAGATGTGCGAGAAATACAAGGTCGACGGCGTCATCGACATCATCTTGACCGCATGCCACACCTTCAACGTCGAAGCTGAGCTCATGCGTCAAGACATGGAGGCAATCGGGATGCCTTACATGAAGATTGAGACCGATTACGACCCCAATGACCAAGGCCAAATCGACACCCGTATCGCCGCGTTCATTGAGATGCTGTAAACAAATCGGGCCGACGCTCCGACACACTAAACAGCGTCGGCCCACATTTTGAGGTTGTTGTGGCTGAGAAGGCGTACTACATACTCGTTGAGGGAAGCACCGAAGGCATGGCCCTTTACGCCGCGTTGCGCGGTGCGGGATGTACGTGTCGCATAAGTCCAGTCCCCCGCGGTCTTCAGGCATGTTGTGGCATGGCCCTTCTCGTCACGCCCGAGCACATCGATGACGTGCGTCAGGCCTTGGAACAACCGGGCATGCCCGGCTTTGTCAAGATCGTCGAGCTCGAGAACCAGATCAACCCGAAAAGGGACGTCTATTGCTAGACGCCCCAACGCAAGTGTCCTGTTACACGAAAGACTACCTGTCCGCAAAGACTACTTGTCCGCCTTCAACCACTTGTCGCTGATGTAACCCGTCAAGTCCCCCTTGAACCATTTCGCAGTCAACTCAGACAAGGAACCATCCTCAAGCATGATCTTGATGACCTTGTTCAAGGAGTCACGGAGGTCCTTGTTGGACGAAAGGGTGAACCACGTGATGTTGCTTCCGCCGATTGCCTCGCTTAGCGTCTTGAGTTGGATATTTTGGGTACGCTGAACATCCAATATGTTGATGATCGTGTCGGCATATGCCGAGATGGTCCCTTGCGCGCAATCCTTGCCTGCATCCGCAGCCACACTATAGTCCTTAACGTTCCACCCGTAATTTGTGGCTATGCCCCCCAAAGTCGCTTGGGTAGCCTGTCCTGCAACGACGCCGACAACACCTCCGCGCAACTCCTCGAGTTTCTCCACGTTGCTATCGGATTTGACCGCAACGACCTGCGCATCAGCGAACAGGGGGTCACAAGCAAGATAGAGCTTGAGGCGCTTCTCGGTGATGGAGAAACCGTTGGCGGCAACATCGGCCTTGCCCGATATGAGATCGGAGAGGGCAGCGTCGCTTGAGCCTGAGTCCACCGTCTCGATGGTCCACCCCGTGATCTCTCCGACACGACTCCAAAGATCCGCGCACAAGCCCGTCCACGTGCCGTTGGAATCGATAAAGGAGTAGGGTTCGCCTTCTCCGCCCGTAGATACGCGAACCGTACGGGTACCGTACTCGCCCGACTTCTTTGAGGCGGATCCAGAGCACCCAGAAAGCGATGCGACGCCCACGCAGGAAACGGCGGCGGCACCGATAAAGCTCAGAAAATCTCTTCTATACATGCGCGCTTCCCTTCGGGTTAGACACGAGCAAGCAACTCGCTTTATGACATTGTCGAAAACACACGATGATTCTATTACGCTTGCCCTTGGCCCCTTGTGAAAAACCTCAAAACGGCAAAAACCCGAAGTCGAAAACAAATGAGACAAGCGTGGTACCATGAGTTTAAAAACGTACACCCTAGGAGCCCCAGTGATATATTTCGACAACGCTGCGACCACCAAGCAAAAGCCGCCCGAGGTGGGAGATGCGGTCCTTCGCGCCCTGTCCGAGTTCGGTAATGTCGGTCGCGGCGTCCACGAATCTTCCCTGGACGCTGGCATGACGGTCTATGAGGTACGCGATGCCGTCGCGAACCTGCTCGGCGCTCCCGATGCAAGCCGCGTCTCCTTCACGAGCAACGTGACCGAGTCCCTCAACATCGCCTTGTTTGGCCTTCTCAGCAACGGCGACCACGCCATCACCACGGCGGCAAGCCACAACTCGGTCCTTCGCCCCCTCTACAAAATGGAGAAGGAACGCGGCGTGGAGCTGGCCATCGTTCCTATCGGCAAAGATGCCACCCTCGACCTCGATGCCTTCGAAGCGGCGTTCAAACCAAACACCCGCCTCGTCGCCGTCACCCACGCGTCTAATCTAACCGGCGACGTATACGACGTTGAGCGCATGGCAAGCATCACCCACGAACATGGTGCCCTGTTCGTGTTAGACGCCGCACAGACTGCCGGCGTCGTGCCCATCGACATGGGCAAACAGGGCTTCGACGTCGTTTGCATCACGGGACACAAGGGACTGTATGGCCCCCAGGGAACGGGTGCTTTGGCCTTGGCGAGCAATGTGGAGATTGAACCTTTCAAAGTCGGCGGCTCCGGTGTTCACAGCTACGACAAGGAACATCCCCGATTCATGCCCGAATGCCTTGAGGCGGGCACGCTCAACGGACACGGAATCGCGGGTCTTGGGGCAGGGATATCCTTTGTCGAGCGTACCGGGATCAAAACGATCGCCGCACACGAGGCCAAGCTCGTGAACCGTCTCGAAACAGGTTTGTCAGAAATTCCCAACCTGCGCATCCTCGGCGGGCAAGGCGGCTGCGAACGTACTGGCATCGTAGCGTTCAACATAGGAGACACAGACGCGGGACTCATCAGCGACGCCCTTGAGAACACCTACCATATCTCCACTCGCGCAGGCGCCCATTGCGCACCGTTGATGCACAAGGCGTTGGGAACCGAACACCAAGGCGCGGTACGCATGAGCCTTGGATGGTTCAACACCGCCGAGGAAGTGGACGAGGCGATCGCTGCAGTGAGAGAGATAGCCTCGAGGCTATAACGAATAACCGAGAAATCCCATCAAGCGCCTGACGAGGGAATCCCAGGTCAAGCCTGTCATATCGCAAGCTACAGACTCCGCATGAAGAGAATCCTCTAAAGCTTTCGCAAGACGACGCTCAAACGCAGGTTGCTCTCTGCCACATGTCTCATCAGAAAAGGCTCCCTCGGGCAATGCGACATATCGAATAGGGGCGACTTTAAGACGGTCCTCCATCCAGGAGCGAACCCCCGGCCAATCGCAACACACCACCTTGCACCCACAGGCTAAAGCCTCAATGGTGACAAGAGGCAACCCCTCATGGAAGCTTGGCAAGACAAACGTGTCGGCTCTTTGGTATTCTCCGACCAGGTCTTCCCTCGATATACGCCCGAGAAAGCGCACGGGATGTGGGCTCAAATCGGAGAGACGTCTGATCTGTTCATACTCCGAGGCATCGCCAGCCCCACCGACACAACGAATCTCGACTGAACCAGGCTCAACCTCAAGGTATCGGAGGGCGCGCATTAAACTCGCAACACCCTTGGCGTAGGAAATCTTGCCCGCGTAGACGATGCGCTTCGGGTTGTCGCAACGTGCGACCTCGTCGTTTCGGGAAAACACCTCGGCGTCGTACCCCGAACCAACAACGTCGACGAGCTCCCCTTCGACACCGAACCTATCGACAATGGTCTGTTTTTGGGCCTCGTGAAGCGCCAGTATGCGATCGAGCCGGGGAATCGCTTGCATGATGCGCTCAACCTGGAACGGGTTGGTCTCAAGTTGGCGCAGACAGGTGGCATGGCAGATTCCCACCACGGGCACATCCTCGACGCGCTCCCGCACGATCGCCGTCAGGAAATAGAGATGGTTGCATATAACCAAATCGGGCTTGAACTCCTGATATGCCTTGTCCACCACATTCGAGAACGCTTCCTCGAACCGAGAGGCCATCTCCGGTGTCAAATCACGATATCGTGTAGCCTTATACGGCATCACGTCAGACATGCCACAGACCGAAAACGGCAGTTGTTCCGTCTCAAAACGGACCGGAAACATCTGCACGCCTGGGGCGATTTTGAACTCCTCCGTACTTGCGATACCGCAAATCACTGCCTGCTCATGGCTCGCGCGATCGAAGGCGGACACCATCTGCGACAAATAGATGCCGCTTCCCGTGCAATCTGGCTTTTGAGCGCTCACATGGAGAATCCTCACGGATATGCCTTTCCCCGTCTTGGACGATGTCGAGGAAAGTCTAGCATTTCCCCCTGCCGAATAATGGGGCCGCCAAGACATGACCCCGATAGACGAGATCTGGACAACATCATTTCGGATAGAATGGCAAGAGCACCAATTCATAAGAACCACAGGAGAGACCATGGCAACATCCGAACAACAGGCGCTGTTGCGCTCACTACCCCAAGTTGACGAGCTTTTGCAGCACGCCCTGGTCAGACCGCTTGTCAAAACGCTTCCCCACGAAGCCGCCGTTGAGTCCGCCCGCTGCGCCATAGACAGCGTTCGACAAGACATCATCGCGGGCACCGCCACCTCTGTCAGCACCGACAATGTCGCAGTCATCGCACGCATGCGCATGCTTGCACTGACCCAGCCAAACCTGCGTCGCGTCGTGAACGCAAGCGGTGTCATCATCCACACCAACCTCGGCCGTAGCGTCTTGGCCCCCTCAGCTGTTGAAGCCGTCAACGAGGTCGCCCGCGGCTACTCAACCTTGGAATACGATACCGATGCCATGGCACGTGGTAGCCGCCACGACCACTGCGAACAACTCATCTGCGCCCTGACCGGCGCCGAGGCTGCCATCGCCGTCAACAATAACGCCGCTGCCGTCATGATGGTCCTTTCGGAGTTCGCCCAAGGTCACGAGGCCATCGTCAGCCGCGGAGAGCAAGTCGAGATCGGCGGCAGCTTCCGCATTCCCGGCATCATGGCCCAAAGCCATGCCACCATGGTTGAGGTAGGCACCACGAACAAGACCCATCTGCTTGACTACGAGCGCGCCATCTCCCCCGATACCGCCATGATGTTGAAGGTCCATACCAGCAACTACCGCATGATCGGTTTCACCGAGAGCGTCTCGGTCAAGGAGCTCCATGGCCTTGCCCGAAAGGAGAAGGGCCGCCGTGAAACTTCGGGAAACGAACTTGACCTTCTCGTGTACGAAGACCAGGGGTCTGGCGCGTTTATCAGACTCGACTCCTTCGGCGAATATGCCGAGCCGACCGTTTCTTCAAGCCTCAAGCAAGGTGCCGACATCGTCTCCTTTAGCGGCGACAAGCTCCTCGGCGGCCCCCAAGCCGGCATCATCGTCGGTCGCAAGGAGCTTATTGACCGACTCAAGGAAAACCCCCTCGCCCGTGCCATGCGCCTCGACAAGATGACGCTCGCCGCACTGGAAGCGACGTTGCGTCTCTATCTTGATCCCGAGCGGGCTTTAAGCGAGATTCCCACCCTTGCCATGCTCTCCGCCCCCGCAAAGGACATCAAGCCCCGCGCCGAGAAGCTTGCCTCCCTTATCACGGCGGCCATCCCCAAAGGCTCCGCCAAAGTCGAGGTCGTCGAAGAGATATCCCGGGCAGGAGGCGGAGCGTTGCCTATGTGCGACATCCCCACCTATTGTGCACAGGTAAGTTTTGAGAATGGATCCGCCCTTGAATGCGATCGCCACCTCATCTCCCAACGTCGTCTCCCTGTCATAGGCCGCCTAAAGAAGGAGACGCTTCTGTTCGATGCGCGCACGTTGGTCAACGAGAGCGAGTACGACGAAATTGCGACCGCCCTGTCCGAGTACTTCACCATAGCCATCTCGCTTAACTAGGGCGCGAGGAGGTCCAACCATGAGCAACACCCCAAACCTCATCCTCGGCACGGCGGGGCATATCGACCACGGCAAATCCAGCCTTATCCAAGCTCTCACCGGAGTCGACCCCGATCGCCTCAAGGAGGAAAAGGAGCGCGGTATCACCATCGAGCTTGGCTTTGCCCAACTTCTCTTGCCAAGCGGTCGCACCATGGGTGTTGTAGACGTCCCCGGACATGAGCGTTTTGTGCGTCAAATGGTCTCCGGAGCGACCGGCGTCGACGTCGCGTTGCTTGTCATCGCCGCGGACGACGGTGTCATGCCCCAAACAGTGGAACACGTCGCTGTCCTGGATCTGCTTGGTGTCACCGCTTGTGTCATCGCCTTGACCAAAATTGACTTGGTCGACGAGGAATGGATCGAGTTCATGGCGGACGAGGTGCGTACGAAACTTGCCGGCACTCCCTTTGCCGATGCCCCGATAGTTCCCTGCTCCTCTCGCACCCGTGAAGGCCTCGATGAGCTCCTTGTTGAGCTTGACAAGGCAGCCGAAAAGGCAAAACACATCAAACCTGCGGGAACCATGCGAGTGCCGATCGATCGCGTGTTTACCGTCAAAGGCTTCGGCACCGTCATCACCGGCACCCTTTGGAGCGGCGTCGCGCATATCGGCGACGAGATTGAGGTCTTGCCGAAAGGCACGCCTACCCGCATCCGCTCCATCCAGATGCATGGCCACGACTTCAAAGAGGTTCCCGCCGGCAACCGTGTCGCCATAAGCCTTGCGGGACTCAGCACCGAGGACGTGCGCCCCGGTGATTTTCTCGCGGCGCCCGACAGCGTCACCGTGTCTGACCGGTTCGACGCGAACCTTACCTATAGCGACCCTTTCGCAAGCGGACGCACCTTGGCGACAGGAACCCGTGTCCATGTAGCTCATGGAACCCGCGAGGTCATCGGTCGTATCCTTTGCATGAACGGAGCCGAAGGTCTCAAACCCGGGCAAACCGCCCTCGTCCAAATTCGCCTCGAGGAGCCCTTACCTCTCACCTATCGCGATCGCTTCATCATACGCTCCTATTCCCCTATGCGCGTCATCGGCGGCGGAATGGTCGTCACAGCCCACCCACGCCGTCGCACCAACCTCACCTCCGAGGAACTAACGATGCTCGAAGCACTTGAGACCGGCGACGCGCAAGCTGCCGTGGACGCCAGCATCAACCTGGCAACCACCCCCAAAACCCTTGAGGGCCTGAAGGAGGACACGGGGCTTGATGAGGAGAGCGTTTCCGCTTGCGTGGAGGTCGCCCTCGATGCTCGCCGGGTCGTCTATGTTGGATCCGCCAATCGATACCTCGCACGTCCCGCTGTGGTTCAAAAGGCGATTTCCGCTATCGATCGTACGCTCATGAAGTTCCATTCCGCAAACCCCTCAGCTACCGGTATCGCTATCGCCGCCTTGCGCCACCAAGTAGACGCCCGTATGTCCAAGGAGTGCTTTGATGCCTTGTTGCAGGAAGCGGAGGCCCGTGAGGCCGTCATCGTGAACGGCGGCGAGGCAAGCCACCCCAAAGCGGGTGCCGGTGCGCGTGCAGCCGGGCTCAAGGCGCTATCCGCCATGGAGGCGGCTCTCAAAGAGGCAGGCACCACTCCGCCTACCGTGGATGTACTCGCTAAGAACGCGGGCGTAGACGAGGGCTTGGCACGAAAATCGCTGCGCACCCTCACCGAGGAGGGAAAGGCCATCCCCGTCGAGGCTGATCGATTCTACAGCACGCAAGCTATCACACGCCTCGAACAGGCAGTCGTCAACCACATCGAGCAAAACGGCCCCTCAACCGCGGCCGATCTCAAAGAGGCTATGGGAGTAAGCCGTAAGTTCGCCATGCCGTTGTTGGAGTATTTCGACGAAAAGGGCATTACCCTCAGAGAGGGCGATTTGCGCACGTCAAACAGGTAATAAGAAACTTTACTCTCTGACTTTTCCCGATGCGAGAGGTATAGTCTTTGCGATAAACGGTTCAAAAGAATCTCGTGATGACAAGGTTCACCCGTCAAAAAAACACCAGAACGCAAGCTTGTTGGCTACCAACCGCCACAAAGCGTGTAGAATGGTCAGGCCGATGGCGAATTCGCTATCGTCTTGAACTAGGGAGATGGATGGGACCTGGTGGTTCCCGCGGCCTTCAAAGCCGTTGTGAGGCGCGCAGAACGTCTTGGGTGTGTTCGATTCGCACGCATCTCCGCCAATACATCTACTTTGACCAGAGCACACGCACCTCTGCCGATACACGCACCTCCACTGGAGCGTACACACCCCCACCAGAGCACACGTAACCCGCTTGCCCGTCAAGACCCCTCCCCCCTGACGAGAGGTTTTGTGGCTATCCCCGTCCAACAAGGGGATCGTTGAACACATTCATGCCATCTGGTCTGGCGCTGCAAATAAGCGTGAGATCATACCTCTTCGCCAACTCGATGGTCATCGCAGTCGGGACGGCCTTCGAGACGAGAATGGGAACACCGGCACGAACTCCCTTTTCCACCATGTCCACCGGCAAGCGACCGCTGGAGAAGATGATGGATTTATCCAAATCGATACCGTTGCGCAAAGCAAAGCCGATGGCCTTGTCGAAGGCGTTATGACGACCGAGATCCTCGCAACAAAACAAGACCTCGTCCTCTTGGGCAAGATAGCAACTATGCGTGCCAAATGTCGCACGATGCATAGGCGTATCGAGCGAGAACCGTTTCGCCAGCGAACGGATCCATTCCGGCCTCCATGGTATAGGCACAACTTTTCTCGGAGCGAAATCTTGCTCAAAGTAGTTGTTCAAGACCCGATTTCCTGTTCCGGTCGTCTTTGTCGTCTCGACTCGCTTCCTTGTGTAATCAGCCTCCGTATCAACCAAGGTCACAAAAGCCTCGATGGAACCTTTGCCAAGGCGGATGCTCTCGATATCACCAACACCCGAAATAATCCCTTGGGTAAAAAGGCGACCCACGACAAGATCGAACAAATCTTTTGGCGTACAGACGATGCGAAGCGTCAACACCCCGTTGATGAAAACGTCCAACGAATGTTCAAGTTGCACCTCACCCGAAACCTTTCGAGGTTTCTCATCGAAATCGTAGCGAACCACCTCGAATTGCGTTGACACGCACTCAAGATTAGGTGTACCAAAGACGTCCATCATTCCTCACTGTCCCAAACATACATCGTTGCATTGTAATTGTTGTCTTCAGGACTTACCCCCACTTTCCAACAATGAGCGCATAAGCGGGCCTTCTTCTCAGGTTTTGAGCAATCGCGCATACATGACAAATATCTTTGCTTGTTCTCGGCAAGGGTGCCCGCTAACGGGATTGGGGTACACTGCTACGGATAGGTTTTCCGATTGCTGGGGGATGGGCGCTTCATGGGAATAATGTTGGGATGCGAAAAGGTGCGGGTTGATTTTCCCACCAAGCAGGTGTTCAAAAGCGCCACCATCGGTGTTGACGAAGGCGCCCGCATCGGCATTGTCGGTCGCAACGGAGACGGCAAGTCAACCCTTCTTGGCCTTCTCGCGGGCGTTCTCGAACCCGATGGAGGTCGCATCGTACGCACCCACGGCATCACCATCGGCCTGCTTGGCCAACACGATAGCCTGCGAGACGAGGATACGGTCCACGCCTGCGTAGTAGGAAACGCCCCCGAGTACGAATGGGCCGCCAACGCACGCACGCGCGACATCATCACAGGACTTCTCGGTGACATCGAATGGGAAGCACCCGTGAGCACTCTTTCCGGCGGTCAGCGCCGGCGCGTCGACCTTGCCCGCCTGCTTGTAGGCGATTGGGACATGCTCATGCTTGATGAGCCCACCAACCACCTTGACATTCGCGCAATCACTTGGCTTGCCAACCATCTGAAAAACCGCTGGCGCCCCGGTGTCGGCGCGCTTCTCGTCGTCACCCATGATCGTTGGTTCTTAGACGAGATCGCCCTGAATATGTGGGAGGTCCATGACGGCCGAATCGAACCTTTCGAGGGCGGCTTTTCTGCCTACATCCTTCAACGGGTCGAGCGCGATCGCCAAGCAGCGGTCGCCGAGCAAAAGCGGCAAAACCAATTGCGAAGGGAGCTCGCTTGGCTCTCCCGCGGCGCACGAGCACGTGCAACGAAACCGAAGTTCCACGTCGCGACAGCCCAAGCCCTCATTGAGGATGTTCCCGAGCTACGCAACCCCCTCGAGTTGAAGCGCATGGCCATGGCTCGCCTCGGTAAACAGGTCGTCGAACTCAAGAACGTCACGGTCGTATACCCAGCCACCAGCGATACTTCCGCGCATAAAGTGCTCGACGGGGTTACGTGGCTCATAGGGCCTGGGGATCGCTACGGCATTGTCGGCGAAAACGGCGTTGGAAAGACAACGCTGCTCAACGTCATACAAGGAACAAAGAGCGTCGATGCGGGTTTCGTGAAAATCGGCAAGACCGTTCGATTCGCCGTCCTTTCACAACATCTGGACAACCTCACCGAGCTCGGGAAGGATCGCGTCCGTGAGGTCATCGGCCGCTACTCTCGCCGCACGATGCTGGACGGCAAGGAGATGACCCCGGCGGACCTCCTCGAAAGGCTCGGCTTCGCAAGCGCCGACCTCAACGAGCCGGTCTGCGATCTCTCGGGCGGTCAAAAACGCCGCCTCGCGCTGATGATGATCCTCCTTGACGAGCCCAACGTCCTCATACTTGACGAGCCTGGAAACGACCTCGATGTCGACATGCTTGCGCAAGTGGAAGATCTCCTTGACGGGTGGCCCGGAACCCTCATCCTCGTCACCCACGACCGTTACCTCATGGAGCGCGTCACCGATGACCAATTCGCCCTCATAGATGGCAAAATCCGCCATCTCCCCGGCGGCATAGACGAGTACCTCGAGATCACAGCCGAGCGCGACAAGGAGCCCCCCACCCTCAAGGCTCTCACCGAGGAAGCAAAGCCGGTCGAGCCCGACATCCTTACCGAACTCGGTTTCGCCCCTTCCCCCGCCGACAACGAGGAAAAACCCAAGCTCTCGGGAGGAGAGATTCGTCGCCTTCGGAAGACCATGACCTCCAACGAAGGCAAAATCGAGACGCTTAAGGGCAAGATTGCCGCCAAAGAGAAAGAGCTGACCGAGGTCGACCAATCCGACTACGTCGCACTGACCGAGATCCAAGAGCAAATCGGGGCCTTCCAAGCCCAAATTGACGACTTGGAGCTCGAATGGCTTGAGGCCGCTGAGCAATTAGGGGAGTAGCGACTCTCTTGTGATCAAACAGGCAGGGCAAAACAAGCAAGAGAGGGACAGAAAAAGAAGGGGGAAGGCCCAATAGACCTTTCCCCTTTCCTAAGACAGGCACAACACCCGTCGAGGACCACCGAACGACAACGAAAACCGAGATCTCCTATGCCAAAAGCTTGTCGATATCAAGATCCATAGGAGGTTCCACCTTGCAAACATAGTTCCCCTCATCGTCAAGATCGATGAGTACATGGCTGCGGTCAAGCAACTCCCCGCGAACAGCCGCATTGGCAATACGGTCCACGACCTCGCGCTGAACGAGCCTCTTGAGAGGGCGCGCACCGTAGGTCGGATCGAAACCATCGATGGCGAGATGCTCTCTCGCAGCGGGCGTCACATCGAGGGTGACCTTGCGCGCCTCGAGGCGACGACGGACATCGGCAAGCTGCAGGTCGACAATCGGTTCCATAGCGGAAATCCCAAGACCGTTGAAGGTGATGACCTCGTCGATCCGGTTGAGGAACTCCGGACGGAACGTTCCTCGCAAGGCATCCTCAATCTTGGTGTTCAACTCGGCCATGCGCTTGGCGAAGGTGTTCATGTCGCCGTTCATCATAAGGTCACCGATGGACTCCACGCCATTTTGGTCCGCGAAGTCGCGAATCGTCTGGCTGCCTACATTGCTCGTCATGATGATGATGGCGTTCTTGAAGTTCACCACACGACCTTGAGAATCGGTCAGACGACCATCGTCGAGAACCTGCAACAAGATGTTGAACACGTCTTGGTGGGCCTTCTCCATCTCGTCGAGGAGGACGACGCAATAGGGCTTGCGGCGCACGGCTTCGGTCAATTGGCCACCCTCGTCGTAGCCCACATATCCCGGAGGAGCACCGATGAGTCGCTGGACGCTAAATTTCTCCATGTACTCGGACATGTCGATACGCACCATATTGCGTTCATCGTCGAACAGGTATTCAGCCAAGGCCTTTGCAAGCTCGGTCTTGCCAACGCCGGTTGGACCGAGGAACAAAAAACTGCCGATGGGTCGGTTCGGGTCGGAGAGGCCTGCACGGTTGCGACGGATGGCGCCCGCAACGGCTGCAACCGCCTGGTCTTGGCCAACAACACGCTTCTTCAGCTCATCCTCAAGATCGACCAACTTGGCCATCTCCCCCTGCATCATCTTGGAGACAGGGATGCCAGTCCATGCCGACACGACCTCGGCGATCTCCTCGGAGGTGACCTCTTCCTTGAGAATTGCGCCCGCCTCCTGCTTCTCGTTCAGAATCCGCTCGGCCTCCGCCATCTGTTTCTCGAGGTCAGGAATACGCGAGTACTGGATCTCGCCGGCAAGGGAGTAGTTCCCTTCGCGGGTCGCACGCTCCATGTCGATACGAGCGGCATCCAAATCCTTTCTGAGGTTTTGCACGTGCTCGATGACGTCCTTCTCGTTCTTCCATTCGGCCTTTTGCTTGTCCAGCAATTCCTGGGTTGTCGCAATCTCGTGGCGCAGGTTCTCAAGACGTTCCTTGGAAGAGTCATCGGTCTCCTTGAGCAACGCCTGCTCTTCGATCTGCATCTGGGTGAGCTTGCGCTCGGTCATGTCAACTTCCTCGGGCATGCTGTCAATCTCGATACGGAGACGGCTTGCCGCCTCATCCATGAGATCGATGGCCTTGTCGGGAAGGAAGCGGTCGGAGATGTAACGATTGGACAACTCAGCAGCCGCGACAAGGGCACCATCGGTGATGCGAACGCTGTGATGGATCTCGTACTTCTCCTTGATACCGCGGAGGATGGCGATGGTGTCTTCCACCGTCGGCTCTCCGATAAGAACCTGTTGGAAACGACGCTCGAGAGCCTTGTCCTTTTCGATGTACTTACGATACTCGTCCAAAGTCGTCGCGCCGATCGCATGGAGTTCGCCACGCGCCAGCGCCGGCTTGAGCATATTTCCCGCATCCATGGAGCTATCACCGGTCGAGCCCGCGCCCACGATGGTATGGAGCTCGTCGATGAACAAGATGATCTGGCCGTTGCTCTCCTTGACCTCGCGCAGGACCGCCTTGAGACGATCCTCGAACTCGCCACGATACTTCGCACCGGCGACCATGGCGGACATGTCTAGGGCAATGATGTCACGATCTCGCAGACTGCTGGGAACATCCCCCGCCACGATACGTTGAGCCAAACCCTCGACGATGGCGGTTTTGCCCGTACCTGGCTCACCGATAAGAACAGGGTTGTTCTTCGTGCGACGAGACAGGACCTGGATGGTACGACGAATCTCCTCGCTACGACCAATAACCGGGTCAAGCTTGCCTTCACGAGCCTGTTGGGTCAGATTTTGCCCATAAAGCTCCAACGCCTCGAACTGCGTTTTCTCCTGTTGGTCGGTGACGCGCGTGTCGCCGCGGAGCCCCTCGTAGGCAGACTCGATATTCTTGCGGGAGACGCCGGCGGTAGAGAGGATACGTCCGGCAGCACCCTTGTCCTCAGACAGAGCAATAAGCAGATGTTCGCTGGTAGCGTAGCTGTCACCAAGTTTCTCGGCGGCCTTCACGGCATTGTCGAGGACACCCATCAGCTCGGGACCAGGGGCGCCCATGATACCCATCGCGCCGCCACCAGATTGCTTCGGCATCTTATCGATCTCGGTATCAACGGCAGAGAGAAGCGCTACGGGATCTGCGCCGATGCGCTTGATAATCGCAGAGAGATTGTTCTCTCCGCGGGACAACAACGCCTTCAACATATGAATCGGCTGTGCCATGACGGATTGGGCGTCGGAGGCAATGCCCATCGTCTCTTGCAGGACCTCTTGGGCCGTCAATGCCAGCTTGTTAAGATTTCCCATATTCATAATGATTCTCCATTCCCCCCGTACCACACGGGGCAGATATGTGAGCTCGCTCGAGCTTCTTTGCCAACAAGCAACCAATCATCTGTCAGCCAATCACTTGTCAAGCAAAGACCGGCGAGCAGGACGAGAGCATGTCGCATCCGCCCGACCTTAACGCAGATCGCGCTTCGCACGCGAACGAACGAGCAAGGGCGAGAGCAGCGCGCCCTTGCTACGTGCAACGCTTGCTACGTGAAACGTCGAAAGGTGAGCTGTTCGCCAGAAAAACGCAACCTCACAAGCGGCGAATGATAGCGGTAACAGGAGCGTCGCCCATGTCGAGATAGTCATCACCGCGAACAAGACTGCTCACGCTCTCGCGAGTCTCAAGCTCATGTACGCGATCGGCCAGCTTGCGAACACGGCGATGCAGGTCATCTATCTCCTTGTCGCGCTCATCGAGACGACCCTGCAGGTCAAGGATGCGGATGACGCCCGCAAGATTGATGCCCTCACTCGTCAGTTCGTTGATAAACGAAAGCCGCTCGATATCGGCCTCGGAATACATACGCGTATTACCGCTGGTACGCTGGGGCGTCACAAGCCCCTTCTGCTCATAGGATCGTAAGGTCTGTGGATGGACTCCCGCAAGCTCTGCTGCCACGCTAATCATGTACAAAGGACGGTTGCGATCGTTTACCATGGCCTTGTCACCTCCTCACTTGCATCCATGAAAGCGGCAAGCGCCGAGCGTTGCCCCTCATTCAGATTCGTCGGGACCACGGCTTTCAACTTGATCTTCAAATCACCGTTTCCCGTAGCGTTGACCTTAGGCGCGCCCTTGCCTCGAACGCTCAGAACGGTTCCGTCCTGGGTTCCTGCCGGGATGCGAACCTTCACACGCGTCCCATCGGGAGACGGGACGACTATGCTCTCGCCCAAAGCCAACTCGGCAAAGGAAACCGGGGTCTCAACGATCACATTTGCGCCGTCACGCTCGAACCACTCATGTGGCTCGATCTTGAGGGTGACTGTCAAATCCCCTGGCGCACCACCCGTTTGGGATGCGGCTCCGCGTCCGCGATAGCGCAAACGGCTTCCATCCACCGCGCCAGCCGGGACTTTCACATCAAGCGTCTCCGCCTCGGACTTGCCAGAAATGCGGACCGTCACACGCTTTTGAGCGCCCGTGAACGCCTCCATGAAAGAGATCGGCAAGGTCACATTCGAATCGTGACCCTTTTGCGGACCACACCCCGAACCGCAACCACCGCCGCAGCCAGACGCGCCCTTGTTGCCGCCAAAGCCGAAGCTGCTGAAATCCCAGTTGGTTCCAAAAGCACCTTCGCCGTTACGGAGGCTTTCAAGAATCTCGGCCCAGCTACCGAACCCGGCAAAGTCGCCACCGGAGCCGCCCCAACCACCGTTGGGGATCTGGCTTGCTTGGGCGGTTCCGTACTGGTCGTACATCTTGCGCTTCTTGTCGTCGCTCAAAACCTCGTAGGCCTCGTTAATTTCCTTGAATTTGGCCTCATCTCCGCCCGCATCAGGATGGTGGGTTCGAGCAAGCTTGCGGAAAGCCTTCTTGATATCCTCAGGCGTCGCGTCGCGCGAGACGCCAAGGGTCTTGTAGTAATCCGGCGTTGCAGCCACGCGAATCACCTCCTTTACAACGAGAGCGGGTGGCCCCGCTCTCGAATGGTTACTTACTTACGATGTTGCCACGACCTGAACCTAGACAAGCGTTCATGCTTGACAAGCTCGTGAGCTCTAAGGCTATTCCTCGTCCTCGAGCTTCGGCCGCTGAGGACCTCCCGTGGTTACCGTGACCATCGCGGGTCTTAAGACCTTGGAACCCATCTTGTAGCCCTTCTGGTAAACCTGGTGGACGGTCTCATCAAAAGCCTCGTCATCAGGAACCGTCGCAACAGCTTGATGTTGAAGGGCGTCAAAGGGCTCACCGGCTGGGTCGATCTTCTCGAGGCCGCTCTTGCCAAGGACGTCGTGCAACTTGTTCTGCACCGCCTTCACACCGTCAAGAAGACCCGCCTCACCGTTCGTCTCGGCGTAGTCGATCGTGCGCTCAAAGTCATCAAGGACCGGCAGGATGTTGCTGCAAAGCTTCTCCGTTGCCAACGCCTTCTCGACCTTGCGTTGCTCTTCGGTGCGACGACGATACGTATCCCACTCCGCATGGAGACGAACGTACTTGTCTTTCCACTCAGCAACCTCGGCTTGGGCCTTCTCGAGAGCTTCGGCCGCCACTGCCGCAAGGGTGTCGGTATCGACGACCTCCGCCTCGACCGCCTCGACCGCCTCAGCCGCCTCAGCCGCCTCAACCGCCTCGGCTACGATCTTCTCAGCCTCGCAGACAAGGTCGGCTTGGGTGGCCGCGGACTCCTCCGCAACCACTTCGCCGGGCTCAGCGTCCTCTACAACATCGTCGTTGCGATAATCTTCGTTCTCCGGCGTCATAAGAATTACTTACCTTCCGAATCGTCGACGACCTCATAGTCAGCCTCGATGGTGTCGTCGTTCGCAGGGGCCTCGGTTGGCTGGGCACCGGCCGCAGCGCCTGCATCGTTGTTGGAGTATGCGATCTCGGCCAACTTGTAACCGGCGGCCTGCAGGTTCTCGGTCGCGGTCTTGATAGCCTGGATGTCCGTACCGTTCAAAGCATCCTGTGCTGCGCTGATGGCGCTCTCCGCATTGCTACGAGCATCTGCGGGAACCTTGTCACCAAGCTCGTTGAGGGTCTGCTGGGTGGCGTTGATGAGGGAGTCGCAATTGTTGCGGGCCTCTGCTTCCTCCTTGCGTGCAGCATCTTCCTCAGCGTGAGCCTCAGCATCCTTGACCATGCGGTCGACCTCGTCATCGCTTAGAGCCGTAGATCCACTGATGGTGATCTGCTGCTGCTTGCCCGTACCGAGGTCCTTAGCGGACACGTTCACGATGCCGTTGGCGTCGATGTCGAACGTCACCTCGATCTGGGGAACGCCACGACGTGCTGCCGGGATACCGGAGAGTTGGAAGCGACCCAACGTCTTGTTGCCAGCAGCCATCTGACGCTCACCTTGGAGAACATGAATCTCAACGGAGGTCTGGTTGTCAGCCGCCGTGGAATAGATCTCAGTCTTGCGAGTCGGAATCGTAGTGTTGCGGTCGATCATCTTCGTCATGACGCCGCCCATGGTCTCAACGCCCAAGGACAACGGCGTGACATCGAGAAGCAAGATGCCCTGGACGTCGCCGGAAAGGACGCCGCCCTGGATTGCCGCACCCATCGCAACGACCTCGTCAGGGTTCACGGACATGTTAGGCTGCTTGCCCGTCATGGTCTTAACAAGATCCTGGACGGCAGGCATACGGGTCGAGCCGCCGACGAGGATGACCTCGTCAACCTCACCCGTGGTCAAGCCGGCATCACGCAGTGCCTGCTCAACAGGCTTGCGGCAACGATCCAACAGATCGCGGGTGATGCGCTCGAACTCCGCACGAGACAGGCTGTAATCAAGATGCTTCGGACCTGTTGCATCCGCGGTGATGAACGGCAGGTTGATATTTGCCTGGGTGGTGGTGGAGAGCTCCATCTTCGCCTTCTCGGCAGCCTCCTTCAGGCGCTGCAGAGCCATCTTGTCCTGACGAAGATCGATACCGCCGTTGTCGGCCTTGAATTTGTCGGCAAGCCAGTCGATGACGCGCTGATCCCAGTCGTCGCCTCCAAGGTGGTTGTCGCCGGCAGTAGAAGCCACCTCGAAAACGCCGTCACCAAGCTCGAGGACGGAGACGTCAAAGGTGCCGCCACCGAGGTCGAAGACGAGGATCTTCTCGTCATGGTCAACCTTGTCAAGACCATAAGCGAGAGCGGCCGCGGTCGGCTCGTTGATGATGCGCTTCACCTCGAGGCCAGCGATCTTGCCTGCGTCCTTCGTCGCTTGACGCTGAGCGTCGTTGAAGTATGCCGGAACGGTGATGACGGCCTCGGTGATGGGGCTGCCGACCTGCTTCTCAGCATCGGCCTTCAACTTCTGGAGAACCATTGCGGAAATCTCCTCGGGGGTGTAGTCCTTGCCATCGATGCTGATGACTGCACGACCACCCTGACCGGACTTGACGTTGTAGGCAACCGTCTTCTGCTCTTCCTGGGTCTCATTGAAGGAACGACCGATGAAACGCTTCACGGATGCGATCGTGTTCTCGGGGTTGGTGACCGCCTGGTTCTTTGCAGCCTTGCCGACAACGCGCTCGCCGTCCTTACGGAAACCTTCAACAGAAGGAGTGGTGCGATCGCCTTCGGCGTTGACGAGGATCTCGGGGACAGCGCCCTCCATGACAGCCATGGCGGAGTTAGTGGTGCCCAAATCAATACCAAGAATCTTTCCCATTTTATCTACTTCCTCTCACTAGAGAATTGATACCAAAACACGACCTGCTGCCTGGAGGGGGCGAAGCGTTGGGCTTCAGCAGCAGGTCGCCTGACTTGTCTAGTTTCCAAAGACAGTACGTATAATAAAATCTAAGTCTCTAGTTGTCAAGTTTTATAGATAGAAATATTAAGATTATATGGTGATGAATCGTTTTAGCAGGTCAGTCGCTTATAAAGTTTGAATATTTTGTGGCCTCTCTGGTTTTCAAATCTAAGTCCCACTCACTCAACCCTCTCATTTCTTGCTTGGATTGGGCGGTTTTCGGCAAAAAATCGTGTCCGCGCCTCCGACAAGCGTCTCCCAGCGCTTTTCCGCGGTTGACAACGTAACAAAACTTTTAGCCCGCGATTATCCCACCTCGCGTAATCCGATAATTTCAATAGACTACCGTCGCAGATAGATTGCAAATTTCGCCAAAAACAATTGTTTCGATACCCAAACATGAGTATTATTCGTTCATGTCTATTATTGGTTAGACGCAATTTACTGTTGTTCAAAGAAATGGGGACCCTATGAAGGAATTTTCTCGTCGTGGCTTCATGAAGGTTGCTGGCGCATCCGTCGCAGCCACCGTCGCAGCTGGTGCACTTGCCGGTTGCGACTCCAAATCCGCCACATCCAACACCGCTTCCAACACTGCTGTTAAGGAAGAGGCGTTCATGAGCGAAGGCAAGGGCCAACACCTTGTCTGCGCCGTCACCGGCAAGCTCATCAAGATTGCTCCCGCAATCCTCGCCAACCAACTCGGTTACTTCAAGGAGGAGGGTTGCGACGTCGAGTTCCAGACCGTCGCGCTCGCTGACGCTATGGCTTCCATGTCCGTCAACAAGCTGGACATCGACCTCTTCGGCATCGTTCCCGCTTGCTCCTACGTTTCCCAGGGCACCCCGATCTACGTCTTCGGCGGCACCATCCTCGACGGCTCCGAGTTCATCTCCCTCAAGACCTTCGACAAGAAACTTGAGAAGGCAGAGGACTTCAAGGGCTTGAAGATCGCTTGCTCGCGTGAAGAGTCCGGCCAGATCTACCTCAAGTCCTTCTTGAAGAAGCAGGGCATGGAGCTTGGCAAGGACGTCGAGTTCGAGTATGTCGACAACGCCACCACCGCACTTGAAGGCCTGCGCTCCGGCCAGTGCGACCTGTTCATTGCCAACAACGCAATGGGCTACACCTATTCCTCTTCCATGGACGACATCAAAGTCGCTGGCATCCCCGCTGACGTCACCGGCGATTATCCCTGCTGCCGCCAGAATTGCTCCGAGGAGGCTTACACCAAGAAGTTCCTGTCCCTCGTCGACTTCGAGATCGCTCTCATCCGCGGTTACGACTACTACCTCAACAACAAGGAGGACGTTATCAGCCGCCTCGTCGAGTACTCCGCACAAAAGGCCGACTACGTCGAAGCAGCTATGTACGGCAAGGGCGACTACCGCAACGTTATGAACCTCTCCCCCGATCCGCATGTCCATGAGATCGTCAAGTTCTACGAGGGCATGATGGAGATTGGAGAGATCGAGAAGTCCGACTACAAGATGGAGGACTACGCAACGTCTGCCGTCTACAAGAAGGCTTTGGACACCCTCGTTGAGCGTGAGCCCAACAACGCCACTTACAAGAAGCTCATGGACGAGTATGCAGGGAACAACGCATAGTCTCTAACGCTTCAAGATCTTTGATGTGGCGCCCTTCAGACGGGGGGCGCCACGTCATGTTGTGCACAGCAATGTGAAAGGAGGAGGGTCTGTGAGTACTTTGGCCCTGAAGGACGTCTGCTTCGTCTACGACGACGACCTGCTCAAACAGGCAAAGCGAACAGGCGAAGACATTCCTGACGAAGACCTGGTTTTGCGACACCTCAACATCACCATCGAAGACGGCGAGTTCGTTTGCCTCGTCGGTCATTCGGGTTGCGGGAAATCCACCACGCTCCGCATCCTCGAGGGCCTCCAAGCCCCCGCGAAAGGTGTCATAGAAATCGGCGGCAAACCCATCGAAGGCCCCGGCCTCGACCGCTCCGTCGTCTTCCAAAACTATTCCCTGTTCCCTTGGATGACCGCAAAGAAGAACATCGAGTTCGGCATCAACCAGGCATCTTTGGAGCTTGGTCGCAATCAGACGAAGGCCCAAATCAGTGACATTGCTGATGAGTATCTGGCCAAGGTCAACATGACCAAGGCCGCAGACCTGTTCCCCTACCAACTTTCCGGCGGCATGCAGCAACGCGTGGCCATCGCCCGCGCGTTGGCCATGGACACCGAGATCTTGCTTTTCGACGAGCCCTTCGGAGCCTTGGATATCAAGACCCGCCGCGAGCTGCAAACACTCATGGAGAACTTCTGGGTTGAAGGCTCAAACGACAAGACCGCTGTATTTGTCACCCATGACATCGAGGAGGCCCTGCTTTTGGCCGACCGCATCGTGTTCATGAGCGGTGGTCGTTTCCTTCAGGAATTCCGTGTCGAGACTCCCCGTCCCCGCGATCCAGAGGAATTCCCCAATTCCGAAGAGTTCAAGACGCTCCGCTCCAACCTGCTTGAGTTGTTCTACTCCGCCGAGGAAACCAAACTCGACCAAGCCGATCGCGAGCGTGTATACGAGGGAGGTGCTACGCTGTGACGCCGTCAATCAAGCGACGTTTCATCTTGTCGCATATCATGATGATTGTCCTGATAGCAATCATCCTTTTCGCTCCCTACACCCGCAAAAACGTAGATCCGCCCATCGCGTTCTTCTGCGCTATCGCCATCGCGGAGATTCTTTATCTCATCGCGTTATACGTCGGCCGCAAGAAAGACCCCATTCCCGCAGGCTCCAGCGACATCATTTGCGTCGTCTGGCTCCTATTTATCGCATGGGAGCTGGCAGGGCCCGTTACAGGCATCGCCCACAACGTCCTTATCCCCTCCCCGGAAAACGTGTTCTACGTGTTCGTTGAGCATGGCGGTGAACTTGCCATAAGCGTTGTCTCCTCTTTGCAGTTGCTTTTGACCGGCTTCATCTTCGGCACGCTCTTAGGCGTCATCTTGGGCATTATCTGCGGTTGGATTCCGCGACTGCGCGCCATGTTCTATCCCATCGCCAACGTGTTTGCGCCTATCCCCTCCGTTGTTTTCACGCCGTTCTTGGTCATCATCATGCCGAACTATCGATGGGCCGCCATCATGGTCATCCTCATCGGCGTGTTTTGGCCCCAGTTCCTGAGCATGATCTTGCGCGTCGGTTCCTTGCCCGCCGCCATCATCGACAACGCCCGCATCATGAAGGTATCCAACGTCACCATGATCACCAAGATCATCTTGCCCTACATCATCCCCAGCGTTCTTTCCGGCCTACGCGTGTCTTTGACTACCGGCTTCCTCATGCTCATGTATGCTGAGAGCTTCGGCGCCAAGTCGGGTATCGGCTATTGGATTTCCAACGCCAACGTGTTCGCAAACTACGCAAACATCTACGCAGGCATCATCACTTGCGGTATAACTGTTACGGTATTGAACTACGGATCTGCATGGATTCAAAAGAAGTTCACCACTTGGAAGTAAAACGAGCATTTCAGACGAGACACACGATTCAGACGAGACACACGAGGAGGACAAATTGGACCAACAGATCAAAGAGATGATCGATCGCGCAACCGACGAGGCCCTGCGCCTTGCCATCCAACCCCGCGAGGTCATAATTAAGATGCTTGAGCTTGATCCCAATTCCGAAGAGGTCATGTATCTGCGCCAGTGCGCCAACAAGATTGCCCATATCGCCTCCAAGAACCGTTGCGGCATCTCCGGTGCCATCGGCGTGGACCTTTGCAGTTGTGACATGAACTGCAAGTTTTGCTCCTTCGGCACCGAGTGGGGCTTGGTGAAGGACGAGATTATCTACACCAAGGAAGAGGTCATCGAGATGGCCCGCGCCTACATCGAGGCCGGTGTGACCACCTTGACCCTGCGCTCCACGGAGTTTTACGATCTCAAGGTTCTCACCGAGTGGCTCCAAGACATCCGTGAGCAGGTGCCGGGCGATTACATGATCAACCTCAACGTGGGCGAGATGACCCCCGCCATGGCTGAGGCCGCCTACCAGGCAGGTGCCACCAGCGCCTATCATGTCATCCGCATGCGTGAGGGCATCGACACCCCCTTCGACGTGAAGCTGCGCGAGCAGACCATCCGCGCCATCGCCGACTCCCCCCTCCGTTGGGGTACCTGCATCGAGCCCATCGGCGTCGAGCACACCAACGAGGAGCTGGCTGACAAGATTTTGTACAACATGTCCCTCCATCCCTACGGCATGGGCGTTATGTTTCGTGTCAACGTTCCTGGCACCCCCTTCGAGGGCATGGCCGACGTCCCCAAGGAGCGCAGACTCCAGATTTTGGCAACGGTCCGCATCGCTGTGGGCGCCACCATTCGCTGCGTGAGCTGCCATCCCGCATTGCCCGAGGCGTTGTACTCCGGCGGATGCGGCTTCACGGTGGAGCGCGGCGCCAACCCCCGCGACACCGAGTTCAACGAGGACGTTTGGAAAGGCTTCACCGTCGAGCAGGCCTGTGAGGAGATTCGCAAGGCAGGATTTGAGCCCACGGTCATCAACCCCGATCCCCGCTTCCGCAAAGACGGCAACAACTGGTGGACCACCGGCGACCCATCCAACTACATCATGCCCGACCCCACCGCCAACGCTGGCGCTGGTTGCTGTTGTGGCAAGCACGCATAAAGGCGCGTCGTGAGCTACCACGTTGCCATAGAGATCAAACAATACACCGGCGACGGATCCGACATCAACGCCTTCCCCGAGGGAGTCACCTCCATCGGGGAAGGCGCTTTTCGCGGCAATGACAACTTCGAGGAGATAGTCATTCCCGAAGGCGTGACCACAATCGGAGCCAGGGCCTTTTCCGCATGCTTGGGACTGAGGCGCGTGGTGCTTCCTTCCACTTTGGAAAGCCTGGGCGAAGGCGCTTTCGAGCATTGCCAAAAACTTGAGAGCGTCGAGTGGGGTGTGCCTGTGGACCTTGAGGAGGAAGCCAAAACCAACGGAGTCCCCAACCGTCTCCTCACGGAGATTCCCCCTATGGCGTTCCAAGGTTGCTTCAAGCTTGGGAGATTCCCCTTGCCACGATCGGTGGTGACCATAGGGGCTTACGCTTTCAGGAATTGCCGCGCCTTAACCGACCTTGGCGACATCAACGCCTTGGAGTCCATCAAAGAGCACGCTTTCCAAGGATGCGCCATGCTTGAATCTATTGAATTGCCGTCGCTTTTGCGCGAGCTGGGCAATCAGGCGTTCTTCGGCTGCGGCAACCTCAAACACGTCGTCTTTCCGGAATGCGTCGACGATCTGGGTACCGAGGTCTTTTATGGCTGCAGTAACCTTGACTATTCCAATTGCCCCCAAGACCTCTCCTGCAAGCTCCTTCTCGGCGACGAGTACACGGGGTAACTTCCCAAACACGACAAGCGCAAACTGAGGCAAGCTAGGGCAAACCGAGGCAAATCCATGTGAGAGTCGTGGATGTCCATGCGGCAGTCATGGAAGTATCACTTGATACAAAAAAATTCCCGCCCAAAAACTTGGACGGGAAACAATCTCGCTTACGCGAAGGATGGACTGCTTGAAACTTAAAGACCTAGTCCTCTGCAATCTCGGTGATAACACCCATCGGGCACTCCTCAACGCAGTTGCCGCAACCGGTGCAAGCGTCCTCGTTGGTAGCCTCTACGACGCCGCCAACAATCTCCAACACCTCACTCGGGCACCCGTCAACGCAAATGCCGCAACCGATGCACTCATCGGACTCGATAATGGGATGAGGCATAATGTCTCCTCTCGTCAAAATGCTTTCTCTGACACGCTTTCCCCCTCGAAAGCTACTCTGCGAACCATAACACTACCTGCTTAGTTTGCAATATCTATCAGGCTATTTTTTTCGCTATCGGCTACGATTCGTACACGATGCGTCAGCAAATACGCGGAAGTTGTTGTCCAACCAGCATGTCAAGGATACGACGAGAGCCGAAAGGCGTTTTGAGGAAAACCTTCGGCCCGCGATCTTTGTCTGTCACCTCAACCGTTCCGATAAGAGCGGCATCACGTCCGTATTTGTTGGCGCGCATGGCCTCGAGAGCCGCTTGTGCTTGATCCGCGGCGACGACACACACCATCTTGCCTTCATTGGCAACTTGGAAAACGTCGTAGCCAAGCATCTCGCAGGCCCCACGCACCGCCTCGCGCACGGGAACCGCATCCTCCTTGACCACGATGTCGACGCCTGCCTGGGACGCGAGCTCGTTGAGTGTACTCGCAAGGCCACCGCGGGTCGGATCGCGGAAGCAACGCACATCGGGTGCAACTTCAAGGACCTCGGCGATAAGGTGGTTAAGCGGCGCAGCATCGCTCTCGATTTGTGCCTGAAATCCGAGGGATTCGCGGCAGCTCATAATCGTGATGCCATGATCGCCGAGGGTTCCGGAAACAAGCACCGCGTCGCCGGGACGAATCTGGGCACCCCCGAGGTTGATTCCAGCGTCCAGCACGCCGACGCCGCTTGTGTTGATGAAAATGCCGTCGCCATGGCCCCGGTTGACCACCTTCGTGTCACCGGTGACGATCCTGACGCCCGCCTCCTTTGCGGCTTCGGCCATGCTTTGGCAGATACGCCGCAAATCCTCGATGGGATACCCCTCCTCAAGGATGGCACCGACGCTCAAATAGAGCGGCTTCGCCCCGCTCGTAGCGACGTCGTTGACCGTTCCGCAAACCGCAAGGCGGCCAATGTCGCCACCGGGGAAGAAGTGCGGCGTCACCACAAAGCTGTCGGTGCTAAACGACAGACGCTGTCCAAGCTCAAGAGCCGGAAGAACTGCGGCGTCATCACCGCGCATCAGCTCCTCGCCGGCGTACGCCTCGAAGAAGACCTCCTCTATGATGCGTTTCATCATGGTGCCGCCGCTCCCATGACCAAGCATTACTGTTGTATCCATACCAATCCCTCTGCATTAATGTAGATTGCCTACCGTCGTCAGGACGAGCTTGCCGGTCTTGACGCCCTTAGTTCCCAAGATTATGTCGCCGATGTCTTGAACAAGTGTCGCCTCGCCACGCAAAATGATGACCTCGAGACAAAAACGCTCGTCGATATGGACATGCGTCGATGCCACAACGTTTTCCAAGTTGTGGTGTTGGATGACGTGCAATTTTTCCTGAAGGTCAGAAGTATGATGGTCGTACACAATGGTGAGCGATCCCATCACCTCGACGCCAGGAAGCTCGCATTCCTCCTCCACGAGGGCCTCGCGCACCAAATCGCGCACGACCTCGCTGCGGTTTTTCGCGATACCGCGACGGGCGACATATTGGTCGAAGTCAATAAGCAACCTCTCGGGCATTGCCACCGAGAAGCGCATCAAATCCTGGGACATGGCTATACCAAGCTGACGGTCACGCCGTTTGCAGCTTCGGCGTCGTCCTCGAGGGCATCCTTCGCATCAGAGAGGACCGCGCGGACCTCATCGAGCAAATGTTGCGCTTCATGTAGCTTCTCGCATGTCGTGGCAAAGCCGGCATCACCTGCAAGATGGCCCAAGGTATGAGCCCAGCGACGCTCCAGTTTGATATGGTCATCAATCTGATCAATCATCTGGTCAAGCTGTCCGATGTTCACTCCGTTGGTGCACATTGTGTAGCCTCATTTCTCTCCGAAAGGTTGTTTGGGAAGACACACAACCGCTCCAAAGATTACGTGTTATGGTTCTCCATACATTGGTTATACGCCATTCCACTATCGTTTCAAGGGAACAGTGTGAAAATATTCGACAAACGTAACCCCGTTTATTTTTCCGCCCAAGAGGCTTGGGAGCGTTATGTAAACCATCTTGAGGGGATGCTTTCGGGTCCTGTGTGCGTCATAAGCAGCCAAACCCTCGCGTCCGCGGCAACAAAAGCCCTTGAAGCCAGCGCGAAGGCCTTGGAATACGGACAAAGCTGCATCACCTACGTGACGCTCACGCAACGCACTGTCGACGACGAGCAGGAACAGACGACGCTCAGCGGAAAACAGCTCTTCGGCATCATTGAGGCCATTGACCCCCTTGTCCTTATCGCGACAGACTCCCAAGCCGTGGCCGCATTGAGCCATGCCTACCATGTCGAATTCCCGACGAACGGGCCAGCTCGCCTATTCGGACGCAACGCGGTGGGCTTCGTTGACTTTGCGAGCATGCTTAATGAGTCGGACGAGAAGCAACGCGCATGGGCTCATCTCAAACGCCTTGGGCACAAGCCAAAGCCGAAGTAATCGTCCGTTTTTAAATGCTCGTTTTTTTTAAATAAACGTGCCGTTTACTATATCTTTAAAGCAAATCATCATTTTTTGAGAATTATTCTTTACAAAAAATAATAAGTGAGTATTATATGTCTTGTCCGAAAGGACTCCTCTCTCTTCTCTCCTCATAAGCGAGGCCATCTCCTAACTCAGATGGCCTCGCTTCAGTTTTTGGGGAAAAAGCCCCGTTGCCGCGATTCTTGACGGTGCCATTCTTGAGGTTTCGGCAAACTGCTACGATGGGACTACGATAATTTTCGCACCACACAAGGGGATTTCATGAGCAACAAGTCTTTAAACAAGGATCCGCAATCGATTACCATCCTCGTCACAGGCGGCGCCGGTTTTATTGGCAGCCATACCTGTGTCGAGCTTCTCGCCTGCGGTTATCGCGTCGTCGTTCTTGATGATTTGTCAAACTCCAGCGAAGTCGCCCTCGACCGAGTCAGAATCATCACAGGAATCGAAGCAGACGACAAGCAATTGACGTTCTACCAGGCGAACATGCTCGATCGAGATGCCGTCGAAATGATCTTCTCGGAAAACGATATCGACGCCATCATCCATTTCGCAGGATTCAAGGCCGTCGGCGAAAGCGTTGTCAAGCCGCTCGAGTATTACTGGAACAACATCGCAGGCACGCTCGTCCTGTGCGATGTCGCTCGCACCCACGGATGCAAAAACATCGTCTTCTCCTCGAGCGCGACGGTGTACGGCGAGCCTGAGTTCATCCCCATCACCGAAGATTGTCCCAAGCACCAGGCAACAAACCCGTACGGACAAACCAAAAGCATGCTTGAACAGATTCTGACCGACCTCTACCTTGGTGACAATGAGTGGAACGTCGTGTTGTTGCGTTATTTCAACCCCATCGGCGCGCATGTCAGCGGCCTTATCGGAGAGGACCCGAAGGGCATCCCCAACAACCTTGTCCCCTATGTCGCCCAAGTCGCCGTCGGAAAGCTTGAGGCGGTAGGCGTCTTTGGCAATGATTACCCCACACCTGACGGCACAGGCGTACGCGACTACATCCATGTGGTCGACCTTGCCCGTGGGCATGTCGCCGCCCTCAAGTGGATGGGAGGCCGCGTCGGGACCGGTCGTGCGATTGGAATCGGCAGCATCGCCGGCGAGGCGGCAAAGGATGGCTCACGTCGTGGTGTCGGCATCTTCAACTTGGGAACCGGCAAAGGAAGCAGCGTTCTCGATGTGGTGAGGGCCTTCAGCAAAGCGTGCGGTCGGGACCTCCCCTACGTCATCAAACCGCGCCGCGCGGGGGACATCGCCTCCAACTATGCCGCTTGCGACAAAGCGCGAGACGAGCTTGGTTGGGTTGCCGAGTACGATCTTGCACGGATGTGCGAGGACTCTTGGAGGTGGCAATCCACCAACCCCGATGGCTACCGCAGCACCAAGTAGCGAACACGAAGCAACGAGCAGCAAGGCACAAGACACAAGAAAGGGCCTGTCTCACGACAAGCCCTTTTTTCATCTCTTCCGGCTATCGAGCTCAGTAGCCGTAGTAATACCCTCCGTCGTCCTCGTCGACCTCGATATAGTCGTAATGTTCGAATTTGCCGCTCGTGGTACCGGAGGTCTCAACCGTATTGGGGTCGCCACCAGCGTCGACAACCGCCATGATCTCGGCAAGCTCAGAGGTGTTTGCAATGACGTAGGACGCGCCGTCAATCTCGGCGGTCGAGGACGGGACCATGATGCTGTAAATCGTCATCGACTTACCCGAGTTGACATATTGCATGGCGAGGCTGTACAGGGCGCTGACATCCATATCGGTAGACACGCACGTGGACATCTGTTGAACGAGGCCAGGCAATTCGCCAACCGGCTTGCTGAAGGCCTTCTTCACGATAGCCTCAATCAAGGCGCGTTGGTTCGCACTGCGGGAGAAGTCGCCATCCACATAGTAGTGGCGACTGCGGGCGAACACGAGGGCTTGGGCTCCGTCGAGGGTTTGCAGACCCGCATTGTCGATGGTGACCCAACCTGCCTGGGGATCATCAATAGGCTGCGGAACATCAACCTCGACGCCCCCAAGCGTATCAACAAGGTTGACGACGCCATCGAAGTCAATCTCCGCGAAATGGGAGATCGAAGCGCCACACAACTCGCTGGCGGCCTCGATGGTGCCAGCCGCCCCTCCATACGAATACGCAGAATTGAACTTCATGGTCGACCCGTTGTACGTGATCTTCGTGTCACGAGGAATCGAGACCATTGTGACGATCCAATTGACCGGATCAACGCGCACGAGAATATTGGAGTCCGAACGCGCGCCCATCTCATCTGAGTCCGCACGGGCGTCGGAGCCGATAAGCATGACATAGAACGGTTCGTTGACATTGGTGACGGGGATGAGCTTTTCCTGGATAGAACTCATCTGCTCATCGGAATAGGATCCGCGAAGATTGCCATTGATGTTTTGGAGGAAGATGAACGCACACGTACCCGCAATGATGGCCGCGATCAGCACTATCATCAGGAAACCGAGGACGATGCCACCTGCGCGGCCCTTCTTTTTCGCATCGGGTTTGTACTTCAGGCTGTCCTGCGTAACGTAAGCATACTGCGAGCCTCTCTCCTGCGTAAGGGCGAGAGACGTCTGCTGTTGCGATGCGCCGCGTCGCGAACGTCGTTCATTTGCCATGAATTCTGTTCCTGTCAAAAAGGTGTTCCCCGCAATTCCGGAGAAAACACATGCCTATCCATTATCAAAACTTATTCATTGTAGGATCTCTGCCCACAATGCGGCTCAAAAAGCAATAAATTGGATAAAGACTCTACAACTCACCAGGCGCGTAATCCAGGCACGGGACGGGGGGACTCCGCACTTCGGAAGCCCTTGAGCGACCAGTTCAATCTACTCTTTTATTCCAACCGCCTCAGAGGTCTCACCCTGCGCGAGAGACTCCACAGGAGCTGAGGGAATATCCCCGGCGGCCTTAAGCCGTTCCTCAACCTCACGGTCCGTTGCGCTTTGGGCCTTCGGTGGATTGACGTCGAAGGGAACGCTTTGGGTAAAGAGGCTCACGACAGGAACGATGGCGATGGAGGCAAGCATGGCAAACGCACCGCAGTTCAAGCTGTTTGCGAAAACCCACGAGATAACAGGGATGCCAGTAACCACGGATTGAAGAGCGGCAGTCTGACCGGCGAGGTCAACAACCATGTTACCGGTGGTCAGACACACAGCGAAGACAAAGCTCGTCCAAACAGCAGCCTTGGAAACCTTACCGCTGTAAAGACCCCACAAGTACGGGCCGATGAACGCGCCGGACAACGCGCCCCAAGAAATACCCATAAGCTGGGCGATCCATGTAATAGCAGAATGGTATTGGACCAAGGCGATAGCGGCAGAGACGGCGACGAACACAACGATGAAGAATCGCATGCACAAAACACGTTTCTTCTCGCTCATCTTCTTGACGATGTTTCCTTCGATAAGGTCGAGCGTCAGCGTCGAGGAGCTGCTGAGGACGAGGCCGGCGAGCGTGGACATGGATGCGGACAAGACCAAAACGATAACCAAGCCGATCAGGAACTCGGGAAGAGTGGACAACATGGTCGGAACGATGGAGTCGAAAACCGGCGTCTTGCCATCAGCCTGCATCGCGACCTGATCACCGTAAAGACGGCCAAAGCCACCAAGGAAATAGCAACCGCCGGAAACGACCACGGCAAAGAGCGTGGAGATGATGGCGCCCTGCTTGATTGCCGGGCCTTTCTTGATAGCGTAGAACTTCTGAATCATCTGCGGAAGGCCCCACGTGCCCAAAGACGTCAGGATGACGACGCCGAGCAGGTTCGCGGGGTCTGGACCAAACATGCTGGTGAAAACACCCTGGAAACCGGTGCCTCCATCAACTTGCGACAAGGAGCTCATCGCCTCCATGAAGCCGCCATTGGAGTTCAACACCGCAAGGACGACCGCAGAGATGCCAATAAGCATCACGATGCCTTGGAGGAAGTCGTTGACAACGGTGGCCATATAGCCGCCAACGACGACGTAAACGCACGTGATAAGAGCCATTGCTATGACGCAGTACTCATAAGGCAATCCGAAAGCCATGCCGAACAGGCGAGAGAGGCCGTTATAGACCGACGCCGTATAGGGAATCAGGAAGACGAAGATGATCGCAGCGGCGGCGATACGCAAAGCCTTGGAGTTGTAGCGCTTGCCAAAGAACTCCGGCATCGTCGTCGCGCCGATGCGATGCGTCATCTCGCGGGTGCGGGGACCGAGAATCCACCACGCCATGAGTGAGCCGACGACGGCGTTTCCGAGTCCGGCCCAAAACGCAGCGAGACCGTACTTCCAACCGAACTGGCCAGCGTAACCGACAAACACGACCGCGCTGAAATAGCTGGTGCCAAAGGCAAACGCACTCATCCAAGCGCCCACGTTTCTGCCGCCGAGGACAAACCCATCGACGCTTGACGTGGAACGGCGACAATAGACACCGACTCCGATCGCAACGCCGAAGAAGATGACAACGAGACAAATCTTTGCAAGCATTGTCTGGCCCCTTCCCTCACTCCTACCGATTAACAAGTAGGCGTACGGTACCATTCAAAACAATGTGTTGCGATAATTTATAAAAGATATAACAAAATGTGATAGTCTAGGCGAGTTCAGCAAGCAAGGAGAGCATCAGTGGATATCAATCGCTACGAAGCGTTCGTCGCCGCAGTCGACACCCAAAGCATGTCGGGTGCGGCGAAAAAGCTCGGCTATACGCCTTCGGGCATCATCCGTCTCATCAATGCACTTGAGGGCGAACTCGGCTTTTCTCTCCTGGCACGAAGCAGTACCGGTGTCGCTCCGACCGACGAAGGGTTGAAGCTGCTCCCCCTGTTCCGCGAGATGTCCAGCGTCAACATGCGCATCCACCAAACCAGCGCCCGCATTCGTGGCCTCGCCGAGGGAACGTTAACCGTTGGCGCGCTGTTCAGTCTTGCGAGCCGTTGGCTTCCCGACGTCATTCGCGCGTATGAAGACCTCTACCCCGGCGTCAAGGTCAACATCGTAGGGGGAAGCGACATCCACCTGCGCTCGCTCCTCGAACAACATGCCATCGACTGCGCACTGCTCCACAACAATAACGACAAGCTTGACTGGGTCCCCTTGGGAACCCAAGAACTCGTTGCCTGGCTTCCGGCAAACAGTCCCCTGACGCGCCACCAATCGATCCTTCTCGCCGAACTCGACGGACAACCCTACATCCGCATCCACCCCGAAGGGGAAACCTTTGCTGAGCGCCTCATGCGACAACGCAACATCGAGCCCGATATTCGGTTCACTGCCACCGATTGCTATACGGCCTTTTCCATGGTAGGCGCAGGTCTGGGTATCTGTCTTTGCTGCAACGGCATCGCCGATGGGTGGATGGCGCAAGGACGTGTCGCGATTCGCCCCCTCAGCCCCCAACGCTATCTTGATTTTGGCATCGGCACACTCCAAACCCCATCCCCCTCTCCCGCAGTGGAGGAGTTCATAAACGTAGCTAAGAGGTTCTCCGACACATGGCCCAAGGGCTATCGAGCAAATCTCTAGCAAGAAAGCAAGCAAACCCGATTGGATCGACCGTGAAATATCGCCTGTTAATCGTTCTTGCCACCATCATATGGGGAAGCTCCTTCGTCATCGTCAAGGGTGTTACAGACTTTCTCAACCCGTCACTTATCCTCGTGGTGCGCTTCTCCATTGCGGCCGTGCTTCTCGCTGTCGTGTTTGCAAAGCATCGCGCACTCTATCTCACAAGGGACCATATCGGGTTTGGCTTGTTATTCGGGCTTGCACTTTTTTGCGCGTACTACCTTCAAACCATCGGCATCCAATACACCACGCCCGGGAAGAACGCGTTTTTGACCGGCACCTATTGCGTATTGGTTCCCTTTTTTGCGTGGTTTGCCACAAAAAAGAAACCTACGCTGTTCAACATCGTCGCAGCGCTCCTTTGCTTTTGCGGGATCGGGTTCGTAAGCGTCGGTAATGAGGGTGGCGTCAACATCGGGGACCTTCTCACCCTTGCCTGCGCCGTGTTCTACGCCATCCACATCATCATAGTGTCGAAGTTCAGCCAAGGACGCAACATCTATGTGCTCACTATGTGGCAATTTGCAGGCGTTGCCTTGTGTTCGGCAATCGCAGCGCTGATAACCGGAGCCGACGTCTCCCCGCTTGCGACCCTCGACCTCTCCCAAGCTGGAGCCTTGGCCTATCTCGCCATCGCCTGTACCGCACTCGCCCTGTTGTTCCAAAACGTCGGACAGGCAAACGTCCCACCCGCATCCGCAAGCTTGCTACTCAGCCTTGAGTCTCCTTTCGGAGTCCTCTTCAGCGTCGCCTTGGGAGCCGAGACCGTAAGCGCAAAGATCCTTTTCGGTTTCGCCTTGATCTTCGCGGCCATCATTGTCTCGGAGGTCTTGCCTACAAGGCTCAAGGGACGCCGATAGTCGACCTTGCAACTCGATTTTCCCTGAGAGAAGCCACCCTTCTTGCACCAACGACAACAAAAATGCACATCGGCGGCTAAATAGCGCCGCCGCCTTCCTTCTACGCGGCGGACAAACATCGCGCCGTATAATCCCGATAGCAAAGCAGTTCGATGAGACAGAAGGGATCTTATGGAATTCGTCAACACTGCCTGGGCGTTGCTACCCCCGATCGTGGCAATCGTTCTCGCACTCATCACGAAGGAGACGTACAGCTCCTTGTTCGTCGGCGTACTTGTCGGCGCCGTCCTTGTCGCCGGACTTGACCCCGTAGGCACCGTGGATACCATCATCAGCGGAGCTCCCGTCGTCGACTCGGATACGGGGGAGACGGTCATGTCCGGAGGGCTTATCAACGCCATCGCAGACAATGCCGGCATCTTCATCTTCTTGGTCATGCTTGGCATCATGGTCGCTCTCGTGAACGCGACCGGCGGCGCTGCGGCATTCGGCAAGTGGGCGGCAAAGCACCTCAAGACCCGAACGGGCGCCCAACTCGCCGCGTTCGTCCTCGGCGTCCTCATCTTCATCGATGACTATTTCAACTGCCTCACCGTCGGGTCGGTCATGCGTCCCGTCACCGACAGC
>CAVIKF010000008.1:0-71272 GCA_963643505.1 Eggerthellaceae bacterium
CTGTGATTCTCGGCGGCAGGCCTGTTTTGGCGCAGTGTCGATTTAACTGGTAATCAAACTGGCCTGATGGCTGACAAGGAAGCAAGCACGTTTTGGCGCAGTGTCGATTTAACTGGTAATCAAACGGTTCCGTTAGCTTCGTAGCCGTAAACCCAGTTTTGGCGCAGTGTCGATTTAACTGGTAATCAAATTGCATATATCGAAGGTAAGGGGATGCGGGCAAAAAGTTGGATCGTCTAGGTTCGGTTAGGAGTTCGCATGTACGGCGAAATTAAAAACTCTTCTGCCCCTTGGCTCGATATTGCGGTATGGTCTCTTAGTTGAATTAAAGGTATGTGACAGGCACCTGGCACCTGTCATGAAAGGTATGTGACAGG
Organism: Eggerthellaceae bacterium; assembly: GCA_963643505.1. GTDB lineage: Bacteria > Actinomycetota > Coriobacteriia > Coriobacteriales > Eggerthellaceae > CAVEFW01. Next base: position 378 of record CAVIKF010000008.1, read on the forward strand.
CACCTGGCACCTGTCAGGAGGTGCCCGTCGTCTGTCTATCTCGAATCGCGGCGGAGGTTATCATGCGTAAGAAAATCATAGCAACGACTTTGTCTTTGGCATTGTCAACAGCCATGTGCCCGGCGATTGCCCTTGCAGAGCTTACCGGTGCGCAAAACGCCACGGCCACATCCTTGGGCGGCGAAGACGAAAGCGCGCTAAGTGGGACCGGATACGATCTCTCGTCTGCTGCGGTGACGCTTGAAAAAGGCCCCTATTATTATCGCGACGTCCAGGTGACACCAAAGGTCACGGTCAGCGCGATGCCTACCGCCGCGCAGGTTTCGGAACTGCTCGCCGCAAAACAGCAGGCCCAAAACGCCCTCACGGATGCGAATGCGAACAAGAAGTCGGCCGATGATGCGTTTGCTGTTGCGACTGCGAGAAACAAAACCGCGCAGGCGACGTTGACCAGCGCGCAATCAACGGCAAGAGCGGCTGCGCAAAACGCCTCCGAAAAGGCCGCTGCGTACGAAACCGCGAAGTCTACCTATGAGTCTGCCTCTGCGGCCTTGCCGGAAAAAAAGACAGCCTATGAAGCTGCTCTAGCGCCCTACGAAGAGGCGAAGGCCAAAAGGGATGCCGCTCAAGCCACCTATGACTCCGCCAGTGCGAAGTATGATACGGCAAGCAGTGCTGTTAAAACGGCGCGTACGAATTGGAATGCCGTAAAGAACACCACTTACGAGAAGCAATCCCACAACAGCGACGAGTTTTTCAAGGACATGAACTCGAACGCGGCATACGGCTTGGTCACTGGCACCAACATCGACGGTACGACGTATTCGGGCGCTCGTGTCGCCAGCGTTCTTGCCGAGACCGATCTTGACAGCGACACCGATGCCACCTCTATTGACAACATGGTCTATGCCATTTCGATGATTGACCGCTACAACGAGTTGCGCACAGCTGCGGGGCTTTCTGCTGTTGGTGTGACCGACTACAACATGGCTTTAGAGCAGGGCAGCGTCAACTGGTCTGATACCAATGTTGGCCATTCCTCTGGGTGCGGCAACGAGAACCTCGCCTGGGGGTATACCGATCCGTCCCGTGGTTGGTATTACGAGGAAAAAGAGGTGTTCGACGCCGAGTATATGCGAATCACGGGCTCCACTACCGGATGTCCTGGCCCAGAAGTGTATTCTTGGTATACCACAAACCGCTCGCAGTGCTCGTTTGCAGGCGTCGTCGGTCACTACATCAACTTCATGAACCCTCGTTGGACTTCGATGGGTATGGCGTACGATGCAAACGGTTCTTACGGCGGCGGCGACTGTTGGGGTGAGAACTTCTCCGCCGGCATCTCGTCAACTCGCGGCACCGTCTATACGGCAAGCGATTACCGTAGCCGCTTTATCACCTGGCTTACCGACAAGTACGTCTCAGACGGCATGACAACGGCTGATGCCACTACCACCGTGAACGGCGTGTTTGCTAAGGCTGATGCCTATGTCGCATTCGGCACTGCAAACACGAACTACGCCCTTGCATACAATGAGAAGAAGGACGCAGGGGCTGCTTTGACCTCTGCGCAGGAGGCGTTTGATCCTGTAGAGGCGGAATATACCGCGGCTAAGGCCGACTACGATGCGGCTCTGGCCAAGGTTACGGCAAGCAAGACCGCTATGGATACCGCCGAGCAGGAGAAAGACGGCGCTGCGAGCACTTCCCAGCAAGCAAATCAGGCCTTGACGCAAGCACAGCAAAACGCCAATGATGCCCAGATCGCCGCAAATGCTGCCCAAGCCGCCGCGACCCAGGCCGCCCAAGACGCGACCCAGGCCGAAGCCGCCTATAACTCCGCTAACACCTCCTACGAGGAAGCAGCGGCAGGCAACCCCGTAACCCTTACGGAGGGCGTCCACTACTCGGTCTCCTATGCCAATAATGACGCGATTGGGACCGCTACCGTTACCGTCACGGGTATCGGGTCTAACACGGGCCAGACTTCCCGTACCTTCGAGATAGAGGAGTACAACCCTTGGCCGACGGAGGGTCTTGAGGGATTTGTTGCCCGCCTCTATCGCGACATCCTTGATCGTCAACCTGAGGCGGCGGGTTACTACTTCCAACTTGCGGCGCTTCGCGCTGGCGCCTCGCCTGCGGAGATCGCGTACAACTATTTCAACTCTGAGGAGTATTTCGCAAAGCATGAAACCCCGCAAAAGACTGTGGAGCGCGTCTACCAGGTTATGTTCGGCCGCGCTCCCGGGAACGGTGAGGAGGCAGGCTGGGTCGAGAAGATGGAAGTCGGCATGTCCGTGCGCTACGTTTTGCAAGGTTTCAGCCAATCGCAAGAATACCGCAACTATTTCGGATCCCTCGGTTTGAGCGCTGACGCGATCGAGTTGTACAACGCCAACGCTGACAAGGCGTGGGATACTGACGGGAACCTGGTCTATGCTGGCGGCAACGACCGCGACCGCAACGAAGGCGCGACCGCTTTTGCAAAACGCATGTACACGATCGTCCTCGGCCGCTCGGATGTGGTGGGGGTTGACGGTGGCATCGATGTGGCCGGCCTCAACGTTCAAGCGGGGGCTATTGTCAACGGCATGGCTTGCTGGCAAATCGCGACGAACTATTTTGACAGCGCCGAGTTCAAGAACAACAATTACGGCAACTACGACGCGGTCGCCATTGCCTATGAGGCGATCTTGGGCCGTGCGGGCTCCGATTCCGAGATCAGGGGATGGGTCGAGGAGAAGGAGGATAAGTGCTACTCAGTCGCCGACCTTGTGCTCCATTTCTGCAACTCTAACGAATTCAATGCCATCTGCGAGAGCTATGGCCTGACGAGCGGCATGCGCGGCGAGACCGCGCCGTCTTTGCCGGGCGCCAGCGAACACACGTGGTCCGGTTCGGTGTGCACGCACTGTGGCAAGGTCGTCCAAGTCGCCCATACCCATGCTTGGGGTGGCTACGCCTACAACAACGACGCGACCTGCGAGGGCGACGGCACCGAGACCCGCACCTGCGCGTGCGGCGAGTCCGAGACCCGAACCGCCTCCGGCACCGCGTTTGGGCACGACTACTCGAAGAGCTCCGTGTCAACGCCCGCGACGTGCACAACCGCAGGCGTCCGAACGTACGTGTGCTCCAACGACTCCTCGCACACCTACGTCGAGGCTGTTCCTGCGCTTGGGCACGACTACGTAAACGGTTTCTGCACGCGATGCGGCGTCCGTGCTCCCATAATTGCCTCCGAAGGTGGTCCCTTTGCCTCCATCGACGGTCTGACCTTCACGAACGGCGTTGACTATCCGTGGACCGATGACGGCGACCGCATCGTCTCGAGCAACGTTGGAATCGCTAGCGCACCTTCCACGTTCACTTTGACAGCGAACAGGGCTGGTACGCTCTCGTTTGGCTACGAGGTCTCTCCGGGAGTTTCCCAGGGCAGCCTCAACGTGAGCGTCAACGGTGTCGTGCGTGAGGGGTGGAACTGCGCCGCGTCCGGCACGTACTCCGTCACTCTTGCGCAAGGCGATGTTGTCGAGATCTCCTATGAGAAGGAGTCTTGCAGCTGTCGTAACTGCGCATGGGTTGGGTCGGCCTCTTTCGACTCTGTAACCACCAGTCCGTTTGCCAACGCCACGGTGGGAGATGTCGTCTCGTTCGGCTCCTACGAGCAGGACGGCGATACGACAAATGGCAGCGAGGCGATTAAGTGGCAGGTGTTGGCAATCGACGGCAACAAAGCACTCGTTACCACTTGCTACGCCATAGAGTGCCTGCCGTTTAACGAGTCGGGCGGGGAGTGCGTGTGGGCCGACAGCAGCTTGAGGTCCTGGCTCAATAGCGACTTCCTCTCCTCTACCTTCTCCGTCGAGCAGCGGTCGTTGATTCCGGTCTCGGAGCTTCAGAATGGAGCTAACCCTTGGCACGGGACGTCGAGTGGGGGCGCGACCTACGACAGGGTTTTCCTGTTGTCCTACAGCGAGTTCGCTTCGTACCTCGGTGATGGCTCGACTGGCAAATGCGCCTGCACCGCGTATGCTAGTGCCAAGGGCGCCTACGAGGCCAATGGCTCGACAACTTGGTATCTCAGGACCGCCGGCAAGACACAGTCTAGCGCGATGATGATTGACGCATCCGGTTATGCCTATGCGACTGGTGTTGGCGTTGCGAGCACGAACAGGGCAGTTCGTCCAGCGATGTGGGTGAAGATGTAGCCGAAAAACCTGACAGGTGCCTGGTGCCTGTCAGGTATTGTCATGTGACAGGTGTCAGGTGCCTGTCAGGTTCGAAAAAATCGAGAAGTCGTTTTCGACCATCGTTTGTCTTTTAAACTATACTGGGATTCCAATAATTTTATTAAAGAATAATGCGAATCTACGGGGTGGGGACGTTGACGATGCTCAAACGATGGTTGTTGGTAGTGGTCACGCTTTTTGTGCTGGCCATCCCCTTGGGGGCATTCGGTGTCGAGTCGACCCTGCAGGGCGAACCTGCCTTACAAGGCGGTAGCACCCAGCAAGGAGCGCCTGCCCTGCAAGCAGAGTCAACCTTGCAAGCAGAGCCGACCCCGCAAGGAACCGCAACCCTACAAGAAAACGACCTCACGCCAAACACGTTCATCGCACTTGGTGAGCCAGGCGCTCCGTCGGGGACTCCTGACGACCCCTTCCTCATTTCGACCGAAGAGGACCTGGCCGCCTTCGCAACGAGCGTCAATGGCAAGCGTGTGACCAACGGTGTGTGGGAGGACGCGCAATCAGGTGCCCACGACTATGCGGGGCTCACGGTACAACTTGCCCAAGACATCACGCTGACCTCGTCATTTACTCCTATCGGTATCGGTATGAACATATCCGGTTCTGTCGCGACCCCGATATGCTTTTCGGGCATCTTCGATGGCCAAGGCCACACCATCAGCGGACTGTATTTTACAAAAGCTTCGAACCCTCTGATCAATAGCAACTATCACGGGGCGCAATGGTTCAGCGCGCTGTTTGGAGCAGTGAAGGACGCGAACGTTATCAACCTGGTGGTCCAGTTGTCGCCTAAGGCCACGTTTAGCGTCAACACTCTCTCCTCTGAGGCAAGCGCCGGGTTGATAGCCCAAGTCGTAGGGGGCGATACAATTGTGACCTGTTGCGGCGTGGTAGGAGACCTTTCGGGCACCTCCTCCCACCTCGGCGGCATAGTGGGCCGTGTCGAGGGCGGAACGTTGGACATGTCTTATTGCTACCACCAAGGCAAGCTTGTGACCGCATCTTCCGGTGGCGGCCTGGTGAATTGTTCATCCGCCACGGTGAAGTTGACCTCTTGCTACCAAGCGGGGCAGGTCTCGTCCACGAACACGAGCACCTACGCGTCTCGGTTCTTCGGCCAATTGGTGGGTACGGGCTCGGGCTATACGTTGGCGGGGTGTGTCGCGTCCTCAACCGATGACTTGGCAGGCGGAAACGCCAAAAACAAGCAGACAGGGTGTCTGTCCGGGATCGAGGTTTGGAACACCACTGCAGTCCAAGGTGCGCTTGGCACCCAATACTTCGGGTACGGAGAGGCCCCGACCACCTTCCCTGAGCTTGTTGCCAAAGCGCAGCCGAGCTACGTCGTGTCCTTCTCGGTCGGAAGTGACGTGGCTGGGGCGAGACCGTCCTCCTTCAAGGCCGCACCAGGAACATCCATCACCATCCCTACCAGCACGCTGACGCGCAAGGGCTACGTCTTCTCCGGATGGCGGATCAGCGGGGCGCCGGGGGAGACGGGCTCGTCGGGAGAGGCGCCCGCGCCGGGGGAGACGGACGCGACGTTGTACAACGCCGGCGACACTCTTTCCATGCCGCGCGGCAATCTTAGCTTTGAGGCGGCGTGGACCCTTGTTGAGGCGGTGGAGATCTCCACGGAGGCCGAGCTTCGCACCTTTGCCGAGGGAGTCAACGCAGACACGATAAAGACCGACAACCTGCGCTACGTCTTGACGTGCGATATCCAACTTACGAGTCCTTGGACGCCCATCGGCAACGACAAACACCCATTCGAGGGGATCTTCGATGGCCAAGGTCATGTCGTTAGCGGCATGCAGGTCACCAACGACTCCCTGTCCTCAAGCGACTCCTCTACCGCAAGCACCTATGCCGGATTCTTCGGTTACGTGAGCGGTGCCGATATCACAAGCCTCGGCGTCGAGGGGACCATCGACGCGGATTCGGCCACGTGCACAGGCGGGCTCGTCGGTTCCACGACAGGGAGCGCTGCAACGTCAAACAAGCCCGAGGACATGACACACGTGAGCGCATGCTACGCGAACGTGACAATAAACGCTGGCGGCTTTGCGGCGGGTTTAGCGGGCCGCTCGACACGCACGAGCTTTGAGGATTGCTATGCCGCCGGATCGGTCCGCCTTGTCTCGGGCGGCAAGGCGGTAGGCGGCTTGGTGGGATACTACCAATCCGCGTCTTTTTCAGACACGTCCGCCCCGGCAATCCAGCGCTGCTTCAGCGTCTCGACGGTTGCGTCAGCCGAGGAGGGAGCGTGTGCGGGCAACCTCTTTGGCAAGGTCAGCGAGTACTACGCGAAATGCGACAAGGCCGCATCGTGGTCGCGCGCGATGGAGGTATACGCCCTTGCGAGCGACCTTTGCGCCTACTACACCGAAAGCAATAACGGGGATACTTCCAAACTCGCAACCGAGTTTGAGCCCTTGTACGAAAAGTCATCCGCGGACATGAAGGCCGATACCTTCCTTCAAGCCATGGGCTCCGCGTTTGTGGCGGACAGCTCCGACGAGAAGCTCCAAAAAAACAACGGGTTCCCGATCTTGGCATGGCAACAGGTCTTGGTGGCCCCGATCTCGATCTCAACGACGCCCTTTGCGACCGCGGGGGGCGAGGCGCTCTACCTGGTCACCTACACAGGTGATGTCGCAGAGGGCAAGATGCCGACCATCAAAGGCGAGGCGTGCTATTGGAACGGGAGTGCATACGTCACGTTGATGACGCGCTCCGAGGCGGGTGCCTTGGTGTATGCGGATGTTGCACAGGTTGAGGGTTCGGCGCCCCAAGCGACGTCCTCTGACGTGAATGGGGACGGGAGCTTGTCCATCATCGACGCCCAAATCGCCTATGACCTGGGCGCGGGACGCTACAACGGATTCGACAAGCTCGATTGCGGCGCCTGGCTCCGTGCCGATGCGAATGGGGACGGGGTCCTCGATGCGGCGGACGCTTGGGCGATTCAGCATGCGATACATGAGGGCTTTGATGTTTAAGCGGTGGATTGACCATAAAAGCTGCGGGCTAGCCGAGCGACGGGCTAGCCATGAAAACGGTGGGTTGACCAAGAAAGCGGCGGGCTAGCCATGAAAACGGTGGGTTGACCAAGAAAGCGGCGGGCTAGCCACAAGATCCAACATGCAAGACACGGGGCTTCGGCACCCGAGCTGCGGCTAACCGAGCTGTGGCCTAGCCGCAAGAGAAAGAGAGAAGGGAAAACATGAGGAAGATTACGCACCCGAAAGGTGTTGCGGCGGCGCTGTGTGCAGCGGTTTTGTGCATCGGGGTCGGCCTAGGAGTGGCGTCTATTCAAGGGGTACCCGTTGGCAACGGCTCGGACGACCTTCTTGTCAAGAAGGACACCTCCGCCGCGACGTATCCGCTTGCAGAAAACTACGCGCCGGAATCAGAGGCAAAATTTGCCCAGGTCATGCACATCGACAACGGTTCTGGCGAGGTCCTTACCTTGGCCGATTTGCCTTCGGGAAGCTACTCGGGCTTCCTTTTTTCCCTCGCTGATACGGCACAAGGTGCTGGCGAGGTCGCCTCGGTTGCCGAGGAGGCGGCCAAGGAGGGCCTCATCACGCAAGTGCACGGCTCCCTTTATGAGGTGACCTCTCTCGATACCTTGGCAGGCCTGTTCTCAGCCGACCAATTGGAATATGTCGAGCCTGACACCAGGGTCTATCTTGTCGGTGACATCGATGACGACGCCCGCGCCACAGAGGCGCTCACGACCCGGGGCGGAACCAGCAACAATCCCGCCCCGGCCTACCCGCCAAGCGACCCGTATTATCTGTCGGGAAATCTTTGGAACCTCGACATGCTCAACGTGGAGGGCGCGTGGGCCCAAGGCCTTGATGGCGATCCTTATGTCCACAACAACACGCCGGTGCGCGACACGAAGGTGCGCGTGGCGGTTATCGACACAGGTTTGTACGGAACTGGTACCTCCGAGAACAAGCACGAGGATATTGACTATACCCATGTGGTCGACGGGAAAAACTTCGTCACGAGCGACGAGGGTGAGCCCGACGTCAAGGGACATGGCACTTTTGTCTCTGGCCTTATCGCGGCAAAGGTGAACAACAGCGTCGGCGTGGCGGGTCTAATGCCTGGTGTCGACATCGTGCCTTGCAAGGTGTTTGACTCCACCACGGCATCAACCTCCGACGTCGTCGATGCGATCTATTACGCTGTGGATGACGCGCATGTGGACGTCATCAACATGAGCCTTGGCGGCGAGTACAACGAGACATCGCTCCAACGTGCGTGCGACTATGCCGTTGAGCAGGGCGTTCTCGTCGTGGCTTCAGCCGGCAACGACGGCGTTTCCACCCCGAACTATCCTGCGGCATACGACTCCGTCGTCGGCGTCGCGTCCGTCGATTCCTCCCAAGAGCGTTCCACCTGGTCCCAATACGGCAAGAGCGTCTTTGTCACCGGCCCGGGAGAGAAAGTCACGAGCACGTACAACGAGTCCGAGACTTCGTACAAGACGGCAAGCGGAACCTCGTTCTCCAGCCCTGAGGTTGCCGCCCTCGCGGCGATGTGCAGGTCGGTCTATCCGGACATGTCCCAGGATGTGTTCAAGGAGTTCCTCATCGAGACTTCGACCGATCTCGGCACGAAGGGTTTCGACGACTATTACGGATACGGATTGGTCAACTTCGAGGCTATGGCCCAAGCCGTCTTGGCAAGCCAGACCCTTCCTTGGTACTCCCTGTCCTTTAACGTGACCGATACCGCGGGCACGTCCATCCAAGGGGCGACCGTGGTCCTCAAGGCAGCCGAGGACATCACGTGGGCCGACGATCCCGATGAGGGCATCGAGGAGGGAAGCCTCGCCATCGGGGACGTCGTGGAGGCGCAACAAGACGGTACGTTCAAGGTCCATCGCGGCGTCTACTCGTACGAGGTCTCAGCAAACGGATATTACCTGGGCACGGGCACCCTCAAGACTTACTCTGCCGAGCAAACGGTGGACGTCTCCTTGGAGGAGGCATATGAGGTCGTCATGAACGTCAAGAACAGCGCGGGGGACTATCTATCCGGTATCCACCTTGCGGTGTCGTCCTCCACTGGACGTATGGAGACCCCCAAGACAAACGGCGACGGCTCCTTTGTCTACAACCTCATGAGCGGCGTGTACTCCTTTGAGGCGTCTGCTCCCGTGACCTACGAGAAGGTGAGCGGCCAATTCACGGTCCAACGCGAAAACAAGCAACTTACCATCACCCTCAACACCGCCGCCGAATTGGCAACCGTCTCTCTTAGCGCCCATGACGCCGAGGAAGAAACGACGCTTACCCAGGTCTCGACGGCGCTCTACGATGCCCAAGGGATGCTTGTCTCCGCGCGGGAGGACGGGACGTATCGTCTTGCCCGTGGCAAGGAATACAAGGCGATCCTTACCCGTTTGGGCTATGAGGATGCAATTTCCACCTTCACGGTCGAAGACGCCGAGACCATGTTGCTTGACGTGGCCATGACCGCAGCTGAGTGCTCGATCTCCTTCCGTCCCGTCACCGAGGACAGCGTTGCGGTCAATGACGCAACGATCGTGGTGAGAGATGCTTCGGGCAAGGTCAAGAGCCCTTCTGCCACCGATCCCCTCCGCTACAACCTCAAAGCGGGCACCTACTCCTATACGCTTTCTGCCCCCGGCTATGAGGATGTCGTTGCAAACTTCAGCGTTTCCATCGAGTCGCGTACCCTGACCGTCGTCATGTCCGGCATCCCCCAAACCGTCTCCTTCTCCATCACGGACGCCAAGACCGGGCAGGCCTTGGAAGGCGCTTCCGTGAAGGTTATGAGCGCGACAAACGACGGGGCCATTCGCGCCAACTCGGACGGGACCTATTCGTTAGCTCCTGGAGAGTATCGGTATGGCGCCTATTGCCTGAACTACCAAAGCAAGCGCGGCTCCTTCATCGTGCATGGCGACACGCTCTCCATCGACATCTCCCTTGATCCCTACTCGGGCTCCACCGAAGGCTTCGCCGGCGGCTCGGGTACGGTTGACGACCCCTACCTTATTGCGACGGAGGATCAGCTCCGCTATCTTGCGAACCAGACCGATATCGTGCGCGCGGGACGTACCGATGCCGATACGAACCAAAAGCGCAGCGTGGAAGGTTACTACCAACTCGTTGCAGACATCGTGCTTACCGACGCGTGGTTGCCGATCGGAAACTACGAGAACAGCAACAACTACGTCGCCTTCTCCGGGACCTTCGACGGCGCGGGCCACACCATTTCCGGCTTGAGCACGATCGAGTCCGACTATGACGCCCAAGGCCTGTTCGGCGTGGTGCAAAACGCCACCATCACAAACCTCACCGTCGAGGGAAACGTGACAGGAGACAGCTATGTTGGAGGCATCGTCGGGTACGTTCGCTTCCTTTACGATTCCGAGGGCTCCGATTGGAACACGGGCGCGACCCGCATCTCCAATTGCTGCAACCGCGCATCGGTAACAGGGCGTTATGCGGTTGGAGGCATCGCCGGATCGACCTCTGGCTCCACCTCGTCCAACGAGGATTATGGAACCCTTGTCAGCCAGTGCTGCAACTACGGGGTGATCCATGCCCAACGCAATGGCGACTTTGACAGGCACAGCTCGGCCGCGGGCGGCGTCGTCGGCTCCGCAGGCAATTGCAAGGTGGAATACAGTTACAACCGCGCAACCGTGGAGGCGGGATATGTCGCAGGCGGCGTAGTCGGACAATCCCTCGGCCTTGCGGCGGTCTACAACTGCTATAACACCGGGTATGTATATGACCACGTGACGGCTGCGGGGTATGAGGGCAACTCTGGCAGCATCGCCGGTCGGCTCGTGAAGTCGGCGCTGTCTGATTGCTACGGTCTTATCCCTGCCGACGAAAACGCGATCTATGCCCCGATCGGTGCCACTGACACGAGCACCACTGTCGCGAACTACAAAATGCTCGATCGTGCAAGCATGTGGCGCTCCGACGACTTTGTGGCAATGTTGAACCTTGATGCCGTGACAGACACGATGACCACCTCATTTGTAGCAGGCGGAAGCTACCCGTTGCTCAAATGGGAGGTGTCCCCAGACGCCATCTTGGCCGAGGATCCCTATATCACGCAAGACCCCATCTCGCCTGCGACCTCCTATAAGCAAGATGCTGAAGCCGCAGAGCTCACCGCAGACGTCGATCCGGTAGCGGATGGAGGCGTTTTGTCCTGGCAATGGTTCGAGTCTGACGGCGAGTCGGGAAGCGAGTGTGTGCCCATCGCGGAGGCGGCGGGTACGGGAACCCATGCTACCTACACGCCTTCAACTGCGACAGCCGGTACGCGTCACTACTTCGTCGTCTTCAAAAACACCCGTACTGCCGACGACGGACGCGCAGGGTCTGCGACGGCGAAGACCGCCTCTGCTACCGTGATCGTCCGTTCCGTCATTGACGCACAAGAGCCCAAGGTGACGGCATACAACCCGTCAGCGGCCCAACAATTCAATACGGCGCTCTCGACGAAGATCACCACCGATCTCATGTTGTCGGTGGAAGCCTCTACAGGAGACGGGGGCACTTTGAGCTACCAATGGTACAAGGGCTCTTCGATGGTCGGCTCCGGCACGCCTATCGAGGGCGCCACGGACGCGACATACTATCCTGATACCTCCGCCCTTGGCACGCTGTATTACTTCGTCGAGGTCACGAACACCTACGAGCCGGGTAATGTGGCCTCCGTCAAGACCGATTGGGCAAGCGTCACGATCACCGAGTACACCATCAGCTCTTACGAGGAGCTTATGAGCTTCCGCACGGCAGTCGATTCTGGTGTTACTTTCGAGGGTCTCGTCGTGACTCTTACCTGCGACTTGGATGTCTCTCGGGCCGACTGGGAGCCAATCGGTTCTGTCGAGCACCCCTTCAAGGGCACGTTTATGGGAGGCGTGGGCTATTCGGGCTCCACCGAGATCACGACCCATACCATCAGCGGCATCCACATTGACGGCGCCGCTATAGGTGCTGCTCGTGGGTCTGAGGTCGAAGGCGCTGACTCTCTTGGTTTCTTTGGCGTCACTGAGGCCGCGACCATTTGCGACCTTGTGGTAGAGGGCTCGATCACGGGCAAGGCCAACCGCTATGCGGGTCTGATTGTCGGTTATGCGCTCGCAAACGGCTCATCCGCGACTGTACTTGAGAATTGTGCGACCCAGGCAAGCTCAAGCGTGGAGGGCAAGTATTGCATAGGCGGCCTGGTAGGTTATGGATGCGTGTCGATCAAGGACAGCGCAAACCATGGTTCCGTCACGGCGTGGGGCTTCGTTCCCACAAAGGCCGACAACTCCTTGGATACCTACTCCTATACCACCAAGGCGGTTGGCGGTGTGGTCGGCTATGCCGCCGCGGGCTCCGTGAGAGGTTGCTACAACACCGGCGACGTGACGGCGAAATCCATCGACACGACGGCAGGCGAGAAGAGCGTGTACTACGTCGGCGGCGTCGTAGGCTACGGATCCACCACCGCCAGCGTGCTCTCCTGCTTCGACACGGGCAAGGTGACGGTCGGTACTTGGGCGACGCGCAGTATCACGTTCAAACCTGCAGGTGTTTGCTATGCGGGAGCCGTCGTCGGCTACCAGGCCTACGACTACTTGTACAACATCCACTATCTTGATGGCGCGGCCGGAGAGGGCGGCGTGGGCACCAACAGCTCCGCTGGCTACGATTATGCCGAGAACCATACCCTCGCGTTCATGAAGACCGCGTACTTCTTGGGTCAGATGCAAGACGGCTATGGCTATGGCGCCGCATTCCGCCAATCGACAAACGGCACTCCGCACTTGGTGTGGGAGACCGATAAGACCACGGGAAGCAACCTGGCCGACGCGGCAGAGCCGTATCTGTATGACGTCACCATTGACGGTGTGGACGACATCACGAGCACCTGGTCCACCTACTTCTACCAAGGGGAAAATGCACCGGATGTGGTTGTTTGGGCTGACCAGGTCCAACCTGAGGGCGGCCACTTGACCTATGAGTGGCAAAGCCGCCCGGTCGGGGGCACCGATGATGATTGGACTGTCGTGGAGGGAGCGTCTGGGGCCTGTGCGGCAACAGGTGACCACTACACCGCCTCACTTCCCATCAGCACCGAGACGACTGCGATCGCGGAGTACCGTTGCGTGGTCACCAACACGTTGGACGGCGCCACGGGCTTGGCCACATGTGAAAACACGACCTCCGCGCTGACCATCGAGATCCGCGAAAACATCGGGACCTTTGCCCTGGCCGACCCCTCCCAGGAAAACAGCGCGAGCAACCCTTGGGTTATCAAAACCCCTGAGCAATTGCACTTCCTCGCTCTGCTCGTGAACGGCGAAACGAAGATGGTGGGAGTCGACGACAGCTCGTTCTATCAACAATACCTCGTCATCGACGCCGATCTCGACCTGTCCGGGTATGAACGTTGGGAGCCTATTGGAACAGGCGATTCCAACAACGGTTCTCCTTTTATGGGAATCTTGGACGGACGCGGCCATGCCATCACGGGTCTTCAGATCGGGACGCAAAGCGTGCCCGCCGCGGCATCCGATTACCAAGGTCTGTTCGGCAGCGTCTGTTATGGCGCCTTGCGCAACCTTTGCGTGAGCGGCACCGTCAACATCGCTTCCGGCGGATGGATGACCGGTGGTGTCACCGCCTATGCCTATGGCGCGGCCTTTGAGAACGTCGCCAACCATGTAAACGTTACCGGGTCGGTGCGCGTTGGCGGCATCGCCGGCACGATCGGCACGTGTCAATTGAAGGATTGCTTCAACGACGGCACCATAACTGTCGCGGAGAGCTCAAGCACCTCCCAATACGCGGTCGGCGGCATCGCCGGTTATACGTTCTACGCGCGTGAGGGCGTCGAGGATGCAGGCTTGTTCAATTGCTTCAACGCGGGCGACGTCAGCTGCACGCTTGCCTATGGCACCGATCCCCGTTTCGGCGCGCTGATCGGTGATGACAGCACCGACTCGACACCGCTTAGCCATTGCTACTATGTCTTGGGCACAGCCACCTGCTTAAACGACGGCTCCGCCGGTACGGGCATAGGGAATGCCGATGGGTGTCTTGAGGATGTCGAGGGCTCCTTCGAGGCGGTTGAGGGCTCGAGTGACCCGCAGGTCGCGTGGATGCTCAACACCGGCAACGGAGAAGCGAAAAACTCCGGACGTTGGGGCGTAATCGCGCAAGACGGCACCGGGGAGGGCGGCGCCGGGGATAATGCCGCTGTGCAAGGCGGCACCGGGGAGGAAGACACCACACAAGGCGGCACCGGGGAGGAAGGCACCGCAGCGCAAGACGGCGCCGTCGCTCTCGCGATTTGCGGGGCTGACCCGGTGTATCGCGTCAACACCGACGCCGATGCCGCCCAAATCACCGTGTCCGCTGCGTATGTCACGGCGGGTACGGGGGTAACCGTTACCTGGCGGGAGAAGCCGGGATTTTTGGTCAACGATGTCGCTTACGGTTTGGAAGACGCCGACCCGACGACCTATACGTCCGTGAAAACGGGCGAAACCTTTACCATGCCGGCGGGGGATGTCGCCTTTGCCATCACCTCCGAGCAGGACAAGAGTTACCGTTACGACCTGTATGGCCTCGTTGTCGATGAGCAAGGCGTTGCGAGCACTAATGCCACGGTTGCCTTTGACGACCTCGACAATCCGCCCACGGCTCGTGAGGGGGATGCTGTCAACGTGACGTTGACGGTTGCGCAGGGCTACCAAATCAAGACGGTGAGCGCCGAGGGAGTCTTTGGCGCGAAGGTCTCCGTTGAGTGCGTAGACGGTCTGCACTACCGTTTCACGATGCCGGCAGACCTCGTGAACTTTACGGTCGTGGTTGAGGCGGAGGGTTCTGCCGCCGCCAAACAGGTGCCCTCTTTGGGCATCACCGCCGACAACGTCCATATCTACAACGCCAACGACACATACCATACTGGCAACCTGGTATACGACACGCTCACGCTCTCCGGTACCTCCATGGGAAGCGACCGAACCCTTACCAGCTACAACTTGGAGACGGCAAGCTCCACCCCGGCGTTGTATGAGCAAACCTATTCCTTTGCCGATGGCGCTTCCCACCGTGTGACGGGCGTGAGTATCGTCGCGCTTATCAAGCAATTTGTGGACGACCCGACGACGCTGATCGTGACGACGCCGGTGTTGTTCGAGGCGGGCGACGGTTCGTCTTACTCTTGCACGTGGGGAGAGCTCACCTCTTTGAGCTACAACGCCTATACCGATACCACCGGGCAACCGACGGTTCGCGCCCTTCCGGCTTTGTTGGCCTTCGGCCAGGATGGTAAGCCCTATGAGGACAACGCGCTCCACCTCGTCTTTGGTGCCACGAGTGCTACAGACGACAACACGGCTCGTTGTTTGTCGGGGGTGACCCGCATCGCGATCGGCGAGGACCTCAACTATTCCCAGCATTGCTACAGCACGTATGCAGACCTTTCCAGCGTCGGCGGATCTGACGTGACCGTGAACATCTATGAGGGCACGACCCTTGCGGGCACGAAGACCTATTCCGTCAAGGACATCGAGGCGCTTGCCAATGCTGATCGCGGCGGCATCTATCGCGGCCTGTACTCCACGTTGGTTTATGAGGACAACGAGGAGAGCTATTCGGGTCCCTATTCGGACTATTACGAGGGTTATAGCCTCTACGACGTGTTGCTTGACGCCGGCTTGCCTGAAAACGCCGCCGCTTCCTCTCCCGAGGCCAAGGTCCAGTTCTACCAACTCGGCGAGTGGACTGAGGCATGGAAGACTGTCAACGTCAGCCTTGGCTACCTCGCAGGTAACGGTGCGAAGGGCGTTGGGGACTACAGCGGCAACTTCACCATGTATGGCAGGGAGGACGGCTCCGACACCGACGGCATCGCCATCCGAGGCATGGCTCCGACCCTCGCGTACGGCAAAAACGATCTGCCGCTTGTCTATGCGAGTGGCTCTACCGGGGTGAGCTCGACGGCGTACAACTACCGTGGACCCCTGATTGCCATGTTGCCGCAAAATGAGGTTGAGGGCGGATATGTCGCCGACCAGACGGTCTCCGCGTGCTATCTTGGCCAAATCGATGTGTACCTTCCCGCTCCCGAGGAGCCTCTCTTCTCCGTCGCAACATCTGACATAACTGAAGTGAGCGGGTTGCGAATTGTCACCTACACCGGGGACGTCCCTGAAGGAAGCGTCGTCTCTGTCGCAGGTAAGACCATGCTTGCGCGAGACGGTAACTATGTCTGTTTGCTTCCGAGAGAGCAGGCGGCCTCGCTCACGAATGGCTCCTTCTCCACGGTTGAGGGGAAAACCACCGTGGTTACGCGAGGAGATGTCAATGAGAGCACGACCATAGACATCATCGATGCCCAGATTGCCTACGATATTGCGTGCGGTAAGTACCGTGACCTGTCGGTGATAGGTGAACCAGGTTGGCTTGCCGCGGACTTCAACCTCAACGGCGAGATTGATGCGAGTGACGCGCTCGCGATCATGCACCAGGTCCACGCGTTGTACAGGTCTTGATGCCTGCCGCATTTGGCTTCGGTGGCACGCTCGCAATCATGCACCAGATCCACGTGGATTAGCGCGGGGAGGAGGCCGATCTCAAATCCTTGGGGTCAGCCTCCTCCTTTTTTGTCTCGTTTTGCTCTCGTTTCGCTGCGTTAGGTTTTGCAACCTACCTCGCTGCATTTTGATGCAACCTGACGGGTGTACGCGGGCGTGTGAGTGTTATACTAAAATGGCTATTATTCGAATAGTGGAATAAATAGGAAAGGAAAGGAAAGGAAACCAATGCGAAAGTTAGTGAAAGAGCGCTCATTTCGCAAGGCGACAAGCATCGCGTGCTCTTTGACGCTCGTTGCGTCGATGTGCCCCGCTGCAGGTCTTGCGTGGGCGACTGACGGGGGGTTCTCCTCTGACGACTCTGTGACAATCGGACAAACCGAGGGCGACCTTGACGTCAACGTCCTTGCAACCGACGCCAATCTTAGCGATTCGACCGGGCTCAAGGAAAACGCCGCCACAGACCAAGGCGCGCTTGGTACCCTCGCATCTGACAGCTGGTACTCGCCGGATGCCAAGGAGATGACCATCACATCCTATGACGAGATGGTCGAGTTTGCCCAGATCGTCAATGGAACCCATGAGAGCTTTGCCCAGGATTCCTTCCGCGGCAAGACCGTCACCTTGGCCAACGACATCGACATGGGCGGTGTCCAAGGCGTAGACGGTACATGGACTGGCACCAGTTGGGTCCCCGTCGGAAACGCTACCTATACTTATAGCTCGACCGCCACGGATTCCAACTACACCATCACCTCCGGCTATGCTTTCGAGGGAACGTTTGACGGCGCCGGCCACTCCTTCTCCAATCTCTATATCAGCTCTGACAAGGGCTACCTCGGCATCTTCGGTGCCGTGGGTGGTACCGATACGGTAGGCGCCGCAGGATATGGAACCGTCAAGAACTTCGTAATCGCTTCCGGTTCGGTCACCTGCACCAACACGACCGCCCAAGCCACCGACTTCGTCGGCGCTGCGGTTGGCAAGCTCAACGCGGGCGGCACCATCGAGGGCATCACCAACTATGTCGAGGTGTATGCGCCCTATACCATGTGTGTTGGTGGTATCGTCGGATTCGCGGGCACCTCCGTCCAGTGGGGCTCCAACATGTCCTCCAACAACCGCAATATCTATCTGGGCAACCCCTCTGGCGACAACACCTATGTCTTGCGCTGTGCCAACAACGGCGACATCATCGGCTATTACAAAGACGGTGGCATCGTCGGAGAGAACGCCGCCAAGGTCCTCTATTGCTACAACACCGCAACCATCGAGCAGGGTATGAGCGGCTCCGGCGGCGGCATCGGAGGCATTGCTGGCCGTAACGGCGACCGCAATATGAACTACTCCGAAGTTGGCACCATCATGTACTGCTACAACACCGGTACCATCAAGGGCACCAGCCCCATCACCAAGGCTACCATTCGAGGCTACGGTGGAATCACGGGATGGTCGAGTCTTAACTGCCTCGTCGCGAACAACTATTCCGCGGGCGTAGTGGAGACAGGCTACTCTGACTACCAGGCAATCTGCGGTCGTGGGGACTCTCCCTACACGGGTCTTGAGAACAACTATGCCCTAAACACCTTAAACGACAGATACACTTCCGCCTCTGACGCTCCCAAGATGGGCATCAAAAAGACCAGTGATGAGTTGAAGACGTGTGCCAACCTGATGAATGTCGGTGCCCGCGCCTTTGTCGCTGACTCTGCAACCGAGCCCATCAACGATGGTTATCCGATCCTTTATTGGCAATCTTCGACCTACGATCCCAACGCCACCATCACGAACACGGCATGGAGCGGTGAGGACACGGTCAAGACCAGCTACTCTGCAGGCCAATCCTTCGATACGGCCAGCTTGAGCTTTGTGGCTACCTTCAGCGACGGTACCCAGCAAACAGTCACCGATTTTGACCTCACGATCGATGGCCAGCCTATCAACGACCCCCTGACCAAGAGCGATAACGACAAGACTGTCGTTGCAAGCACCGTTTTTAACGGCGTGACCTACTCCAAGGAGTTCAAAATCACGGTCGTTCCCACGACGGTGACGGAAATCGCCGCGAGCTCGAACTCCTATGCATCGCCGTATCGCCTTATCTATAGCGCCGGCGACACGTTCAATCCGTACGGTTTGACACTCAAGGTCACTTACTCCAACGGCAAGTATGAGAGGTTCGACTTGAGCACATCTTCTACTTGTGCCACGAAATGGTCGGAAATGGAGGCAAATGGATGGTCTTGCAACCTCGCCACCATCACTTCTGACGACAACGGCAAGAAGCCGGTCCTTACCTATACTTACGACGACATCGCCTACACCTACGAGGCGCCGGCGACCATCTCCGTCGTCGCCAAACCCAGCCAAGACGAGCAGGGCAACTATCTCATCACCAACGTTGACGATATGAAATGGGTTGCAAACGAGGTCGAATTCGGTACCTCCACCTCCATTGGCAACAACTACTACGATTCCAACGTTTCCGCGAAGCTCATGGCTGACATCGATTTGTCCGGTGTCGAGTACATGCCCATCGGCGGCAAGGTCGGCTACTACACGTATTGCTTCAGCGGTACCTTTGATGGCAACAACCACAAGATCACCTATTCTGACACGACCACGTTTACCAGCACCAGCAACTCGTACGCGGGCATCATCGGCTACCTTGGCACTTCCGGTGTCGTCAAGGATCTGACCGTTGAGGGCTCGGTTGCTCCTACCGTGAACTTTGGCGGAGTCGTATACCAGGTGTATGGCACTAACGCCAAGGTTGAGAACTGCACGAACAACGCCACTATCAACGCGACGTCGAGCGTTGGTGGCATCACGTACAATGTGGCCGCAAAAGCCACGGGCGCAACCATCACCAATTGCACCAACAACGGCAACATCACCAGCTCCGGCTCCAGCGTCGGCGGCATCATGGGTGTTGCCAGCCTTAAAGACTACTCGATCACCGATTGCACGAACAACGCTACCGTCAAAGCTGGGTCCAACGCTGCCGGCATCCTCGGTAACGGCACGGGCACCATCAAGAGGTGCCTCAACGCCGGCCCCATCATCGCAACGGGCGGCAAAGCAGGTGGCATCATGGGCAATTGCTCAAACACCTCGACGACCTACGGCATCTTCGATTGTGCCAACACGGGTGATGTTACCGCGACGGATGCAGCCGGTGGATTGGTTGGTGCAACCTATATGTCCGGATATGCCAACTCCTACAACACCGGCGCAATTACCGTTACCAACGCCTCCACGTCAAATGGTGCCGGCGGACTGATCGGTGTCTATACCTCCAACAAGGCAGGCGCCACCGTTACGAACTGCTATAACGCAGGTACCGTTACCAGCAACAACAACGGCGGTGCGCTTATCGGATATGACACCAAGGGCGCGACCCTTACCAATTGCTACTTCGTTGGTGACGAGTCGACCAGCGTATGGAACGGCTCTGCCGCCAAGACGACAGGCTACACGGCTCAGACCGCCGACCAGATGAAGTCCGCCGCGACGGTCACCGCCCTCGGCACCGACTTCAAGGCCGACGGGGATGGGACATCCGCGTACTCGATCAACAACGGCTACCCTGTCCTCACGTGGCAAAAGACCGACCCCGATAAGCTCGTTGGCCTTGCCGGCGACGTGAACAACAACGGCAAGCTCAACATCGTCGACGCCCAGATCACCTACGACCTCAGCACGAATCGCTACGAGGGCGACCCCCTCTCCGCCTTGCTCGCGAAGTGGGGCGAGGGAACTCTCCTGGTCCAGCTCCAGAAGTTCGCCGACGTCAACGGCGACGGCACGCTCGATGCCGCCGACGCACGTGCGATCCAATACGCCATCCACAACGGAGGCGTCTTCGGGGCGTAAGTTTTCTGCGCCATGTGACAGGCACCTGGCACCTGTCACAAGAGGGCCCGGTTCCCGAGGTTTCGGGGCCGGGCCTTTTCTTGCTTGTTTGAGGTTTCGTCGCAGACCAAAGCTTTGAACTGGTAGAATTTTCCCAACTCATATGAAAGGAGTTTTCATGCAATCCAACCCTGCAAGCAGCACGGTGCGCGGCATCAGCATCGCCACGATCATTCTGAGCGCCATCGGAATTGCGCTGTCGGTTCTTTCCCTTGCAAGCATGTCGGTGATCAGGTCCTATGTCTATGACCACGCGGACGAGATCTCCAACATGACCATGGCCGCGATGGAACAAAGCTCGTCTTCATCGATTACCATCAACGAGCACAATATCAACGTGAGCGACTTGGCTTTGGCCCTCGAAAAGCAAGGAGACGCCGATATCGCTGTTGCAGCTGAGTTTATCGATGACCTCTCCAAGGGCAAGCTCACGTCGGCTTTTGATCTTTTGTCCTCCACCGACACAGAAAACATCGTTGCGGCAAAGCGCAAGTTTGCTGCGATGACTGATGAACAGATGCTCAAATTGGCTACGGCTGTGCCCGGTGCGACCTCTACCGATATGATTGCCCTGCGTGATGAGGTGGCTGGTATTGATGACGCCGATCTTGTCGAGATGTGCAACCTCCTCAAGTCCACCACGCCAGAAGAGATGATCTCTGAGACCGTCGAGTTTGGCGTGATATTAATCACCTATTTTGTCGTTGCCGGTCTCATCTCCGAGTTGATTACCCTCATCGCGGCCATCTTGGCCTTGCGCAACGCTGAGAAGCCAGGCAAGCTCAAGGCGGCCTTCGTCATGTGCATCATCGGCGCTGTCGCGGCGTTGATGATGGTTTCTATTGTCCGTCTCGTCCTCATGATCGTCGATGCCGTCTATATCCAAAAGGTTCGCCGGACCCCTACGGTGCCCCCTGTCTATCCTCAAGGCCCAGGACAGGGCATGCCGGCGGGTTGGCAACAAAATATGCCTCAGGGCGTGCCCGCAAACGGTATGGCTAACGGCGCGGCTAACCCGAACCAAGCCGCCCCTTACCCTGACGCGCTGAAGTAGGCCGTTGAAATAGGCCATTCCTTTCTGAAAAGAAGATGAGAGGAGAGGGCGACGATGGAGATGACGAGGTCCCGCCATGATACCTAAGCCAGACAAGAAGACACGATTCCCCTTTGGCCGCAAGACGGAAGGCGGCGAGTACTGCAAGGCCGTTCCCCTCAACGAGGAGGGCAATCCTGACGAGGTGACTACCGTAGACAAAGTCAAGGGCGCAGCACAGATGGCGGCAGGAACGGCCATCACGGCCGCCGGTATACCTATGCTCATTCTTCCTGGTCCCGGTGCGGCTGCAATCATCGGCGGTGGCGCCCTGGCGCTCAAAGGACATCGGACCTTGACCGGTCGAGATCCCTTGCCCATCGAGCAAACCATTGACGACGCGGCGCAACGTCTCGCCTCGGTTGCCAAGGACGAGGCTTCTGCTATGGGTCGAAAGGTTGCGAACAAGGCGTCAGATATGGGCGCCAAAATCGCCGAGGAGGGACCTTCTCTTGTGGCCGCGACTGCCAAGCAAGTTCCTGGTGCGGTTGCTTGTGCGGCCTCTCATGCTTCAAAGGCCGCCTCTGCCGTTGCACAACAGGTACCAGGTGCGGCCGAGGCGGTAGGGCGTGCGGTGGCTCGTGGCTCCAAGATTGTCGTGGGTGTTGGCGCCGAGGCTGTCCGTCAAGGTTCGAACTTGGTGAAAGAGCGTCGCAACGCTAAATAACGCGGGTAGGAAGATTGTAGGAAACAGCCCAGGCAAGGCGCCTCGCTCCTGCTGGTTTCCGCTGGTGTTTTCGTGAACATGCGTCATTGTTGGCGTTGCTTCAGACGGCGGTGGCATACTTTCTTTCATAAATTGCACGGCACGTCTCTTTACCGCCGCGAACACGATGCAAGAGCTTGAGAGTTATTGATGATTGACAAAGACCAAGAAGATAAGAGCGGGCAGAACGCGTCTCGCTTCGAACAGGTGGGCACATTCCGTTCCGAGCAGGCGAACACGTCTCGCTTCGAACAGGCGAACGCGTCCCATGTTGAACAGGCGAGCGCGCGCCGCGACAGGACCGCACGCAACGACCGCTCAGACCGAGGCGCCTCCAATCGCGACCGCTCCAAAGGCGGAGCCGCACGCAACGACCGCTCCGACCGCGACAGGACCGTACGCAAAGGCCGCTCAGACCGCGGTGTCCCCAAAGGTAGCGCGCGTTCCAAGCCTGCGTCGGTGAGTTTTACAGGGGAGGTTGGCCAAACGCGCGGGGTTATCGACCGCAACACCAAAAAGTCCAAGCCTCACAAGAAAAGCAAGCTTGAGCAATTAGTCGTCCAGTGGTGCAACCGTCTCCTCGATGTTGCACATGACCGTTCCTTCCATGAGCAGGAAGAGCAATATGAGGCAAATCGTACGACCCGCGACTTTTTGTGGAACAGCATAGGCATGTGCGCATGGGGCGTTGTTTTCCCCGTCCTTACCATCGTCGTCACCCAACTTTCAGGTGCCACCAACGCAGGTATGTTCTCCATGGCTTTCGTCATAGCGAGCCTGCTTATGATTGTCGCGAATTTCGGTATCCGTACGTTCCAGATCAGTGATGTAAATGAGGAGTTTTCTTTTGCGGACTATCGTATCAACCGCGTTATCACCTGCCTCGCCGCGATTGTCCTAGGTTTTCTCTATTGCAGCATACGCGGCTATGACGAGGCGATGGGCGTCATGTGTATGGGGCTTATCGTATACAAGGCAGTAGATGGGTGCGCCGATGTCTATGAAGGCCGTCTGCAACAGATGGACAAGATGTACCTTGCGGGCGTGAGCCAGACGCTACGCTCCCTGGTTGTCTTTGTCGTCTTTTGCATCGCCCTTGTTTTGACGGGAAGTCTCCAAGTCGCGAGTGTTGTTATGGCGGTGTTTGCGGTATTGACCTTGGTGTTTATCTCGCTTCCGTTGGCGCACATGGAGACGCCGAAGTCCGAGCCGGTCAACATCAGACGCGTCATCGAGCTGTTCAAGAAAAGTTGGCCCCTGTTTGCGGCGTTTTTTATGTATGCGCTCATCGACAACATGCCGAAGTTCGTCATGGAAGGTGCGTTGACCTACGATAACCAACTGTTCTACAACGCGTTGTATTTTCCTGCGATGTTCGTCCTCATGTCTGCCCAAACGATCTATAAGCCCATGCTTGTGCGCATGGCTAACGTTTGGCATGACCCGTCGAAACGTCGTCGCTTCGACCTCATCATCTTGGCGGTCGTGGCCCTGATCGTCGGCATTACGGCGGTTATGACCTTTGTGATGTTGTGGTTTGGCCTTGACCTCATGGCCTTCCTGTACGGTCTTGATTTCCGCCAATTCGAAAAGATCAGCATCATCATGCTCATCGCCGGCGGCATCACGGCAGGCATCGACTTCATCTATCAGACGATCACGATTCTCCGCCGCCAAAAGGACGTCATGATGGCTTATGTCGTCGCATTGATCCTTGCGCTTTTCACGCCAATGCTGCTCATCGATTTTGCCCAGCTCGAAGGTGCGGTTTTAAGCTACCTAATCGTCATGGCTGTGTTGTTCATCCTTATGCTTTGGATCTATATTCGCATTCGCTTTACTCGTGACGGCGGCTTGTCTGACCCCGCACCCAAGCCAGCCACGTCCAATGAGGAGCCCGAAGAGATTCCTGTTGTTCATGGCCGAGTCGAGATCGAGGGCAAAGGCAAGGCGTAAGCCCGTCGCCCACAAGGCAATAGTCCTCGCCTATTTGGAACACAAAACCCTTCTTCAGGGACCGGCTACAAGCGATATGGCTATCTATGAAATGTATTTGGCGGAGGAGCTTGCTCAACCTGCTCAATAATTGAAAAAAGTAACCGATAAACCCCTCATGTCGTCTTTGGGAGCGCCTTTGTCTGGCAAAATAAAGGTGCACGTCTATCCGATTCGGTTGAGACGTTGATGTCGCACCCCGATAGGTCCCTGCGAATAGGAGGCAACATGCCCGAATCAACAGCGTATTCATGTCCCCATTGCCACGCGACCCTCAAGTTAGAACCCCATAGCGGCAAGCTCGTCTGCGAGTATTGCGGCGGGTCATATGATGTCGACCAGATTGAGGCATACGTTGACGAGGTTGGTTATGCCCGTAAACAGGTAAGGGCAGAAGAGGTTGCAGCGGCCGAGACTAGCGCGGCTGCATCTGGTGCCGGGACCGAAGAACCTGGGGTCGCTGCCGCTGGGGCAGACGTAGCCGCAACAACTGGAACCGAGACGTCTGGCGCAACCGAGACTAGCGCGGCCGAGACCAAAGCATCCGGTGCTCGTGCGACTGGCGCCGACGCGGTTGCATCCTATTCCCTCGAGGAGTGGGACGCCATGATTGCCGAAGGCAAACAGGAACAATTCGACGAGATGGTCGGCTATGTCTGCACGAACTGTGGCGCCCAGGTTGTGACCGACAAGCTCACCGTTGCGACCAGTTGCCAGTATTGCGGCAGCTCCGTTGTCGTGGATCAGCGTCTGACCGGCGGCATGAAGCCCGGATTCGTTCTCCCCTTCAAAGTGAAGGCCG
Organism: Eggerthellaceae bacterium; assembly: GCA_963643505.1. GTDB lineage: Bacteria > Actinomycetota > Coriobacteriia > Coriobacteriales > Eggerthellaceae > CAVEFW01. Next base: position 25,755 of record CAVIKF010000008.1, read on the forward strand.
AGGATCTTCCCCAAAAGCTCACCGAGTTTTATGCCGAGCGTCCGCTTTTGCCCGACAATTTCTTCTATGACAACCAAGTGGGTGAGGTCCAAGGCATTTATGTCCCATTTTGGTTATATGACGGCACGGCCAAGGGGTCGGCACGCTTTGAAGCTACTGACACGCGCGTCTATACAACGGGAAAATACGACGTGACCGAAACAGATTTCTTCCATTGCGACCGTGCCGGCTCCATGTCTTTTGGCAACGTCCCCGTCGACGCGTCCGAGCGTATCGACGATGACCTGATGGACTCCATCGAGCCTTTTGACTACAAAAAGATGCAGCCGTTCAAGGCGGGTTTTCTCACCGGATTCGTCGCGGAGCGTTTCGACCAAGGCCCGCGGCAAGTCTACGATCGGGCGTCATTGCGCATGAGCAACACTGCGACAGACACCATGCAAACGACCGTCTACCACCAATCCGTCAAGCTCTTGTCGAGTCATGTCGAGGTTGAGAATCTTGCTGTCAGCTATGTGTTGTTGCCGGTATATCTGTTCAATTGCAAATACGGTGGGAAGCACTATCGGTATGCCGTCAACGGCCAATCGGGGAAAATCGTCGGCGAGGTACCCATATGCAAAAAGAAAAGCCTCTTCTGCTTTTTGAAAGGCTTTGCGGGGACTACGGTGGTTGCTGCCGTCTCGATAGCGATACTCGCCGCGTTGTGGATGATTTTGTAATAGGAAAGGGGGTTGGTTATGAAATCGGCAAACAAACTTTTTGCTCATGTGCTTACTATCGTACTTGCGGTGACGTGTGTGCATGTCCCCGTAGGGTTTGCTTGGGCGGATGTCCCTGTTGCAATGGACAAAGGGATGAGCGTTGTCGCATCGGATGTGTCGAACGCGTCGAGCGCGAGTACGGTCGCGGCAAACGTGTCGAGCGCGAGTACGGTCGCGGCGAGTACGGGTGTGAGCTCATCAAGTACGACTGTTGCTAAGTCTACCAAGACGACCGCGGATCTCGATTGGTACCCCAAGGACCCGTCCTCGTTCCAAGACTTCCATAACACCACCGCCTCGCGTGTCATTGACAACGCAGATTTGCTTACCGACGCGGAGGAGGCAGAGCTTGCGGCCCATATCGCTGACATGACGGCACGTACCGGCCTCGACTTCATCCTTTTGACGGATACGTCTTCCTATGGCTTGACGCGCGATTTGTACGCGGCGGATTTCTACCAGTTCAATGGCTATGGGTTGGGCGATAACTATTCGGGCGTCATCTATTTTGTGTGCATGGAGCGCGATAATCGCGGCTTCTATACCGCGGCGCGAGGGGATGCGCGTACGTTGCTTACGGAAAACAACGTCAACGCCATGGACGACAAGACCTACGATCTGTTCGTCGACGGTGACTACGCCAAGGCAATCAGGACCCAATTCGATAGTCTCGACAGTCTTTACACCAACGGCAGCCTCCCGATTGATCGCACGCCATTCCTTATCGCCGGTGTCATCGCGATCGTTATCGGCCTCATCGGAGGATTCGTAAACTTGAGCAAGAAGCGCAGGCAGATGAAGACCGTGGAGACGGCGACGAATGCGAGCATCTACAGCAATCGCGGCCTGACCTTGACAAACAACCTCGATGTCAAGTTCAACACCGTGGTCACGCGCACGAAACGCGAGTCGGACGACAACCATGGAGGAGGCGGCTCAAGCTACTCGGGCGGATTTTCCAGCAGCGGTGGTGGCTCGTTTAGTGGCGGAGGCCGTAGTTTTTAGCTGCACGGCGTCGCACGAAGTGGCGTTTGGCGGTTCGCGCATTGAAACCATTGCCCGGGAAATTACCAAATTCACAGCATTGGTAAACGGAGAACTCGGAGTTTGTATCGAAAAGCCCTTTTAGTAACAATGTGGCAGGTTATTCGCTTAAATCATACTAACTCATGTTAGCGTATGCAGGGGGGGTAACGGAAATGCTGAGGGACGTATGCCCGACGCATGATGGAGCTTCGGTGTGCTGACAACCGGATGGCCGGGAAGGTCGCCTAGAAGACGCCTTAGAATCAAAAACAGATTCTAGGAGGTTATACCCACGTTCGGCACGCTATTGAGGGGAGATCCCCATATGAATGACCATATGAACGACCTGGGGCAATTTTACGACGCCGTCGGTGCGAATGCCGATGAGGTTATCGGTCGTTTGGGTGGCGATCCGACATTGGCGATGCACTTTCTAGCAAAATTTCAGGAGGATAGCAGTTTCCGCGCACTTTGCGCCGCTTTGGATGGTGGCGACGTAGAAACTGCATTCCGTGCGGCGCACACGCTCAAGGGCGTTTGTGCGAACCTCGGTCTGCAAACGCTCTTTTCCAAGGCGTCAGATGTGACCGAGTTGCTTCGTGCCGGTGAGATGGAGAACGCCAAACGTGCCCTGCCTGCCCTTGAGGCGGAGTACAACCACGTTTGCGTCCTGCTCGCAGGGCTGTGTTGAACAAATCCGACATGCCGAAAAGACTAAACCTGTAACGGAGGATATATGAACAATACGCTATCCAGTTACCTCGTGTGCTCAGCCCTCATGGTCATAATTATGGGTACTCTTGCGGTCCGCTCGTTTTCGGCGGTTTCGGATAGAAAAAGTCGCGTTCGTACGCAGTTCCTCATCGGTATGACAGCGCTGTACGTTATTGTCGACTTCGTTTTCATCGCCTGTCATCTTTCGGGGGGACTCACGGTAGATGCTTGGACGGTCGTTGCCTTCGTCTTTTATCTGGTCTACACCTTGCTACCGTTTGGGTGGCACTTATTTGTACGTAACTTTGTTGGAAGCACATTCGGATTGATATTCCGCAGGTTGGAGTTGGTCCCGATCGTGGTTTTGCTCGGCATGGTCGTCGCAACGCCATTTACAGGCGCTCTATACTATTTCGATGACGCCGGTATGTACGCGAGAGGCCCTCTTTACGACGCCTACTCTATACTTAACTATTTCTACTATGCGGAGTGCATACTCGACCTACTGATTATCCTCATACGTCAAAAGCAGGGGGACGAGCGCTACGCTTTTCGGACGATGTTGATCTCGCTCATCATGTTGGTTGGCGCGGTTGTCAACAGCTCGGTCCTCCCGGTAGGGACGATTCTCCCGTTCATGCCGTTTTGCTCGGTAGTGGTCACAATGTTTGCGTTCTATTTCATTGCGGCAAAAGACAGCGATTTGCTCAAGGAACGTCAGGAGAAGGCGATTCAGACGGCGCTGAAAGAGGCGCGGGAGGCGAATCAGGCGAAGACCATTTTCCTCTCCCGCGTGAGCCACGATATCCGTACTCCTATGAATGCCATCATCAATCTGACGGAGTTGGCACGGCAGGAGAACGACCCCGCTCGCGTGCACGAGTATCTGAACAAGATGGCGGTCTCCGGTAAATTCCTGCTCGTTTTGATCAACGACATTTTGGATATGAGTCGTATCGAAAGCGGCGAGCTGACGCTTCACAGGGAAAGCCTGACCCGCTCTGAATTTCTCGCCACGGTGGAAACGATCATCTGCCCGCTGATGGAGGAAAAACATATCAACTTCCACAGCGAGTTGAACCCCGGGGAATACACCATTCTCGTGGACAAGATGCGTTTCAACCAGATATTCTTCAACCTGCTCGCCAACGCCGCAAAATTCACGCCGGAGGGCGGCGATGTCTGGTTTGAGGTTACGAATCTCGAGGCCGCGGACAACAGGCTCAAGATTAAATTCGTCGTGCGCGACAACGGTATCGGTATGAGCGAGGAATTCCAACAGCACTTGTTCGAGCCGTTTGCGCAGGAATCCTCTAAGCTCAACGAAAAGAAGCAGGGTACGGGTCTTGGTCTGTCCATCGTCAAAAACCTTGTGGACACGATAGGCGGCACAATCTCTGTCAAGAGCAAGCTAGGCGAGGGAACGGAATTCGTCGTCATGTTCGAAGTGGACATCCTCGCGCGGGAGGGCGCTTCTTCTTCTTCTTCTTCTTCTTCTGCCGTTTCCTCGTCGCTGGACGGGTTACGTGTTCTGTTGGTGGAGGACAATGAAACGAACACCTATGTGGCGAAGATTATCCTAGAAAAGGTCGGATGCGTCGTTAGCACGGCGGAGAACGGGCAGGAGGCAGTGGACGCCTTTTCTGCGAGCGAGCCGAACACATTCGACGCGATTCTGATGGATGTGCGTATGCCCGTGATGGACGGGATTGAGGCGACAAAGGCCATCCGCGCTCTCGATCGCCCCGACGCTGCGAGCGTCGCAATCGTTGCCATGACCGCCGACACATTCGACGACGAGCGTAAAAATATGCTCGAAATCGGCATGAACTATCATCTGCCTAAACCCATTGACGCACAAATGCTTTATGAGATATTGCAAACCTGCTCTCACCGTCCAGATTGAGTGGATGAAACATGCAAACAGGTTTGACAGCAGGCTACTATGCAGAAATTGATATTCTGTGTGTGCTCATTTTGGGACTTTTGGCCGTCAAGACGATAGGCTCTAGTTTTATCAGTGAGCAAAAGCGGAGTTATACCGTTGTGTTGCTGTGTCACATTGTTTTTGCCATAAGTGATCTGGTCTGGATATTCAACAACGGTTTTCTTCCGCTTTTGGGGGTTTTCCCGAAATACGGGGTCGCCCTCAGTTATCTGGCCAACTCTCTGAACGTGATTGCTTCCGGTGTGACCGGGTTTGCATGGCTGGCTTTTTCAGAGATCATTCAGAAGCACAACATCTTGAAGGATCGGAAAAAGTTGGCACTGTATTTGTTGCCGCTCGTTATCCTTGTGCTTTTGACCGCAACGACATGGTTCACGCACATCATGTTTTCCGTTTCCGAACAGGGCGAGTTTTCCCGCGGCGTAGGCTATGTCATACAGGTGATCGTATCCATGGGATACATTGTTCTTGCAACGGTTCGTTCTTTGCGACGCACGAGGCAAAAAATCACCATGAAAGAGCGACAAGAGGCACGCGCTGTTGCGGCGTTTATTAAGCTGCCGCTTTGTGGCATTTTGTTGCAGCTGTTGTTCCCTGAGATGCAGATGTTGTTTCTTGGCACCGTTGCGGCGTTGGTGGAGGTTTTCATCGCCCTTCAGCATACGCAGGTGCTTATAGACCCGCTTACGGGCCTGAACAACCGTATGATCCTTGACCAAAAGGCAGAGGAGGCCATCCGTGCTTGGAACGGTGAGCAGGAGGAGTTGTATCTGTTGCTCATCGATGCGAATGACTTTAAGCAAATCAACGACAAATACGGTCATGTGACCGGAGACCTTGTATTGAAGATGATAGCCGGCGTGCTTCAAAAGCTTTGTGGTGACAAGGACTACCTATGTCGTTACGGTGGTGATGAGTTCGTAGTTTTGCTTCATATGCCGAGCGGTGAGGGTTGCACGCAGATCGCTCATAGGATTGATGAGGACCTCGCGGCCCTCGATGCTCCGTGTCGGATATCCGTTTCTGTGGGTGCTTGTCGATACACACCGGATATAGAGGGCTTGGAAGAGTTCATTAAAAGAGCGGATGAGGATATGTACCGCATAAAAGCCGCTAAGAAGTCGGCCGCTAAGAAGTCGGCTGACATGCGCGAAAAGGATAATGGCGAAAGAGACGCAAGCAAAAAGATAGATAGAAGGTAGATGGCAAAACTTCCCTGAGAGGACGAATGATTTGGAAAAAAGCAGAATCCTGATTGCTGATGACGCTGAACTGAATCGTGAGATGCTCAGCCAAATGTTGGGCGAGCAGTATGACTTTGCATACGCTTGCAACGGCGTGGAGGCTGTAGAGCTGCTCGGTAGCGGCGCATCGATTGACCTTGTCCTGTTGGACGTGAATATGCCGGAGATGGACGGCTTTGAAGTGTTGCGCGTTATGAACGAGCGGCACTGGATCGAGGAGTTTCCCGTCATCATCATCTCAGCGGAACACGGGGTAGATTTCATCACGCAGGCCTATCAGCTCGGTGCGGTGGACTATATCAGTCGTCCTTTCCATGCTGTCGTGGTGCAACGACGAGTGGAAAACACCCTGCTCGTGTACTCCAACCAAAAACGGCTGATTCGCCTGGTCGGAAACCAGGTGTACGAGCGGGAAAATGTTAACAACGCGATGATCAACATATTCAGCAACATCATCGAGCTGCGTAACCACGAATCCGGCAGCCATACGCTAAACGTGCAGACAATCACCGATTTGTTGCTGCATAGGCTGATCGAGCTGACGGACCGCTACGGGCTGACAAAGGCGGACATTTCCCTCATCTCGTCGTTGTCCGCGCTACACGACATCGGCAAGATCAAGATCCCCGAGGAAATCCTTAACAAGCCGGGCAAGCTTACCGCCGAGGAACAGGCTCTGATGAAAACCCACACCATCGAGGGCGACCGTATCTTGAGTAACTCCGAATTGGATCAGAGCAGCCAGTTCGTCCGCACGGCGCGTGACATATGCCGTTGGCACCACGAGAAGTATGATGGAGGCGGCTATCCTGACGGTTTGGTGGGCGACGATATCCCCATCTCCGCGCAGGTTGTGTCGATGGCGGACATCTACGACGCATTGACCAGCGAGCGGTGCTACAAGTCAGCCATCCCGCATGAGAGGGCGATGGAGATGCTCACCGGTGGCGAGTGCGGTGCGTTCAACCCCCTGTTGTTGCAATGCCTGACCGACGTCTCCGCCTCGCTCAAGGAGCTTAAGGAAAGCAGCGGGCGCTACGACTACCAAAGCAGCGCGGCCTACGTCGCGGACGAGCTTCTCGCGGATGATAGTTTGCCGCAGGATAATGCGCTGCGTCGCATGCTTGACAACGAGCGCATGAAGAAGGACTTCTTTATGGGTTGCAGCGGCGGTGTTCTTTTCGAGTATGACCGGCCCTTGCACAAGGTCACCTTCATCAATCAATTGGGAGACAATGCGGGAAAGCGCAGGGTGATCTATGCCTCGCGAGACGGCGTGGACAAGATTATGCCCGTGGAGCATTGGAACGAACTGAAGGAGAAGTTGCAACACACCACGCATGATGAGCCGGACATCACAACGGATGTCGTTCTCCAATTGGACGGGGATCGCCGCTCTTACCGCGCCAAGGCGATGGCGATTTGGCCCGAGCGTGGCACGGAGTATATCAGCGTGGTGGGGCAGCTCCTGCCAACCTCAATGTAGAAACGCCAACATAACGCAGCAAAGTGAAAGGGAACGCACCGAGGCGAAAGCAGTCAAAATCCGCAAAGGGAAGCAGTCAAAACTCGTAGAGAGGAGAAAGCAGAATGAAACGACGGAGAAGAATCGCACTACTATTGGTAATGGCATGCGTCGCATTTCTGCTGATTGGCTGCAGCGGGAATACGACGGAGAACGGGTCCGCCAAAACGGGCGAACACGAGCCGATTACCATCATGGATGCGCAACGGGATTACACCAAGTTGATCGAGCTTGTGCACGAGAAATATCCCGAGATCAATATCGAGGTCGTCCCCTACCGAGGACGCAACATGTCGGCGTATTGCAAACAACAGCTTGAAACGGGGATCATGCCCGACATCTACTCCACCACGCAGGCTTGGGACGCCGATCTGCAAAAGGAAAACCTCATCGACCTTAGCCAGTATGCTGTCTGCGAGCTTTACAACACGGCGCGGTTGGAGGAATGCGTTGTGGACGGCGGTGTGTATTTGCTGCCTTTTGACTACAGCATCACAGGGTTCTTGTGCAACAAGTCCTTGCTTGAGCGCAACGGCATCGCTATTCCGACGAGCTTCGCGCAAATGCGTGATGAAACGGCTCCCGCGCTGCAAGAAAAGGGCATCAAGGTTGCTGATTGCCTGTTGGATTTGCCGGGTTCTGCGTTCAACTACTTCTTCAACGTCAATGCCAGCAAATACATGAACACCGTTTCCGGCAGACAGTGGCGGGCCGCGTTCACCGATATGGACAACGATACGTGGGCTAGCGGCAATAAGAAGATGTCGGAGTGTTTGGATTATTTCCAACAGTGGATCGACTGCGGCTTGATTGTCAACGACGAGCGCAGCGGAGAATACTCTTCATGCTTGAATGACTTTACCAGTGGCAACGCGGCCTTCCTGGTCGGTACGGTAAAGCGGTTCACGCAAAATGACGACGGCACGGGTGACCAGTATGTGCTGATGCCTTGGCTTTCCGAGAACGGGGAGGACAATACCTATATCACGAGTCCGTCGCGTTTTTACGGTTTGAGCAAGGAGTTGGCGGAGAAAGGCAACGAGCAGAAGTTGGAGGATGCCCTGCATGTGCTCGAGGTGCTCTCCACTAACGAGGGTTACCTCGCCATCAACGGTGAAGATTCCACCAACATGTGCTCTATCAAGGATTTTGAGGTTGCTGAGGATTCGCCCTATGCCGAGGCGATAAAGCAGGTGAGTCTCGGTCATGCGATGAGTCTGATCTACACCGGTTGGGACAGCTACCTCGTTCCCTTCGGTGAGGCGACGGTGAGTTGGATCAGCGGCGAGAGTACCGGTGATGCGGCACTTGCCGCGCTCGATGAGGCGAAGCGTTCCGTGCAAGGGCAGGGCGGCGCCACCGTCTACGCCACGGTGACAGAGGAGTTGGATACCGTGCAGGCTGCCCAGTTGAGCGGGCAGATGTTCATGGAGGCGACCGGCGCGGATGCTGCGCTCATCTCCTACAACGTCTATAATCCCGAGATCCACGCCCTGATGGAAAACAGCCTCGGTGCGAATGGCCATATCCTGCCGGGCAAGATGACCGAGGAATACATCACCGTCTTCTTGCCTACCGGATGGTATGACACGTTGGTGACGATAAAGCGGACCGGCAGCGAGATTGAGGAGATGGCCAAGGCGGGCGCGGACACGCGTGGCACAGGCTACAAGTACCCCTATGTGTTCATGACGGCCAACGGTCAGCCTCTTGAGGCCGACAAGACCTACACCGTGGTGGTGTGCGGATACAACAAGGATGAGAAGGAGACGCTCGGACTTACGGATACCGGTATCGTGGGTCTCGATGCTGCCAAGAAGTACCTGCAGAAAGCGGGCGAGGTGTCCGCGGCGACGCTGGACGAGTCGCTCGTGAAGTTCGTGGGTACGGCAGCAAAGTAGGATTGTACGGAAAGCGGCGTTTTCGGGTCGGGAAGGGCCCGCAGGCGCCGCAGCACGATTGTGCCGCACTGCCGGGAAGTACGAGTCTGTTGGCATCGCAACACGGTAGGATTGCACACGATAGGATTGCATGGAACAAAAGCTGGAAAAATCTGTCTCTCGACGGCGATGGCTCATCCCCGCATTGGTTGTCGCCTTGATTGCCACGCTGTGCATCGCAGGAGTGTTTCTCTATCGCTATGCCTTTGAGCAGCTGCATGAGGAGTCCGTTTCCCAGCTCGAGGAGCTAAGCCAACAACTCTTTGAGAAGCTTGACGTTCAAATTGAAAACCAGTGGTCCTACCTAGAAAAACTAAGGGCTTCGCTTGCGGAGATGGGCGACATGACGCGGGATGAGTTGGCGGAGCAGCTTGCGCATGGCGAGGAGGACTTCGGTCCATACGGAAAGCAGATCTACTTCCGTGCAATTGATGAGGACGGCTATTACTACACAAATACCGGCAGACAGGGGTTTTGGTCGGGGCTCGACCGATTGTCCGGAGCGGAGCGGCAATGCTTCACGATTGCCGACTGGTTGGACAATGAAAGCTATATGGTGTTCGCCGTCAAGGTGACGGAGACGTTGGAGGTGGACGGTCACAGGATAGAGTATTTGGTTCTTCTGCGCTCCATGATGGATATGCAACCGTATTTCCGCTCCAGCGCTTTCGGGAACCAAAACATGGTCTATATCATCAACTACGAAGGTTTCGTCATGGCATCGGACGGCGATTTGCCGGAAATCGACTTTGAGGGAAATAACGTTTTTTACCGCATGAAGGAGCAGACTTATCCCCACATGGACGGTTTTGATGCCGTGTTGGAACGGGGAAACACGTCCGGGACAGTCTGCACTGATGTGATCATCGGAGGGAAGAAATACTATCTGGTCTACGACCGCTTGCCTAACTATGACTGGTCGGTGTTTTTGTTGATGTCCGGCGAGGATGTGGCCGTCAGTGCGACCGAGATGGTTAACTCGATGTTGCGGGTGTTTCTTCTGCTTGCCGGCGTGCTCGTGGCGGCGGGGACGGCAATCTTTGCTTTTGTCCTGCGTATCCAAAGAGATAAGAGGTTGATGGCGGTTAGGGAGCAAAGCGAGAAGGCACTTCAAGAGGCGAATAGGGAGCTCCAAAAACTGCAGGATGAAACGGATAAGGCACGTCTCGCCGCGGAAAAGGCGACCACGGCAAAGAGCCAGTTCCTTGCCAATATGTCCCACGATATTCGTACGCCGATGAACGCCATCATGGGTGTGACGCATCTGATGGAGCACGAGACGGATAATCCCGCGCGATTGCGCTACTACATCAGGAAGCTCCAATCCTCCGGTCGGCATATGCTGGGCCTGATCAATGATATTTTGGATATGAGCAAAATTGAGACAGGCGAGGTGCAGCTTAATTGCGAACCTATCAAGTTGGCGGAACAGGTGGGGCAAGTCGAGAGCATCATCCGTCCCCAGAGCAATGAGAAGGGGCAGGCGCTCACGATTCGCGTTTATGAGGTGACACACGAATACCTGATAGGCGACAGTATCCGAATCCGCCAGATATTCCTGAATCTTTTGACAAATGCGGTGAAGTATACGCCAAGCGGCGGCTCGATCCTCTTTGAGATCAGGGAGTTGCCTTGTGAGGAGCCAAACTGCGCCACGTTGCGCACTTCTGTCATCGACAATGGCCACGGTATGTCGGCAGACTTTTTGACACACATTTTCGAGCCGTTCACTCGCGAAACGAGCACCCTTACCAACAAGGTGCAGGGCACGGGTCTTGGCATGAGCATCACCAAGAGCCTAGTGGATTTGATGGGTGGAACCATCGCGGTGGAAAGTGAGTTGGAGAAGGGCAGCCACTTCGATGTGACGTTGACGCTTCCTATCGACACGGAGGCGATGCGTGCTCCTCATATCCAAAGCGTACTTCTGATTGCTGACGAGAAGACGTTGGTGACGAACGTGAAGGCCTCGCTGCGTGAGACCTCCGTGGGGTTGCGCGTCGCCGCTTCATTGGACGAGGCGATAGCGTTGCTTCGCGAGGAACCGGCGGATGCAATTCTTTTGTCCGGTTATCTTGCCACAGAGGGGTTGGCGGACACGGTGCGTCTGTTGCGTTCTGCAGCGCGTGGCGAGGTGTTGGTATTCTGTTGCGACTATGCGCACAGGGCGAGCGTGCGCGACGTGCTGATCGACAGCGACGTAGACGGACTGATTGCGCGCCCGTTCTTCTTTGAGAACTTGGTGCTCGCGGTTAAACATTCGCGCGAAGAGGGAACGAGTTCCGAACGCGAGGGACGTTTATCCGCATTGAACGGGAGACGTTTCCTTTGCGCCGAGGACAACGCGCTCAACGCCGAGATCCTTGAGGCGATGCTTGCCTTACACGGTGCTTCCTGCACGATTTATCCGGACGGCGCGGCGCTTGTGGATGCTTTTGCCTCGGTGAAGCCGGGGGATTACGACGCGATTCTGATGGATATGCAGATGCCGAACATGAACGGTGTGGAGGCGACGCGCGTTCTCCGCAGCGGAGAGAATCCGCTCGGCAAGACGATCCCCATCATTGCCATGACCGCCAACGCTTTTATTTCGGATGTGGAGGAGTGTCTTGATGCGGGCATGGATGCGCATCTGGCAAAGCCGCTTGACATCAACGCGATGGAGCGTGTCTTGCAAGAGCTTTTGGGCGGAAGTGTTGCGGAGTAGTGGGGACCCTTGTTCAGGGTGCTAGACTAGTGTCATGCTCGAGAAAGGAATGACATGAAGCTTGTCATAGCATCCGATATCCATGGCTCCGCGGCGGCCGCCCACCAATTGGTTGAGCGCATCGAGGAGCTCCAACCTGATCGCCTTGTCTTTTTGGGGGACCTGTTGTATCACGGCCCGCGAAATGATTTGCCGACAGAGTATGACACGAAGGCGGTCTATGAGCTGATTGGTGCGTTGCCGTATCCCAAGACGGCGGTGCGTGGCAATTGCGATGCCGAGGTTGACCAATGGATGTTCGATTTCGATATCCTTGCGGACTACCGACAAATCGAGGTCGATGGGCGCGTGTTCGCCATGACCCATGGTCACCTGTATGGTCAGGGGGTCTTGCCTCCTGGGTGCGAGGATGCGGCGGTGCTCATGAACGGCCACACCCACGTTAAGGTTCTCGAGCGCAAAGATGGGCTTGTCTTGCTCAACCCGGGTTCCACGTCGATTCCGAAGGATGGGTTGGCGAGCTACGCCACGTACGACAACGGTGTCTTCGCTTTGCGTGCGCTTGACGGCGGCGAGGTCGTCAAGGAGTTGGCGATATAGGAGCCGCGTCTGCCGTTTTGGGGCTTGGGGGTGTCGCTGGGACTACGTCCGACAACCCCATGACGAATTGGCTACGTTGGCAGCCCGCACTGGAGAGCGGCGAGGTTGTCAAGGAGTTGGCTGCGTAAGATATTGCGATAGGTGTCTAGCGTGCTTCCGCCCAAATTGACTCAAACGAGCTTATGTGGGCGTAATCGATTGCGCAAAGGGAGGGCTATACCCCTAGGGGGTATAACTTGTGCTTGCGAATTAGACGTGAATCGGTACCCTAGGAAATGGGTTAGAAAGGCAAGCGGATTCTAGGCGATTGCACCAACGTTCGGCACACTGCCAGCTATGCGCTAGTTTTAGCGCTTGCATCAGGGAAGCACTACCAAATTATTGCTCGGTAGGTTCTTCCGCGTCGGCAGATAGGACGGCTTTCGCGGTTACGCCGGCAGCGGTTGCCGCCACCGCAGCGGCTGCTACCATTGCTGACGACATGCCATCGCCCGTGGAAGGAGCGGTCTTGCCGCTGCCCGAACCGCCGCTACCACCGTCACCGGAACCGTCACCCTTCTTGTCGCCCTCAACCTCGTAGACGGCAGGCAACGCGGAAAAGTTACTGGCCACACCAGAGGTGTCCTGCGCAGTGAAGGCGAGCGGGCGGCGACGTGGGTCGACGATTTGCTGCACACCGGCACCGAACAGCGACTCGGAGAACTCGTCGGCGTCGAGCCACGACAGATGGTCGGCACCAGCGCGCAGCGTCGAAGCGTCGCTTGCGTTGCCCGCCTCGGCCTCAGCAGCAAGTGACTTTTTCGCGGCGTCCACCTGAGAGAACACGGTTTTTGCCGAGGCGTTGTTTGCGTACGGGTTTGATCTGGGATTGCTCAACTGCACGTGGAATTCGGTCGCACCTTCATAATCCTCGGGCATCGTGAAGGTGAACAGGTACGAACGGATGAAGCCTGGCCACAGGATGCCCGATTGGTCGCGAATATCTTCGACGAACTCCGTCTTCGGCGAACCGTCTTCATTTTTGGCAAGGGTGCCGTCGACTTCGCGCACCGAATGATAGTTCTCAGCCGACGGGCGCAGATAATCGCGCAGGTCGGAATACGCTTGCTCGAAGACGGTCTTGCCGCCGTCGTCGGTCACAGTGACGGTGAAGCCGGTGATGAGCGCATTGCCGACGTTCGAAACGGTTAGAACGAACGGCACGATATCGCCCGGCGCCGCATACGGTGTCTCGGGCTGGGCGCTCTCACACTGTATGGCCAACACGTCGGGCACCGTCACCTGATACACGTCGCACTTGGCGGCTTCAACGTCGGTGACGTCAGTCATCACGAAGTCGCGTCGGCCGTCGCCGCAGGTGAGCACCGCCATGCTATTGGGCGGGAAAGCAAGACGCGCGATAGGATAGAACTCATGAAATGCGCCGAGCGATTCGATCCAACGCGACTCGAACAGTTGATACACCGGTTCGGCGACGGTGTTGGTGTACGAGGATCCGCCGAAGTTCGCACCCGTCTTCGAGTTGTAATGCGTCGAGCTGAGCACCTCGGCTCCTTTGTTGATTAGCTCGAGCGTGTCATTGTCAACGATGCTCGATGCGCCGTCATTGATATGGATGGTGTACATGCGCTTGCCGTCGGCCGTAACGACGCAGTGCGAATCGGTGGAGTAGCCGTCCACCTCACTGGCGGAAAGCTTGCCCGTGCCAGCATCATATTGCACCACATGGTTTTTCTTTTCAGTCATATACAAGCTGCGCTCGAAGTATACGTAAGCAGTGTCAACCTCGGTACCGCTCGGGACCTGGTCGTAGCCGGTGAACTCATGCTTGCGCCGCGAGAACGCCGTCGCCTCAGGCAACAGCAGCTGGCCGTCGGCTATGGCTCCGTCAGCGTTGAAGCGCACCGATTCCACGAAACTTGCGGCAACGCCACTAACCGATCCGGTCCACGCGATCAGGCTATGGAAGCGGTTGTCGAACGACCCAGTTTCACCTTTTGCCTGATCAAACTTGTTGTCACGGTGATTGGTCACGTCGAACGTGCCGTTGATGATATCGCGCTCGGATCCTGTAAAGCCGGATACCGAAGACAGGTTCAGCGGCACCTCAAACAGGAACCTCTGAGTCAGCAGATTGAACGCGTACGCATAAACGCCACAGTTCACAACGTTATCCGGATCGCTCTTGAAGCAGTAGAAGCATATGTTGAAGTTCTCGATGCCATACTGGGGAATTCGCGTCTGTAGCAGAGTTCGAGGATGGTAGCTGGCGATGCCGTTTTCCTTCAGGTCAGAATACAGCGATTTCGCCGCCATACACATGCCAGTCGAAACGTTCCAGTCGACCAGGGTGACAAACTGATTGGCGATGGCCTCATCGTAGGGCATCTCTTTGTCGCCGTCGACGACCAAGCTGGTGATGGCGGCGATCACGTGCAAGTGAGGCATGGCGTTGGGGTACGCGTCCATCATTACCTCGAAGTCGTAATCGACGTCGTGGCGGTTGACGGGCAAGACGCCGTCAACATTGAAATCGATGACCTGTTCTTCGTCGAAGGCATGCTTGGTGGCATCCCAGCGACGGATGCATACACGGCTGCGGGCGTAGGTCACATTGCCATCCGCGACGGTCGAGGTGACCAGGCGCGCCGTGATGGTGTTGGCTTCGGGGTCGGCGCCGTACAGGGTGCTACACGCCACGGTGCGCAAACGTGTGTTGCTGTAAACGTCCTTGTAGAGCATCTCTTGGCCTGTAGGCACCAAGCCCAGACGCGGGTTATAGGTTTTCACCTGGGAGAAGTCGGCTTGTGTGCCCGTCTTGGCAAGGTCGCTTGTGCCCGTGAAGCCGGACATGAGGAGGCCCGTGCCGCTATCCAACCCAGCATAAGGGCTTGCAAAACCCTTGGCAGACACCGGACCGGGGGAAACAAGCCCCGCACCGGATCCTTCGGGGACGACGCGCAGCTTCCTACGCTTGTAGGTTGCGGGAGAACCAGGTATGAAGCCTTCGGTCGAGCCCTCCTCGGGCGAGTCGGAAGCGGAATCGAAAGCAAAATCGGAGCTGGGGCCTTCTCCGTCAACCGCGGAGGTGGCAACGGAGGCCGCAGTCACACTTGCAGAGCCTAAACCGGAGGTGTTTTCGTCAACAGTGCCTTCGAATTCCGCAGCGCTAGTCATGTCATCCTGCGTAAACATCTTTGCATCGGATAAGTCCAGGTCATAAGGCCTGCCTGCCACAAAGGAAGCGCCATCAGATGCGAGCGATTTGGGCGGGTTCCAAGTGTCGAGGTTGAAGATCTCCCACCCCTTGTCGAAAATCTGAATGGTATGCGAGTAGATGCATGATTGGATAACGAATTCCAAGCTACCGGTGCCCACCAACTGTCCACGATAGAAATGCTCGGATGAGCTGCGGTCGAAGGTGCTCTTGTCCATGATCCTCAAGTAGCCCCTGACACCGACACCGAAGATACCGCGGATGCCGGCGGCAACAGTCAGGCCGCCTTCGACCGTTACAAGGAATATGACCTGAGGCATGAAGCTGCCATCGTAATGGTGGCCCCACTGAATGTTCTCGTGCCAATTCTTATACGCAATGCCAAGAGCTATCTTAAGCTGGAAAAATACCTTGAAATCGATATTCAGGTACAGCGGAATACACACAAGCGAGAATTGGCAACCAGAGCTTACGTTCAGGGAGAAGTCCGCGGCGAAAGCCAAATCGGCAGTGCTTGTGGTCTCGTAAACCGGCGTGGTGGAAACTATGGAGGAAGTGCCATAGAGCATGACGGTCACATCGAAGGCAGCCGAGACCGTGGTGGTAAGGGGCGACTTTCCGCAAAAGAGGTTTTTCTTGCTGAGGCCGGAATATGCCTGCTCGACAGCCTTCCAACTATCGGAAACGGCGCTCTTCCACGATGTGAAGCCTTCCTTTCCCGCCTTGCCGTTGAACCATTTGAACTTCTCTCCGGGCTTAAGCTTATCCTCACCGTTTTTCTCTTTGAGCAGGGTGTATGAAAAGATGGTTATCGATCCGCCGAAATTTCCGTTGACGTCGCTCCAGAAGTCCATCGGACAGCCTGGAATGCCAAAGAGGAACGATTCCTTTTGGCCGAACAGCCAGTCAAACTGCCAGGCAGGACGAGGGTCGCGATGACCATCCGGGTCGTAGGCGATGGAGAGCGTCTGATTGGCCTGGCCGTCCTGCAGCACCACGACGGCCTGCTTGAATTCGAGCGGCAGCGTTGCCGAAATTACGGAGTCGCTTCCCACTTGGAATTTGATTTTCGCCTTTTGGCCAGGGGTGATGTTCTTCAAGTAGTTGTCGATAAACGTTGCGTTGGCGAGTTTGGGATTGCTGGCGGAACGCGTTGCGGTCTTTTTCCCGGCAGATTGGCCGTCTATCAACAGCTCGACGTTCACGGTGGCTGATGTATCCGGCGCGCATACCTGCACGTCGAAGGTGTGGTCGACGTCGCTGTAATCTCCCACATACGCAGGCTCATCACTGTGCAGGACGTCAATCTCGTCAAGTGTGACATAGCGCAAGTACGGCGACCCATCATCGGCTTCAATGGGAAGTTCGATGACATTCGGGCGCGCTCCGTCCTCGTTTGCCGTCACGCCCGAAATGATATATTCGGTTGGGAAGTAGATTTCGCGACAGCCTTCCTTTTGGGCCAGCACTTCGCCGTAGAACGAGTAGCGTGGCGCATCGTCCTCGTCGCATTCGAAGGAGAGCGGGCGGATGTTGACAACCGCAAACCCGTCGTTGCCGGTGGTGACATTCAGCTGTTTTTGATTGAAGCTCGAAGTGATGGTGACGTTCACGCCGCCGACGCCAACCTTGTCGGAAACGGTTTGGCGCATGGCCATAATGGGCACTTCGTAGCGGCTGAGCACGTAAACAGTGAAATGCGTGCCTCCTTCCTCGTCGGCGTATGCGTTCACAACGGTGCCGTCGTGGAAAGCGACTGAGCCCAAGAAAGTAAGCGCACCTGCAATCGCCGAGACGCTTATAAACGAACGGCGGGAAAACATCGGGTTGGCCATAAGCGCACCCGTTGCAGCGTTAAGGTTGTCAAGTACCGGGTCGCAGTCGCGGTCGCGCTCGAGATTGTCGCCGAGGTTGCGGTCATGGTCGCCGGCGCGCTCGAGATCGCCGCCGCGGTTGCAAGAGGGTTTTTTCGCCCCGCCCTGTATGTTTCCGAAATTGAGCCCCATAACGAATCCCTTTCCCGCGAAAAAATACAGATTGAAAAAACGCAGTTTGGAACACTATACCACCGGAAATAATAGGAAGGCTCACCACCTACTTGCGGTCTTTGACACCAATACTGGCTTTTTGTCGTTCTTGCAACGATCAAGCCTTACAATGCGGCAAAAGCGGTCATCAAGGAAGGAAAAAATCATGCCTTACATTCCCGTCGCACAGAAAACCCCTTGGCAGCAATCCGACGAGATTGACCTGGCCAAGACTGCGATTTTGGTCATCGACGCTCTGGGTGGCGAAAGTGGTGTGATGCCGGGCTTGGAGGAGTTTGCGCGAAACTGCATCTCCATCGTGAAGGCGGCTCGTACCAAGGGCGTGCCGGTGGTGTTCACCAATGATGCGCATATTCCCGGCCTTGATCGCGAGCTCGAGCTTTGGGGTGAGCACGGTATCGTGGGCACTGACGCGGCGCAACCGCTGGTTGGCTTTGAAGTGCAGGAGGGCGACTATATCGTGCCCAAGCGCCGCTACGACGGGTTTTTCCAGACCGATTTGGACTTGACCTTGCGTGAGCTGGGTGTCGACACCCTCATCGTTGTCGGATGTGACACCAACATCTGCGTGCTTCAAACCTTGGCAGGCGCCTATTTTAGGGGTTACAAGAGCGTTGTCGCTGCGGATGCCACCGCCACGTTTTTGATTGGAACCCAAGAGGCTGGTCTTGAGTATTTCACCCGCTGTTACGATTCGCGTGTAGTTCCCACGTCCAAAGTTTTGGAGAATTTAGCGTAGAAGTTTTAGCCGATAGGAGGCGCAATTCCTTAACGGGCGCCGAGTTGACCTGCTGCCCGGTCGACTCGGGCGCCGAACCGATCCGAACCGATCGCCGGGCCGACTCGGGCGCCGAACCGATCCGCCTGGCCCGAACCGGTTCCGAAGCTGCCTACTCTCCGGCAAACAGGTCGGTGCTGAAATAGCGTTCAGCGGTGTCGGGCAGGATGGTGACGACGGTTTTTCCAGGGCCAAGCTTTTTGGCCAAGCGCACCGCGGCGGTTACGTTGGTTCCCGACGAAATGCCGCACATCAGGCCCTCTTCCCGCGCCAAGCGACGTGCCATGGCGATTGCCTCCGCATCGGTGACGACAGTGATGGCGTTGTAAATATCAGTATCGAGGATGTGGGGAATGACGCCGTCGCCAATACCCATCTGCAGGTGGGACCCCACGATTCCGCCTGATAGGATCGCGGCGTGCTCGGGTTCGACGGCCCATATCTCCATTTCAGGAAACTTTTTGCGTAGCGCGGTTCCGATGCCGGTGATAGTGCCGCCTGTGCCGATCCCGGAGCAAAAGCCGTGAATCTCGCCGTCGTATTGCTCAAGGATTTCGCGTGCGGTTTGACTTTCGTGCGCTATAACGTTGTCATAGTTCTCGAACTGTTGGGGAACAAACACGTTGGGGTCTTCGGCGGCCATGCGGTTGGCCAAGTCGATGCACTCCGTGATGCATTTTCCGATATCTCCCTCGTCGTGCACGATCACGGCTTCGGCGCCGTAGTGGTTCACAAGTTTGCGGCGTTCGACAGAAACGCTGTCGGGCATGATGATGCGCGCGCGATATCCCAGCACGGCACATACAAGCGCCAACCCGATTCCCTGGTTTCCGCTCGTGGGTTCGACGATGATGGAGCGAGCGGGGTCGATTTTGCCGGCTTGTTCCGCAGCGATGAGCATTTGGTAGGCTGTGCGCGTCTTCACAGAGCCGCCGACATTGACGGCTTCGAATTTCACAAGGATTTGCGCGCTGTCAGGGTCGCAGACGTTGTTTAATCGTATGAGCGGCGTGTTGCCAAGCGCGTCTAACACATTGTCAAAAACCATGCCTAAACCTTTCCGGCATAGAGACACAAAAAACGAAACCATTCTAATTCAGCTCGATGACGTTTTCCATTTAAATATGGTAATTAGATTTATTGTCTTGGGACGATTGAGTCTATTGCCGGGATTGCGCCGCGCGTTCCCTTATCAAGGCGTAGACTTACTGCCAAGCGAGCCGCACAGTCCTATGTGCCGTTATGTGCCAATCGTGCAATGGACTTGCCCGCGAAGATGGGGCCGCGAAGATGGGGCCGCGAAGGCGGAGTCCACGGAGGTGGGTCCGCGGAGATGGGGGTTTTATGTTGAACGAGAGCCAAGTTCGTGCCTACCTCGAACGCATCGGGTGGTTTGAGAGCCACGCTCAATTGCCGATGTGCACTGCGGAGGACCTGGATGTTCTCATCTGGCTGCATCAGACCCATGTCCCTTTCGAGAATATTGACGCCCACATCCTCCATAAGCCGGCGTCGCTGGGTATCGACGACTTGTTTCGCAAGATCGTGATCGACAGGCGTGGTGGTATTTGTTACGAGCTCAACGCGGCTTTTCATGCGTTGCTGGTCGGTTTGGGCTTCGATGTGTCTCCCGTTTTCGCGCGCAACGTCCGCAACATCCCCGAAGGCGAGCCGGCGCCCATTTCCCATCGCAGTGAGATTGTGCGTATTGACGAGGGGTTGCGCTACGTTGATGTGGGTTACGGTGGCCCTATGGCAGGATGCTCCCTGCCTGTTTTTGAGGGCTCCAAGACGCTTAGCGCTGGCCGCTGGTTCCAAATCGAGCGGGGGAGCGAGGAGGGTTGGTTCCAGCTCTCTTATGCTTCCTCGGGTTGTTCTATTGGGGCTGCGGACTTCGGAGGTGCGAGCACGCCTGCTACTTCGAGTTGTTCTATTGGGGCTGCGAGCACGCCGGTCGACGAGGCGTTCAAGCCGGTTTTGCTCTTTCATGATCGGCCTGCCCGCGAGGAGGACTTTGTCCCATATTGTTGGTATACCACCATGTGTCCAGAGTCCGTTTTCGTCCGCTTGATGTTTATGAATGTGCGCACAGACACGGGCAATATCAGCGTCCGAGGCGATGTCTACTCCACCGTTGAGGGGGCCGAGCGTCGTTCGGTGACGATTCGCGAGGAGGAGATACCGCGTCTTGCCGAGAACGTTTTCGGCTTGTCTTGGTAGTGCTGATCTAGGGGGTTGCCGCGCTTCCCTGCGCGTCGAAGCGGTCGACCTTCGCGCAGGTCGGCTAGTCGTCTTGGTGGGCGGCTCCCGCGCAACCTATCCCCCAACCAGCGCGTAACCGACCCACCTACCTCCCAGCTAGCGTCAAATGATGCCGGAGTAGCCCATAAGGTACGCATCCACATCGCGGGCGACCTTGCGGGCGTCTGCCATGGCGCGAACCACCAAGGATGCGCCGATCGACATATCACCAGCACGAAAGACGTTTTCGCAGGCAGCAAAATCAACACCTTCCGTGGCGTACGTCTCTGGGCCGCTGAACCCCGAGGCGATAACAAGCATGTCGGCCGCCACGGTGACGTTTCCCTCGGGCGTGTCCAAAGTGAGTTGCACAAGGCGGCCCGACTCGTTTGCCTGAACGGATGCGACCGTGGACTGGAAACGGCGAATGTCATGGTTTAACAGGGCCGCCGCTTCTTCGTGGGCATAGTCGGTCATGGGGCCATAGTCGGCAGCGGGACGACGAATGAGTTGGATGACATCCTTTGCGCCCTGGCGAATTGCGGTGGCGATGCAGTCGTTAGCGGAGTCGCCCGCGCCGACGACGGCGATGACCTTGCCAGAAGCGTTAAATTTCGCGGGAAGGTCGGCTTCCCCAAGTTGGTCGGCGGCGACCGCGCTCAGGTAGTCAAGCGCGAAACACACGCCCTCGGCTTTGCCCTCGAAGGGGACCTCGCGCGGATTTTGGGACCCGATGGCCAAGACCACGGCGTCAAAACTCTCGCTGAGCTCGTCTATGGCGGCGTCAACGCCGATATCCACGCCACACTTGAAGGTGATTCCCTCGGCCTCCATAAGTTCGACGCGGCGGGAAACCACACGCTTGGGGAGCTTCATGGACGGGATGCCGTAGACAAGCAAGCCGCCAGGTGTGAGGTTGCGCTCGTAGATCGTCACCTTGTGTCCGCGATGGTTCAGCAGGTTCGCCACAGTAAGACCAGCAGGGCCGGAGCCGACAATCGCGACGGTCAACCCGCTGCGGCCCTTGGGGGGATTCGGCCTCATGAGTCCATCCGCGAATGCCTCCTCGATGATGTAGCGCTCGTTGTCGTTGATGGTCACCGGGGCGCCCACCTTGCCTGCCGAACAGGACGCCTCACAAGGGGCAGGGCACACATACCCCGTGAACTCAGGGAAACAGTTCGTGCGAAGCAAGCGCTCCAACGCCATGGAGAGGTTCTCGTTCCAAAGCTGGTCGTTCCACTCGGGAATCAGGTTGCGCAAGGGGCACCCGACGAGCTTGCGACCCATAGTGATTCCGGCTTGGCAAAACGGCACGCCGCAATTCATGCATCGGCCGGCTTGTTCACGTCGGGCGTTGCAATCCAGGTCGGTGTGGAACCATTCGGAGTTGTTCACGCGTTGGTCGGCCGAGATGCTGGGGGTCTCTTTGCGTGGGTAGTCGATGAATCCTGTCGGTTTTCCCATGTTACTCGTCCCTTTCCAGGAATGCCTTGGTGGCAGCTTCGCTTGGGCTCATGCCTTGGCGGAGATTATCGTTTATCGCGGCGGTCATCTTGCGATAGGCGTGTGGGATGACCTTCTTGAAGTCTGCGATCCGCTCGTCGAAGTTGGCAAGCATCTCGGCGGCGATGGCGGAGCCGGTAAGGCGGGCGTGCTCATCGATGAGTTGCCAAACTTGGAGGATGTCCTCGGAGGCGCTAAGTTGCTCGATCGCGACAAGCTCCTTGTTGGTGCGGCGGTACAGGTCGTGGTTGGCATCGTAGACAAACGCAACGCCGCCGCTCATGCCCGCGGCAAAATTCCGTCCGGTGGTCCCAAGGATGACGACCACGCCGCCTGTCATGTATTCGCACCCGTGGTCCCCTACGCCCTCGACCACAGCGCAGGCCCCGGAGTTGCGTACGCAGAAGCGCTCACCGGCGCGGCCAGAAATGAACGCGCGGCCGCTGGTGGCGCCGTAGAGGGCGACGTTGCCGATGATGACGTTCTCCTCGCTGCGACGTGCACAGCCGCTGCGGGGGTAGGTGATGAGCTCGCCTCCAGAGAGGCCCTTTCCGAAATAGTCGTTGGAGTCTCCCTCAAGCTCGAGGGTGACGCCCTTCGGGATAAAGGCGCCAAAACTTTGACCAGCGCCGCCGACGAATTTGAAACGGAAGGTGTCAGGGGCGAGGCTTGTGCCAAAGCGCCGGGTGACCTCAGCGCCAAAAAGGGTGCCGGCAGCGCGGTCTGTCGAGCTGATCGGGAATTCGGGGGTCTTGTTGCCCGTGCCGTTCTTTGTCTTGCGCGCGTCAAGGACGGGAAGCAGGCAACGGGAATCGAGCGTCTCGTTGAGTTTGAAGTCGTAGACATCCTCCGCGTTGTAGAGGACAGGAAGCCCTGGGTGTGTTGCGAGGATGCGGCTCATGTCGATCATGTCTGTGCGCTCGCTGGCGAGGTCGCCCGTACGCTCGGGGGCGACGCTGGTGCCACGGGCGACGCGGAGCAAGGAGGTGTTGCCGACAAGTTCGTCGAGGGTATGCAGGCCAAGTCGGGCCAAGATCTCTCGGAGCTCCTCGGCGATGAAGCGCATGAAGTTTTCCACGTACTCAGGCTTGCCGATGAAGTTCTTGCGCAGCTCAGGATTTTGGGTCGCAATGCCCATGGGGCACGTGTCGAGGTTGCACACGCGCATCATGTCGCAGCCCATGGCGACCAAAGGGGCGGTGGCGAAACCGAATTCCTCGGCGCCCAAGGCGGCGGCGATGGCGACATCGCGGCCGGTCATGAGCTTTCCATCCGCCTCGATGCGGACGTGGCTGCGCAAGCCGTTTTGGATGAGGGTTTGGTGGACCTCGGCGACTCCGAGTTCCCAAGGCAGGCCTGCGCCGGAGATGGAGCTGCGCGGAGCGGCGCCGGTGCCCCCGTCGTAGCCGCTGACCAACACCGTTTCGGCACCGGCCTTGGCGACACCGGCGGCGATGGTGCCGACGCCGGCCTCGCTGACGAGTTTGACGGCGATGGTGGCGTCCTTGTTGGCGTTCTTGAGGTCGTAGATGAGCTCGGCTAGGTCCTCGATGGAGTAGATGTCATGGTGGGGAGGGGGAGAGATCAACGACACGCCGGGGGTTGAATAACGGGTCTTGGCGATCCAGGGCCACACCTTTTTCCCAGGCAGGTGGCCGCCTTCGCCCGGTTTTGCGCCCTGGGCCATCTTGATTTGGATCTCCTTGGCGCTGACGAGGTACTCGCTTGTAACGCCGAACCGACCGGAAGCAACCTGTTTGATGGCGCTGCCGCGCTCGGTCCCGAGGCGCTCAGGCGACTCACCGCCCTCTCCGGAGTTGCTCTTGCCGCCGAGACGGTTCATCGCGATGGCGAGGCACTCATGGGCCTCCTGGCTTATGGAGCCATAGGACATGGCGCCGGTCTTGAACCGCTTGACGATGTTCTCGGCGGGCTCGACCTCATCTATTGGAATCGGCACGCGCTCGTCGAAAGTAAACTCCATGAGGCTGCGCAGGTTGTGGGGTTGGGCGTTGTTGTCGAGGATGTCGGAGTATTCGCGGAACTTTTCGTAGTCACCCTCTCGTGCCGCAGCTTGCAGGTACAAGATGGTACGCGCGTTGAACAGGTGGCTTTCGGCTGTGTCTGAGCTGCGCATCTTGTGGGCGCCGAAGCTGGAAAGCGAGAGGTCCTCGCCAAGGCCCATGGGATCGAAGGCTGCGGTGTGGCGTTGGCTCACGAGCTCGGCGATCTGGGTGAGCCCGATGCCGCCGATGCGGCTTACCGTGTTGGTGAAATACGACTTGACCACGTCTTCGGCAAGGCCAAGGATCTCAAAGATCTGGGCGGATTGGTAGGACTGCAACGCCGAGATGCCCATTTTCGCGGCGATCTTGACGACCCCTTGGAGCACGGCGTTGTTGTAGGCATTGACGGCGACATAGCGGTCGCAATCGAGACTGTCGCTCTCGATGAGGTCGCGGATGCACTGGTGGGCAAGGTAGGGGCAAACTGCGCGGGCGCCATAACCGAGCAATGTTGCGAAATGATGGACGCTGGTGGGTTCGGCGCTTTCGAGCACGACCGAGACCGCGGTGCGCTTCTTTGTGCGGATGAGGTATTGCTCAACCGCGCTGACGGCGAGCAGACTTGGGAGCGCCACGTGGTTTTCGTCCACGCCGCGGTCGGAGAGGATGATGATGTTGGCTTCGTTGTGGTACGCCTTTTCGATGTTGAGGAACAAACGGTCAAGGACCACGTCAAGAGGCGTGTTCTCGAAATAGAGCATGCTGATGACTTGGGACTTGAGCTTGGGCGTGTCAAGGGCCTTGATCTTTTCCAACTCCAACTCGGTAAGGATCGGCGAGTCGATTTGGAGCAGGCTGCAATTATCCGCGCGGTCCTCGAGGAGGTTGCCGTCGCTGCCGACATAGACGGTGGTGTCCGTGACGATTTGTTCGCGGGTGGAGTCGATGGGTGGGTTCGTGACCTGGGCAAACATTTGCTTGAAGTAGTCAAACAACGGCCGGCGTTTCGTGTCGAGCACCGCGAGGGGTGTGTCGACCCCCATGGCCGCGGTGGGCTCTACCCCGGTGGTCGCCATGGGCAAGATGACCTCGTAGATATCTTCATAGGTGTAGCCGAACGCGCGGTAGAGGCGTTTGAGCTCGTCGTGGTTGTAGTGACTCACGCGCTTTTTCGGCGTGGGGAGGGCGTCGAGTTTGACAAGCTCACAGTCTAGCCATTCGCCGTAGGGGTGTTGGGCAGCGTAGTCGCCCTTGACGGTGGCGTCGTCCTTGAGCTCGCCTGTGCGGGTGTCGACCACCAACATGCGGCCGGGTTCGAGGCGCGACTTGGTGACTATGGTCTCATCGGGGATGTCTAGGACGCCTACCTCGGAGGAGAGGATAAGGCGGTCGTCGTCGGTGACGTAGTAGCGGCAGGGGCGTAAGCCATTGCGGTCAAGAGCGGCGCCCATGACCTCGCCGTCGGTGAACAGCAAGGCGGCGGGGCCGTCCCAAGGCTCCATCATGGATGCGTAGTAGTGGTACATGTCGCGCACATCGGATGGGGTGTTGGTGTTCTTGCTCCAAGGCTCGGGGACAAGCATCATAACGGCATTGGGCAACTCGATACCGGAGAACATAAGGAACTCCAGCGTGTTGTCGAGCATGGCGGAGTCGGACCCGTTGGCGTTGACCACCGGCATGACGCAATCCATGTCATTAGCGAAATACGGCGTGGACATGGTCTCCTCGCGGGCGTTCATGCGATCAAGGTTGCCGCGAATCGTGTTGATCTCGCCGTTGTGGAGCAGGACGCGGTTGGGGTGTGCCCGCTCCCAGCTGGGGTTCGTGTTGGTCGAGAAGCGGGAGTGGACCATGGCGATGGCACTTTCGCAACGCTCATCTTGCAGGTCGAGGTAGAACTTGCGCAACTGATCCACGAGGAACATGCCCTTGTAGACGACGGTGCGACTGGAAAAGGAGGCAACGTAGGTGTCGTCGGCGGATTGCTCAAACTCGCGGCGAATCAGGTAAAGCACACGGTCAAAAGCGATTCCGGGCTCCAATGCGGACGGGCGCGCCACGATGGCTTGCCATATGGAAGGCATGGCATCGAGGGCCTTTTGCCCCAAGACGCTCGGGTCGGTAGGGACCTCTCGCCAGGTGAGGAACTCCACGCCGCGCTTGGCGACGATGACCTCGAGGGCGCGCATGCGCAAACGGCGCGTCATCCTGTCTTGGGGGAAGAAGAACATGCCGATACCGAAATCGCCGTCGGCGCCGAGGGGCTCGGGTCCCCGGTCGTCTTCGATGAGCCCCTCCTCGATCACTACCGCGTTCATCAGCTTGGTCGGTACCTGTATGATGATGCCGACGCCGTCGCCGGTTTGCCCGGAGGCGTCCTTGCCGGCGCGGTGCTCGAGCTTCTCGACGATGCTCAAGGCGTCGCTGACGCAGTCGTGGCTTTTTATGCCCTTGATTTGCACGACGCCGCCGATGCCGCAGGAATCATGCTCAAAGGCCGGGTCGTATAGCGTCGCGTTGTTCTTTTCCATAGTGCGCTCCTCCATAGATAGACGAATCTAGGCTACGTGAGGACGTTTGCGCGTGTATTAAGCGATTATTACAAGGTTGTTTCGCGCAAAATTGCGGTAATAGGCGGAAGGGGATGTGTCCCTCCCGCCTTGATGAAACCACCGATGCGCGTCGCCGCGGCTAGGATAGTGCAGCTAGATGAGCTAGGGTGTTGCGACCAGGGCGGCACGACCAGGGCGGCGCGACCAGGGTGTTGCGACCAGGGTGTCGCAGCTAGACGTCGCGGCTGGGATAGTGCGGCTAGATGAGCTCTACCTCGATCTCGTCGCCGGGCTTCGGGGCGTTCGTCCTGTCGACAATGGCGAGCGCATCACATTGCATCATGCCAGCGCCCATGCTGCCGGGATTAGCAACGTAGTGGCCGTCTTCAACGGACAACGTGAAGAAGCGCATGAACTCCTCGTTGGGATGACGATCGGCGCCCTTAGGCCCTTTGGGGCCCTTGCCGTCCTTTGGGTTGTTGGGTTTGGGGCCCATCGGCTGCTTCGACTCGGCAAGCACTGCCTTGACCTTGGTGCGCGCAAACGCGGGCTTGCCCTGGAGTTTTGCAATCGCATAGCGGACGAGCCATTGCCACACGACGAATGCGGCCATCGTCGGTCCGGGGAGGTTTACGTGGGGCGTGCCGTCGATGACGCTCGCTGCGGCGACGCGCGCGGGGCGCAACAACACGCCGTGTTGGTAGAACGTTGCCCCTTCAGCGAGCAGTGCTGCGTTGAAGTCCTCGGAGCCCTTGGAGCTGCCGCCGTTGATGAGCACAAGGTCGGCGGCCTCGCGGGCACGCGCAAGCGCATCCACGAGCGCTGGCTTCGAGTCGCTCACGATAGGGAACATGATCGGGTCCGCGCCGGCATCGATGATGAGCTGGCGAATCATGAAGGAGTTGCTGTCGGCGATCTTGCCGCGTTGAAGTACCTCGCCTGCGGAGACGAGCTCATTGCCTGTGGGGATGAACGCGATGCGAATCTTGCGGCGGACGGGAATGACGGTGTGACCGACGCTTGCGAGAAGGGCCATCGTGCGCGCCGTAAGGACGGTGCCTGCAGGGAGGACGGGGTCGCCTACCTGCATGGTGCTGCCGGGTTGCTTGATCTTGTCGGGGCCCATGATTGAGGGCGGGTCGTCGACGAGTCGGATGCCGCCGTTTCCGAGGAACTCGACCCCCTCGACGTGGGTCGTACAGTTGAATTCGTCGGGAAAATCGTCGCCCATGTCGGCGCGGACCCAGTCGACGCCTTCGACCCATGTTGCGGTCACCTCGTCGCTCGGCATGCCGTTTGCGAACGCCTCATAGAGCATAGCAACCGAATCGCCTTGGGCGGATTTGCCCGAGGGGAGTTGGTAGCGGGAGACCATGTCGCGCGCCAACACGCGTCCCGCGCATTCTTGGAGAGGAAGGATCTCCTCACCCTCGATCGCTTCGATGGCGCCGAGGAATTTCTCGACGAACTCGGTGCGGGGTATCGGACCCAGCCCGATGCCGGCGTCGGTGACAAGTGCCATGGGTACCTCCTAGGAGAAATGAGTGTATGCGTACATTATTGTATCCTTAAATAATTAATGTTAATTAACTATAATTCCTACTAAGGATAATTTGGCATCTGAGGGTTACAAGGACTCTGAGGTTTACAAGGACTTTGAGGTTGTTTGGCATCTGAGGTTGGCAAGGACTTTGGACGTAAGGGAGAAAAGTCTTGGTTGAGACCAAGCCCACCGGGCAACATAGCCTTTTGGAGCGCACGTGCGTGAAGGATGTTGCGGCTAAGATTCTCCGTGCCGGGCTTGCCGTTCCTTTGAGCGTGTGCCTTGTCCCTACCGCAGCACTCGCCCAGGACAGCGCAACCCAATCGGATTCGTTGCCGTCCGCCTCCCTCGAGGAGACATCTGCCCAGACGTCGTCCGCATCGTTGTCTGTATTCTCACCTATATCCGAGACCGCATCGGACGCGGCCACCGGGTCTTCCCAACGCTCCCACGTATCGTCTTCGACATGCGATGCCGCGGCGGCCGAGGAGGGCGGCGCGCTTCCCGCGGAGATCGGGGCCATCGACCAAGGCGCGCTCTCCACGACGACCGAGGCCATCGACCTCAGCGCTCTCATCGTGGGGCAACAGGCAAGCTCTTCGACCACTATCGTGCTGACCGAGGGAGGTACGTACCGCTTGACCAGCGACATCACGACGAGCAAGCGTCTTGAGATCAAAGCACCAGACGCCGATGTCACCATCGACCTCTCGTCGTTCTCGCTGACGTTCGATACGCCGCGTCAAGAGATGTCGACCTTGGCGCAGGGACTTGTGGTCCGAGCGGCAAAATCCGTCAACGTCACAGGCTCGCTCGACACGCTCGAGTCGGACCAGATTATCTTGACGAGCTCGAGCAAAACGCAGGGACTTGGATCCGCCGTCACCGCGGTGGCTGCAGGATGTGACGTCTCGCTCGGCAATGTCGGAATCCGCGTTTCCGGTGTTGACGAGGGCGCGCAGCTTCGCACGCTGAACGCGGAGGGCATCCGCGCCACCAAGGGCTCGCTTGAACTCGACGGGGTTGCGGTCACGGTCGATCTGAGCAACCAGACCGAGGTCAACAATACGGTCAATGCGATGAAGGGTGCCCCTGTCGGCGTCTATGTCGGCGCAAGCGTTAAGGCGGCGCGCCTCGGTGACTCTGCCATTGTTGTGCATGGTACGCCAAACGTCGCGGTCGATACGCTCTCGCGCGACCTTCAACCTGGTAGCGCCACCGGCATCTACTCCCTCATGAGCGACTCGGCGATCGAGGTGTCTTCAACCTCTTTTGACGTTGACGCGCCGATTGGATTGGCGACGGGCATCAACGCTGTCAAGATGGCGCTTGGGGGCAGCGAGGCGACGAGCGACAACGGGGGCAGCGAGAAAAACGGCCTCAGCGAGGCGACGGGTGGCAGCAAGGAGAACCGCCTCAGCAAGGTGATGGGCATCAGCGTCAACGTGAACGCGAAGCAGCGCGCTATAGCGGTCCAAGCGAGCGGCGGTGTGTCTTCCGCGGCGCTGAACTGCGAGCTTGCGGTGACGTACAAGGGCGCGAGCGTCCCTTCCGTTGCCTGTGCGCTTTACAATGCGACCGAGAGCGCCTTTGTGTTGGGGAAGGAGTTTGGCGGCGCGGGCCTCGGGGTCGTCGTCGGTGCTTTCGGCGGGTCCCAAAATGCCGATGGGGCGTATTTCGCCTCCTTCTCTGACGAGATTGCGACAAGCGATTGGGATCGCTTTGCAGGCATGTTTATCAACGGGCTGTCCTCGGGCGCACCGTGTGCGGTCGACGCCAACGAACGGGGCCTCTTCTTCCGGTTTGACGCTGCAAGCGCGCGGGCGATCGTTGAGACGGCGGAAGGGGAGACGCTGTACTGTTCCTCGGCCCAAGAGGCGCTCGACAAGGCGACTACCGGCTCGACGGTGCGGTTGATGGCGGATTCGGATGCAGTTGCGTTCGCGGGGGACGCACAAGAGGGCGACGAGTTTGCGCTCGATTTGTGCGGACATGCGCTCGCGGGGCTTTCTACCTCCTCACGCGGGACACTTTTTGTCAAGGACTCTTTGGGGACAGGCTCGATTATCGGCACGGTAACTGCAGGAGATGCGGGGTCGTTGATCCTCAACTCCATCGAGGTGACCGTCATCGACCATGTGCAAGCCGCAATTGGTGTGCGCGTTGGCGCCCATGCGCATTTCGAGGCGCACAACTGCGCGATCTCTGTGAGCTCGTACACTTCCCAAGTGTGTGCAATCACAGCCGAGAGCGCGGGCGATGCAACGACTATCCTCGACGGATGTACCGTTAACGCCACGACCTATGCGGGCAGCGAAGCGGCTTTCGGCATCGTCAGCCGCGCAGAGCAGGGCGCTCTCAAGGTGTATGGATGCACGGTGGTCGTGCGCTCCATGAAAGGAACCTGTGGGGGCATCGACGCGGTTACTGGCGTCGAGGTCTCCTCCACGCACATCGGCGTCACGGCCGCGTGCGATGCGCAAAGCGCTTGGGGCATCAAGCTGTCGGGAGACGGGGCTTGGGGCCGTATCATGGAGAGCGCGATCAGCGTCTTGTCAGAGGATGCGAGCCTTTCGGGAGAGTACTGGTGTCTTCAGGCCGACTCGACGTTAAGCCCTAGCAACGAAGTGGCTTGGACATTTGACGGTGCGTGCTCTTTTATAAGCGCGAGGAACACCGTTTTGAGTCTGAGCGGTGCGCCCGTTGTGTTGGGGGCGGGGTTTGCTGCGGAAAGCGGGAGCATCTTCCTTCGCGATAGCGGGCTTGCCAACAACACCATTGCGACGGCGCGCGACGCTGCCCAAGATCTTGCCGCCGTTGCCGGTTCCTTTGCCTCGATTGCGGGCGATGTCCGAGAGGGATGGCTTGTCGTTCCCTCAGACGAGGGGTCAAGCCTGCGTTGGACGCGCACGCCGGCGGTGTCGAATCCCGTGCGGGGAGAGTCGTATTCCTCTCTCAAGGAGGCAATTGCCGCCTCAACTTCGGGTGACACCCTTGTGTTGCTTGCTGACTGTACCGAGCATGCGATGGAGATAGACCACGGCGTCGAGATTGACCTGGCGGGGCATGTGCTCACGCTTGCCGCCTATGATGACGCATCGCGTGAGAGAGCAGGCGCCGCGCTTGTGTACAACGGGCAGGACACACTTGTGTTTCGAGATTCCAGTGCCGAACATGTCGGCGCCGTTCGCGCCCTTGTCGGTGCGCGTCATGAGGCATCAGCAAGCGCGACCACCTATGTTGGCTTTTCCATTGCGGCGGGCGGCACGCTTGTCTTCGACCGATGCGAGGCGGAGGTGGGATATGCTGGAGTTGGCGAGGCGACGGCCTTGTCGCTCATAGGGGTTGCGGTCGATGACGGCTCGCTCTCCCTTGTCAATGGAACAACCCTGCACGCCCTTCTCGACGGCACTACCTATGCCCTCGCGATGACGGGCATCGAGGTCGCCCAGTCAGGAAAAGTGTCGGGGGAGGTCCCTTGTGTATCAATCTCTGCGGACAGCGCCTGCACGGTCGACAACTCCGCACCGTCTGCGCTCAGGGGCGCCGTGGCGACCGTTGCCCGCACGAGCACGAACACGGCGGTTGCGAGCCGCAACGCGAACCTCGTGCGCTTCTACCCCGCGCAAGGTAGCGATTTGTACGAGGAGATCCAGGAGAAGTTCAGGGCCCAGGCGAAATACGACGGCACCTACCCGGCCAACGTGGCCGATGCCGATGACGTCGTGTACGGCACCCGGGTCTACTACGCGGCCCAGCTCGCGCTCGACAACGGCCTGCTTGTTTGGGCGTATTCCGACCCGGTGGGCGCGGACGAGGTGGGTCCGATTGAAAACGTCGTCGCGACGTCGTTTTTCACCTCCTCGAAATACAACCTCGTTCCCACCGCATGCGCCATCCGTTCTTCCTCCTCCTTCGAGGGGTCCTTGATCGTCGAAGGCAAGGTTGCAGCGACGTGCGATGCCGGAGACGCGACCGGCATCGACTGTCCCTCACAGGCACGTTGTGAGATTGGCGAGACGGCGCAGGTCACGGCGCAGGCGGGGGACAAACCGGTGTACCGCCTCGGAGGGTTGTTCGACCTGCGCGACCATATCGCTCTCGGCGGCGAGGAGGGCGAGGTCGTCCAATATCCGGAAAACGACAAGGAGCACCTCGTCACGTACGAGTATCCGTCAGCGCGCGCCCTTTCCGAGGAGATGGTGCAGACGGGATCTGCGACCAAGATCAACTCGGCAGCAACGCTTTCTGAGCGTGCGGGCAGAGACGAGCCGGCCCTCTTGACGCAGCTGCCCGATTTCGCCAGTGCAGACGTTGCGGTGACGCTTACGGGTGTGCGCACGTCTTCGGGGGAGTTGGGCGCGGACGTGAGCGCGACGGTTGGACGGGACGACTCTCTTGCGTCCATCGCCTCGATGATCTCCGATACGCCCGACTACACTGAGGGCGGTCTGCGCTTCCATTTCGTGGGATGGCGTGTGCGCGGGGCATCGAGCACGCTTGTGTACAGTGCCTGCGCGATCGCGAGCGGGGAGGTTGTCGCATCCGCTCTTCCGGGATCCTCTGACGGCGCGGTGACACTTGACGCGTGCTACGTCGCGGCGGGTGCGGGGCAGCACGTCATCACGTTCCTTGTTGATTCTTATGCCTATAGTTACGCGTCCCAAGCGGGTGCGACCCCGAGCTTTTCCCTCGTCCAAGCGGGGCGGGGCACAGAGACGCCTCCCAAGGTCAATGTCGAGGAGAACACCGACTATGCCTTCAGCGGATGGACGGGAGCGAGCGGAGAGGTCTATCGCAGCTCTCTTCCTGCGGTTGTAAGTGATGCAACCTACATCGCAAACTTCGACTGCACGCCGGCCTCCCTGTCTTTGACGTTTTCCTATTGGGGTCAAGCCGACGGCAGGCTCGTTCGCAAAACGACGACCGAGGCCGTCCCCTTCGGCAGCGACCCCTCTTCGGTTGCCGCAAAGCTGATGGAGGGCGTTGAGTCATTCGTCGTCGACGGCGACCAAGAGTACCGCTTCGTCGGATGGGCGCCTCGCGGGTGCGATGACGAGGCATTGTTTGGCTTGCAGCTTCCAACGGTGGAGGCCTCTGATACCTACTACGCTGTTTACGAGAGCTCCTCCTTGCGTTACTCGGTGTCGTTTATCGTCGACGGCGTGGTCCATGCGGTGGCACAAAGCGTCTCTCCGCTGCTCACAATTGACCAGGTCATGACGCAATTTGGTATAGAGAGCCCCCTCGGCCAAGACGGGGCGACCTTCCGCGGGTGGGGCCTATCTCCCGACGCGACATCCATCGTTCGCACGAGCCTTCAGACGGTGTACGACCTCGCGGAGGCGGGGGTGGCATCGCTTGGCTTGTATGCGCTGTTCAATGTGCCGACACCAAGCGAAGATCCGGATACTTCCAAGGACGAAGATGGGTCGGGCGACGACTCGTCGAAGACGCCCGTCGATCCCGCTGTCGAGGACGACGACGAGGCGAACATCATCGTCACCCCTGCGATTACGCGCCAAGACGCCCCCGACGCGGTTGTGGTTTCGGAGGGCGGTTCCCCGTCGAGTTCGAGTGCCCTGGCTCGCTCAGCGTCCGGTTCCTCTGGCGTCTCGGCGGTGGCGGGAACCCTCGAGTCTGCCGCGGTCGCGTCATCGAGCACGGACGGCGCCGCCTCGGTACGCGAGGTTGTTGAGGGCGACGTATCAACCGACCTCGTCTTAGACAGCTCCGACCCCGCCAACGTCTTCGCGTTTGCTGCGGCGGTGCTCGCCGCCCTCCTCGCTGCTGCGGCGGCGACCTGGCGTTCCCTTCGCAACGGTGCGCTTGACCGCGCATCCGACGAGAGCGACAAGAGCGAACCGGCCTCCACGAGAAACATCGAGTTCTGATGGCCGGGTTGCGTGGGTTGAAACGTCGGGCGGATACGCTGGTGGCACGCGATATCGCCTTCAGCGATGACGGCGACAACGACTACGCCGATCAGGTGAGGATCGGCCACGGCGTCGACCCCCGCACGCGCGTGATCATCGTTTTGGGTGTCGTACTTGTCGTGCTGTACGTCTTCGGGCTCATCGTGCCCAAAAACATCATCAACACGGGCTTGAACGAGTCGGGAATCAACAAGGGCTACACGCTCAGCTGGTTTGTTGAAGCGCTCATGACGAACATGAACGACCTCGTCGCCGTTGTGTGTGGCAACGGCTCTGTCGAGCAGGCGGTCCCATTGTGTACGCTTGTCATCGTCGCGCTCACGGGCGCGGGGATGGCGATGTGTGGCTCGGTATACCAGGGAACGTTCAAAAACGCGCTTGTGTCTCCCTCGACGCTCGGCGTTATGAGCGGCGCGAGCCTTGGCATGACGCTTTGGGTCCTCCTGTTTGTCGCGGATGACGCGTTTGAGGAGCCATGGACGTTGGCTCATATCGAATCGCAGGGTCCGTTTTCCTACCTTTGGGATATGTACGGGCTTGCCATCTGCTCCTTTGTCGGATGTATTCTTGTGGTCTTTCTCGTTGTCGCGAGCATTCGCATCGTCGGCGGCGGTCGCACGTCGGGCATCATGATGATCGTCACCGGTCAGGTGCTCGGCGCGGTCATGGGTGCGCTGACCAACACGGCGCGCTACTACTATGTCGAGACCAATCCCGAGGGGCTCAAGGCACAGTTGCTCCAAGAGTTGCAAATCGCCTCGTTCTACCGCTCGTTCACGATAGTCGACATCCTCGCGGTTGGCATTCCGCTTCTCCTCACGTTCTTGCTGATTATGCGCTTGCGGCAAAAGATGATGGCGCTTTCCTTCGATGAGGCGGAGGCGCGCACGATGGGTGTCGACGTGAAACTCATCCGCTATGGCATCATCGCGCTTTGCACACTGACGACCGCCATCGTCGTGAGCTTTTGCGGCCACGTCGGTTTCGTTGGCTTCCTCGTACCCCATATGGCGCGTCGTCTCGTTGGCCCGAACTTCAGGTATCTGCTTCCTGCGGCGACACTGCTCGGCGCGGTTTTCGTATTGGCTGCCTACCTCGTCATCGCGATTACGCTCGGACCTGATTACGAGACGATGACCGGCATGTTCATCAGCATCTTGGGCGCGACGATCTTTCTTATCACGGCGCTTAGTGGGAAGGGGGGTGCCCAAGGTGAGTTCCGATAGGCACGTGCCCCGTTTTGCGGGCAACGCCACCGCGATCGAGATTGCGCGCCTCCAAAACGGTGAGGAATTGCCTTCGCCGTCGTCTCCCGTAACCGGCGCAGACCGCCCTGTGAGCCAGGCGCAGACGAACAGGCGCCTACGTTTTGAGCGTGCAGATACGCGGAACAAGGTCGTGGTGTGTGTGGCGGTGCTCGCCGTGCTCGTGTTTTTCAGCCTTTGTCTCACCGGCGCCGCGGGCCAATACTACTTGGGGAGCTACGGGTACGCCACCTACTCGCCGTTTCAGGTCGCCTACGTGCTCTATCTGCATGCGTATAATGCAATCGGCTCCCTGACCCATTGGTTTGACCCGTATTCGAACCAATGGCTCCTCGAGAACGCGGAGGGGTATTGGGCGATATTCAACCGACTCGGCGTCATCGTCATCACGATGCTTTGTGCGGTTCTGCTTTCCATCTCGGGTATGTTGTACCAAAACGTGTTCAAGAACCCCATCGCCGGACCGGGCATGCTCGGGGTTTCGAGTGGCGTGACACTTGGCATGATGATCCTCGTCGCCGTGTGGGGGACGGGCGCAACCTCGATGCTCCAAGAGCGATACCTTTTGTGCTACGGGCTCGGCGCACTCATCTTGGTGTTCGTGATATTTGCAGGATGGAAGCTCTCGGGGCGGGGTCGCCCGTTCGACGTCGTCACGATGTTGCTCATAGGCTCGATCCTAGCCCAACTCATCGGCTTCGTGGTCAGTTTCGTGACGCTGTTCGTCATGGACGATACCTCCTACGACATCTATTTCGAGCTCTCGCAGATGCTCACCGTAGATACCTCGGAGCTGAGCTGGGCGTGTCTTTCCATCGCCGTTCTTGCGTCGTTTGTACCGGTGTATTTGCTGCGCTTCCACATGAACGCGCTCGGGCTCGACGAGACCGAGATGCGCATTTTGGGATTGTCGGGGGTGCGCCTGCGCGGCGTCGCGCTCGTGTGTGGCGCGATCATGATCTTGGCGGCTCAAATCCATGTCGGCATGGTTGGTCTCGTCAGTCTGGTCGTCCCCCTTGTCGCCCGGCGTCTGTTCGGGTGCGAGTTCAGAAAGCAGATGGTAGGGTGTGCGTGTTTGAGCACGATCTTGCTTGTCGTGTGCCGCGACATTGCCGATCTCATCCCATTCGTGGGTGACGGGATCGCAATCGGCTCTGTCGTCGGCGTGGCGATGGTGCCCCTGTTCCTTTTGATTGTCGCAAGACAGACGAGGAGGGACGCGTAGATGGAGCTGGTAGTGCGCGACGCCGCGGTTGGCTATGACGCCGATGCCCCGCTGCAGGAGTTTGTGAACTTCGCGGTAAGGAGCGGCGAGGTATGTTGCATCCTTGGACCCAACGGATGCGGCAAGACGACGCTTGTGCGCACGATGCTCGGCGCGCTTCCCCTGCTCCAAGGCTCGATTTTGCTTGACGGGCGCGATATGTGCGCCATGAGCGCCCGCGCGATCTCGCGCAAAGTCGCCTATGTCGAGCAACGCCAAGCGTCGAGCCTGCCGCGCAGCGTGCGTGAGACGGTTCTTCTCGGGCGCGTCAACCGCGTGAGCGGTCTGGGAGGGAGTCCGTCGCGCCGCGACTACAATGCCGTCGACAACGCGCTTGCCGTCCTTGACATCCTGGATTTGGCCGACCGCTCGGTCGATGTGCTCTCTGGTGGAGAGCTCCAGCTGACGATGTTTGCGCGGGCGATCGCCCAAGAGCCGAAGCTTTTGATCTTGGATGAACCGACGGCTGCGCTCGACTTCGGAAACGCGGTGGCGGTTATCGAGAAGATCCGCGAGTTTGCGGATATGGGACTAGGCGTGCTGATGATTACCCACAACCCCGATCACGCGTTCATGACGAGGGCAAACGTCGCGCTGTTCAAAAGGAACGCGCCGATGGTGTTCGGCACGGCGTTCGAGACGATCACGCGCCAAAACATCCAAGAAGCCTACGGAATCGGCGTGCGCCTCGTCGAGTTTGCCCATGACAACAGCGAGATCATGCGAATGTGCGCACCCCAATTCCACTCGACCGAACAGGGGGTGTGCGATGGAGACCTCTGATTGGACATACGCCTCGCGCCTCGCGCACCTGATTGTCGACAATGTCGAGAGGGCGGTGCTTGGCAAGCGCATTCAGGTCGAGCTCGTAGTCATGGCGCTCATCGCGGGCGGGCATGTGCTCATTGACGATGTTCCCGGCACGGGGAAGACAAGCCTTGTGTCCGCGCTCGCGCGCTCGATCGATTGCGGGTTTAGCCGCATCCAGTTCACGCCGGACGTCTTGCCCTCCGATGTCGTCGGGTATTCACTCTACAACCAAAAGGAGCGCGAGTTCGAGTTTCGTGCAGGTGCGGTCATGAGTAACCTCGTCCTTGTCGACGAGATTAACCGCGCGAGCGCCCGCACCCAGGCAGCGTTGCTCGAGGCGATGGCCGAGCGCCAGGTGACGGTGGATGGGACGACCTATCGCTTGGACGAGCCGTTCATGGTGCTCGCGACGCAAAACCCTGTCGACCAGCAGGGGGTCTACGCGCTTCCCGAGGCCCAGCTCGACCGTTTCATCATCAAGCTCTCGATGGGATATCCCGCCATCGAGGAGGAGATCAGTGTTGCGCTCGGCCAGATCGAGCGGACACAACTTCACGATGTGGCATCAAAAGACGACATCCTTTTCCTGCGTGACGTTGCCGCGAATACCCATGTCAGTGAGCCGGTGGCACGCTATGCGGTCGAGCTCGTGAACGCGACGCGCGATGCGCGCGAGCTTGCAGTCGGTGCCTCGCCGCGCGCGTCGATCGGACTTGTCGATATGGCGTGCGCAAACGCGGTCATGCGTGGGCGATCCTACGTGTTGCCCGACGACATCAAATATCTCGCTCCCTATGTGCTCGGCCATCGCATCGCGCTGACGCACGAGGCCTCCTCCCTCGGGAGAACCGCGGAGGGTGCCATCACCGCCCTCATGCGCGAGGTTTCTTCGCCGGCTCTTTCTTCCGTGAAGATCGGGGGGCGCCATGGCCGTGTCTAGTCGCAAGGCTCCTCTGACCCGCGCGCAGCGGGATGCGCGCTCTCGCCGCCGCTCCCGCCTTGTCCATGTTCTCGCGGCGGTGCTCATGTTCACCCTCGCTCTAGCGTTTGCCCTCGTTGTGGGAACAAAGGACTACCATGCGAGTGCAATCGGATGGATGCCCCTCATTGCTGGCGTGACGATAGTTATCGCCTCCTTGGTCTATCAACGCATCCTCGCGCGAAGCCTCAAGATTTCCGACCGTTCAGACATCGGACAATGCGAGCGTGGCGAGAGCGTGGCGTTTTGCGCTACGTTCTCGAACGTCTTGCCCTTGCCATGTTTTCGCATCGACGCGTACTTTTGCGTCAGCGAGCGCGGCGGGCATCGTTTGCGCGAGATTCCCACAACGCTCATGCTCGCTCCGTTTGAGACCTACGAGATGGAGCTGACCTGCGACTTCAGTCACGTCGGTACGTATTGGGCAGGCCTTGACCGCGTGGTCGTCCACGACTTTCTCGGCCTGTTCTCTTCGACGGTTATGAGTCCCGCACGCCAATCGGTTCAGGTGGTGCCATGCGTCCGCACCATTCGCGAGCTTCCGCTCTCCACCGATTCGGTTACCGAATCCGCGACGGCGGCGAAGGCGACGCTTGCTGACTCGCTCGATTACGCCCATGTTCGCGAGTATGCCTCCGGCGACCCGCTCAAAACGGTGCACTGGAAGCTTTCAGCGCGCGGGAATGGTCTGTATACGCGCCTGTTCGAGGTGTATAGCAATCCGTCGGTCGCCGTGTTCATGCACTTCCATGCTTCCGCAGAGGATTCTGAGGGGCTTTTGGGGATTTACGACACCGTCGTCGAGTGTGCGCTTTCGACGCTGCGCTACGCCGTGCGTGTGGGCATAGATGCACAGGTATGTTTCGTTGACCGCTTTGGGCAGGAATGCAAGAGGAGCGCTGCGGAGGCCTTCCTTGTGCCGGAGCTATTGGCGGGCCTCCCTCTTGCCGGGTTCGACCGCGTGCGTGCGCGCGCCGAGGAGGACCAACTGCGCCGGGAGGGCGAGTCGATATACGGCAAGTCAAACCTTGTGGTGTGCACCGCCAATCTCGACGAGGGGCTCATCGGCGCGCTGCTTGATGCCCGCGCCCACCGCCGGGCCCCGTATCTGTTTGCGGTGGTTCCGAAGGGGCTGGTCGGACGCGAGCTTGAGGAGCGTTGCGCGCTGCTCTCCCGTCTTGACAGCGCGGGCATAGGCTACCTCGTGCTCAGCGATTCGAGCGATCTTGAGGGGGCGGATCTCTCATGACGGTGCGCTCCCGACCCAAGGTGTTTCTTCAGGCGACTCTCGCGGACTTCGTGCTCGTGTTGGTGGTGTGTGCGACGCTGACGTTCACGGTGTCGTACGGGTTCAACGCGGTCCCCTGGGTTCGTGGCAATATCGTGCTCGATGGTTTGGCCTGCGTTCCGATGCTGGTCGCGCTCTATATCGGCGGGTGGTCCAAGCGCTCAGTGTGGGTTTCTGTCGGCGTCTCTGTCTTGGTTGCTGCAGCGATTCTTGCTGCGGGCGCCGCCCTCATGCCTGCGGGTGTGCCGTTGTTTGTCGACGGCGTCATCAACGATGTTCCGGAAAACTACGTCGAGTTCGGCTTCGTGGTGATAGCGGTCCCCGTTGCCGTCTATCTGCTCTCACGCCGTCCCGCACTTTGTCTTGTTCTTATTGTGGCGGTTGCGTTGAGTTGTGGGTGTGTGCAATTCCTCTATCGCGATTGGGCTGACGGGCTCTATGGCTTGCCGGTGTTCTTCGTGGCTCTCTCGGGATCTTTTGCCCTGCTCGTGTTCCAACGGTTCCGCTCCAACGCGCGTCTCGTAGACCGCGCGCGGCGATTCTCGTTTGGCGGCGCTGCGGCCACATCCGCCCTCGTGGGTGTCGTGTGCAGCGCGGTGGGCTTGGTGCTTTTCCTGCTTATCGTCAACCCCATCGGGTTGGAGACGCCGCATCTCAAGTTGTTCCAGGAGACGTATAAGCCACCGGTGGTGGAGTACACCGGCATCTACAGTACGCTCGAAGTCGACGACCCTGATGTTAAGACAAGCACGCTTTCCAGCGAGTCGACGACAACCGGCGAGAACGGCCCGGGGGGCGTAGCGGCAAGCGAGGAGGAGCAAGACCAAGATGATGTCGAGAGTACGCCTCAGGGATTGGCCTCCGTCGTCATGTCGGCGCTCAGCCCTGACAATTGGAACGAAACGTTCAGAAACATCAGCTATCGCCTCGTTGTCGCCGTGGCGCTCATCGCCGCGCTCGTGCTTGCGGCCCTGATAGCTCTCGCCATCGCCTTGAGGCGCTCCGTGCGCAACCGCCGTCTGAAGAAGCTTGAGGGGGAGAGCTGGTCGTACCGCGTTGAGTATCTGACGGCGTTTCTCGAGTCTCGCCTGTCCCTGTTGGGATTTGACCACGAGCCGGACCAGACGCCGCTCGAGTATGCCCTTGCGAACCGCGAGCCCATGGAGATGTTCGCACGCGAAACCGGCGGTGTCGACTTCCTCAAGGTGACGCTGCTTTGCCAACGATCCCGTTTCGGCGGTATCGACCTTGGCGAGGACGACTATCGCACGGTTGAGAGGTTCTATCGGGCGTTTTTTGGCAATGCGCGCGATTTCGTTGGAAAGCGTCGCTGGGCGGTGCTGTTTTGGCGCATCTGAGGGCACGAGTTTGAGGGCACGAGTCTGAGGGTGTGTTTCGGGTTGTGCGACGCAGGTCGTACGACAAAGGCCGCGCGACGCGGGTTGTGCGACAAAGGCCGTGTGACGCAGGCCGCGCGACAAAGGCCGCGCGAGGCGGGTTGTGCGACAAAGGCCGTGGGTGATCGCTCCCCGTTTTTGCCCCTCCGCGGTCTCAACGATCTTGGCGCACAGGCGTGATACAGGTCGTGGGGGATCGCTTCCCGTTTTCTCTATTGTCTATAAATAGGTGTTCATTTATACTTAACTGCAAATATTCATCAGATAGATGGATGAGGTTTGGGGGTCAGGTGGCTCTGCCGTGGAGAGCGACAAAGCGGGTCGAAGCTGCCCGTGTCGGAGTGTTCAAAGCGCTGGTCGGATGCCTGTGCTTGCTGCTTGCGCTTTCACTTTGCGGTTGCCGTTTTACCGACGAGCTGACGGAGTATCTCTACGATCCCGCTTACGGCGAGGAAAACGATCAGTTCGACCCCCTGTACCAAGAGGTTGACGGGGCGACAGAGGATCCGACGCGTGTGAGCGCCATCGAGCGTCCCTCGACCAACTACGCGATGCAGGAAGTCGCGCTTCCGACCTATGACGCTGATGCGGAGGCGGGCGTGCCGACAAAGCAGCGCGTCTACGACCCCGAGAGCGTGAGCGACCTGGCCGCCTCTGAGGGAACGCTTGCCGATATCAGCGACTCAAAGACTGGTGCGGCAACTACCGACCAGGTATCCGAAAAAGGCTCTGGTCAACGCAGCGAACCCGACTCGGCCCCCAACGATGACCCCGATGACGGCACCATCACAACCAACGGAGACGGCAACGAGAGCGAGGCCGGCGAAGGCAGGCAGGGCGGCGACGAGGCGACCGGTGGCACGGGCGGCACGGGCGTGGTGTACGACGGCGGAACCTTCGAGGATCTTCCCGAGGACGTCCAATGCGTGGCGGCCTGCGGATCATATGCGTATGTCGTCCAGATGCTTGCCGGCTCAAACGCACTGGTCGCCGCCGACGAGACGACGTTGTCTGCGATGC
The DNA here is from genome assembly GCA_963643505.1 of Eggerthellaceae bacterium. Classification (GTDB taxonomy): domain Bacteria; phylum Actinomycetota; class Coriobacteriia; order Coriobacteriales; family Eggerthellaceae; genus CAVEFW01. Next base: position 68,076 of record CAVIKF010000008.1, read on the forward strand.
TTGCCGCAACAGATAAAGGCGCGTTTTCATATACCGTGAGGGGTGAGTACGACCGTACGCACGAAGGCCTCTCCTCGGTTGTCACCGCTTGGAGCGGTACGGGCTCCACCGAGGGGTCCCTTGATGTGCAGACGCTTATCAACGCGTTTGAACCGTGGCTCTCTCGGGGCCTTGAGTGCGCGGTCCTGACCGACGGTCTCTCGCCCTACCTTGGCGAGGCCGACAAGGACAAGCTTATCGACGCCGGGATCGATGTCGTCTACGTTCCGCTTCTGGGAGCATCCGACACCTCCGATTCGGACATCCTCGAGGCCGTCCAGGTGGTAGGCGAGCTCTTGCGCAACTCCCAATCCGAGTACGACTCCGCTAAGATGGCAGCGCGCTATACCGACCTCCACAACGCTGTCCTCGACGAATGCCAGAAGGCTAATCACGGGTACTCGTTCAAGGCAGGCTATGAGTTCCTGTATCAGGGCCAGGCGGGGGGGAGCGCGACTACGAGCCTTCAGAGTACGCGGGTGAGTACCGCCTATGTCGCCGATTGGGTCCCCGCAAGCGGCACGCTCACCAAAAGCGTCCAGCAATCAGGTGGCTCGGCGGGGTTGCCGCTCTATCGCGACGGCGAATCGGTCAGGATCACCGGCATCGCAGTCTCAGACAAGACCTCCGGCGGGTTCGCCCTCGTCGATTACTACCTTCAACATGTAGGCGTTGTCAACAACGCGTACGACGTGTCGATTCCGCTCGGCCACTACCGCATTATCCCAGGTTCCATTAACGACTTGTCGAGCATCACGTCCTTCGAGTTCTCGCAACGCCTCTACAACGGCTCCGCCTTGAGCTATGCCTCAGACGGCTCCTATACGTGGTGCAAGCTCGGCGATGCGGCGTTTCCCGCGCTGATGGTTGAAAGCGACGAAATCGCCCAGAATATCGAGAGTTCCGCCAATGACGTCATGGGTCTGTACAACATGGGACAGCCCTTCCAAATCCACGTGGTTCCGTCGGGCCTGTCGGGCAGCTGGGCTAAGGGGACGGTGGAGAGCTATCTTGTCTCCGCATGGGCGCTTTGCAAGTTCCGCTCGGCGGATTCCGCGTTTTTGGAGCAGCGCGTTTCCGATTTCTACAACGCGTTCTACCGGTGCGAGCCGACAAGCAGCTCAACGAATTACCGGGATCTCATTTCCGATTACGACAACACGCGCACCACGTTATGTCCGACGGGGTGATGACTCATGTATCGGGTTCGAAGCCGGCGGCGGCGTTCAGGGAAGGAGCATACATAGCCGCCAAAGAAGTCCCTCGAGGCGTGTCCGCGTTTCGAGGTCGTTATCAACAGCAAGGAGGAAAGGTATGTTTAAAGCACGACACAGGTGGACAAAGAGCGCAGGCTCAGTGGTCTTGGGAGTCATTGCGGCTATGTCTTTGACCGCGGGGATCGCGTTCGCTGACGCACCGACCCAGGCGATGAACACTGACGGTTATGTCACGTCCGCAACGACCCCCGCATCCCAGCCCGTGCCCGAGATCTTGGGCATCTCGTCCATTGAGGAGTCCAACGGCACGCTCGACACGATCAGCTACAACGATTGGAAGAACGAGAAATGGTCGGTCAAGTACATTTTGATGGGCTCTTCCGAGTACAACACCAACCCAAATCCCTATTTCAACAACGTGTTTGCGGGGTCTGGCAAGGTCCCGGTGTACAACAAGCAGCATGACGGCATGACCCCGAAGGTCACCCGCCCGATGGCGGCTCTCCTTCCCTATGCTGATACCAGCGATGGTGGCGGCGACCAAGCTGTTTGGAACATGCTTCCTGACATCATCATCGGATGCCGCACGTCAAGCACGACGACGACCACCTATTCCGACGCCGAGTTCGCCCCCGCTGCGGCCAAGGCAAACGGCGTTTCCAACTATAGCCCGATTGCCATCGACTACAACATGAGCACGCTTGCAAGTATCGTCAACAATGCGTATCTCACGGCAGACGCTGCCGACACGGTTGTTGAAAACAGCAACGGTGCAAAGCAGCTCCGCTATGGCTCTGCGATGGCCATCGTGAGCAAGTACGAGGCCTTCGTGAAGGGCTCCCAGGGCTATGTCTTAAAGCAGCTTGAGGCTAACAACGCCGAGAAGAAGACCTATGCGATCGTCACCGCTACCGCTGATGGCACATACACGCTCTTGAGCACACCCGCTTCCTGGAGTTCCGGCACGCGTATCATCGAGGCGCTCTTTGCGGTTGGCAACAACCTTGCCGACGACTTTTCTGGCGCCGTGTCGGCGGAACAGCTCGACCAGGCCGATCTCATCATCGTAACCGGCAGCGACACGAACGATATCGTCACCTCTCTCGAGAAGTACAAGTCCAAGATGTATTGGGTTACGGACGGCTCGACGAATCGCGGCCAGATCTATCACAACGCATCCAACTCGATGGACGTCGCGACTCACTACGCTCGCATCATGAGCTGCCTCTATCCCGAGTATCTCGACCAGTCTGACATGGTCGCCTATTTCTACGAGCAGTTCTACCATGTCAAGTCCGACGCTTTGGCAAAGGCTCTTGACAACGCCATGGACGGCGTTCGCAACTGGGATCAGGCAACGGGCGAGAATGAGCTTGAGTGGACCGAGTCGACGCTAGCCGATTACAGCACGGCTGATGTGGCATCTAAGCTCAACGAGGGCGTTTCCTATATCGAGTCCTTGAGCGCCGCTCAGATCAAGGATATGGGCCAGATCGCCTATGACCTTGTTGCGCTGAACGGTTTCTATGCGGTCCAAGCGATTGAAGCCCTGCCCGATGTTAGCGCGATCACCGGCAGCGATGTTGAGGCAGTTGAGGCAGCACGAGCCGCTTACGATGCGCTTTCCGAGGATCAGAAGGCTTTGGTGTCCGCCGAGAATCTCAAAAAGCTCGAGGATGCCGAGAAGGCCGTTGAGAATTTAGTAGACATCTCCACCGTCGGCATCAAGGACCCCGGTGCGCAGTTCTACACCGGTAAGGCCATCACGCCGTTGGCCGGCTCCACCAAGACCGCCAGCGTCGGCAAAATCTACGAGGGAACCGACTACACCGTCGAGTACAAGGACAACGTGGGCGAGAAGGGCGAGGTCACCACGGCCACGGCCGTCGTCACCGGCATCGGCAAGTACAAGGGCACCGTCGAGATCACCTTCGCCATCGA
>CAVIKF010000009.1:0-64881 GCA_963643505.1 Eggerthellaceae bacterium
CCCCCTTTTTTTATGTATGTGGAGAAGGGTGACAAGCAAGCCCCTTCTAAAGGGCTCGACCTTCTCAGCGCTTTGAAAGATAGTTAGCGATTTGCTCGTTGGTGACGCCGTATTCGTTGCGGAGCTTGTTGAGCTCAGTGTTATTTCTGGCGAGTTTGTTCCCAACGATTCCGACGAGGAAAACAACGATGACGGTTGCTCCAAAGATGACGACGCTCGTCGTAACTGTGTGATCGTTGATGCCGGAAAAAGAGACGAAGGCCCAGAGCGCGGCGCCGATAATCACAGAGGCGATAAGTTGAATAAAGCTGTTCCTTCGGGCGATCTTGAGCTCTGCTGCCATTTGGACGTACTTGGCGGACGCCTTCTTTGAACTCTTCTCTGTCTTATTGGGCTTCTTGGACATACCTACTCCTTGATGCGTTTCTCTCGTGCGAAGTAGGATAGCGCATCTTAGGAGTAAGGGGGAGGAAAAGCAAAACATCCACAGCGAGAGGGGCAAAGAGCCTACCGTTGACCGAAAAATTCGAGGATTTTAAGCAATTATCCAAAAATAGAATAAATGCCGCGATGTCTTTGGACAAAAGTCGAGACGAAAACGTATATCATATTAACCAAGCATGGGAAGGTGCCCTAGCCCACGTATACAATTTTTTGTCGCGCAAAACGATGATCGGGCCTGAGGAAACAAGGGCTTGTGTCTGGGAACATCGGATTGTGAGGGAAAAGGCACGGTAGATGTGAGGGTTGGAAAGCCTCATATCTACCGTGAGGAGTGAACGTGTACGAAGGGCGAATCCGTAATCGCCTGAGCTGGGGGCATATTCAGACAACCATGCAATCTCGCAAGAGATTCTTTAGCAGAGGAGTTAGTAAATATGTGTTTTAGACCTGCAAGCTCTGGTGTGGACATTCACTGTCCGCACTGCGGCAAGAAGCTGCCCATGATGGGCAACACAATTCTAGCGAAGTGCCCGTTCTGCAAGGCTGCCTTCGACGATGCTGACATGACGGCGCTCATGAAAGAGCTCGGCATGTCTGACGCCGAGATCGCCGAGAAACTCGGCGGTGGCGGTGGTGGAGCAGCTGGTGGCGGCGCACCCGCTGCTGGCCCTGGTGGCCCCGGCGCAGCTCCTGGTGGCGCACCTGGTGGAGCACCCGGCGCAGCTCCTGGTGGCGCACCTGGTGGAGCACCCGGCGCAGCACCTTCAGCAGCACCTTCCGCAGCACCCGCAGCGGCCCCGGCCGCTCCCGCAGCAGCTCCGGCTGCTCCTGCGGCACCTGCCGCAGAAGTTCCTGCTGCACCCCCCGCACCTGCCGTTCCGCCGATCTATGCAGCCCCGGTTGCTCCTGCAGCACCCGACGCAGCATTCGTCGCTGGTCAGCCGATTGCAAACGCTCCGGCTACTCCCGGCGCTCCCGGTACGCCTGGTGCACCTGGTCTGTAAGGACTAGTTCTTCTTGCGTTGTGCTAAAGGGGCGCAGCGCAAGAAGATGTGTCAGGGATCTTCCCTGATGCGAAGTTTTATTGGTTCCAGTGGCGATTGGACTTCCCGCCCATCCCGTTTGATGAAATCTGGTGTAAGACCGTGTCAAAGCCTAATATCAAATCTTTCGAGCTTGATCCGGAAGAGCTGGGGGGTCTTGCAATTGAGGACATTAAATGTCGTGCTTGTAGTGGATACGGAAATTGTGGCTACCGCCAGTACCGATTACTTGACGGCAAGCCGGTTTTGTTCTGCCAAGCACGTAAGGAGCAGCTGTTGAAGGAACGGCAGGGCGGAGATCAGTAGCGTTCTTTTAAAGGGGAGTTCGTTACTTGTTCTTCAGGCGCAATCGCGTTAAAGGAACCGTACTTGGAAACAAGTACGAGTTGTATTGATATTCGCTCAAATAATGTTTACGTCTAACGTAAGGAGGGGTTAAATGAGCGAGAATAAGGAATTTACCGTTTCAGAGGTTATTGACTCTTTCGGTATTAATGGCCACACCTGGTTGATGTTCGTTCTGCTGGGTCTTGCCAACATCTTCGACGGCTATGACTTCATGGTCGTTAACTCTACCAACACCTATCTGGCAGCTTCCTTCGGTCTGGTTGACTGGAGCACCGGTAAGGCTGTCACCAACTCTGCAGCAATTGGTTCTCTAACCACTTGGGGCCTGCTCGGCATGGTTCTTGGCGGTGCGTGCGGCGGCGTTTTGTCCGACAGGCTCGGCCGTAAGAAGATGCTGATCATCGCATGCCTCTTCTATGGTGTCTTCACCCTGCCCCAGGCCTTCAGCCCGAACGTGCCTTTCTTCGCAGCGTTCCGTCTGATCGCTGGCTTCGGCGTTGGCTCCTGCATCCCCGTCGTCACCACTTGCTTCTCCGAGACCATCCCGGGTAAGCACCGCGGCGTGTTCGTCACCTTCGGCATGGCCTTCATGGTCGCCGGTTGGGTTCTCGCCGGTATTGTGTGCGGCGCTATCTGCGGCCACTCTTATGCAACTGAGGCTGAGGCTGCTGCTGCCGGGACTGGCATTGGCATGTTCGACATCGTCATCCACCTCGCCAACGGCAAGTACACCAATGAGGTTTGGCGTCTCTGCTACCTGATCGGCGCACTGCCCATCCTCTATGGCATCATCCTGATCTTCGCCATGCACGAGACTCCGCACTGGTATGCCAACACGGGCAACAAGGAAAAGGCTGTCCTCGAGTTGAAGAAGCTCGCTAAGGCCGCTGGCAAGGAGCTTCCCGAGAACGTCACTGCCGAGAACATGGTGCTTCCTCCGAAGCCCGCAAAGACCGGTCCGAACGTTTTGTTCTCCAAGAAGTTCATCGTCGGTACCGCCGCTGTTTGGACGACCTACTTCGTCGGTCAGTTCTGCGTGTACGGCATGAACGCATGGATTCCGTCTTGGTTCCAGGCTGTTGGTTACTCCGCAGCTGACTCCGTCAACCTGCAAACTTGGAATAACGTTGCTGCTATCGCATCCAACGTGTCCGTAGGCTTCGTCTCCGACCGCATCGGCCGTAAGAAGAACCTTTGCCTGTCTTGGATCCTCTGCATCATCGCGATCATCCTGTGCTCCATCTTTATCGTCAACGACCCGAACAACGAGAAGTTCGTCCTGTACGTCATCCTGATGCTGCTGTTCGGCTTCTGCCTGAACTACGCCATCACCGCTGTTCAGCCCTTGATGCCCGAGTCCTACCCGACCGCTCTGCGTAACACCGGCGTCGCTTGGTGCCAGGCGTTCGCTCGCTTCGGCGGCTCCGCATCCTCCATCGTTCTCGGCTCCATCGCATCCCTGCCGATGTTCGCCATGACGATGGCTGACGGCACGACCGGCAAGAACTTCTCCATGGTCGTTCTCATCCTCATCATCCCGTTCGTCCTCGCATTCATCTGCTCCGTCCTCTTCGTTAAGGAGACCGGTGGCAAGTCCATGGACGAGCTCGCTGCTGAGGGTGGCGGCGAGACCGACTCCGGCATGGTTCCGTTCGTGATCATGATGTGCCTGGCTGCCCTGCTGGCTGTGCTCTGCATCGTTTGCCCGCTGGCTATCAGCACGTGGTCCAAGGAGACCTACGCTTTGGTCCTCGACGCGATTGGCCTGCTTGCTCCGTTCCTGTTCTTCTTCATCTTCGCTGGCCCGCAGGCCGTTAAGCAAAACTTCGGCAAGTAAATTGCTGTTTTGCTTTCGTTGTGAAGTAAGAAGTTAGTGAGCTAGCTTCGGACCCCGTCCCAAAAGGGCCTCGATACCTTTCGTTGTTATCGAGGTTCAGGGGCGGGGTTCTTCTTTGTGCAAGAGGACATCGAAATACCTCTGCGCCTTGCTTGTCACAAGACAAAAGAAGAGGCCCTGCACGTCAATTTGTGCAGGGCCTTCTTAGCTGCTAAGAGAGAATTTGTTTACTATTTCTTCTTGGGGTCGGGAAGTTGCGACTTTCTGATCTTTTCAGTACGAACAATCTCGTTTCTTCCCTCGGCAGTCAGTTGGTCGATCTCCTCCTTGGTGTAACCTCGTTCGAAAAAATAGTCCTTAAGCTTTACAAGGAGATTTCTCTCGGGATCGCCTTCACCGAGACTCAAGCCCTCAAAATCCTCTTTAATCATAACAGCGACCACAGCCGCTGCAGCTGGACGAAGCTTGCTACGGTCGCGAATGCGAATCTCTAGGCATGGCCCGCGATCTTTCCAATTGTCGAGACGATAGATGATAACGTCTTTCTTGCGGGAATCCTGATTGTAGAAACACTGCTTAGCGTCCTTAAGGGAGCCGTACATCTTCCACATCATGCCCTCGAAGAAGTAGTGCTCATAAATCGTATAGGTCTTCAAGACATAGGTCCACTTATCGACGCGAACGTCATAGGTAAGTGCCTTGAAATCAGGCTTGATTCGAGCGATTTGCCCGCCGGTGGGACCAAGAAGTTGTACGCGGTCCTTCTCGCTTTTCCAACCGCTCTCGCCGTGTACGGTGCAAAATGGCAAATTATCCTCATACCAAATTTCGAAATCAGTGCGATTATGCACGCCATCGATGGGGGCGTAAAGCTTGTATACATCTTTGACAGACATGGAAACTCCTCTAAACAACAGTCAGATAATTATATCCCATGTGACTGTGAAGCCTTATTAATATTCGTAGTTTCAGGGGCAATCCTTAAGCGAGGTCGGGTATCATTTGCAGAGGAAATTTTTTTCTAGGATCTCCGGAGATTGAGAGAGGAAATCGAATGGAACTCGGAACTACAGTTACGCTTGCCTACAAGGGCACGCTCGATGATGGAACCATGTTTGGCTACGCCGATGCTGAGAAGCCCATGGTCTTCCAAACCGGCATGGATCTTGTGATTGACGGCTTGGAGCGTGAGATTCTCGAGATGAATGAGGTTGGCGAGAAGAAGACGTTCACGGTCGGTATGTATGACGCGTACGGTGAGCATCTTGAAAACTTCACGAAGCGCATCAAGAGGGAGCTCATTCCCTTCAACGTAAAACCTGGTCGTCGTATCTGGATCAACGACGAGGAAATCGGCAAGACCCCTGCAACTATTGTCGATATTGAAAATGGCGAGGTCATCGTTGACATGAACCATCCCCTTTCCGGCAAAGATCTTACTTTTGAAGTTGAGATACTCGCTCTTGAGGAGCCGCCAGAGAATTTCGTTTCCGCTGCGGAACGCAAGGCGGAGCAAACGCGCATGAATCATATGATCGGAGGCGGCGGCGCCAATCCTGACGGTGCGGAGTATTTTGATTAGTGTCTCTTTTATCAAAGAATCGAAGAAGGGCCAGCCAGGCCCTTCTTTTTTATTGCTATTTTCGCCGTAGAAAGAAAGAGCCCCGCTTGAACTGCCTATCATTTCTCATGTCCAAGAAACGGGGGTGGTTCACTGAGCGGGGCTCCAGAACAAATTGGAAACGTCTCGATTAAATCGTTACGAATGCATCGGGGAACTGCTTGTTTGCGTTCAACACATCAGCGCTAACATCACCATAGCGGACATACTCAAGATTCGGATCGTCATCGCGCTTCACCATGGCGTTTTCCATGATTTCCTTGAGCGCCTTGGTCTTGCGTGCGTACTCTTCCATGCCCGCAAGACGTCCGTCGGCTTCGATTTGGCGACGCTTATAAGCCTTCTCCTCGACGGTATTTCCGGGGATGATCGCATAGAAATCCTCTGCGTCGAGGGTGTAGTGACGATAATCCGCATAAGCGGCAAGCGCGGAGTCCTCGCGAAGGCTCTGAATTGCACGTGCGTCGACATCGGCAATAAGCTGCTCTTGGGTAATGCCATGCTGCTCGCAATAAGACTCGGGAGTTTGGCCGGAGCGACGAAGCATATCGTCGAGACGCATGCGAGAGGCGTAGATGCACTCATCGACGAAATCCTCGGGAATTTCCTCAACCAAGCGCTTCGCGAGCTCAGCGCAGACGTAGTTTTGGTCGGAAAGCTGTTGTGCCTCGCGGTTATCTTTGTACATGTTGTAGCGAATAAAAACCATAAGATCGTTGACGCTGTTAAGTCCGTCAACGTGTTGCCTGATCCACTGATCGTTCATCTTTGGCTTTTCGCCATCCTTGCAAATATTGAGCTCAAGCCATCGTATGGCCATGTTCTCAATATCACTTTCAGGAATTCGCACCTCAGGGCAAACCGCATAAACAGGTTCGTAGGAGGTGAGAGTGTAGTGTTGTTCAGCCATCTTCTCTCCTTTTTTGAAAAGACAAAACAAATATCCGCTCACATACGATGTTCCAATTTTAGCAAAGTTGACGACAAAGGCTACCTGCTCAACCTAATTTGTGGGGCTATAGATAAAGCTGATGAGCTTGAAAGCGTATGTAAATGTCCATATATGTAATTATCCAAGACAAAGACAATGAAGATTTTTAAAATTCCCGAAAAAGAGAATCGAGATGCTGTATCATTTGGTTGTCAAGTCCATATGGCTTTCGTTGCCCCAGACACCTTCGATTGTCACGTGAACCTGATGAGTCAATTTGTAGTGGTGGGAAGCCGAAGAGAAAGATTCGGTCGAGTTTAGCCAAGATAAGTTGTTTGTCAGTCGGTGTTGTTGAGGGGCTATGCCAATCCGCAAAGGCAAAATCCCGAGACAGAGCTCAATAGGCCGGAAGGTTATCCTACCGAAAATTGAGAAAGGGAGAGTAAAACTATGGCATATGGAAAGCAGTGGCGTGTCGAGCGTCCGGACGGTACGATTGCCACTCGTAGCAACACCTGGTCTCCTCCGGGATCCCACCCCGTAGGATACGGCGTTAAGGTCATCACCAAGGACGGCGTTCTTCTGCGTATCGAGGGTGACGAGGACAACCCCATCACCACCGGTCGTGTTAACGCAATGAACCTCGCACTTCGTGAGTACACGTATGCTCCGAGCCGCGTCATCTACCCGATGAAGCGCGCTTATGAGGATCGTGGCCTCGACAAGTGGGAGCGCACCACTTGGGACGAAGCTCTCGACACCATTTGCGAGAAGGTTCGTTACTTCCAGAACACTTACGGCCCCGAGTCCATCGTTTGCTTCGGTGGTACCGGTCGTGAGGCTTGCATTTACTACTATGCACTGACCTTCTCCGTTTTGCAGTCCCCCAACTGCTGCTACACGCAGTCTGGTTGGTCCTGCTACGGCCCCCGTTGCTCCGTTGCTGACTACGTTCTCGGCGCAGGCTATCCTGAGCTTGACTACGCTGGTCACCTTCCTGGTTCTTATCAGGATCCTCGTTACACCCTGTCCAAGTACGTAGTGGTTTGGGGCAAGGAGCCCCTGCCCTCCAATGGTGACGGTTTCTTCGGTCACTGCCTCGTCGACATGATGAAGCTTGGCTCTCACATCATCACCATTGACCCGCGTATCACTTGGGTTGGCGCACGTAACGGTAACATCAACCTGCAGCTCCGTCCCCAGACGGACACTGCTCTCGCTTTGGCTCTCATCAACCTCATGTTCCAGAACGACGAGTACGATCATGACTTCGTCGACAACTGGGTCTATGGTGTTGACGAGCTCAAGGAGCGCGCGGCTGAGTATCCGGTCGAGAAGGTTGCAGAGATTTGCGACCTTCCTGTTGAGGATATTGAGCGCGTTGCACACATCATCGGTACTGAGCGCCCGATCGGTTGGGCTTGGGGTCTGGCATTTGACCAGAACAAGAATGGTGTCCAGCTGTCTCAGGCATTCATCATCCTCGCTGCTATGGCCGGTTCTATCGACCGTCCCGGCGGCCTGACCCTCGGTCCTCCTTCCGCACTTCTTGGTAAGTGGCGTATGGAGCAGCGTGGCGCTATGACCGACGAGGTCTGGAACCTTCGTATTGGTGCTGCCGAGTGGCCTGGTCTGTCCACTGGTATGTCCACAACGTCTCCTGACGAGACCCTGAACGTTATGGAGTCTGGCCAGCCTTACCGTCTGCGTATGGCTTGGTTCAACTCTTCCAACTTCCTGGCCCCTACGTGCTCCGCTCAGCCTCGTCGTTGGCACGATGCACTTTGCGAGTCCATCGAGTTCTGCGTCATTCAGGACCTCACCCAGACCCCGACCTCCATGGCAGTAGGCGACTACTTCCTGCCCATGGCAACCTGGTGCGAGCATGACTCCATCGTCCTGACTCACTACGGCCGCAACACCGTGTTCATGGGCCCCATGAACCGTGCTCTTGATGTGGGCGAGTGCATCTGCGACTCCGAGATCTGCATCCTCTTTGGTGCTTTCTTGAACCCCGAATGGTATCCGTGGTACAAGCCGCAGTACAACAATGGTGACACCAACAAGCGTCACCTTGATTGGGATGCTCTGCATGCCGCTAACCAGCAGTTCATGTCTGATCAGCTCAAGGAGCTCGGCTTTGACTGGGAGTCCTTCCAGGAGCTCGGTCTTTATCAGCCTGGTGCTCACGGCTTTGAGTATGAGAAGTATGCTAAGGGCATGCTCCGCTTCGACGGCGAGCCCGGTTTCAACACCATTACTGGTCAGATCGAGGCTTACTCGATTCTTTATGAATCCTGGGGCGAGGATCCGCTGCCGTACTACTATGAGCCCGACTGGAGCCCGCAGCGCCATGCAAACGACGTTCTGTCCAAGCAGTATCCGCTGATCTCCACTTCTGGTTCTCGTCGTTACAGCTCCTTCCACTCTGAGCATCGTCATGTTCCTTCTCTGCGTCAGATCGATCCGTGGCCGTGGGTCCAGATCAATCCCCAGACCGCTGAGGAGTACGACATCACCGATGGCGATTGGGTCGAGGTTTACAACATGTTCGGCGTTGGTCGTTGGAAGGCTGAGGTCACCCCGATCATCAAGCCCGGCATCATCAACTGCGCTCATGGTTGGTGGTTCCCTGAGCAGGACGGCGAAGAGCCCAACCTGTTCGGCGTGTTCAAGTCCAACTTCAACCAGCTCGTTCCTCATATGAGCATCAGCAAGCTCGGTTTTGGTGCTCCTTACAAGGGCGTTATGGTTAATATGCATCGTGTTAACGGTCTTGAGGACTAATCGAAAGGAAGTGACTGATAATGGCACAGAAGTATGCATTGTTGGTGGATTACACCTTCTATTCTGGCAACCATGCCGCTGAGATTGCGTGCAAGGAAGAACTCGGTCTGCCTCTCGAGCAGTTCGGCATCAAGGAAGTTCAGGTTGGACCTTTCCGTCTCGCTGATGGCACCGACGGTGACAACTGGGAGTGGAACTACATCCCGGTTCCGACTTCTATCTTCTCCAAGTATTGGGGAACAGATGGCGAGAAGGCCGGTCAAAAGCCTTTGGCCTGCCAGGTCGATGAGTCTGCAACTATGTACTACGGTACGTTGGAGGACATGATTGCCAAGATGGCCGAGTTTGACCGTCCGATGGTTCTGTTCCAGCTGTAAGGGCCTCTTAACAGCTTTTAACTCTGGGTGGCTGTCCGAGAGGATAGCCACCCTCTGACGAAGTACTATTAAGGGAGGTACATTATCATGACTCGTGAAGAGCTTCTTGATCTCGAGGGCAAGGACATTGCTGCTGCCCTTAACGAGGTCGCTGCACAAGGTAAGAATAAGCAGGAGTGCATGGACGAGTTCGGTCTGTCCGCTGAGGACATCCGCATCGCCAATGTCTTCTGGGTTAAGGATAAGTGGATGGCTCGTGCTTGGGGTGGCTACACCTCCACGAAGCGTTCCGGCAATGAGCTCGGCGACACCGCTCAGGGTGTTGGTGGCTCCGATCCTTCCAAGGGTTATGCTGGCGTTTAATCGCTAAGTTAACTACCTAGCCTTGGGCCCACCGTTTCGGCGGTGGGCTTTTTTTTGCGTTGTAGGGAAATTTTGACGACTTTGAGCTGCGCGATCCCATAAAACGTCGCAAAAATGAATACGCCTTCGTTTTGTTTTATGGATGAGTTTTATATAATGGGTACATCTGAATTTGCGCAACCTGCGTCTTTCGGTGTAAAGCTGCAGGTTGCGCAAAACCAGATGAATATACAGCGGTGGAAACGATGCCACAGAGTTTGAGGAGAGAACAATGGGTTATTTTCAAATCGGTCCCGAAGAACAAAAGATCCTCGATGAGGTTGCCGAGATCGGTCGTCTGAACGAGCGGCAGGAGGATATCTTATATAACATCACGCTTCGTCAAGACGAGCTTGGCCGTACTTCGACCAACATCATGTGGAACAAGATCAAGGATGATCCTACGTATACCGAGATGTTTAAGCGTGAGTTTTTGACGTATGAACTTTTCAACAACGGTGGAGAAGGCACTCATGCTATCGCGAGTTTGTATGTAACTTATAAGGGCATTCGTTATTGCATTATTTACGGCGAGGAGTTGTCTCGCCGCCGCAAGCTCAATCCTGCAGGTGCTCCTTGGGGCATGTAGGATATTAGCTTTTGGGGGCCCACTGCCTGGCGGTGGGCCTTCTTCTATCTATATGAGCGTAACTCTATTGAGGGATTTTGCTCATTGGGAATTGGAGAGGTTCAAAGATGGGGAACGCAGCCCTTCAAAAGGCAATCGACTCGTTTGATCAAATCGAACTTAAGTATGTCAAGGCGCTTGAAGATAAGGGGCTCAAGTTTGCTCCTCGCGCATCACATGAGGCCCATACCAAGGAGTTGCTCGATGAACTCAAGTCTCGTGGAGCGCTGTTTCGTAACGCGGGGGCGAGCATCGTAACAGGGTGGTTGTCCAAGGCTTGCGTTGAGTGCTCCGGAACAGGCGGCTCCGAAACCTTCACCACGACGTTGAAGTGCCACAGGGATTGCTATTTTTGCTTCAATCACAACCTGGCCGAGTATGACAAGTTCGTAGAGATTGGATGTCCGTGGGAAAAGGAACTCTCCGACGCATACAAGGCAACTGGCGGAAAGCTCGCAGCCATGGGCATTAGTGGTGGCGAGCCATTGTTGGTGCTCGATGATTCAATCACCCTGCTTGCGCGTGCGCGAGAGATGTTTCCTGGCGTCCACACCCGCATGTACACTTCAGGGGACCTTTTGACCCCGGAAAGCGCCAAGAGGCTTAACAACGCTGGTTTGCGAGAAATCCGTTTCAGTATCAAACAAGACGATCCCGTAGACCAACGCGAGCGCGTCCTTGCGAACATGAAGATAGCCACGGAGTACATCGAAGACGTTGTGGTCGAGATGCCGATAATACCGGAGACAAAGGAGTCTATGCAGGGATGGATGCGTCGATTTGACGAGAACGGCATCAAGGGTATGAACCTCTTGGAGTTTTGCTTCCCCTTCCATAATTGGGAAGAGTTTGAGGCGCGTGGCTATAAGCTGAAAAATCCGCCGTTTCCGGTCATGTATGACTACAGCTATTCCGGCGGCCTTGCTGTGGCGGGGAGCGAGGAGTTGTCTCTCGAGCTCATGTTGTGGGCGTTGGACGAGGGCTTGAGCTTCGGAATGCACTATTGCAGCCTTGAGAACAAGCACCGCAGCGAGATGTGCCAGGTCAATTATGGTGGCGACAAGGTCCATCCGATCTTTGATTACGATGAGGGCGATTTCTATATCAAGACCGCAAAGGTGTTTGGGCCCGATCGTGAGGTAGCCAAGGAGTTGCTGAGCGTTGCCGGGTGTGTGGACATGGTTGAGGACGAAGAGGAGGAGTCCCTGTCGTTCCCTCGTAGATATCTGCCTGTCTTGAAGGACGCGAACGTTGAGCCGATGGTCGCAATCTGTTTGATGGAGAAGGACGAGGAAGGCCATTATCTCCAAGAGGTGGCTCTCAAGCGCGCGTAATTGTGGATTGTTAAATCGACCTGCGAAGTTTGATTCGATTAGTTCGATTAGTTCGATAATCTTTAAGAATTATATATTGTTAAGTCGCAGAAAGTGGGCTATAGTTTATCAAGGCTTTTTCAAGGAGCGCGAAAAGCTAAAGGCCCTGTTTTTGGAGGGGACAGAGCCTTGCGCTTTCCCCTTGAAAAAGCGAGCCCGGAGTATTCCGGGCTTTTTTTGCGTTAAAACGGGTGTTGGGACGGAGGAAAAGGCGCGATGACCTCCCGAATCGCTCTTTGCACGCTATGTGTAAAGCATGGACTTAGTGTATACTGTGAAGTTCACGGACGAGATTAGAAAGCGAACCCATGGTTAATGTTCCAAGCCCTGCATTGGCGGTTGTTGGACGCCACAATTCTGGTAAGACGACGCTTTTGGTCCAGCTCATCGCTGAGTTGGTGAAGCGTGGCTATGATGTAGGAAGTGTCAAGCACCATCACCGTATCGGTTTTGATATCGATATCCCAGGGAAGGACTCCTATCGACAACGTCAGGCAGGTGCTTCCGAGACGGTCATTTCCGCTCCTGGTCAGATTGCTCGTATCGCAACCATCGAGGGAGAGGCGGAGTGTGACGACATCGTCCGTTCTATGCCTAACCATGACATCGTGTTGGTGGAGGGATATCGCAAGAGCGGTTTGCCGACCATTGAGATCATGCGTTCAGGCAATGATGCCGACATGATTGTTGCACGCGTCCTTGCCGAAGGTGCTCGTCGCGGGTGGCCTCTTGGTACGGATTTCACCCAGATTGTGCGTGAGCTTCGTGATTGTGAAAGCGACGAGGAACGGGAGCGCGTCTTGGCGGAGCGCGGCGATGAGATGATTGCCGAGTCCCTTCGGGCACAAGGAGAGCGCAAGAGCGAGATTGACGCCGCCCATGCAAACGCGCTGAAACCAGTCCCCACTATTAACCAACATATCGAGAAGGATATCAGGGAGAAGATGCCCAAGGGTCATACGGTCGCGATTGTGACTGACATCCCGGAGGCAATCGAGGCTGCTGATGCGTATGGTATCCCTGCTATCGACATTAATGACATAGTGGGAGTTGCTGACTTTGTCGTCGAGCACTACGTTCGTCCGAGGATCTCTGTCGTCATCCAAGCGGGCGGTGAGAGTCGCCGTATGGGACGCAGCAAGGCAACGGTTCCTTTCAACGGCCGGCCTCTCATCTGCCGTCTTGTGGGCCGTCTCCATCCTTCGGCTGACGAGCTTATCATCACCACCAACGAGCCCGAAAACCTTGAGTTTCTCCATGACGAGTTCCCTGAGGTTGATATCAAGCTTGTGCGCGACGTCTATGACTATCGTGGCGCGCTGCCGGGGCTTTGGACCGCTTTGACCGCTGCGACCCACCCATTTGTCGCCGTGGTCGCATGTGACATGGTCAACGCCAGCGCGGCGCTCGTGGTTGCCGAATCCATCGCGATGAATGAGCATGATTGCGATGTCGTCGTCCCGGTGAACAGCCACGGTTTCGAGCCATTCCATGCGATGTATCGCCGCGAGACTTGTATCCCGAAGGTCCGCGAGGCCCTCGATGCGGGAGAGCGCCGGGCCCAATCTTTCTTCCCGCTTGTCGACATCTACGAGTTCACGCAAAAGGAAGTCTCTCGCATCGTTCCGTATGGCGGTTGTTTTGCCAACTGTAACACGCCTGAGGAGTTGCATGCCTTGGAGCGTGCGGTAGAGGTATAGCGCCGTGGCCGACCTTATCAACCTGTACGAGATTGCCCAGGCATCAGGCCACCAGTCGATTTACGTCGCGACGGATCGTTGCGTCCCCGTGCAACATCGCAGGTCGTCGTGTCGTCGGTGTGTCGAGGTTTGTCCCGTCGATGCGATTGAGTACGAGGGGCGGAAGCTGACGTTGAAAAATGCGTTGTGTATTGGGTGCGGGGCTTGTGCGACGGTTTGCCCGACTGAGGCGCTCATCCCCCTTGATCCGACCGAGGCGACGTTGAGACACCGCGCCATGTCGGCGTTGAAACACAACGACGGTATCGCATGCATCGCGTGTGCGCGTGTCGCCGCTCGTGAGGGCGTCTCGGAGGAGTGTTTCGCCGAGGTACCTTGCTTGTCCCGCGTGAACGAGTCCTTGTTGCTCTCCCTTGTTGCCGAGGGCGCCTCCGAGGTGCTTCTCGTTGACGGTGGGTGTCACAATTGCAAGTATCGTGATTGCGACCCGGTAACGAAGTCCGTGGTAGAGGGCGTAAACGATATGCTTGCGACGCAAAATTGCGTGATGCGCGTCGAACGCGTCGGGACGTTTCCCGATACGTTTTCGAAGAGGCCCGAAGAACAGCTTGGCGTCGCTCGACGGGCGGCATTCGAAGAGGCCGGTGTATCCACGAAGGGTCTGCTCGGTCGTGCTGCGAAGATGTTTGTCAAGCAAGAGGCAGTCCAAAACAAGGCAACATCCATGATCGTGGAGGCGATGGGCATCGATTTGAGCGACCCTGAGCCTTTGGCGCCCCGTCGCCAAGAGAGTGCCCTCGATGCGCTCTTTGCCATCGGTGAGGCTAACGGGTGTGCGTGCTTGTTGCCTGATGACGAGGCTTTTGGGGCATCGGAGGGTGAGGGCGGTCAAGCGGATGTGGCCGTCGGGGACGAGGAGACCCAAGCGGCGCCTGGGGGCGCGACCTCCGAGGACGAGGGCGACCAAGCGGCGCCTGGGGGCGCGACCTCCGAGGGTGAGAAGACCCAGGGCGCCCAAGCGGATGTGGCCGTCGGGGACGGGAGCGACCAAGCGGCGCCTGGGGGCGCGACCTCCGAGGGTGAGGAGGCGCCACGCTTTGACGGGCCGACCATCGATTGTCGCTTTTTTGGATGGATGGAACTGGATTCCCTGCGTTGTAACAAGTGTGGCATCTGCACCGTGGTGTGCAAGCAGGGTGCGCTTGCGCGTTGCGAGGAGGAGATGGCAGACGGGGAGAAGTCCTTTTTGGCATTCACGCCGTCGGCCTGCGTCCAGTGCAATTTGTGTGCCGAGGCTTGTTTCCGCAAGGCTATTAAGATCTCTTCCGAGGTTCCCCTAAGCGAGCTGTTTAGCTTCGATCCTGTTTTGTTGCGCGCGTAGTCATCGCGTAGCCATCTTTGTCGTTGACGCGCCTGCGACCGTTCGTGAGGTTTCCCCTCCTTGTTTCGGGCTTGCTCGACACTTCTCGGCGACTACGGTTTGGACTTTGCTATACTAAAGTCGCTTTATCACTCCGCTACGGTGGAGTGATCACGATTAGAGGCGTGGCAATTCACAAGGGAAGGGAAAACCAATGAAGAAGAAACTGATTGCCGTCTTCGCTGCGACGGTACTGGCTTTGAGCGTGTTCGCTCTCGCCGGTTGCTCCAATAGCAGCTCCAACACCAATTCCAACTCCGGTTCGAGCGCCAAGACCCTCGTGGTCGGCTTTGACCAAGACTATCCGCCCTACGGTTTTGTGGGCGACGATGGCAAGTACACCGGCTTCGACATCGACCTTGCGACCATGGTTGCCCAAGAGAACGGTTGGAACGTTGAGCTTTCTCCCATCGATTGGAACGCCAAGGACGCGTTGCTCAACGGCGGCAACATCACCTGCATCTGGAACGGCTTCACCTATGAGGGCCGCGAGGACAACTACACCTGGAGCGGTCAGTACATGCTCAACGAGCAGGTCATCGTCGTGAAGAAGGGCTCTGGCATCACGAAAGAGGCTGACCTTTCCGGTAAGACCGTCTTGACCCAGGTTGATTCCGGCGCTCTTGAGGTCTTGGAAGACGAGGAGGGCAAGGCCGCTTTGGCAAAGACCTTCAAGTCCCTTGAGACCATCGACAACTACAACAGCGCTTTCATGCAGCTCGATTCCGGCCTTGTTGATGCCGTCGCGTGCGACCTCTCCATCGCGAAGTATCAGATGAGCGCAAATCCCGACAAGTACGAGATTGCCGTTGTCTTGTCTGAGGAGCACTATGCGGTTGGTTTCAAGAAGGGTGAGACCGAGATGGCGAACGCCGTCACCGAGACGTTGAAGAAGCTTGACCAGAGTGGCAAGATTAAGGAACTTTGCGAGAAGTACGCTTCGTACGGTATCGATTACAGCAACTGGTGCCTGAAGTAAGCGTTTAGCAGATATGCAACAGACGGGCTCTCTCGTCCCATGATGAGAGGGCCCTTTTTGACGACTCACGAAGGCGCGCAAAGGCTGGCGGAGGTTTGCGGCGGCTAGCAGGGGCCAGCGCGGCGGCTAGCAGGGGCTGGCGGAGTCAAGCTGCGGTTTGCGAAGGTTTGTGAGAGTACGCCTTCGCGGGTCGGCATGAGAGGAGATACGGGGTATGGAATTCGCATTGCCCGGAATGAACATGTCGTTCGTAACGATGATGGGGATGCTTGGTGGCGGTATCGTCTTCACCGCCATCGTCTTTGTCGTGACGTTGATCGGCGCATTACCCCTTGGCGTCCTTGTATGTGCGTGTCGCACCAGCAAGTTCAAGCCGCTCGCGTTGTTGGCGCGCTTTTATATCTCGCTTATGCGCGGCACGCCTCTCATGTTGCAATTGTTCGTTTGGATGTTTGGCCCGTATTACCTCCTCGGCCTCAATATGGGCACCGATTGGAAGTACTACGCGTGTTGCGTCGGCTTCATCTTGAACTACGCCGCCTATTTTGCCGAGATCTATCGCTCCGGCATCCAATCGATTCCGCGTGGCCAATACGAGGCTTGCGATGTGCTCGGCTATTCCAAGCCCGCCATGTTCTTCAAGATCATCTTGCCCCAGGTCGTCAAGCGCATCATCCCTGCCATGGGCAACGAGATCATCACGCTTGTCAAGGATACGTCTCTTGCGTTCGTCTTGAGTATCGCGGAAATGTTCACCGCGGCGAAGGCTATCGCCGCAAGCCAGGTCAGCATGTGGCCGTACGCGATCGCCGCGCTCATCTATTGGGTCATCAACCTTGTCATTGAGATGATCCTGACCAGGGTCGAGAAGAAGATGTCCTACTACCACGACTAATCACGGGAGATTCCAATGTCTAACGAGAACATTTTGCTTTGTTTGGAGCACGCGAAGAAGAGTTTCGGCGACAACGTCGTTTTGAAGGACATCAGCCTCAGCGTCGAGCGCGGAAAGGTCGTTGCCATCATCGGGGCTTCCGGTGGCGGCAAGTCGACACTTTTGCGTTGTGCCACGTTGTTGGAGACCTTGGACGAGGGTTCGCTGTCCTTTGGCGATGTCAAGGTGACCACTATGGAGGGCGACGTCTGCAAATACGCGGACAAGAAGACCCAAGCCCAGGCGAAGCGCAAGTTCGGTCTTGTGTTCCAAAACTTCAACCTCTTTCCCCATTGGACCGTCTTGAAAAACGTCATGGATCCCCAAATCACCGTGAAGAAGGCTCCGAAGGCGGAAGCCCGGGAGAAGGCCATGGAGGTCATCCGAAAAATGGGCCTCGAGGGTAAGGAGAACATGGTTCCCTGTGAGTTGTCCGGCGGGCAACAACAGCGTGTCGCAATCGCCCGCGCCTTGGCCATGGAGCCTGAAATTCTGTTTTTCGACGAACCGACGAGCGCGCTTGATCCTGAGTTGACTCAGGAGGTCTTGAAGGTCATCCGTTCGTTGGCGGCTGAGCACATGACCATGGTCATCGTTACCCACGAGATGGGGTTTGCGCGCGACGTCGCCGACCACATCGTGTTTATGGACAAGGGTGTCATCGTGGAGGAAGGCGATCCCGACCAGGTTATCAACAACCCACAGCACGAGCGTACGCGTGCGTTTTTGTCCAAGATCGGCGATTAAGCTAGTGAGATTTGGGCGTGCGTTTGGGTTGTTTGTGCCGCGCTTTTGGGCATATAGAGGATTGATTATTTTTGATATGAGTGGAAGATGACACAGATTCGTCTCGTTGCTTTGGTACAATTTTGTTATTGAAAGCCCACTAGGGAAAGAAGGTCTACCATGGGTATCAAGGCAGCCGAAGCGCTGGAAATCACTCTTGAGGAAATGCCTAGTTATCTACGCGCCAACCACTCCATCTACATGAAGGCGGCTGGCGCTGTTTATTATCTCACCAATGCAAACGATATCTATTGGCGCGCCCAGCGCACGGATATCACCAATGATAAGGGCCACTATGTTGACTGCTCCCAGCTCGTCCCGACGGTGAACGAGTTTATGGATCTTCCCATTGTTGATGGTCGCTCTATAACCCAGCTGTTCCCTGAGGCAACCTTCTACGCTTCTATCAAGAAGTAGCTTCGAAAGTCGCTTTGAGGTTGCATAAATTGAAAGGCCGCCATGAGAGGCGGCCTTTTTTGCGCTTTGGAGGTCGTCGCGTCGTTGGCGGTCGCTGTGCCTAAGCGGTTCCGCTACTTAGGCAGTTGCGGCGTCGGCAGCAAGAGATGCGACGATGCGGGCATGGCGAGCGGTGACCTCAGCCTTGGCTGCCTTAAGGTCGATAGTGGGCCATGTGTCGTCCTCGTAAACCACCTTGCCGTCGCTCATGGTAAGAACGACGTCGTTGCCGTGACCTGCGTAAACCAAGTTGCACAGGGGGTCGGTCATCGGGCACCAGCTCGGGCCGGAAACGTCGATGGCGACCAGGTCGGCCTTGAAGCCCTCCTTGATGAGGCCGCAGTCTTGGCGACCCTGGGAGATTGCGCCGCCGCGGGTTGCAGCGTAGAAGGCCTGCTTGGGGGTGATAACGGTGGGGTCGAGTTGCTTGCCCTTGTGGATGGTGGCCATGAGGTACATGTCCTGGAACATGTCGTGGTTATTGTTGGAGGCCATGCCGTCCGTGCCCAAGGCGACGTTGACGCCGGCATCGAGCATGGCGGGGATGGGAGCAAATCCGCTGGCGAGCTTCATGTTGGAAGCGGGGTTGTGTGCGACGGTGACACCCTTCTCGGCGAGGATTTTGATGTCGTCCTCGTCAACCCAGACGCAGTGGGCGGCAGTGCAAGGAACGTCGAATGCGCCCAGGGAGTCCAACCACTGGACGGGGCTCATGCCGTTGTGGCGCTCGCGGCACTCTTTAACCTCGAGCTCGGTCTCAGAAACGTGGACCTGCAGCCCGACGTTGTTTTTCTTGGCCCAATCGAACACGCTCTTCGCAGTGATGTCGTTGTTGGTGTACTCAGCATGGATGCAGGCATCGAATTTGATGCGGCCGCTTTCGGCTCCGTCGTAGGTTGCGATGCCGTCTTCCATCTCGGCGAAGCAGGGATACTCGGAGATGTCCTTGGGCTCGAAGGCCAAGGGGGAGGTGCACAGGTTCGCCTTCAGGCCGCTCTCGGCGACGGCGCGTGCGCGCTCGGGGGTGTGGTAGTACATGTCGGAGAAGCTGACGCAACCGAAACGGGCCATTTCCGCGCAGCTCAGCAGTGTCGCCCAATAGTTGTCTTCGGCGTCCATTTTTGCCTCGTAGGGCCACACGAGCTCGCCCAACCACTTTTGCAGCGGGGCGTTCTCGGCATAACCGCGGAGCAACGTCATCGGTGCATGGGCGTGGGCGTTGTAGAAAGCCGGGGTGAGCAAGCGACCTGTGCCGTCATAGCGACGACCGAAGTCCTGCTTTGGCTCCTCGGTGCCGATGTAGGCGATGGTGCCCGCTTCGTCGACGCCGACAAACATGTTCGGTTGATAGTCAAGGTTCTCGTCAAGAATGGCGATATTGGTGAAGAGCATCGAAGTGCGTCCTTCCTCTTCGCGTTTATAAGACTGTCGTTTATAAGACTTCGTCAAATAATAGCAGAATAAACGCGTGTTTTTCACACTTGCGGAAGAATGACGCGTGACTGCGGGGCGCAAGTGGGAAGCTAGGGGATAGCTGTGATACTCCTTCGTCCCCTGTTCAACCCTCCTACCGTTGAACACTCCTCCGTCCCCTGTTCAACCCTCATTTGGGATAGCTGTGATAGAATCGCGCGTGGGAGACAGACGAGTTGTGCACGGGCATCGGAGGTTTGTCGCCGGGTTTGGTTGTGCGTTTGGTTTCGTGCACAAGGATAGGAGAGAATCATGGCAGATTGCGGTGGAAATTGCGGTAGTTGCGGTGTCGAGGGTTGCGGTGACCGCACGGAGGAGCAGGTGCCTTTGGCGCGCAAGAACATCAAGCATGTGTACGGCGTTTTTTCTGGCAAGGGCGGCGTTGGTAAGAGTCTCGTGACGGGCCTTTTGGCTTCCGCTCTTCGCAAGAAGGGTCTCAAGGTCGGCATTCTCGATGGCGATATCACGGGTCCTTGCATCCCGCGTCTTTTTGGCCTCAAGCCGCCTCTGACCGCTGATGATCAGGGGATCAACCCGGCGGTGACCGAGAGCGGAATCAAGACCGTTTCCGTCAACCTGATGCTTCCAGCTGAGGATATGCCGGTCGCTTGGCGTGGCCCGGTTTTGAACAGCGTCCTTTTGCAGTTTTGGAACGAGGTCAATTGGGAGGATCTTGACGTCTTGTTGGTGGATATGCCTCCGGGCACGTCCGATGTGGCCTTTACGGTTTTGGGCCAGATGGACATGGAGGGCATCGTCACCGTTTCCGCGCCTCAAGAGCTCGTTGGCATGATCGTTGGCAAGGCTGTCAATTTCGCGCAAAACTTCGATGTTCCGGTTCTCGGCCTTGTTGAGAACATGGCGTACTTCAAGTGCGACGAGTGTGGGAAGAAGCACTACATCTATGGTCAGCCTCAGGGCAAGGGCGTTTGCGAGAAGTACGACATCAAGGCCTACGCGCAGCTTCCGATTGATCCCGCTATTGCTTTGGCGTGCGACCGCGGTGAGGTTGAGTCGGTTGACCTTGGCGACGCCCTCGACCCGATCATTGAGACGCTCAAAGTTGATTAAAATTATCGCTTGACACGATTTCGGTCAGGCGTATAATAATTTTCGCTTTTCGGGGTATTAGCTCAGCTGGGAGAGCGCATGGCTGGCAGCCATGAGGTCAGGGGTTCGATCCCCCTATACTCCACCATAATTTACAGGTCCGGGTTCGCCTGGGCCTTTTGTTTTTCTATTCGCTTTTCCGACTTTTGGAGAAATTTGGAGAAATTGCGGACGTCTCGTGTGGGAGACGTGTATTTGCGGGGGCTGCAACGTCCTTAAGAGGGCCTTTGGGTACCATAAAACCTCGTCAAGAGGGCTAGGCGCCTGTTTCCCATGCGCGGGAGGCAGGCGCCCTCTATTTTGGGCTATAGGTCTTTGGCGTCACCCGGTTGGGCGTAAACGCACGCGGTGAGAGGGGACGATTACGCCCAAAACCGCGCAAACGGGGCAACCTGGGAGTAATCCGCAGCGACGGGGCGCACGTGGGCGGGCGTCCGCGGGTGGCACGTGGGTGGCTTGGCGCGCATGGGCGTAATCCGCAGCGACGGGGCGCACATGGGTGGGCGTTTTCCTCCCTAACCTCTTTGCGGCATCGTAATTATTCGAACGTCAGACTGCATCACATCGTATAATGGGCTCAGAGGTCCAACGACCCACGCGGGAAAATGACCAACCAACAAACGATAGCGAGGTGTCCCATGTACAACAAGATTCTCGTAGCGTATGACCGTTCTGAGGCTGCGGATCGTGCCTTGGAGGCGGCAATCGAGCTCGTCGAGCACGACGTGGCCAAGAGGATATTGGTCATGACCGTGTACTCTCCGGCATCTGACGATCCTGGCTTTGACGTTGCTGCGCGCATGTCTGGCAACATGAACGAGGAGGGCGTTGCGGAGGAAACGCCGTTGCAGTTCCTTCGTGAGGCCCTTGCTCCCAAGCTCGAGGGCAAGGCCGACGTTGCCGATACCTTTGTTCTTCGTGGT
The DNA here is from genome assembly GCA_963643505.1 of Eggerthellaceae bacterium. Taxonomy (GTDB): domain Bacteria; phylum Actinomycetota; class Coriobacteriia; order Coriobacteriales; family Eggerthellaceae; genus CAVEFW01. Next base: position 21,573 of record CAVIKF010000009.1, read on the forward strand.
AAGCCCCATGAGGTTATCGTCGAGGCTGCCAAGGACAACGGTTGCGACCTGATCGTCATGGGTCGCCGTGGTCTCACTGGTATCAGCGCGGCGCTCGGCAGCGTCAGCAAGTCTGTTTTGCGCGATTCCACGCTTCCGGTCTTGCTTGTGAAGTAGTTGATAGGTTTTCGAGTTTCGGCGCCCTCGCTATGCGGGGGCGTTTTTTTGGTGTTGGGGCCTCAAGTCCGCGTGGCCCGGGTCCGTGCTGCCGGAACTGCGCTGCCGGAACCGTGTAGCGAAAACTGTGTCGGTGCTCGCTTCGGGTCCAAGTTCATATAATGTTTCGGCGGCGTTTCGCTTCGCCTGCGATAAACTAGGAGACGTGCATTTTGTTCACGGATCTCACCATCCGTTTACGGCATGCGTAGAAGTGTTAAGTTCGAGTGGCAGGTGCCACACGTATTGAGGCACCGTCACGCCAGAGAAAGTGGTGGTCAGCTATGGCAGCTCCAACTACTGAAAAGGTGCGCAATGTCGTCTTGGTAGGCCAAGACGGCGCAGGCAAAACCTCCCTCGGTGAGGCAATGCTGTTTGTCTCCGGTCGTACTCCCCGTATGGGAACGACCCACGACGGCAAGTCCTACCTCGACTATGACGAGGAGGAAATCCGTCGCAAGTTCACCATCTCCACATCGATGGCTCCCGTTCCTTACAAGGATTACAAGATCAACGTCTTGGACACCTCCGGCCACCCCGACTTTATCGGCGATACCATTTCCTCCATGCAGGCCGCAGAGACTGCCCTGTTCGTCGTCGACGCTGTTGACGGCCCCGGCGTCATGACCACCAAACTTTGGAATATAGCTGAGGACATGCGCATCTCCCGCGCCGTGTTCATCAACCATATCGACCGCGAGAACGCCGACTTCACAGCCTCCATGGCGACGCTGCATGCACGTCTCGGCAGCAAGCTTTGCCCGGTCAACATCCCGTTGGAGAGCGGCCCGGGTTTCAACGGCGTCATCGACGTCATCCGCATGAAGGCCCGCTATCATGACGGCGACGGCGAGAAGATCACCGACATCCCGGAAGAGTACATGGATCGCGCGGAGACGGCACGCGAGAAGCTTTGCGACCTCATCGCCGAGGCTGACGACGAGCTCATGGAGAAGTTCCTCGAGGGTGAGGAACTCACACAGGAAGAGGTCGAAGAGCTGCTTGACAAGGCGATCACCCAAGAGTTGGTCGTCCCTGTGTTCACTGGCTCCACCATCATGCTCCAGGGCGTCGAAGCCATCATGGAGGACATCATCACGTACTTCCCGTCCCCTGAGGACCACGGCCGTTTCGAGCTTGCCAATGGCGACTCCATCCGCGTTTCCGAGGAGAAGCGCCCCGGCGCCTTCGTGTTCAAGACCGTCGCCGACCCGTTCGTCGGCCGCCTGAGCTTCATCAAGGTCATCGCCGGCGTTCTCGAGCCCGGCAAGGAGCTCATCAACGCCCGCACGGGCAAGAAGGAGCGCCTCGGCTCCATCAACTTGATGATGGGCAAGGAGACCACCCCCGTCAAGAGCGCAAAGGCTGGCGACATCATCGTCGTTCCGAAGCTTGTTGAGACCCGTACGGGCGACACGCTCTCCGAGACCGGCGAGATCGCGATCAAGCCCGTAAAGATGCCCACACCGTTGTACCCGGTTGCCATCGAGGCAGCTGACAAGAAGACCGAAGACAAGCTCGGTGCCTTCCTTGCCCGTGCCGTCGAGAACGATCCCACCATCCGCCTCGAGCGTAACGAGGAGACTCACCAGCTGCTCATCTACACGATGGGTGAGGCCCAGGTCGAGACGCTTCTCTCCCGCGCCAAGGAACAGGCTGGCGTCGAGGCCGTTCTCAAGCCGGTTCGCATTCCGTACCGCGAGACCATCCGCAAGACCGCAGAAGCCCAGGGACGCCACAAGAAGCAGACCGGCGGAGCTGGCCAATTCGGCGATTGCTGGATCCGCCTCGAGCCGAACCCGGGCGGTGGCTACGAGTTCATCGACGAGATCAAGGGCGGCGCAATCCCCAACGGTTTGATTCCTGCCGTTGACAAGGGTGTCCAAGAGACCATGCTCGAGGGCTTCCTTGCTGGCTATCCCATGCAAGACATCAAGTGTGCTTGCTACGACGGCTCGTATCATCCCGTCGACTCCAACGAGATGGCGTTCCGCACTGCTGCGCGCATCGGTTTCCGTGCTTGTTGCGAGAAGGCCGATCCGGTCATCCTCGAGCCTTGGGCTCGCCTCGAGATTTCCATTCCCGAGGATTACGCTGGTGCAGTCATGGGCGACATCTCCGTCCGCCGTGGTCGCATCATCGGCACCGACTCCGGACTTGCCGGCCAAACGGTCATCTTGGTCCGTGTCCCTTATGCCGAGGTCCTTACCTATACCAAGGACCTGCGCTCCATCACGCGCGGTAGCGGTTCCTACACCCTCGAGATGGATGGTTACGAGCAAGCTCCTCATGATGTCCAGCAAAAGTTGATTGAGGCTGCCAAGAAGTAGCTGCCTTTGTCTTTGGGTGGTCGCGGGTGCTTGACCGCTCGTTGGCCGCTTGTCTGTGGTTGCGGGTGCTTGACCGCTCGTTGGCCGCTTGTTTGTGGTCGTTCGTCCGTGGTCGCGGGTGCTTGACCGCTCGTCGGCTTGGCGGTTGCAACCATAACCGCTTGTCGATACTTTGGCGAAAACACACGAGGCCCTTCCCGGTCGGGGAGGGCCTCGTTGTGTTGTTGGTCTATACTGGGGGGACTAAGAAAGCTTGGATATTGGAGGCATTCCCATGGGATATGGAAAGAAGGGCAAGAAGGGCAAGCAGGCCCTTGCCAAGCAGTTTGACGATTTGAGCTCCGAGCGTAATCGCTATATCGCGGAGATCGCGATCGGTGCCATTCTTGTGCTCCTCTCGCTTGTCGTGACGGGTGTCTCGGGCGCGACGGGCTTTGTCCCTGAGGAGTTTCGTTCGGGTGTCATGATTGGCGGGTGTGTCATCACGTTTCTCGGTGCAGTCTTGGCGGCGATTGGGTGTATCAAATTTGTCCAGGTAAATCCTGAATATAAGCGCGTCAAGGAGCGCATGGGTTACTAGCCCGGGCATGCTGGTCCGAACATGTTGGCTCAGCCATGTTAGCCCGGGCGTGCTAGCCCGAACATGCTGGCTCGGATACGCCAACAAGGACATGTGAGCTCGGACATACTAACGCAAACATTGAGGAGATAAGATGAGCAACGTTTTGAATATCGGCGTTTTGGTTTCAGGGAGCGGCACGAATCTCCAGGCGATCCTCGACGAGATTGCCATGGGCGGGTTGCCGGTGCGCGTTTGCCTCGTCGTTTCGAGCCGCCCGGATGCGTATGGCATCAAGCGCGCTGAGGATGCGGGCATCCCGACGTTGGTCATGAATCGCGAGAAGTACGCTGATCGCGAAGCCGCTGACCAAGAGATCGTCGATGCGCTTTTGGCCGCGGGCGCGGAGTACGTGGTCATGGCCGGATATATGCGCATGGTGACCCCGGTCATGCTCAATGCGTTCCCCGACCGCGTCATCAACCTCCACCCTGCGTTGTTGCCATCGTTTAAGGGGGCCCATGCGATCGAGGATGCGTTCAACGCCGGCGTGAAGGTGACGGGCGTCACGGTGCATCTCGCGAACGAGGAGTATGACAAGGGCCCCATCATCGCCCAGCGTGTCGTGGTGGTTCGCGAGGATGATACCGTGGACACGCTCGAGGCGCGCATCCACGAGGTTGAGCATATCCTGTATCCCGAGGTCTTGCGCTTGTTTGCTGAGGGTCGCATCGTCGTCGGCGAGGATCGCAAGGTTCATATTTTTTGATGAGAGGAGTCTCATGAACAGAGAAAACCTGATTGCCATCGTTGAGGACTTGCGTGATGGGTATGTGCCTCGTCTCGATTTCGACATGGTTCCTTGCTTCAGCCCGGAGGCTCTCGAGGGTAACGGCTATATCGGTCCCGAGTATCTGCAGCTCATCGCTGAGTCTTTGACCGAGGCCGATATCCCGACGTTCGAGCGAGCTATCCGCGCCATCGACGAGCAGGACCTTGCATGGATCGGATTCAAGGTGCCCTTCGATCCCGAGATGGCCGTCCAAAACACGGACAACGAGGTGACCAAGAAGTACGGGGACCAAGGAAGCGCCGACGGTGAGCCGCTCGTGTTCTTTTGTAACGACGCCAAAGAGATCGTGGCGAGTCGCGTGCTCTCCCCGCGCGATACGTTCCAAGCCAAGGACGTCACTCGCGGTCCCAGCATGCACAACGAGCAGTTCGAGGGCTTGACGTGGTTGTCCGTCCCGTTGTTTGACCAGGTCCACGTTTGGCTTCTCGGAGCTAGCGACGTTGCCAGCGAGTTGTCGAAGCTTGCGTCCCATGTCGGTTTCAAGGTGACCGTCCTCGACTACGATCCCGCGTACCTCAACGAGCAGCGCTTCCCCGATGTCGAGCGTTTTCTATTGCGCGATGGGTGTTTTGACGACCTCCGCGATTTCACGCCGTCGCATGACGATTACGTTTGCGTCCTCACGCGTGGCCACATGTTTGACCCGCAGGGTTGCATATGGGCAAGAAAACACGATGTCCACTATGTCGGCATGATGGGGTGTAAGGGCAAGAACAACACCGTTTACGAGCTTGTGCGCAAGGCGGGGCTTACCGATACGGATTGGGAGGCCATCAAGCGTCCCATCGGCCTTAAGTTTGGCGCCAAGACGCCTGCGGAGCTTGCCATCGCCATCGTCGCGGAGCTTATTGATGTTCGTTACCAGCAACGTTACAGCGAGGAGGCGCGCGAGCGGCACGAGGCCGCGATTGGCCGCGCGTAGGAACCGTTCACCTGCCGTTGCGCTATCCGGCTTTTGGGTTTTTCGGGGGTCTCGAAGAAAGCTGCTCCAGTGGCAAGTCGCTCTCTACGCGCTTGCCGATTTCCACATGCCTTCGCACGTCGATGAAACATTATTGTGCAATAGTACAAGAAGTTTGAGGAGCGGCCAATATAAAAAATAGCATGATCGGACCGCTGCGATAGTAAAGAGGTGACAGCGATGGCGAATGAAGAAGAGAAAAAGGTTGCAATTATTACCGGTGGCGGCAAGGGTGGCGGAATCGGCTACGGTCTTTCCACGGCTTTTGCAAAGGCAGGCTACAACTTGGTCATTACCGGTCGTAGCGAGAAGAAGATGATTGACGCCAAGGAGGAGCTTGAGCGGCTGTACGGCATTCAGGTGTTGACGTGCCAGGCTGACGGCGGGATAGAAGAGCAGGTGGCTGGCGTGATTGCCAAGGCCGCCGAGACCTTCGGGCGAATTGATGTGCTGATCAACAATGCGCAGGCTTCCAAGTCCGGCGTTATGTTGGTGGATCACAGCAAGGAGGACTTCGACCTTGCGATTAACAGCGGTTTGTATGCGGTGTTTTTCTATATGAAGCATGCTTACCCCTACCTGAAACAAACGCAGGGCTCCGTCATCAACTTTGCATCTGGTGCAGGCATTTCCGGACGGTTGGGCCAAAGCTCTTACGCGGCAGCAAAAGAGGGTATTCGTGGTCTGACCCGAGTGGCAGCCAATGAGTGGGGCCCCGATAATATCAATTGCAACATCGTTTGCCCCTTGGTCATGACCGACAAGCTCAAGGCTTGGCGCGAGCAATACCCCGACCTCTACGAAAAGACCATTGCCGCAGTTCCCATGGGCCGGTTTGGTGATCCAGAGACCGACATCGGACAGGTTTGCTTGTTCTTGGCTAGCCCCGGCGCTAAGTACATCACGGGCGAGACCATCTCGCTTCAGGGAGGCAGCGGGATGCGTCCGTAATTGCCTGGTTGCCTAATTGCGCGTTTTACAAACATCAAGGGCGTGTTGCACGATTTTGTGTAACACGCCCTTTTTTCTAGTGGCGTTGGGGGGCAAGGGGTGCCCAGGCCGCTTTGTCCCAACAGATTAGTGGTGGAACAGACGCATGCCGGTGAACGCCATGGCCATGCCGTACTTGTTGGCGGTCTCGATGACATTGTCGTCACGGATGGAGCCACCAGGCTCGGCGATGTATTTGGCGCCAGACTTGGCGGCGCGCTCGATGGAGTCGCCGAAGGGGAAGAACGCGTCGGAACCGACGGCAACGTTGTCGAGGGTCTTCAACCACCCCTTCTTCTCCTCGAGGGTTAAGACCTCGGGTTTGGTCTTCCAAGTTTGTTGCCAGACGCCATCAGCGAGAACGTCCTCGTAGTCGTTGGAGATATAGACGTCGATGGCGTTGTCGCGGTCGGCACGACGGACGTTGTCGACCCAGGGGAGCGCAAGTACCTTCGGGTGTTGACGCAGGTACCAAAAGTCGGCCTTCTCGCCCGCGAGACGGACGCAGTGGACGCGGCTTTGTTGGCCGGCGCCGACGCCGATCGTTTGGCCGTCCTTGACGAAGACGACGGAGTTGGATTGGGTGTACTTCAAGGTCAAGAGCGCGACAAGGAGGTCGGTTTGGGCGTCCTTGGGCAGGTCTTTGTTGTCGGTGACGATGTTTTCGAGTTGGCTCTTGTCGATGGTGAAGTTGTTGCGACCCTGCTCGAAGGTGACGCCGTAAATATCGCGGCACTCTTGGACGGCGGGAACGTAGCTCTCATCCATCTTGATGACGCAGTAGTTGCCCTTCTTCTTGGACTTGAGGATCTCAAGTGCCTCGTCGGTGTAGCCGGGGGCGATGATGCCGTCGGAGACCTCGCTTTTCAGGTATTGCGCGGTTGCGGCGTCGCATACGTCGGAAACAGCGGCCCAATCGCCGTAGGAGCAAAGGCGATGTGCTCCACGTGCGCGGATGTAGGCGCATGCCAAGGGGGTCAACTCGATCGCGTCATCGACGAAGTAGATTTGTTTATCGATCTCGGAGAGGGGTTTTCCGACGGCGGCGCCGGAGGGGGAGACGTGTTTGAAGGAGGCGGCGGCGGGCAAGCCGGTCGCGGCCTTGATCTCGCGGACGAGTTGGTAGGAGTTGAAAGCGTCTAAGAGGTTGATGTAGCCCGGGCGGCCGTTGAGTATCTCGATGGGCAACTCGGAGCCGTCCTTCATGTAAATCTTTGCTGGCTTTTGGTTGGGGTTCAGACCGTACTTGAGTTCGAATTCCTGCATGGGTCGTCCTTTCTGGTTAGTCGTTAGCTGGTCATTAGCTGGTCGCTGATTAGCAACCGGTTAGCAGCTAGTCGCTGATTAGTCGCCGATTAGCAACTGGTCGCTGGTTAGTCGCCGAGGTTCTTGTTGTAGATCACTACCTTGCCGTTGACGTTCGCGTACAGCGAGACCTTGTTGTCGGCGTTGAGAGCCGCCCAAACGGCGTCGGGCTCAGGCATGGTGACCTTGATGGGCTCGCCGGCAAACGTCGGCAAGGGATTGCCGTCGCCTTGGTAGGTGCTGATGAAATAGCCAACACCCTCCTCGCAGCTCTCGTAGTTGAAGAAGTTGCGTTGGCAGGCTCCGGCGTTGTGTTTCAGGATTGAAAGGGCGAAAGAGCCGTCCTCGTGGATGATGGCGGAGATGCGGGGGGTGAAATTCGGCTCGTCGGGCTCGTATTCGCGGGACATGCACCCCTCGATCCATCCCTTCTCGACGATCGTGTCGGTTTGGTCGCCATTGGTCACGACGAGATCGGAGGCCATGGCGCGGACGGGATGGTAGATGATCAGGCTCGGATCTTCGAGCTTTGAGGGGTCGTGCGCCTCGGTTTGGATGCCGTCGTCGGTGAGGGTGAACACGCGGTTGCGGCTATTGGCGCTGCGGCCCATGATCCAGTAATACACGCGACCCTTACCCACGACGATGCCGCGTCCCGGATAGGGGTTGCTCTCCAAAAGGTTGATGAGGTTTTCCACGTCAAATCCCTTCTTCTCGTTTGTCGGCCCATAAAAAAAGGCAGGCCAACTTCTCTTTGGTCGGCTTGCCCAGACGGTCGGCAAATTATTTGGGAGAGCTGCTCCACCGTGGTTATCCACGTGCTCCGTCAGTCGCAGCCACCGCTTCATGTAGTGTAGCATGAGCGCAGCCGAGTATACTGTGGGGGATTTGTTTCTCGGAGGAAAGTGGCGTCTTATGGGAGTGGTAAACGAGCAAAAGTTGGTGCAAGACGCGGGGCAAGACGCGGGGCAGGCCTTAGGTCAAGGCGCGGGTCAAGACGCGGAGCTAGACGCGGGGCAGGCCTTAGGTCAAGGCGCGGGGCAAGACGCGGGGCAAGACGCGGAGCGACAGCCTGAGTCAAAGCCCGAGTCAAAGCCGGCGTTTGAAGACCTCGGGTTTGCCAAGGTTGATTTCGATCGCAAACGCCGCCAGGGCGTCGGTGAGGTCATCTACGGCGCCGGCAAGACGCCCGCACAAATCGCTGCGATCGCGGGGAGCTTGTATGGGGCTGGCCAAGAGCCCGTTTTGGTGACACGTTTGGACAAGGCTGCGGCCGAGGAGGTCCGCGCGTTGCTTTCGGACGAGCTTGCCGGGGCATGGGCGTATTACGAGGCGCCGCGCATCGGCATGGTGGGCGCGATCCCGGAGCCTGACGGCAAGGGCATCATCGCGGTCGTGGCCGCGGGGACGAGTGACTTGCCCGTCGCCGAGGAAGCGGCGCTTGTCGCGGAGGCGCTTGGTAATCGTGTCGACCGCTTGTACGACGTCGGTGTCGCGGGGATCCATCGCTTGTTGGCCAACGAGGAGCGCATCGCTGCCGCGCGCGTCATCATCGCCGTCGCAGGTATGGAGGGCGCGTTGGCGAGCGTGGTTGGGGGGCTTGCGCGATGCCCGGTGATCGCCGTGCCGACAAGTATCGGGTACGGTGCGTCGTTTGGCGGGCTCTCGGCGTTGCTTGCAATGCTCAACTCGTGTGCGTCGAACGTCTCGGTTGTGAACATCGACAACGGCTTCGGCGCCGGATTTCAGGCAAGCCTCATCAACCATTTGGAGTAGCGCATGGACCTGTATTTCGACTTTTGCGAAAACGCGACCAGGGGAAGCATCTTGGGACAGGTGCGCATGAGGTTAACCCCGGAAGCGGCGTCGGAGCTTGACGAGCGCGTTGCCAAGCTCGGCGTCCCCGATCGACACCACGCCAACCTTGCGGCGATACTCGAAACCATCGATGGCCTTGCGGTAAGCGAAGAGGTTCGCGCACATATGCGGGCGATCTATCGGATTTTGACCGAAGCAGAGGCGACCGTCCACGAGACGACGGTAGAGGCGGCGCATTTCCACGAGGTCGGGCGCGCGGCGGGTATTTGCAACGTCGCGGAGATATGCCTGGCCATAGAGGCGGTCGCGCCGGGGCGTATCTTCTCCACGCCGGTGCAGGCGGGTTTTGGGACGGTTGAGTGTGCACACGGGGTAGTGTCATTGCCGGCTCCCGCAACGGCGATCATCCTCGACAGCGGCGTCCCGACTTGTGTCGAGCGTCTCAAGGGCGAGCGTTGTACGCCTACCAGCGCCGCGGTCATCAAACATTACGTGGACGAGTTCGTCGGGGAGGCGGCCAAGGTGACGTACTTCCAAGGACCCGTTCCCGAGTGTGGGCATGCACACGAGGGGCACGCGGGCGCGCATGCCCACGCGCACACCCACGCGGGGCATGAGGGCGCGCATGCCCACGCGCACGTCCACGAGGGGCACGCGGGGTGCACGGGCGCGCAAACCCACGCGCATGTCCAAGCCGCCGCGCAAACCCACACCCACACCCACGCGGGGCATGAGGGCGCGCAAACCTACACCCACGAAGCGCCCGTCCCCACCAAAAGCGAGGAGCCCTTCGTCGCGAGTGACGAACAACACGCCAAACTTGAGCGTCTTCGGGAGATCCTGCGCGATTTGGGGAGCGTGGCGGTCGCGTTCTCGGGAGGCGTGGACTCGACGTTTTTGCTCGCCATAGCTTGCGAGGAGTTGGGCGAGCGCGCCTTCGCTGTCACGGAGACCTCGGCGCTCAACCCCGATCGGGAGACAAAGTTCGCGGCGCAATTTTGCGCGGAGAGAGAAATCCGCCAAACCATGGTCGAGCGGGACGTGTTCGAGGTTTTGGGTCTTGCGAGCAACGGGCCGGATCGGTGTTACGTTTGCAAGCGGGATTTGCTCGAGAGGTTGTTTGGCGCGGCGAAGCGTGTCGGAGAGGAGACGGGGATGCTCGATTGCGAGGGCGACTCGATCTACCTCGTCGAGGGAAGCAACGCGACCGACCGCGACGATTATCGGCCCGGAGCTCGGGCGGTCCGGGAGTCCGGCGCGCGCAGCCCTCTTGACGAGGCGGGTCTCACCAAACAAGACATTCGTGACCTGTCCCGCGAGACGGGACTTCCGACTTGGGACAAGCCGTCTTTTGCTTGTCTTGCCAGCCGTGTTGCGACCGATCAACCTCTGACGCCGGAGCTTTTGCGGGTAATTGAGAAGGCGGAAAACCTCATGATGGACGAGGGCTTTGCGCAGGTGCGCGTGAGGGTTCATGAGCGTGGGACCTTGGCGCGTATCGAGGTCGTCGAAGGGGAGGTCGAGCGCGCGCTCCATGTGTTGGCGTACCACGGCGTGAAGGAGGCCATGCACGATCTCGGGTTTGTTCATGTCGCCCTTGATGTTGACGGTTATCGAACGGGGAACATGAATCGCTAGGCGAACGGGGAACATGAATCGATAGATTGTAACCGCATTGAAACGGCTGGGTGGCTATACTACCCCATACGCCTTTGCGCTGAGGTCATAGCGACCTCCTGTGAGAACGAGGTAGAGGCCCTGCGAGCGCGGCCTCCTACGAAAACGAGGAAGATATGCTGTTCGTTTTGAATGGTGACATCCAAACTGGCAAGACACGTTGGCTTTGCGACGTTTGTGAGGAGGTTGCGTCTTTGGGGGTCATGCCTTTTGGCGTTGTGGCGCCGGGAATTTGGCGTCGGCCAGAGGATCCCGGGCGCGTGACGATCTCGGGGGGTATGCATTGCGCCGAGGTCGACACGATCGATTGGACCCAAGCGCCGCCTTGTCCTGCCGATAAGAATGGTTTTGAGAAGTTGGGCATCGTCAACACGTTATTGCCTGGGCGCGAAGGGGTTTTGTTCGCGTTGCGTCGTGATGTCGCGGCCGCGGTCGGCAAGCTCGAGGAGGAAAGCCAAAGCGAGAAGGCAAAGCTTGGGTGGCACATGTCCGACGGGGCGATCTCCCGCGTCGACGGGCATTTCAGGCGAGCATTGGAGGCGGGCATCTTGAGCGCGGCAAGCACGTCAAGCGACTCGGGCGCAAGCGCCTTGGAAGTGGCGAGCGTCCCGGATGCGTCAAGCGGCTCGGGCGCAAGCGCCTTGGAAGTGGCGAGCGTCCCGGATGCGTCAAGCGGCTCGGGCGCAAGCGCCTTGGAAGTGGCGAGCGTCCCGGATGCGTCAAGCGGCTCGGGCGCAAGCGCCTTGGAAGTGGCGAGCGTCCCGGATGCGTCAAGCGGCTCGGGCGCAAGCGCCTTGGAAGTGGCGAGCGTCCCGGATGCGTCAAGCGGCTCGGGCGCAAAAGAAGCGCTTCTCGTAGTCGACGAGCTCGGTCGCCTCGAGCTCATGCGCGGTGAGGGGCTCGTGAGTGCTATGCGTCTTCTTGAGCAAGGACCCACTAAAGAATGCCCTTACGCTCTCGTTGTGGTCCGATCCGCCTTGGCCTATCTCGCCGAGGAGCGGTTTGGGGATACGTGGGGCGGCGTCATGTCGATCAGCGCCGACGAGTCCGGTCGAGGCGTGTTGTTGGGAACGCTGCATTGCGACTTGCAATTTGGGTTATAGACAGAAAAGTGTGTCCGTGTCGGCATCCGCCGGGCGTGCCTTGAGGGCGTCCCTAACAGGTGTTGGGAAATGTCTCGGAATGGGCGGCTTTTCGTAAAAAGTAATTGCGTACCCGCGTTTTATTGTGCTAACCTATTCGGGCTATAAAGCATCGGGTTGTGGCTCAGCTTGGTAGAGCGCTGCGTTCGGGACGCAGAGGCCGCAGGTTCAAATCCTGTCAACCCGACCACCGAATACCGAATGACCTGCAGAGATGCGGGTCATTTTTCTTGGTGCGCCGAACATGCCCGACGAGCAGAAGCGGCGGCAGGAGACCGAGTCGCTACGCAACATCGACGACTCCTTCAGAAAGATCGTCGTCGCCAAAGATGCCGGGAAGCCCTATATGGATGAGGACGGGATCCTTACCGTGGGGCTCTATGACTTCCTTCTGAACCCGTCGAGCTTGGGCTTCTAGAACAGAGTTTTCCAAGAAACAGCTAAAAGACGAGGTGAAATCTCATGTCCTTTAGCCTTTAAGCGAGCGGCTCGATTAATCGAATACCAACGGGAATCGTGCGTCTAGATGTCTCCTTTTGCCTGCTTGAAGTTATACTTTACGAATTGAAATCTGTACAAGGCGAATTGGACATGATATAAATTATACGGATTGAAACTTTGCTACTTTGAACTTTGTCGAGAGCAATCGAAGTGTCGTCGTTTCTCGGGAAAGCGCATGCGTGTTTTATAGGGGGGGGGTATGAGTAGAGCGATTCTTGCTATCTACGGAATCCCTTCGCGCATGTTTAAGATGTTCTCGGGTTTTTTTGGAAAAGCGATGGGTGCGTTCGCGCCTCCCGCCAACGTTAGCACGATGGGTGCGTTCACGCCTCCCGCCAACGTTAGCACGAATGACGCCCTCGTGCCTCCCGCCAACGTTAACGCGATGGGTGCGTTCGTGCCTCCCGCCAACGTTAGCACGAACAAAGACACGGCGTTTGCGCAGGTAGTTGCCCGATTGGTGGGAATGATGGCCGGCTTGTACGAGCTGAACGTGAAGACTGGTACCGTGCTCAAGGTGGCCGCAGACCCGCGCGTCATCCCCGGCGTGGGCCAGTTCATCCGCAAGCACTCCATGGCTTGGGTGATAATAGGGACACCGGGCGACGGGGAGTCGACCAAACCCTTATCGCATTCAGTTAAAGCCTCACTTGACCTGCAACTTTGCGAGCGTCGCCCGGGACTAACCTCCTGCGTTCGCAATCATTATACCAGCCCTGAATTTTTGTCTTTCGGGGTTTTCGGGGGTTCTGTGGGCTCCATTTTCGGCGCTACCGCAAAGGCGGTGAGCGCGTAATGGCAAGCGAAGCAGCAATGGCTTTGGACGCGACGGAGGCTATGCCTTTGGAAGAAAGCGCAGTGTCGGCGGTTACGCCGCGTGCCAATCAAGATGCTAACTCAAATCGCGAATGGCCTATGGCCGGCATGACCAATGCCCAGGCCGTCGAATACCTGCGCACGCACAACTCCGGCGTGCGCCCCAAGGCGGGTCGCTACGGCTACCGCTTCGTGAAGCGCGCGTTCGACATCGTGGCAAGCTGCTGCGCCATTGTGCTGCTGTTCATCCCCAGTCTGGTGCTGTGCGCTGCAATCTGCATCAAGAGCCCGGGCGCCAGCCCTATCTACAGTCAGACGCGTGTAGGCCGCGTGCGCCGCGACGGCAGCTTCACCACATTCAAGATGTACAAGTTCCGCAGCATGGTGCCGGATGCCGATGCGCGCCTGCGCGAGCTGCGCGACCAGAACGAGGCCGACGGCCCGCTGTTCAAGATCAAGGACGACCCCAGGGTCATCCCCGGCGTGGGTCAGTTCATCCGCAAGCACTCGATTGACGAATTGCCCCAGCTCATCAACGTATTTTTAGGTTCGCTCGCCCTGATCGGACCGCGTCCCGGCCTTGCTCGCGAGGTGGCGCAGTACGATGAACGCGCCATGCAGCGCCTAACGGTGAAGCCCGGTTGCGGCGGAGCCTGGCAAGCAGGCAACCGCAGCGATGCCACGTTCGACGAAATGATCAGCTTGGATTTGACCTACGTGAAGCACTGCTCGGTTAAGTATGACCTGCAGCTGATCTTCGGCACGCTGCGCGCCATGATTGTGGGGGGGGGTGCCTACTAGAGGCATCTTTTATCCCTTGCCCTGGGCGGTGACGTCCGTTGGCTAGGAATAACAGCCTCTTTTATAGAGTATGCAAAAGAACCTTCGACATAGCGTTCAGTGCGCTTGTGCTGGTGGTGCTATTCATCCCTGGCGCGGTGCTTGCGGCTGCGATATCAATAGAATCGCCGGGTGGTCCCATGTTTAAGCAAAAGCGCGTGGGCCTAGGTGGCAAGGAGATCAATATTTGGAAGTTCCGCTCTATGTACTCGGATGCGCATGAGCACCCGGAGCGCTACCTCAGCGATGCGCAGATGGCGCAGTGGAAGCGCGAGCAGAAGGTTGACAACGACCCTCGTGTTACCAAGATAGGCAGCTTCATCCGTCGTACGTCGCTCGACGAAACCCCGCAGTTCATTAACGTGCTGAAAGGCGATCTTTCGGTTATAGGCCCGCGCCCTGTCACCATGGCTGAAACCTACGAGTTCGGCCAGTATCGCGACGAGTTCTTGAGCGTGCGTCCTGGCATTACCGGCTGGTGGCAAACCACCAAGCGCAACGATGCAACTTGGGAAAACGGACAGCGCCAGGCGTTGGAACTCGAGTACATTCGCCAGCAACGCTTCGCCATGGACGCAGCTTGCTTTGTTGGCACGTTCAGCACGATGTTTGGTAAAGAAAAGACGGGAAGGTAAAGCGATGAAAATTCTTTACTTCTCGCAGTTCTTTGCTCCTGAAAGTATCGCTGCCGCCTTCCGAGCAAATGATCATTCGCGTCTTTGGCAAGAGGCCGGTCATGAAGTGACTGTATTCACTGGCTGGCCGAATTACCCAACGGGTGTTTTGGCTGAAGGCTATGAGATGCAACAGCTTGCTGAAGAAGATATCAATGGCGTCCGTGTTTTTCGTTCAGCCTCGAAAATTCAGCCGAATTCAAGCTTCAAAAAACGTATCGGAAGCGGTGTTAGCTACATTTTTGGGGGGATGAAAAACCTTGGGAAAGGTTCCCCTGTTTCTGACGATTATGATGTCGTTCTTGTAACTAGCGGTACGGTGTTCTCTGCTTGGCTGGGCGTTCACTATGCCAAGAAGCACAAACTCCCGCTCGTGGTTGAGTTTCGCGATCTTACCTATAAGCAGATGGTCGCTACCGGCAGCAATGAGGTAAGCACAAAAGTTCAAGCAATGAAAAAGCTTGAGCTTTCTTTCGCTAAAGCTGCTGACAAAGTAGTTGTGCTTACAAAGGGCTTTAAGGAAGATTTGGCTGCCGAGGGCATTGCTGAGCAAGATATCTACGTCGTCCCTAACGGCGCAGATATCGTTCCGTGTGAGCACGCGTGGGGTGACAAGCTTCGCTTAGGGTATTTTGGCACGATGGGTATTTCCCAGGATGTTCCTACAACATTGGAATATGCCTCCCAACTGCATAAAGGCAATCAGATTGACAGCTATCTCTTGATTGGCGAAGGTGCAGCGCGAGCCAAGGTTGAGGAAGCGATGAATGCTTCTAGTGAATCATATCTTTCGCTCAAACATGGCATTCCTATGGCGGAGCTTGAGCAGTATTATGCGGCGGTCGATATGACCGTTGTGTCCCTGCAGAAGAATGAAAGTTTTGCTGGCACTATTCCCTCAAAAATATTCCAGTCTTTTGCACGAGGGGTTCCAGTGCTGTTTATCGGACCAGAAGGCGAAGCCTCAAAGCTTGTTCAGGATAGCAATGCGGGTTTGGTTTTGACTGGAACGAATGAAGAGGATTTACGTCGTTTGAATGAGTTTGCTAGCAGCGAGAATCTTGCTGGCAAGCTTGCAAGCATGAGCAAAAGTGCCGTTGAATTCATGGAGCAGAATTACGCGCGCAGGCACTTGGCAGCTGAGCTGCTGGATGTTTTGACTACCGTATCGAAAGCTGATAAGTAGAGAAAGGTGTTTGGCAAGATGGTTAACGTTATTGGTTTGGGGTATATCGGGTTGCCTACCGCCCTCATGATGGCGACTCATGGTGTAGAAGTTGTTGGTACCGATTACAACAAAGAGCTTGTCGCCACTTTGAACGCTGGCAAGACCACCTTTAAGGAAGACGGCTTGGACGAGCTTTTCGCTGAAGCTTTAGAGGCAGGTATCAAGTTCACGACTGAATATCAGGAGTGCGACACCTACATCGTTAGCGTGCCTACGCCTTACGATAAACTGGATAAGAAGATCGACCCGTGCTACGTAGTTGCTGCCTGCAAAACCGTGCTTGAAGTTGCGCCGCAGGATGCAATTTTGGTTGTTGAATCAACTGTCTCGCCGAACACCATCGACAGATTCGTTCGCCCGCTGCTCGAAGAGGCGAACCGCCAGGATGTGAAACTCGTACACGCTCCTGAGCGCATCATCCCAGGTAACATGGTCTACGAGCTGCTGCATAATAACCGCACCATTGGCGCCGACGACCCGCAGGTGGGCGAGCAGGTTGCGAAAATCTACGCCAGCTTCTGCGAAGGCGAAATCAGCGTCACCGATATCCGCACGGCAGAGATGACGAAAGTTGTCGAGAATACCTTCCGTGCCATCAACATTGCCTTCTCTAACGAACTGGCCAAGATTTGCCGCATTGGCGGTATGGACGTGGCCGAAGTTATCCGAATCTCCAACAAGCACCCACGTGTGAACATTTTGAACCCAGGTCCTGGTGTGGGTGGTCACTGCATCCCGGTGGATCCCTGGTTCTTGGTCGGCGATTATCCCGAGACCGCCAACTTCATCCGCTTGGCGCTTCAGACCAACGCCAGCATGCCCGAGTACGTGCTGCATCGCGCTTATGAGGTCATGAAGGAACGCGGCATCACCGATGCTGGCAAGGTTGGCATCTACGGTCTTACGTACAAGGAAGACGTCGATGACATTCGAGAATCGCCGACGCTGCAGATGCTCGAGGCGATGGATGAACACCTGTGCGGCGGGACTATGAAAATCTACGATCCTTGGGTTGAACGCGACGAAGTCGCAGGTCAGGTTCACTCTATGGAAGAGTTCCTAGACGGCTTAGAAATGGTCATCGTCATGGTTGGCCACAGCCAAATTAAGGGTAAACCGGAAGCATTCGGCAATCGCGTGCTCATCGACCCGCGCAATGTGTGTGGCGATGGCCAGAACGTTTACAAGCTTTAAGGAGTAAAAGCCGTGAAAAAGGTGATGCTCGTCTTCGGGACGCGCCCGGAGGCCATCAAGATGTGCCCGCTCGTCAATGAACTCAAGTCTCGCTCTAGCGAGTTCGAGACCGTTGTGACGGTGACTGGTCAGCATCGCGAGATGCTTGACCAAGTGCTGCATGTTTTTGACGTGGTGCCTGATCACGATTTGGCCATCATGAAGCCGGGTCAGACTTTGTTTGACGTCACCTGCGATGTTCTGCTTAAGATTAAGGCTGTAATCGAAGAGGAAAAGCCCGATGTCGTCTTAGTTCACGGTGACACAACAACTTCTTTCGCCGCTGCGCTCGCGTGTTTCTATCTGCAGATTCCCGTTGGCCATGTAGAGGCTGGCTTGCGTACCCATAACATCTATAGCCCTTGGCCCGAGGAGTTTAACCGTCAGGCTGTTGACATCATCACGGAGTATTACTTCGCGCCGACTGGGGCCAGCAAGCAGAACCTGCTTGACGAGGGTAAGCCTGAAGAGAAGATTTGGGTCACGGGCAACACCGGCATCGATGCCCTCAACACTACCGTGCAGGAAGATTACAAGCACCCTGAACTCGAGTGGGCTTCCGATAGTCGCCTTATTCTAATCACGGCTCATCGTCGAGAGAACCTGGGCGAGCCCATGCATCAGATGTTTCGCGCCATCCGCCGCGTGATGGAGGAACATCCAGATACCAAGGCGATTTATCCCATCCATATGAACCCGAAGGTGCGTGAGGCGGCGCATGCGGAACTGGACGGGTTCGATCGTTTGCACATCATCGACCCGCTTGAGGTCCTGGATTTTCATAACTTCCTGGCGGCCAGCCATCTTATCCTTACCGACTCGGGTGGTATTCAGGAGGAGGCGCCTAGCCTCGGTAAGCCCGTGCTGGTTATGCGCGATACCACCGAGCGCCCCGAGGGCGTTGCTGCTGGCACGCTCAAGCTTGTTGGCACTGACGAGGATGTGATTTATCGCGAATTCAGCCGCTTGCTCTCTGATGAGGCTGAATACGCGGCTATGAGCTACGCGTCGAACCCATATGGTGACGGCCATGCAAGCGAACGCATAGCGGATGCGCTGAAAGGCTAGCGTTTGGGAAAACTTGGCAAAATAGGACTCTATGCGAACACAGTAAAGCATCTGAAACCAAGCCAGGTGCTTTACCGTGTTTGGAGAAAGGCGGGCGGCAACACCCGTCTTAGGCCGTTCTATACTCCTAAGCCGAATACAGCCAAAGCCGACATCAGTGCTATTCCCGTACTTCCAGAACTGGACTTTGATCCTGCGTTTGTAGGGCGTTTTAACGTGGACGCGATTCTGGAAGACAAAATTGAACTGCTCCACCATGAAGAGCAAGTCGATTGGAGCGAAAGCTGGCATGCTCAGCTCTCTACACCACTATGGCGATTTAACGTCCATTACTTTGAGTATCTTTTGCCACTCGCTAAAGCTCATATAGATAGCGCGGATAAGCGCTATTTGAATAAAGCCAAGACAATAATCGAAGCTTGGATTAGCAATTGCCCTATTGAAAAGGGTGGCGCTGCCTGGGATTCGTACACAATTTCAATGCGCGTGGTGAATTGGCTGGCTTTTTATGGGGAGATGGCTGATGTTTTGCAGGATGATAGTGAGTTCATTGCAAGCTTCAACAATTCTTTGGCGCAGCAGTTTGTAATGCTAAGCAAGCATCTTGAAGTCGACTTGCTTGCAAACCACTACCTTGAAGATCTCAAAGCTCTAACGTTGCTTTCTTGCTATTTCAACGACGATGAAACTTTGAACCTTGTTTTGCCAAAACTGTATGCGCAGATTGATGAGCAGATCCTTCCAGATGGCATGCATTTTGAGCTAAGCCCTATGTATCACAAGATTGTGCTCGAGGATTTGCTTCGTGTGGCAGTGGTACTTCAAAATCGCGGGTTTGAAGGAGCTGCAGAAAAGTTCCGCTTGCAAGATATGGCAGATTGCTTGTATTCAATGGAGCGGCACACGAATCGAACGCCGCTCTTTAACGACTCTGGTGACAATGTTGCCAAGAGCAGAGACGCACTGCTTGAATGTTTGAGTAAAAGATTCGGGATAACGCCTGATTTCAAGGCGCTTCTTCCTAATGCTGGGTATTGCATCCTCGAGCGGGAAACCAATGCTGGCTATATAAAAGTGATTTTTGATGCTGGGCGCCCTGGCCCTGAATATGCCATGGGTCATGCGCATTGCGATGCTTTGAGTTTCGAGTGCTTTATTAACGGTGAGCCTTGGATTGTCAACTGTGGCACGTATGCCTATCAGGATGCGAACAGGCTTGAATATAAGAAAACACTTTCGCACAGTACGGTGATGGTTGAAGGCAAAGAGCAGCATGAATGCTGGGCGCCGTTTCGCGTCGCGCGTCATGGGTATGCTGTGATTCTTGAAGCTGATGAGCATAGCGCAAAGGGTCGCTTTACGTATGCTGATGGCGGAACTTCAATTGAACGCGAGATTTCCATTGATGATGATGCAATTCAAATTTACGATCAGTCATTGAATGGCGTGAAATTAGAAAGTTCCTTTATTTTTTCATCCGGCTTGCCTGAAATCGAAAACCGTTTCGATGACGTAAGATACTCGCCCGAATTCGGGGTTGCACAATCTGTGTGTCAAGCTATTACAGATACGACACGTGGGTTTATTGTTCCGTATCCAGCTTCTACTAAAGGAGTTCGATACCGATGAGCCGTTACCGCATTACCTATATTGGCAGCTTTCCACCTCCTTATGGTGGCGTTACGGTTAAGAATGCGCTGCTTTATAAGCATCTATCCGAACGCTTGGAAATCGAAAAACTTGATTTAACAGTTGTCAAGAAGCTCAATCTTAAGGCCGTATTTGGGTTGCTTAGAACCATATTTTCGCGTAATGGAGCTCTTGTCTTGGGAGTTAGCGCTGATTGGCGCTATAGGCTTACGTATATTCTGTATCGATTTAATCGGAGAAAAATGGGCCGTTCGATTTTAGTGGTCATGGGTGGCAAGACTCCCGAAAATGCCGCTTATGTAAGCAGAATGAACGGCTATAGGCGCGTTTACGTCGAGACCGAGAGCATGAAACGCTCATTCGAAGCGATGGGTGCATACAATGTTGCCATCTATCCAAATTGTCGCGAGAGGCCGAAAATTCCAGTACAAATTAAGCCTTCGGGGGGGGGTCGTATGAGTAGCGTGTTTTTCTCGTTAATTAGCCCTGACAAAGGTGTGGGTATTGCTCTCGGTGCAGCTGAGTTGCTACCAGAGATAGATTTTCATTTTTACGGGCGCATTGAGAATGGTTACGAGGAGTATTTCCGCAGTAATGTCAGCAGGCTTTCTAACGTCTGCTATCACGGTGTTTTTGATTCTGTGACAGGGGATGTTCTGAGGGAATTGAATAAATACGACGTGCATATTTTCCCCACGCTATGTCCCAACGAGGGTGTACCTGGCGTTATTGCGGAAACAAAGCTCGCCGGGGTGCCGACGATCGCATCTGATAGAAGCTATAACGCTGAACTTATAGAGGATGGTGTTGACGGTGTTTTGACACATGCTGACACGGCCGAAGAGTTGGCAGGGATTCTCGGTTCTATGGATGCTTCACCTGTGAGCGTTGACCGTATGAAGGAAGCCGCGCTAGCGTCTGGCGAGCGCTATGACATAGATAGGTATCTCGACCTTTTTGAGGGCGAGTTGCTTGATTGTGCAGAAAGGATTTAACTATGGGTTTGATGGGTGTATATAATCATCTTCCCGTTTTCGCACAAAATTTGGCATTTTCTGCTGCAGGTGCAAAAATCCAGCGAACTAGGTTTGGCTCGGGTTTTGAAGAAAAGCTTGCCGAGTTTGAGTCTCACGAGGGTTGGAGCAAAGATCAACTCTGCGCGTGGCGCGATGCCCATCTGCGTAAGTTGGTAGACCATGCTTATCGAACCGTTCCTTATTACCATGATGTTATGAGTGCTGGCGGTATAAATCCCGCCAGCATCAAAAGCATAGATGATTTAACAAAGTTTCCTTTGCTTACTAAGGACATGGTCAAAGCTAACCCCAAGGCATTCATATCGAGCGAAGCCCCTAAGATGAATTTGTTACATGTCCATACAAGTGGAACGACAGGTTCGGGTTTTCAATTCCACAGCACGGTTGAATGCCAGCAGGCTCAGTTTGCATGCTTTTGGCGTTATTACCATAAGCATGGGCTTAGGAAAGATATGTGGCAGGCACAGTTTTCTTCTAGGCAGGCCGTCCCGCAGCGCATAAATAAGCCCCCATTCTGGCGAGTGGATAAACCGGGAAGACGCTATTACATGAGCGCTTTTCATGAGAGCCCTGCAAATCTTAATGAATATTATGAAATCATCCTTAAAAAACGATTCGAGTGGATTAGCGGTTACCCATCTCTCATGGTTCTCTTGGCTCAATGGATGAATGAGCGGAACTTGAGCTTCGATTTCGTGAAAGCTGTTACTTGCGGTGCCGAGAGCCTTCTGGAGCATCAGGCAGAGGCAATGGAACGCGCCTTCGGTGTGAGGCCTGTGCAGACCTATGGGCAGACTGAGAACGTGGCAATCTTCTCACAGCAGCCCGACGGCAGAATTGTTGTTGACGAGGATTTTTCCGCGGTTGAATTTCTTCCCGAGGGGGAATCTGCCATGCGGGGGGGGTGTCTCGTAGTCGGCACTTGCCTGTTCAACTATGCAACACCACTTATCAGGTACGTCACCAAGGATATTGTCACTCTGGGAGACTTAAATGGCGCACAGCGAGAGATTCTCTCAATCGACGGGCGTCGGGAAGACTATCTATATTTACCGAATGGAACATGTGTCGGAAAGCTGGACCACGTGTTCAAGGATACGCCGCATTTCCAGGAAGCGCAGATATATCAGGCGTCGGACTATGCGGTTACGCTTCGTGTCGTGGGAGAACCGTATCTTTGCGTGGAAGACGAGCGCATTGCCATGAAAGCCTTCAAGGACTCGGTAGGAGACTCTATTCCTGTGAGGTTCGAATATCTGCCTGCCATAGAGCGAAAAACCTCAGCGAAATTGAGATTTGTTGTTTCGGAGGTCAAAGGTGACTGATGCACATGCACTTGAATGCGTTTTCTTTTCGCGCATTAGCCCGGAGAAAGGGGTTGATGTCGTCTTAGGGGCAGCACGTCGACTTGCGGACATTAACTTCTCATTCTATGGGCAAATTGACGATTCTTATAGTCGCGCTTTCCTTGAGAACGTGGACATGCTTAAGAATGTGCGCTATCGGGGAGTCTTTGACTCTGTAGCTAACGATCCCGTAAAAGAGCTTAATAAGTACGACTTGCACCTTTTTCCGACCCGTTGGCCCAATGAAGGTGTGCCGGGAGTGCTTGTTGAAACGAAAATGGCTGGTGTGCCTAGCATTGTGAGTAATATTTGCCATAACGTAGAGCTTGTTAGAGATGGCGTCGAGGGTGTTGTTCTTGATGAGTGCAGTGTAGATTGCCTGGTAGACGCGATTGAGTATCTGGATGCCAAGCCAGCAATGCTTAACAGGTTAAAAGAAGGCGCGCTTGCTTCCTCGGAACGGTTTTATATTGACCGGTATGTTGGTTTGCTGGTTGCGGATTTGGATGACGCACGGAAGGCGGTCGGTGAATGAGTAATTTCATGAATGCGGTGAATAAACAGCGCAGAGCCCATTGGCTGTATTGCCACAAGCTCAAGCCGCTTGCGAAGCTGTACGAGATGTGGATCTACTTGATTCACAACTCTTTTATTCCTGCGCAGTGCGAGATAGGCGAGGGTACAACGTTTGGCTACAAAGGCATTGGCGTTGTTGTTCATAAGCGCGCAAAGATCGGTAAGAATTGCGTGATAGCACAGAACGTAACCATTGGCGGGCGCAGTGGGCATTATGAGGTACCTGTTATCGGCGACGATTGCTATATTGGCGCTGGTGCAAAGGTGCTAGGTCCTATCGTTATCGGCGATGGCGTTACCATTGGCGCGAATGCCGTGGTGACTAAGGATTGCCCCCCCTCACCGTGTGGGCGGGGGTGCCTGCAAAGTGTCTAAAGCAGGTACCGAGGGAAGGCGTCGAATGAGCGTCTTGTTTACCTCTGCTATCGATTTCAACTCGAATTCTTCTCTTGGAATTTCTGCCAAGGTAATGTCTCAGGCAAAGGCTTCAGAAGAAGCTGGTCATGACGTTTATATCAGTAAGGATTATGGCTTAGAGACGAAGATTGAACGGCCGTGCAGTGGTAAAGTGGTCGCCAGCTGCATACGGAAGAATTTGGGAGATCGTAGGAACAAATACGCTTTTTTGGGAAATTGGGCACTTGCAAACGGCATTGAAGCTGTTGTTGTTCGTTTTGACCATCTTGATAGCATTTTCTGCTCGTTTTCGAAGCAGCTTAGAGATCGCGGTATTGTCTTGGCTGTCGAGTTCCCCACTTTTCCCTTCGAACTTGAAAGGGATGCGCGCCATAAGAGACTACTTGAATCGCGTAAGTATTTGAGCTACGCAGCGCATAGAGCTTATGCATTAATCGAATCATCCAGGGCGAAGCGGGCTCCTAGGTATTTCGACTACGCTATTACCTATCTTGAGGACGATACAATTTGGGGAGTGCCGAATATCACCTATGACAATGGGATTGACCTTGCGGCTATCCCATTGAGAAAGGTATACACGCCTAACGAAGCCGTAAGGCTTCTTGCTGTCGCAAAGTTCGCACCCCATCACGGTATCGACAGACTCATTCGCGGGCTTGCTGGGTATAAAGGTGAACGTCCCGTGCGGCTTATGCTTGTTGGTGAGGGTTCCGAGAATCCATCTTTGGAGAAGCTTGTCGCTGAGTTGAATCTCGAGGATTCGGTGGCTTTTGCAGGCCCTGCGACGGGAAGTAAGCTCGATGCTCTCTTTGATGATGCGGACATTGCCATAGGGTCTCTCGGGCTTCATAGGATTGGTATTTCCCTGGGGTCAACGATGAAGGCGAGGGAGTATTGCGGAAGGGGCATACCGTTTATCTATTCGTTTCCCGAGAAGGGTTTCAGTGGGAACGAGACGTTTACGCTAGTGTTTTCGAACAACGATGAACCGATTTCTGTTGAGGATGTTGTCGCTTTTGCCGACAGAATGGCTGCTGACCCGCAGGTTGGCAGCAAGATGCGCTCTTTTGCTGAGGAACACTTCGACTGGAAAGTACAGATGGATAAGGTCTTGAAAGTTCTAGAGGCAGATGTTGCAGATAAGAAAGGCAAGTAAAGCTAGCATGGTTCAACGTATATGTCGGCGCCTTGCCGTTGCGGTTGCTAATAGGACCTCGCGTAAGGTCAAAAGACAGATATATAAGGGAAATGTAAGTGCCATCTGCAAGAAAGCATCCTATTCGGGTCGTAAGCTTGCCGAAGGTTTTGATGGGCGTGTTTTTGTTGATGGCGCTGGAGAATCCAGAGCTTTCGAATCTGAGCTGTTAAAGGCTGCCGAAAGAATAATCGGTGGTTCCTTCGTGCTTTTCGGGGAATGGGTCGACCTGCCTGGTGACTTAACTTCTGAAGATGAATGGCATACCGATTTCATTACCGGACATCGTTTCCCAGACGTATCTTACGATGCAATCAAACCGGAATCTGGTGTTGCCGACATAAAGGTGCCTTGGGAATACGGTAGGATGCAGTACCTCCTTCCTCTTGCGGTGGCATTTCGCCAAAAGGGCGACGCGAGATTTCTTGATTACTATCGTGCCAGGATTGACTCTTTTGTTGCCGCAAATCCTATGGGGCAGGGCGTCCAATGGACCTGCACCATGGAAGTTGGAATACGCGCGTACAATCTGCTTTCCTCGTATGAGTTGCTGCGGTGTAGGCTTTGCGAGGACGACCCGATACATGCAACGATGGCGGAGCTGGCTTTCTGTCATGGTGAGCATATATGGGCAAATCTTGAAACCTCGGCAAGGCTGCAGGAGAACAACCACTATATTGCCGATTTGCTTGGACTCGCTGTAATCGTCACTGCGTATCCTAGCCTTCCGAAAACTCATAAATGGGGTGAATATACCCGCAAGGAACTCATGAGATGTGTTCGGAAGCAGGTTCTTGACGACGGTTGCTGCTTTGAGCGCAGTATCCGATATACGAGGCTCATTGGGGAGATGCTTTTTTTTGCAGGAAAGTGCCTTGTCGGTTCGCCTTATGAGCTGCCCGCCGAGTATTTCAAACGCCTCTTAATTCTTGGCAATTTTCTTGATGCTACGACAAGCCTGGATGGTTGTTCTCTGCAAGTTGGGGACAATGATTCTGGCCGAGTGGTGTGCATTTCGCCAGAGCGCTATGATGACCTTCGCCTTGTTGGCAGACTTGTTGCTAGGGAGATTGAAGATAGCGCCCCTGATAAGGTCTTCTTCGTTGAAGAGGAGTTGTTTTATGGAGCTGCTGAACGCGCTACGTATGTTCCATCATGGTGTGACGGAGTGCGGATATTTCCTGACGCGGGTATGGCTTTCGTTAGGCACGGGGACTGGTCGCTGGGTTTCTCCGCCTCTGACGGTTTCGCCGGCGAGTCTGAGCCTGGACACACGCATAATGATAAGCTCGCTTTTACGGTCGACTTCAAAGGCGCTCCTTTCTTTGTTGATCCTGGCTCGGGCGTTTACACGCGCGATCCAAGGGTGCGCAATATCCTTCGCGGTACCGCGCAGCACTCTACGTTGCACTTCGGGGATTTTGAGCAAAATAATTTTCGAGGGCTGTTTGGATATACAAGATGCGGTGGCGCGAGCCTGAAAGTTGAGGAGGCTGCGGGGTCCATCATCCTGCGAGGTGTGACGGATTGTTGGCGGGAACGCCTCGGCGTGTCCCATGAGAGGGTCATTGAGGTTAAGTCCGTCGGAATCGATATTTTTGACAGCGTTAAGGGCTTAGGGCCAGGCGTAGCAGCGACAAGGACGTTTGTCCTTGCGCCGAACGTTAATGTCTCCTTTGTTGGGGGGGAGATTGCTGTCCTTGAGAGCGGTGATATCTCGATAGCGCTTTGTGCTGACGGTGATATTGACGTGCGAGAGGGGCTTTATTCTCCCCGCTATGGCACTGTATTGAAGACGCTAATCCTTGATGTTTCCTTTGAATATGGCAAGACTAACACGATTATCATTAGGGAGAGCCTTGATTATGACTAGAACTTCTAGTGCTGTCGAAAGGCATAACACGAACGGGGCGGGATCTCTGTTCTGCTTCACCTTGGTCATACTTCTTTTTTCGAGTATTTCGCTGCCTGTCGGCTCTCCTATCAGCTCTGCAATCGGGGGGGTTCTAGGCTCGCTTCCCGGTATTGCTGTAGTGACGAACATTGATACTTTTTCCCTTACGCAAACTCGCTATTCCGATTTGAATGTGGCCATGCCCGTTGCCTTTTTCCTCATGGCTGTAATTCTCTTCCGTAATGGTGATCGCATTTTAGATTTTAAGATTAACGCCTCTTATGCCTTCCTCTTTCTTTTCGCTCTGATTGCCGGTATTTCTGCGGCCCTATACAGTGAGTACGTTGAGGCTCTTAAACTTGCAATCTACGTAATGGGTGCCGCTTGCTTCTTTTCGTTCGGACCCGCTGACAGAAAAGATATCGCCCGTACTCTGCTCTTGCTGTGCGTGGTTATCGGAGTCGTAAATGCCGTTATAACGATTTGGCAATATGGAACAATGTCCGGCTGGGCGTTCACCCCATCAACAATCCGTCTTTATCGTCCAGACGGTATCTTTGGTGACTCGATTATCTCTGCGCTATTCAGTACCCTAACTATTGCGATTTTGGCTTTGGGGGCGACACGGTTGAGGCTGCCTGCTCGCATCGCCGTGCTCTTGATTTGTTTTGCTGCCGGTGTCGTCACCGGTGCACGGACTTTCTACTATCTGCTGTTAATAGTAGGCGTGTATATGATGGTCGCCAAAACGCGAAATGTCTCAATTGGGACAAAGATCTTTCTATTGCTCGCAATAGTCGCCATAGCGGTCCTGGTTGTTAGTCCGTTTGGCCAGTCGATGCTTGACTCTCTGACGTTTCAAAATTCAACATCTAGCCGCGATATAAAAAGGCAGCTAGCTTTGGATAAGTTTATGAGCTCTCCGATTATCGGTATTGGTACCAGTCAATATGCTGTTTACGAAGCGTCGCTAGGCATGCCTTCTAATCTGGGTCTTCATGGAACCAACCCACATAACATGTACGTGCAAGTTCTCTGTGAGAATGGCTTAGTTGGATTTATCCCTTTAGTATTCGGATTAATTTTTTCGTTTGGTCTAGCTATTAAGGGAAAGTGTCCTCTCGCAACTCTATTGCTTATTCTTTATGCCGCAATTGGATGGTCGTTAGGTATCTTGTATTCGGTTGCATTCACTTCTTTCTTTGTTGTTCTTGTATGCTCTCTTCTTGTAACGCAGGAGCAGTGCCTTGAAGATTAAGCAGTTAATTCCACGAGATTTTTCTATCGTGACCGTTTTTAGCTTAGCAGCAAGAGCGTTGCAGCTGATTGTAACCGTGGTGTTAGTAAGGTTGCTTTCTGTTGAGGATTATGCAAGTTACACTGTTTTCTTTACGACGTCATCGACAATACTTGGCGTTGCTGGACAAAGTGTTGCCCTTGCTTATGTGCGTTACAACACTGAGAAAATTAGCAAAAATAAGGCATACCGAGATTCTCTTATTGTAATTTCGCATATGGCTAATGTCGCCTGTCTGATTTTGTTGCTTCTGGGGGCGTACCCTCTTGCGGGTGTCATGAGTGTTGCTGTACCGATTATGTTGGCAGCTATAGTCTATGGGTTTCTTCTTGGTACTGTTCAACTTAACGTTGCTTTTTTTCAATCAAGAGAGCTTTACGCCAAGTCTGGTCTATTGGAAAACATTAAGCAGTTGACATTGCTGGCTTTTATTGCGCTTGCAATTGGGCTGTGCGCAGGCTCATTAGGGAGTATTTTGATTGCCTATTGCGCTTCTGGTTTTATTTGCTTTGTGATTTCACTCGCGATGATTTGCAGGCTCGTTAAGCAAGGGGATTGCTTTGTCGCAATCGATTTTTCGGAGGGTAGGGAATTTCTCGTTGTTTCAGTTTGGTTGATTCTCTATAGCGTTGCTACGCAATTGTATAACCAAGCAAATATTACAATGCTTGCAGCATTTGGTTCATCACAGGCTGTTGCTGAGTTTGGCGTTGCATCTAAATACTTCAACATGGTCTTGCTCTTCCTGCCGTCTATCAAAACCGTCTTGCGGGTAAGAATGTCTAAGGCTGAAATGACGGAAAGCACCGACAAACAGCGAAAGTTTGCAATCAAGTGGTTCAGGAAGACCACGGTGCCGTTTGCTGCCTTGGTCTTCTGCTGCTGCATTGGGGCCCAATTAGTTTTTCCGGTTCTTAATGGTGAGGGCTACAACGCAGCTATACTGATGTTCCAAATTCTCTGCATCAATGCTCTTTCAGCCTATGTGTTTGCACCTGCTTCTGCACTGATCATGTCGTTGAACCGTTACGGTTTGCAGTTCGTCATATCGATAATCTCGCTTGCCATCAACCTTGCGGGGAATTACTTACTGATTCCGCTATATGGTGGCGTAGGCACATCTGTTGCAACTACCGTCTCGCAGATTGCGCTTAATGTGATGATGACCATCGTCGTGTTTAAAGTTGGTGCTAGGAATGTGAAGTTGGGGTAGGGATTTTGATATTTATCCGAATAATGACCGCTTGTTTGATGCTCAATCCGAAGGAGTTATGCGCATGAAGTTCAATAGGATTCATATAGAGAGCTTTAGGCAGTTCACTGATAAAGACATACTCCTCGGTGAGAGAATTACCGCCATTGCTGGCATCAATGGGACTGGAAAGTCAACAATTCTCGGAATACTTGCTAATTCCTCGCAGCTTAGTGGGTCGTTTCATTGGTCTTAACTTGCACTGAATCGTCCCATTAGGAAATCGTCCCATTGGAACGATTTTGTCGTGCCAAGAGAGGACTCGGGAGCTTATGAGGATTGATTTACATTGCCACACCATCAAGGCGAAGAGCGGTGATAGCGGACGAGATATTGAACCAACTGATCTTGTCGAGATTTTAGCAAACAACCAGGTGGGCATTGCTGCGATTACGAACCACAATCTTTTTGATTGCTCGAAGTACAATCAGTGTGTCGCTGAGGCTTCTGCATAGGGAATCGATATTTGGCCGGGTATAGAACTCGATATCCGCGGTAAGTCCGAATCAGTTGGGCATGTTATCGTCATTGCTGATCCTGCCTATGCCGCTAAGTTCACTGCTATTTGTGACGGACTGATTGGTGACACCCTTCCCGATGAATTCGTTCTTGATTGGGATAAGCTTGCCCCTGCATTTGTTGGGCAGGGTTTTGACTTCATCGTCATGTCCCATTACCGCCCTTGCAAGGGTAAAGCCTTTAAGGACAAGGCGTTGCCCTATGCTGACAACCAGGCCTTGAAGGAAAGCTTTCCGGTGGATACACCGTTTTTCTTTGAGCCATCGAGCCTTAAGAGGGCAGGCGTCATGTATGCCGAGGGCGTCAACTGTTTGATTGGCTCGGATGTCAAGGACTGGAGCAGATATTCCGAGTGCTCTTTGCCTGAGCTTAAGCTTGAGGTGCAGGATTTCAGGCAATTCCTTCTTCTGTTGAGGAAAACGCCGGAGGTCCTTAAGACCATCATGGACAGGAAGACCTCTGAGTTGGTCGAGATGAAACTGCATGATGATTCTTCTTCGATTACCTTTCCCGTTTACAACGATGTCAATGTCGTTTTTGGCGGCAAAGGGACGGGGAAGACGTCTATTCTTGAGAAAATTGAGGAGCATTTTAAGACTCAGGGAATGACGGACATCTCTTCGTATTACGCTTCCAGGAATAACGACACATATAAGCAGATGGTCGCGTTGAAGCCGGTAGAGAGCGATTTCGCCAAGCTCGGGGTCAACGACGAAGGTGATAACTTCGAGTTTCTTGGAGGGTGGCATGAACCCGCCGTGACTCCTCTCGATAAGTACCTTACTTGGGAAATGCATAGGGCTCAGAAAAAAGACACTGAACACTTTGGCTTTTCGGTGGCGTCGGCGCCTGATGAGCCGGACTTAGATGCGGCACGGGACGTTGTCAATCAATATTGCGAATTGGTTGAGGATGCTCGTGGATTCATGGGCAATGCAGTTCTTGCAGAGGCTCTTCCTTCAGAAGATTCAGTGCCCCTGCAGGCTCTCATTGAGAAAGCTTGCCGCTGCGTGCAGCTGTACGCACGTGAAACTTTCACGGCTGCTATCGCCCTTAAATTGGAACGGTTTACTATAGACAAGATGAAGAACTATATTACTGTTCGGACGGGGAACCCGACGAAGCCTTCCAGTACTGGGTTCTCTACTTTTGCCCTTAATTACAAGAGGGCAAGGAGTGCCCTAGCTTCGATTGCCTCAGCTTTTGAGACCAAACCTCATGAAGACGAGGTGCTGCTTGGAAGGTTGAGGGAAAAAGGTGATGTCGTTCAGCACCGAAAGTATCTAATTAACCCGTCCCATGCGACCAAAGTCGTATATTTGAGAGCTAAGGTCAAGGCAAACCTCCTTAAGTCTCTTGTAACCGCGATAGAAGATGCCTCGCTCTTTGATAGGACGCCTTCGGCTGAGCTTTCTTCTAAAATCGCGGAGATCAACGAGAGTTTGGAGGATATGGGTATCGCCTCGCTCAAGGACTGTCTGGGAGTTGCATCATCTGTTTCTTGCGGTTCTGACTTGAATTACGAGCCGTCAAATGGCGAGAGAGCAATGCTTGTGCTTGCCCATGCTTTGTTCGATGATAATGCCTCTATCTACATACTAGACGAACCTGAGGCGAGCATGGGTAACGAGTTCATAAATGATGTTATCGTCGATCGCATCAACACCCTTGCGAAGGTCGGAAAAGTGGTCGTTGTCTCGACTCATAACGCTAATATCGCGGTGAGGACCCTGCCTTGGCAGTCGGTTTACCGGGCGTACGAAGACGGGGTGTACCGTACATATGTGGGTAATCCCTTCTGTGACGACCTCGAGGATCTGGCCGGAAAGGTACCGACCTTGTCTTGGACGCAGGTGAGCATGAGTACGCTAGAGGGCGGGGAGGACGCATTTACTGATAGGGAGTTGGTTTATGGAAAACTTAACTAAAGGCAACGGGCTGAACGAGGACGCTAAACAACGTGAAATTATCGTGACCTTGCAAAAAAATGCGGGAGGAAGCGAAGTTCTTCACTTTGACGGCGCCGTTGATAGCTTGGATATCGACTTTGCAAAAACCGATCAAAGCGGGCTGCGCAAACTGTTCTGCTGGCTTCTAGACGAACTGCTTAAGGAGAGGGCGGTCCTGAAGTTGGTAAAAGACCCGTCGGTAAAGAATGCCACGTACCAAAAGGTGGCCGAGGACTACATTAAAGACCTTAACGAAGAAATTAATTCAATCTTCGTTGCGGAGTCTGAGGTAATTAAGAATCTGACAGAAGAGATAAATTTATCCATTGCTGGGAGCAGCGCAGGGGCTAAATAGCCAGATCTTTTGTCTGGCTATCTTAAGAGATGCGCTGTGGGCTCCGGCATGTTCGCCGAGTACGCAAGCAGGATGGCTGCCAGGATTGATGTAATGCTCGATGCGGGCATCGACTCCCTGGACGTGTATGAGGCCTCGTCGGCCGTGCTAATCGAGCTGCTCTCGGAAGCTGGCAAGGCGCCCAAGTGGGCAGTCCCGCTGTCGAATGACGACTACTTCGGGGAGGAGGCCGAGAGTCGGCGTGCGGTCTCACTGCTCGTCGACTACTTCAAGGCTAACCCGGACAGTTTCGAGCGCAGCGCCAAGGACTGCAAGCTCATCGTCCGTTACGCCGAGAACAACAGGTCTGCCGCGAAGCTCCTCAAGGAGGTGTCGACTTCGATGCCGCCCCGGTGCGAGCCCAAGATGATTACCGCGATGCTGACGCTAGACCTAAAGCAGACCGAGGATATCTGCGGGCAGAAGATGGACGCCAAGAAGGGGTTGCTGGAATGGCTGTTTGGTTAGAGCAACCACAATATATTGTGTTTATCATACTAATTGATAACAATATGTTCTTCGATGTGACTACTACTTTAGAATTGAATAACAAATAACAATTAGAAGTACGAAAGTAGGAGGTTTTTGATTGGACGAGAACCGAAACGCGCTCGAATCCAGGGTGGAGGAATGCCTCGTATCCATTACCTGGACGCACAAGGTGCACGAGAAGCAAGGGGACATCTACAGCTTTTACTCAAAGTGCATCAATATCGCGTCAATCGTTGCCACCTCACTCACGGGATCTGGTGCTTTGACACTGCTGGCCTTTGATGAGTCTTGGATGAAAGTGGCGACGGTTGCTCTTGCATTCATATCCCTTGTTTTGTTTATCTGCTCCGTTGCATTTTCGTTTTCCGAGAATGCCCTTAGCCATCGCCAGGCTGCGAAGGTTTTCTTATCGCTGAGGGAGGAGGGCAGGGACCTTAAGGCTCTGCTCGCTGACGAATCCTGCTCATGCCAGCAGCTTCAGTCGAAATACGAGGCTTTGAGGGGGAGGTATCTCGTCGCATGTACGCTTGAGCCCCAGACGACTGACAGAGCCGTCATGAAAGCGGACAAGGCGCTGAAGGCGGGTGAGTCGACCGTTTCCGACGAGGAGCGTCGTCTGCTAGCCGCCACGGATGTGGGTGAATCCCTATGAGTCTTGATGAGATATTCGAATCGTTCTTTGACGCCGTTTCTCTCGATGATCTCAACGCCTACCAGCCGACCATCGACACGATTTTCAAGAAGCTGAACAGTCATTATTACGGATACTCGTCCGAGTCGGACCATGGGTACGTCGTTGGGTCCGTTGGTAGAGGGACGGCAGTGCTGGGGACTAGCGATGTAGACCTTCTGTTCGACCTGCCGTCCGATGTGTACAACCGCTTCGACAGTTATGACAACAATGGTCAGTCAAAGCTTCTCCAAGACGTGAAGAACGTCATCAAGGAGAGGTACCCGCGCACTGATGTGAAGGGCGACGGCCAGGCTGTTGTCATTAGCTTTGATTCGCTGCCGTTCACGGTGGATCTCGTCCCGGCGTTCAAGCAGGAAGACGGATGGTTCAAGCATCCAGACTCAAAGGACGGCGGCTCGTGGAAGAAGACCGATCCCATCCCTGAACAGGATGCATGCGGTGACGAGCAAGCCGTATCCTCCGGTTGGTTCAGGAGGTTATGTAACACGCTACGCGTGTGGAAGAACAACGAGGGCTTCCATTTCAAGGGGCTGTTGATTGACACCTTGGTCGGACAATTTGTCGATGGGAGGGAGGGTGTTTGCAACGCTGGCATCGATTCGTCTTACCTTCTTATCCGGGACCTGATTGAGGAACTTTCTAAGGAAAATGCCGACCAGGCGTACTGGCATGCCATAGGCAGCAATCAGCTCATCTACAACGATGATGACGGCAAATTCGTCCGAAAGGCTTCTCGGGCCTTGGACAAGCTTGACGGCGCAGCGACGGACGAAGAACGGGAGCAAGCGCTTTACGATTTGCTCGGAAAGACGTTCGAGGACTGCGTGGATGGTGCCGCTGCCAAGGAGAGCCATCGCTGTCTTCTCGAGAAATACGGTGCCGAGGACAGCGAGCAGTTCATCGAGGATTTCTGCCCAATAGACATCAGATACGATGTTAAGATCGACTGCAAAGTCACCCAGGATGGATTCAGAACATGCCTGCTCCTCGACATGCTCAGAAGGCATTTGCCGCTGTTGCCTCATAAGAGCCTAGAATTCATGATCGTGGGATGCAACGTACCCGAGCCGTACGAGGTTCGTTGGAAGGTTAAGAACTGCGGCGAGGTCGCATACAGCCGGGACTGCATCAGGGGGCAGATAAAAAGCGGGGGGAAGCGGATAACCGAGCACACCGATTTCCGCGGCAATCACTATGTCGAGGTCTATATCTTGCGAGCGGGGGCGTGTGTTGCACGCGACCGGATCAGCGTCCCGATCGTCTCTGGATAGAGCTAAAACGTCGCGGTCGATTTGCGAGACTTAATTAACTACTCACACTAAGCTGACTAGTGCGAGTAGTTAATTTAGAATTCAAGTAGGTGGTGAACATGATTATTGCGCACGAGGCGGCGGTCGCGGAGTTCGGTAGCCCGTACCGCATCAATGGGGAAATACAGGTCGGCAGGCTGTTTCGCGTGGCCCGGGGATTCTACTCCGACACGCGCCACGTGGACCCCTACGCCCTGTGCGTCATGCGCTACCCGGGTGCCATCGTGACCATGGACAGCGCCTTCTACCTCCACGGTCTCACCGATCGCGTACCGGACAAGGTCCACCATGTGACTACGAGGAGCGCGACGAGGATAACCGACGTCGGAGTGGTCCAGCGCTTCTCTGAGGACCGACTGCTCAATCTCAGCAAGACCGTCATCGAGCGCAACGGCTCGAAGATACAGGTCTACAATCGTGAGCGCATGCTGATCGAGCTCATGCGCGCGTCGGCGTCGATGGCGCCGGACTACTACGCCGAGCTCATCGGCTCGTACCGCAGGATTGCCGATGAGCTGGATCTCTACGCCGTGGAAGAGTACATGGAGATGTTCGAGAGGAACGGCTACATGGCCGACATCCTGCAGAGGGAGGTGCTGTGTTGAACCTCGCAGAGATGAGGGACGCATACATCGATGACGGCTACGGTTATGAGGCCGCATCGACAAGGTCGTGCTAGGACGCGTTTCTGGTTGTGGTGGCATCGTCGGCCTTCGCCGACAAGGTCACCTTCAAGGGCGGCATCGTGATGCAGCAGGTCTCCGGAGACAGGCGCTGCATCCGCCAGCTCTCTAGGGCGAAGGACAATTGGCTGGAGCTTCCCGTAGGGAAGGTGACGGCCGGTATCCTTTCCGAAATAAGGAAGCTTGCGACGAAGCGGTAGGGCCCCTGGGCTGGGCGATGCAAACCGGCTCAACGCAATCGAAATTTATGTAGCCGCAAGCCGACTTGCGAAGAATCGTCCCATTGGGAAATCGTCCCAATAGGACGTTTTTGGTAGTGGAGAGAGTGGCGAGTTTAGCTTTCCCCGGGCTGTTAAATGGACCGAATTTTAGTGTGCACTTAGCTTCGCTATGCCCTTAATTCGCTTGCTCCATGGCTTCTGAAATCCGCCCATTCAGGCATTCATTTCTGCAGCTCCCAAGCTAAACGCCTTTTTCGTCTTGATAAAAGGGATTTCTGTCATCGGCCCTCGCTGTGTCACTGAGGAAGAGCTTGAATTCTTAGGTGCTGATAGAGATTTATATCTAAGCGTCCCAAGTGGCATTACTGGATTGTGGCAAACCGGGCCAAGAAACTCAGCATCTTTTGAAAGCGGTCAAAGGCAGGAGATTGAGTTGTGGAAAGGCAAGTTTGACTTCCTAGAAGAAGAGGGCTGCGAAGTGGTCTACCTTCCGCGCACCCCTGAGATTTCTACGACGCAAATCAAGAAAGACTTAATGGGCAGGTAGGATGTTTGTAAGTAAGTTGCTGCTGGAGGGCGGATTTGTGCGGCGGCACGTCGCTGCAGCTTTGCGCTCTTTCGGTAGTAAAATAGAGCAATGTTAAAACATTAAGGCATCGTGTATTTGGAGGTTTATGGGTTCTGTCCAAGATATCGTTGATGTTATAAATGCTTTGTCTGGATCTGACCCTCTTTATCTTGTCGTGGGCGCTGCCGTTGTTGCAATTTTTACAGTAAGCGTTCTTTACCGATCCCCTCTTTCGCACTGGTATAAATCTATCGCCTGCTTTGCTGTCTTTCTTGCTGCCGTTGCTTTTGTAGCTTTCAAGGTGACCATATACGCAGTGTTCATAGTTGCTCTGGCATTACTTTTCGTCTGCTTGTTGGTGGTATTAATTAACTATTTCTACTGCAACAGGCAGCTTGAAAATATACTCAAATACTCCGATTCTCAAAACGATGGCTGCGACTATGCAAAAGCAATTGCTGAAATTAAGAACATCAACACAGGACATCTAACTAAACGCCAGTTGATACAGTTCAAACGCTATCAAATACATTGCCATTTGACTCTTGGTAATGCCGCCATCGTGAAAAAGTTGCTCGAGGACGATTCTCTTGAGCCTGCTTTAAGGCACCTTGTTCTTCATGTGATTGCCGTGGGCGCTTGCGACCGTAAAGCATCGGAAGAAGAGCTCAAAACGGCTTTAGCATGTGCCTCGGAGAAAACTGAGCCCCTCATTCGGCTTCAGCTTGATTACAACCTTGCAGTTGCGCATATTAATGCCGGACACTTTAGGAGTGCAGACGACGAACTGGGCAAAGTAATTGCCAGTGTTCACAGATTCAAAATATCTGACAAAACGTTCTTGAACTTGCTGTATACGACCGCGGTGCTAAACAAAGCACGGGTTGGCTGCTCTGATTCCGGAATAACGGCAGGGCAAAAGCTTATATCGGATTATCAGAGCTTTCTTGACATGAACGCCAGTGCTGATATAAGCGCTCTTTTCAACTTGAAGTTAATGCTTATGCGCCAATACGATTTTAACGGTGCCGAGAAGGCTAGCATGTACGCCGAAGAGGTTGAAAGCGTATTAGGGCGTGATGATTTGTCTAGGCAACAACTCCTGCTGACGATGGCGAGTTTTGCACGCATTGCTTACTCGGATGGGTTAGACCCTACACCTGCACTTAGCTTTTTTAGCGAACAAGATTTGATATTTGCAGATTTAAAACCCGGTCAGCGTTTTGTCATATACAGGGCGCTCGATGAGGTTTTGCGTTCGTTTGTAACTGAAGAGCCGTACATAACCGTATTGCATTCTGCTGCCAAGTCGTACTTCTTGCACAGAGCTGCAGATGATCTTAGTGCATGGGAAAAGTCTTTGCCGCAAGAGGCTATTTTATTGCGCGCGCAAGTGCTCAGAGAGCGTTCTTGGTTGTATGAACAATTGGGCTTTGGCTCTGATGAGGTTTTGTCCTGCGCCAGGGATGCAATAGGCTTGCTGGAAGAAGGCTTGCAAATAAGATCAGCGCTTGAGCTCAGATGGATGCTTGCAAAGCGTTTGATTTTTGAGGACCCAGCCGCTGCTAAAGCAGAAATTGATAATGTTGCGCATCGATTGCAAACGCTCGAAGGCGATCCGTCTCTAGGCTATCCCTATTACGAGCTCTGCCTTTGTTATGGATTGCTTGGAATGGCGCGTGAATGCAGGGAGGCTTACGAAAAGGCAGCGTCCTTTGATACCTCATGAATAGCTATGCGCCAAGCGTGCGGCTTGACGTTGCCAGAGCGGGCTTTTCTGCCAGGTTTTACTTGATGGTTGACACTCTTGGTGATACCGAGGGTCTAGTTCCCTTTCTGGCCACCGACGAGGGAAGAAAGTGGCTTGCGGATTATCCTGGCGTTAGTACTCTTTCCCTTGCTGTTTTGTCTGGTCGTTTTCTTGGATATCGCGGACCTATTCCTTTAGAGAGGCGAGCTGTAGTTAACGGTGAGCTTTTGCTGGTTGGCTATTGGTTTGCTATGCCTAAACTTGGGCTCGCTTTCGATCCGAGTGCAACAACGAAAAGCGGTGCTCGCGGGGCCGTGTTCTTTCAAGATTACCACCCGTTTTCGCAAGGAGATTCGGCTCCCTGCGTTGTTGTGCAGGGTAGAGAACTCACGCCGCTGCCATCTCAAGCCATGCTTTGTGATGAAGGGGTTTTGTCTGAAGTTGAGCGGATTGCTGTCGGTGATGTTCTTGCTGCGCTGAACAAGACCTGCAGATACAAGTGCCCTTCTTTGGATGCTTTGCACAG
The DNA here is from genome assembly GCA_963643505.1 of Eggerthellaceae bacterium. GTDB lineage: Bacteria > Actinomycetota > Coriobacteriia > Coriobacteriales > Eggerthellaceae > CAVEFW01. Next base: position 59,533 of record CAVIKF010000009.1, read on the forward strand.
ATATTTTATTGACGGTTGTTCTGATATTCCGATTGAGTGACATTGCTCGCTTGAGGTTTGAGCATTTATCAGACACTGCGTCACTTCGCGCATTACTCGCTTGCGGAGCCTTAATGCATGTTTGGATTGACGGCGTGGCTGTTTTTGATTGTTTCTTTGCCAATCGGCTGATAATGGCGGCTTGTTTGGCGTTTTGTTAGATAGGTATTTTTCCCGCTGCCCTTTGTGTGCACTTGCTTTACATGCTTGGGGACCTATTTCGGCCCTCAATTTTCTTCATTTCCGGCATTCCTTTGAGCAAGAGGAGGAAGTCATTACTTCCGGCAAGGGCAACGCCAGCCGTATGCTGAATCTGCCCGCGCCTAGCGGTGACCTCCCGCTCGCGCTCCGTGACAACCGCCCATCCTGAAGTCATCGACGAGCTGGGCCAGCTTTAGCGTTCTAGATTGTTAACTCTCAAGCATCCGCAGAAGGTCGGCCTCGCGGATTATGGATATAGGGCAGCCGGCATCCTTGTATTCCATAGCCTTCTTAACTTTGGTGCCGTAATTGCCAAAGGCCCATTGGTCGCTCCCTTGGCCGCCTACCACTACGTAGGCGCATTTTTTCGTCACGCCCTTAGATATGGTGCCAGCCGCAATGGCGCCGCCTGCAATAGCGCAGCCCACAATGGCGCCGCCCGCAACTTCGATACGGTGCCGCCCACAATGGCGCCGCCCGCAGCTTCGATATCAAACCGCCTCCCATCCCTTGTTGCCAAGAAATGGGAGGCGGTTCGAATGGCCGCCGGTTTCAATGGGTTCCGGTTCCAATAGGCGCTAGTTCCAATGGGCGCCGGTTAGAAATGCCCTATTGGGACTGACCTTATTGCGACGTCGCCTGGCATGAACGTGGCAGAAGAAGCCGTCGCCAGGCTTGAAGGCGAACATGAGGGGCAAACGGAAAGCCCGGGGCGTAGCCCCGGGCTTTTTGCCGTTGATCAATGTGAAGTTATTCAGCCTGATCAGGTTTCGATGCTATTGCCAAATTACTCGTTGAAAACGATTATTGGAGTTGCATCGCGTAGCTCGCGCTTTTCGCTGACGTATACGAGTTTTCGTCAGTCTGGTCATTAATGTAAAAATTCGCAGCTACAGAACTGCAGTTGTCTGCAACTTCATAGGGAACACTGCAAATGATGGTCATGTCATAATCCTGCATTGGCTGCGCGATTCCTGCAAAATTGTTGCCGTAGCGCTCATCTGCATCGTAGGTGTACTTCCCGTTAAACACGAGCTTAGCTCTGAATCGGTTCGTCTGGTACGAACCTAGGTTTTTAAAGGTTCCTTTGACGACATAGAAGCGACAATCATTTTGGGGGGCGAGTGTGATTGTACTCCATTCACTAATTCTGCTTGTAACGTCATCTGCCCATTCGCACTGGCTGATCGAGAACTCGCACTTGTCGTTTTCGGTTACCGTTTGATCGTAAGAGATTATTTTTGCACCAGATTCGCATCCTGCTTCCCTAGCTTGCTTTTCTACTTGCTTGGTTGCATATGCGGCCGTCGCGGATTCAACCATCTGGGTCAGCTCGGTTTTCATTTCTTCGATGGGTTTGTAGTAGCGGCTATTTTTATCAATTCCACCGAGCGCGTTGTCGAAGACACCAAGGGTCTCGTTGCGAGCCGATTCTTCGCCAAGCAACTCGGCGGAGTGCATTTTGGTTAGATCGTATTTCTCTTTACACTCGGTGTATTTGCTGAAATCATCGGCGTTTTCCTCGATATCAGAGTTTACTTTGTCCAGGAGGGTACGGGCATCGCCGGAGATGAGGTCGTATGCGCCTGATTGCTTAAGGGTGTTGATTGCATCTGTTGCCGGTGCAAGGTCAAGCGTGCTATCCGTATATTCTTCAAGCGTGCTTTTTACTGCGTTGTACTCAGCTTCTGCGTTCTGCCTTGGGACAATGATGCCTGCGACGACAGCGACCGCGATAATTATCACTGCCGCTGCTATGCAAATTGCTATGATTAGTTTCCTCTTGCTTTTGGGCTTTTGGGGTGTTGAAGCCTGAGAGGTTGCTTCTGATTCGGGCTGGGTCGAGTCACCCTCTGGTGCCGGCTGTTTTTTCCGGCTCCGACGACAGCTCTTCGTTGGTTGTTTTCTCTTCCATAATCCCTTCCTTTCCCTTACTTATCAGGTGTTTTTGTAGCGACTTGACTATCTAGTCAAGTATTACTACCTAAGAACAAGGTAGTAATACTGCTCTCTTTCAATGCATGCATTGGTTAGAGAACCACCTACGATTTCATTCTGTTTCAGGCAAGCACCTTTTTGTTGAACAACATTCTTATTCGCGCCGCATCAGTATCCAGCACAGATTCGTTTACAAGGTGGACGCAAAGCCGTTTTCCAAAGATGGCGTTCAATACGAGGGCGTCGTGAGGGTTGTTGGGATGTTGATCCATTACGAGGGCCTGTAGCTAAAGGGGAGGGTAAGCTCAGCGTCACCAAGCTTCGCATGGCGTCAATGTAGTGCCTGCCGCTAGCCCTTATGTGCCAAAACCCGAATCCATTCATCGATTTCGCTTTCGATGGAGTGCGGGTACTCAACGCCGGAATCGAGTTTTTTAACATCGATGAAATCGGGGTTTTCCCACCAGCCGGGCACGAAGTACGAGAAATGACTATAACTCTTGCATTCGTCGCACCAAATCCAAGCCGTTCCCTTGCCGGAAGCTTCGTTCGCCTTATGCAGCAGGAAATGAGCCTGTGCCGCGCCGCATGCCGGGCATTTTTCCGAGCTTGAGACGCGTTCTTGTTCGATGGCCTCGACAAGCTTCATCATTTGATCGTTTTCGGTCCACATTTTATCGTTCACCTCTAATGTAACTAGCTAATGAATCGCCTGCTAAATAAGCTGTTTTCTCCGGCGCTTTGCCTCCCTTTAGGAAGCTTCGGGCGTGGTTCTAATGCGCCTCGTGCAAAACAACCGTGACGAAGTTCTGCGCCTCGTGCAAAAGATCCGTATATCTTAATTGTGAAAATTCTTACTTGACAGCGAACAAACGTTCGGTATAATAGTCGATACAAACACAGTCGAAGGCTTGCCGCCGCCAACACGCCCACACTCCGGGCGCGCGCATCTTCTTCCAGGTCAAGAGCTTGTTTGTAATCCCGGAACTAATCCAATACAAAAACTGCAAGATTTCGTATTTGCTTGCGAAAATTAAAATTATCATTTATGATAATCTCAGTAAGGAGCAACCGATGTACAAGGTTGACTACTACGAAGATGCGAAAGGGCAAAAACCTGTCGAGGAGTTTATTGATTCTCTTGATGTCAAGATGAGGGTGAAGGTCTTCGGAAGGCTGGAATTGCTTGATTGGAGGAAACGGCATGAGTGATTTTAGGGAACACCTCAATCGTTCTTTGGAGGATCCCGCTTTCAAGCAGGAATGGGATGGTCAGGCGGCCGAACGCGAGGTGATGCGCAAAATCGTGGAGGCGCGCACAGAGGCCGGCATGACGCAGGCCGAGCTTGCCAAGGCGTGCGGCATGAAACCTGCGAACCTCTGCAGGCTCGAAAATGGCAACGGTAACCCGTCGGTGGCCACGCTTAGCAGAATAGCCCACGGCCTTGGCCGAAAGTTGCAGATTTCTTTCGTTTGAGGGCTTGTCTGGGGGGGTTGAGAGACGTGCACTGCTTATTCCTGTAGCTCCAGCAAAGCGCCTTTTCATCTAATTATACAAGAAGCTGCCAGATGCGCTGCACCGCAAGGCGGCGGGCCTGCTGCGTGAGTACATGCTGGTAGGGGGGATGCCCAAGCCGGTCGATGTGTACGCCCGGGAAAGGAAGTTCGAGCCGGTTGACGTCGAGAAGCGCCGCATACTGACGCTTTACCGCAACGACGTGGCAAGGTTCGCGCGCGGCTACGAGTTCAAGGTGACATCCGTGCTCGACGGGATCCCCGGCCAGCTCTCCAAACACGAGAAGAAGTTCAGGCTCAGCTCCCTTGGCGTCAACGCTCGCATGAGGTCGTACGAGGAGGCATTCTTCTGGCTCGCCGACGCGCGCATCGTTTTCGCCTTAGCGTAAGGGCGATTGCTGTCGTTTGCATTAGTTAAAGGGGTATAATATTGATAAATAATAAAAAACTACCCCGTTAACCAAAGCAGTATATGGGGCATATGGAAGGAAACTTCAGTGAAGTTATTCAACCGAGCGAAATATATCGAGAAGATTAGACCCTTCTTCCACGATGAGGAGATGATTAAAGTCATCGTAGGCGTGCGACGATGCGGTAAGTCATGTATCATGAAGACCATAGCAAAGGAGCTCATGGATAGCGGAATCCCCGTTTGCAACATCATCTACCTCGATCTTGACGAGAGGAAAAATCGCAAGATCAGCACCCCGGACCAGCTTGAAGCTCTTATTGACACTGCCGCCCAAGACGCAGATGAAACCCAGCCCAAATACCTGTTCGTAGACGAGATCCAAAACGTAATGGATTTCGAGCCGCTCATAAACGGATACCGCACAGACGGGGGCTGGTCGATATTCCTTACGGGCTCCAACGCATACCTGCTCTCCGGTGAGCTGGCAACCAAGCTCACGGGGCGTTACCTGGAGTTCGAGGCCTTCACGCTCGATTTCGACGAATATCTCGGCATGAAAAAGATGCTGGGCCATCGGATAGATGCCAACTTGGATATCGAATTCAACAGCTACCTCACGACTGGCGGATTCCCCGGAAGCCTCGCCTACGAAGAAGACAACCAGAAAAAGACATACGTCAAGGAGGTCATCGAGGAGATATTCGAGAAAGATATCAGAAAACGCGCAAAGATCCGCCATGTTAGCGTCTTCAACGCCGTTTGCGATTACCTCATCAACAACTTTGGCGCCACAACAAGCATCACGAATTTGCTTAACTACTTCAATAATGTTGAGCATATCCCCATCAAAAGGGAGACGCTTAACCGCTATATCCAAATCCTCGTGGACGCAAAAATTCTCTACCGATGCCAGCGCTTCGACATGAAATCAAGGAAGTCGCTTCAGCGTGATGAAAAATACTACCTGGCCGACCTCGGATTTTACTTTGCCAGAAACACCGACAACAGGATTAACTACGGCCCGGCGCTTGAGAACGTCGTTTATCATGCTGCACGATCGAAAGATTACGCTGTGAGCGTTGGTCGCATCGGAAATTTAGAATGCGACTTCGTGCTGAGAAAATCGTACGATAATTACTCATATGTTCAAGTTTCGATGACCATTGCTGAGCGTTCCACGGAGGACCGTGAGTATGCGTCGTTGGAAAAGATTGCAGACAACTACCCTAAGTACCTTTTGACAA
>CAVIKF010000010.1:0-27707 GCA_963643505.1 Eggerthellaceae bacterium
CCTTACACCAGGTAAAACGCTTGTTTTTATCGACGAGATTCAGAAATGCCCCGAAGTGATGACCGCGATTAAGTTCCTTGTTGACGAAGGCAGCTTCGACTACGTTTTATCGGGCTCCCTGCTAGGCACCGAGCTTCGTGACATTCGCTCGGTTCCCGTTGGATACGTGCGCGAAGTGAAGATGTTTCCCCTTGATTTCGAAGAATTCTGCTGGTCGCAAGGTGTTGAAAAACCCCTATTCGCCACTCTTAAAGCGAATTTTGCGAATGTCGAGCCCGTTAACGATTTCGTGCACACGAAAATGCTCGATTTGTTTTATCGCTATTTGGTTGTAGGCGGCATGCCCGATGCCGTTGCCCAGTATTGCGACAATGCCGACCTTATGGCCGTGCGCCAAATTCAGTCGGACATCAGGTCTTATTACAGGCGCGACATTTCGCAATATTGCCTCGAGGCCGATCGCTTGCACGTGCGCGAGGTATTCGATCTTATTCCCAGCGAGCTCAACAATCCGAATAAGCGCTTCGTGCTGAAAAAGCTTAACGAGAACGCGCGATTCAGAGAATTCTCCGATGCGTTCGTATGGCTGGACAGCGCAGGTGTCGCATTGCCTGCATACAACGTCGACGAGCCGACATCCCCGCTGCTCGCTTCGAGGCAGCGTAATCTTTTCAAGCTGTTTTCCTCGGATGTCGGCCTTCTGAACAGCTGCTATTCGACCGCCGCGACACTTTCCATGCTAGATGGTGGCGAAGGGGTGAACTGCGGGGCCGTGTTCGAAAACGCTGTAGCGCAAGAGCTTTCCACGCATGGGTTCTCTTTGTACTACTTCAACAATAAAAAGCATGGCGAATTGGATTTTGTGGTGGAAGATCGCGACGGCCGCGTTGTGCCCATAGAGGTTAAAAGTGGCAAAGCGTATGCACGGCATAGGGCGCTTTCGAATATCCTGGGCGTTACAAACTACAGCTTCAACCGCGCGTATGTGTTTGGGCCCTGCAATATGGAATCAAAGAAGGGCGTTACCTATGCGCCTATTTACATGGTTTCGGCCTTGGAGAACATATAGGTTGTTTGCCAACCGCTGCCTTTTTTCGTCTTGACGTGGCGGGCCATATCCGGCTCCTGCCTCCATCGCCTGCTTTGCCGCGTGTGGGTATGCGCAGCCAGAAATATGAGCACCGCCGAAGCGAGCCCTAAGACCGCAATCTCTGCGTCCGACATAGTGTCACCCCCTCTCCTTTAAAGATTGAGGGCGCGCCCACGCATGGGGCTTATACGTGTACAAAACCATACTCACGCGCGACCTCGTGCAAAAGTTTTCGCTGACGGACACACACGTATTAGAGAGGCTCGCCGAGTACATGATGGACAACTCAGGCAACCCCAAGATTCTTATTGCCCGCACAAGGCATGAGGCATACACGAATGAAGGGATTCTGATTCTTGGTTTGCCCAGATGGTTGCTTGACGAAACAAGACTGCTCGGCGGCGTCGAAGGCAACGTCAAAGGTGGCGCGACCGGCGGCGTCGAAGGCAACGTCAAAGGCAAGCGGGATCGGCAACATCAAAGGTGGCATCAAAGGTGGCATCAAAGGCAGCGCGACCAGCGCGACCGGCGGCGTCGAAGGCAACGTCAAAGGCAAGCGGGATCGGCAACATCAAAGGTGGCATCAAAGGTGGCATCAAAGGCAGCGCGACCAGCGGGACCGGCGGCGTCGAAGCGGCCGGTCTGCAGTTCGATGGCACCCTCGCGGAACTTGCGCACAAACAAGGTGGCCAGTTCGGGGTCGAATTGGGTGCCAGCGCCGTTCTCAATGATCTGCAACGCGGTTTCGATCTCGCGTGGATTCTGATAGCAACGCCTAGAGGTGATGGCGTCAAAGGTGTCGGCCACGCACAGGATGCGCGCGGTCAAGGGAATGTCCTCGCCGGCAAGACGACGTGGGTAGCCTTTACCGTCCCAACGCTCATGGTGCCCAACCACAGCGGGGATTACGTAGTCCAGGCTCGGCAGATGGCGAATGATGCTCACCGCATTTTCCGGGTGTTTCTTGATGATCTCGTACTCGTCAGCGGTTAGGGAACCGGGCTTCTTCAACACACTTTCGGGAATACCGATTTTGCCCACGTCGTGCAGCAGACCGGCTTCGCGCACAATCTCAACGGTGTCGGCGTTCAGGCCATAGGCGCTCGCCAAAACCGATGCGTAATACGCCACGTTGTTGGAGTGGGTGAAGGTGTAGTGGTCCTTGGCGTCAATGGCGGCGGTCAGGGCATAAATCGTGTCAGCGTAGCTGGAGTAAATGCTCTTGTGGTCAATGGAGTCCAGGGAAAGCTTCTCACCCTCGATGCCGGTTGAGTACACCAAGATGGCGTTCTTGCCGCGTTGTTTTACCAGGTAAACAGCCATATTCGCTCTGTCCATCAACTGCTTGGTGGTATGGGCGTCAAAGGGCATGCCGCAAATACCGATGCTGCAGGTAAGTACCTTCAAGGCTGCTTGTTCGTCGTTGTCGCGGTTCAGGTGATAAATCTGCAGGCGCAGGTTTTCGGCAAGGCGTTTGGCGGCGCTTATGTCTTGGTCGGGCATGAGCACGACGAATTCCTTGCCGCCTAAACGTGCAGCCAGGTTGCTTTCGCCCACGGTGGTCTTCAGGATACCGGCTACGCGTTGCAAAACAATGTCGCCTTCCGCTTCGCCATACAATTGGTTGTACAGCTTGAAATCATCCAGGTTGATAACCATAACGCTGATGATGCGGTGCGGGTCTGCGTCGTGCAGGGATTCCAACTCTTGGAAGAGATACTTGCGGTTCATCAGGCCGGTCAGATCGTCGGTGCGCGCTTCGTAGGCTGCCTGCTCATACAGTTGGCTGTTCTTGATGCCAATGGCGGTGATGGCGGCAAGTGAAAGCAGGTGATCCATCTCGCTAACTTGCAAGCTCATGCGCGAATCCTTCATGGTCACCGTGGCGATGCCGATAAGCTCCTCATTGGCCACAAGCGGTAGGATGCAATACACGTCAAGCAGCTGTAGCTGTTGGCGCTCGGATTCCCACATGGAACGGGCTTCGATGCTGCGACTAAACTCGGTCTTGGTCAGCACGTCGTCATGGTTGGTCAGCCACTCCACCACGGCGCTGTTGGGCCCAAAGAGCGCGCCGCCGGCCTCGAAGGGAATGCTGGAACCGGTAAGGGTCATGCCGCCGGCCTGGTTCTTCATGCCGATGCGCACAGCCCGCACATTGCGCAGGTCGGCGCAAACCTGATGGCAGAAAAGCTCGCTGGTGTCGGCGACGCTCAACGAGCGAGAAACCTGCTCTTGGAAGGCTTTAAGGCCTTCGGAGCGGCTGGTTTGGTCCTTCAAGAAAAAGATGCCACTTAGGTGTTTTAGCACCGCATACAAAAGGAAGGCGAAACTTACGGCAAGCAACACCACGAAAACGACGGCGTTTTCTCCTACGGGGGAGGGGAGACTGCTAAAGAAGGCCTGTAGGGGCGTAACGAGCTGCATGCAGAAGATGACCATGACGCCCACGGTGAACAGGGCGTAGGTCTTGGCGGAAAATGCCAGCGTCAACGAGAACAGGTGCTTGTTATACAAGCTGACAAAGCAAAAAATGCCAAAAACGATACCCATGGCCAAGTCCAAGGGGATGCCTGTAAAAGGCGGCAGCAAAATGAGAACCTGTCCGGCAATGATGAAAACAGAAGCGGCGGAGATAGGTAGCGCTTGGATACGAGAAAGCGCGCGGCAACGCACGCAGCCCACCACTCGTATCAAAATCAAGGCGCTGAACACGGCATACAGGCCGTACATCAGGTAAGTGCCCACGGTGAAGGAGCCATAGACGAAGGCGATGCGTCCGGATTCCAACGTGGTCAGCGTGGGCGGCGCCAAGAACCAGTTAGTGGCGATGTTTACAACCAGAATAACCACCAAAACACCGCCCAGAGCCTTTTCCGGCAAGGTCATGTGCTTGCCTTGGAAGCGGCAAAGCAGCTCGTCAAGGGTCAGGCAGGCAATCCAAATGCCCGCCAACGAAAGATGGAACCAGGGGGCGATCATGTTAAAGAACTGCACGCGCATCAAGGCAGAACCTGCGGACCACACAATGAGGAACAGCAGCATGACCAAGAAGCAACGGATTAGGCCATTCTTCTTCGCGGCTGCCAGAGTGCAGAATTCCAATAGGTAAATGAAGAGGGCTGCTAAGGGTACCCAAGTGAAGGTGGCTAGCACTTCTCCACCTCCGGTTCGCCGGCGGAACGCACCGGCGCCTTGCGGAGAGCCTCTTGCAGAGCCAATATATCGCGCTGCGAGGGGTTGACTGCGTGAATGGGTGCACCCGTCTCCTTTTCGTAAGCTTCGAAAGAACCGTTTTGCAGGAAGGTAATCTGTAGGGGTTCCATCTCTAGGATGGTGCGCAGGCTTTCGTAGTCGTCATCCAGGTAGTTGAAGTAGATCTCCAGGTGTTTGCGGATTATCTCTTCGCTGATCGCTAGGTTGGCCAGGGCTTGGGGCTCCAGTTCCACATACATGTGCAAGAAGGGGTGCCCGGTTTTGCGATCGAATTCCTTGGCGGCGCACCAACCCTTGATGGGTAGACGCGAGAAAGCGATGACGTCGTTGATGGTGTTTTCGGTGATGCGGGTAAAGCCGGCAATGTCGATGATTCCCGGCGCACGGTCCACATAGTGGAAGCGCGGTAGCTTGGAATGATCGGCAATGTCGCCAATGCCCACACAGCGGTACATGTCGCCAGTGCGATAGCGGGCAAAGGCGCCACCTCGCAGCGAGGTGATGACCAGCTCGTAGGTCTCGCCGGTGAACACCTGGTCGATGGTGACCGTAGGTAGGTGCTTTTCCGAGCTGCGCACGTATTCCGCAGGCAAAAACTCATAGAAACAGGCGTCGGGGAAGAAGTACAAGCTGCTGCGATTCCAAGTCTCCGTACCTACCAAGCCGCATTCTGTGCCCGCGAACAGCTCCATGGGACGAATGCCCCATTGCAGTTCCAGGTCGTCCTTGTAGCAAGCGTTGTCGGTGCCGGCAACCACGAAGCCTTGTAGGTTGAACAAGTCCTTGGGCAATACCTCGCGGTTTTCGTCCTTGGCGCGTTTGCGAGCCTTCATCACGCGGGAAAGCATACTGAGGGTCATGAAGGTGCTTCGCTTGGATTCGGGGTTGTTGGAGCTGTTGAAGTTGCCTGCGCCGGGGCCGTGGGAGCCGGGGCCGGAGCCGGGGCCTGCGCCGGGGCCGTGGGAGCCGGGGCCGTGGGAGCCGGGGCCGTGGGAGCCGCCGCTTTTTCCGCTTACAGAGGCGGCAAACTTTTTGCTCATGAAATAGCTGACGGAGCCCATGCCCAGAAAGTAATCGATACCATTTGCCAGACCCATTTTGAAGCCCAGGGTGCTACGAGCGGAAAAGCTCATCGTCTTGGTGGTCTTGTGGGGCGGCATGAACTTGAAATGGAATTCCTGGTCAAGGATGATTCCCATCAGGCCCGTGAGATAGGGAAGCGGCGCTAGGCCCGAAAGCACGTTGGTGCCAATCTTGTAGTCTTTCCAACCCTTGGCGGAAGCCAGCATAATGATGCCCTTGCCGTTGCGTTTGAAGGCTTCCAGGATGCCCTGGGTGTAGGGAGCCAACTTGACGGGGCGCTTACCACCTTCCCACGTTGTTTCCACCCAGGTGGCCACGGGGGCGGGCAGCATGTCCTCGCGGCGCGCCAGCAGGATGTCTGCGTAGTCATCGTAGGTAGTTAGGGGAACTTGCTCCATGAACTCTTCGATGTTTTGGGGTTTTTTGCCCTTCAGGATGTGTTGGCCAATGCCGCTGGGGCACCAAAGCTGGAGCTGCTCTTCCATCAAGCGATGCTGGATGTGCAGGTAGTCCTCCATGGAAAGCGCGAGGAAGCCGCAATACTCATCCCACGCTGCATCCGGATTCGATACGTCCCGGTTGTTGTACAGGTCGAAATCGCCCTTGTTCTTGAAAATGCTCATGCCCGACCACTTGCCTTGGGCTGCTTGCCGGTAAGGCCGCAAGCGCGCTTGATGCTGGTGATGGTGGGGAAGATAAGCGGTGTGGAAGCTTGATAGGCTTGGTAGTCGCAGAAGATGTGAGGGAAGCTCCAGCGATCCTGCAGGAGCATATAGGCTAGGTCGCCGGCACAGATGAGAGCCAAAACGATTGTGGCTTCTGTGTTGCGCAACATGACCGCCAACGCCACGCACAAAAGGCACATCCACAAAACGCCGGGGTGACGGCAGATGGCGTACATGCCTTGGGTGTAGGTGTTGCGTTTCTTTTCGGGAGCGGAATAAGTGTCGTTGGGCAGTGCGAAAAACAGGGCGTACACCAGGGCGGCGGCACATACAAGCGCCAGAAGGAGGCTTATGATGGCAACCGCGTCCCACGTAAGTGCGGGCAACCCTTCCACCATCAAAAGCGCAAAGGAGCAGGCAAGCAGTAAGCAACCCAGCGGGAACAGAGCGCGCGCGGCACCGCCCATGGACGTGGGGCGCGCAACGGCGCACCAGTCATAGGCGAAAAAGATCCCATAGGCTCCCAGAACCGCTGGAATGATATGCCACAAAACATCCAATCAAGCTCCCAGACAAGATACGGTACAAGCAACGGTCCACAAGCAACTGTTTACAAGTAACGGTTCATTATAGCGATTTTTGCGAGAACCGTTTAAGGGGCTACTCGGACACAAAACCAACAAGGATGCTTCCCGGTTCAGCATAATACGAGCAAAGCCCCTCGTTTTCCGCCACTTTCAGGTCGCAGGAGGGGAAGTCATGCTGCACCAACTCTGCCAGCTTTTGAGCCAATTCCAGGTTTTGCGTGTGGCGGATGCGCACCTTGCCGCCATCAAAGCCAGCGTCCTTCATGTTGCTGTACAGCTGAGCAAGGGCCGCTTTTTCTCCGCGGGATTTATTGAGCATTTCCAACTCACCCAGGGCACTTGCCTGTCCCACGATGCGGATGTTCAACATGCCGCAGGCTTTGGCGATAGCCGGGTTCACACGCCCGTTACGAGCGAAGTTGTCCACGGATTTCAGGGCGAACATCAGGTGCGTGCGTTGGGCGTATAGCTGCAATTCGTTGGCAATTTGGCCAAAGGAGGCGTCTGTAGCCGCCAGTTCCATAGCGCGTTCTGCCAAAAGTTCGCTTTCGGGGCCGGTGGATTTGGCGTCCAGCACGAACACGCGGGTACCTTGGTAGCGATACTCGTATTGACTGGCGGCGGTACAGGCGGAGTTGTAGCCACTGGAAATCTTGCTGGTCAAGGCGATGGTGAACACTTCGTCGGCATTGCCGAAAGAATCAAACCAGTCCGCAATGTTGGGACTCGATGTGCTGGAAGTGCCTTTGGCGGTGTTGATGAACTGCAGCAGTTCCTGCTTGTCCAAGTTTTCATCGTCAATAAATTCACGGCCGCCGATGATGATCTTCAACGGGGCGGAAGCGAAGGAGCCATCGGGATTGTTGCGCAGGTTAGCGGAAGAGTCGGCAACAACGCGTCGTGTCATTATTTTCCTCCCAACGAACTGTTTGACAGTATCGTTTTGAAATGAACGTGCCTAAAATTAACGAGCCTATTATCCTCTTATTTAGGCGTACTGGGGCGATCTTTGTTAAATCCTGCACATATGGTTGGGCGCGAAAACACGCGCGGCCCTTTGCTTGGCTCGCGGAATGAACAGGGAATGAACAGGGGACGGAGGAGTGTTCATTTTGAACAGGGCGCGTCCCCCGTTCACGCATGAAGGTTGAACACTCCTCCGTCCCCCGTTCACGCATGCGTCCCCCGTTCACGCATGAAGGTTGAACACTCCTCCGTCCCCCGTTCACGCAAATCGCTCACTGCTGGGATTAAATCGCTGTTGAAAGCCTAAATCAAAAGACCGATTTTCGTTGTCTTTTCTGTTGCTTCCCCCAAGGGGGAATGATACTATGCACGGGTGTTATTAGACATCGTCTGCTATTGGACAAAGTATCTGATGGGCGTGTCTTAAACGAAATGCCTTCTCGAAAGCATCCGCCTCAAGAAGGCCACTCCGATCGGGTTTACTCTTAGGAAGGGGAACGAACATGTCCATTTCTCGTCGCAGCTTCATCAAGGGAGGCATCGCCACCATCGCGGCGATCGGTGCAGGTGGCGCTCTTACCGCTTGTGGCAGCTCCACCAACACCACAAACACCAACACCGCAGCGAAGGCAGCCATTGAGATCAAGTCCGATATGGAAGAGCTCAACGTTGTCACTAACCTCAAGGACACCAAGATCTCCAGCATCGCCATCGCTTTGGAGAAAGGCTACTACACCGAGGAGAATCTGACTGTCAACCAGCAACCGTTTGGTGGCGGATTCCCCGAGATCATGCCGGCGCTTTCCAAGGGCACCGTTGACGTCGTGCCGTTTGGCTCCATCCCGTCTTGCACCTACATCAGCCAGGGTGACGACCTCGTCATCTTCGGCGGCACGGTTCTCGACGGTTCCGAGTGCGTCACGCTTGCCGAGAACAAGAACAAGTACAAGAAGGCCGAGGACTTCAAGGGTGCCAAGATTGGTTGCTTCCGTATGGAGACCGGCCACATGGCTATGAAGTCTTGGCTGCGTAAGCAGGGCCTCAAGATCGGCAAGAGCGCCGACGAGCTCACCGCCGGTACTGCCGACGTCGCCTTCATCCTGCTCGAGGGCTCTGCCGCCGAGGTCGAGGCCGTCAAGAAGGGCGAGCTCGATATGTGCTTCGTCAACTCCGGCTATGGTTACACCGCTACCCAAGATTCCGCAGTTGCCGTTGCGTTCCGCCCCAACGAGCTTATCGGTCACGACTTCCCGTGCTGCCGCCAGACCACGAACCGCTCTGCGTTCGAGAACAAGAAGTCCGCTCTTGTGAAGTTCGAGATCGCCAACTTGCGCGGCCTTTGCGACATCAATACCGACAAGGCCGGTACCATCAAGACCATCTGCGCCAACTCTGGTCAGCCTGAGGCATACGTCGAGGCAACCATGTACAGCCTCAACGGCTACACTGCCGCTATGAAGTTCGAGATGGACCCGATGACCGACGACGTCAAGACGTTCTACGAGGACATGGTCGACAACGGCGATTTCGAGAACACGGACAAGGATGTCATCCTCGACCACTTGGATTCCACCATCTACACGACTGCGTTGCAGACCCTGATCGATCGTGGCGAGAACAAGGACTTCTACGAGGGCCTCATGAAGACCTACAAGGAGCACAACACGCTCGGCAAATAAATAATGGGCGCGTAAGGGGCTCGCGACGCGTGGGTCCCACATTTGTGATTCAACCAGCGCGTCTGCCGATTTCGGGCAGGCGCGCATTTCATGTAAAAGGACGTGTATGCCAACAATTCAATTCAAGGACGTCGACTACTCCTATACCGACAACGGCGAGACGTTCCAGGCGCTCGAGGGTATCAACCTCGATATCGCCGACGGTGAGTTTGTATGCCTCATCGGCCATTCGGGGTGCGGCAAATCGACGATGCTCAATCTGCTTGCAGGTTTGGCCAAACCGACCAAGGGCGAGATTCTTATCGACGGGAAACCTGTCACAGGGCCCGGTCCCGACCGCTCGATCGTGTTCCAAAGCTACTCGCTCTTTCCTTGGCAAACAGCGATCCGCAATGTGACGTTTGCCTTGCACAAGGTCAACAAGAGCCTCTCGAAGGAGGCGGCCCGAGCCCGTGCGCTTGAGCTTCTCGACCAGGTCGGCGTCAAAGATGCGGCAAACCGCTATCCCTTCCAACTCTCCGGCGGCATGCGCCAACGCGTTGCCATCGCGCGCGCATTGGCGATCGATGCCCCGACGATGTTGCTCGATGAGCCCTTTGGTGCGCTCGACCCCATGATCCGCGGCAAGCTCCAAGCGCTGCTCTTGGACCTTTGGGCGGGGGCTTGTTGCAAGACGGCCGTTTTTGTCACCCATGACATCGATGAGGCACTCATCTTGGCCGACCGCATCGTCTTCATGGAGCCGAAACACATCATCAAGACGTTCGAGTTGCCCAAGGATCGCGTGCACAGCGTCGACGCCATCTATGACGATCCGAACCTGCGCGCCATCAAAGAGGAAGTGCTCGGTTTGTTTGAGGCGTCTGCCCAAGGTCAGGAGGGCTAGCGATGGCTGCATTGAATAACGGTAAACGAAAGATCATCACCCCGTCCTTTGTCATCGCAAACATCCTGTTTTTGGTGTTGCTCGTGGTCATCACCATTCCGGGCAAGGTCAAACCTGCGACGTCCGTGCCGTTCTACGTCACAAGCGTACTCATCGAGTTGTTGTATTTTTGGCGATTCTTCTCAAACGACCGAAAACCTTCCTCCAACTATATTGTCATCGTGGTTTGGCTTTTGCTTATCGTTTGGGAAATAGCGTCTACGGACCTCAAGGTCACCCATCCGGTGCTTATCCCGGTCCCGGAGAATGTGTTCAACGTGTTCCCAAAGCTTTGGAATGAACTGTTGAAAAACGTTTACTCCTCGCTGACCTTGTTGTTCGCTGGATTTTTCTCGGCGCTTATCGCCGGCAACATCCTCGGGCTTTTTGCGGGTTGGATGCCGAAGGTGCGCGACACGGTCTATCCGATCGCGCGCGTGTTGGCGCCGGTGCCGGCTATCGTGTTCGCGCCGTACCTCATCATGCTCATGCCCAGTTTCCGCTCGGCCGCCATCATGGCGATCTTTCTCGGAATCTTTTGGCCGACGCTTCTCAACGCGATTCTGCGCGTAGGGTCCATGGATCGGCGCATCGTCGAGTCGGCCCAGATGCTCGGTCTTTCGACGTTCGAGATCGTGTTCAAGGTGTTTTTGCCTTACATGTATCCCGGAATCGTTCGCGGCATGAAGGTCCAGATGGCGACCGCGATGCTTATGCTTGTCATGGCCGAGATGTACGGCGCTACCTCAGGCATGGGGTATTTCGTGCTGAATTACACGAACTACGGAAACTATACCAACGTCGTCGCGGGCATCATCTGCGTCGGCATCGTTGTGACGATACTCGATTGCCTGATCGGGTTGCTTATCGCCAAGACCGTCAAGTGGTCTGAATAGTGACGTGCGGCTTGGCCGCGAGACGAGGGCGGCCGTGCGACAAAGACGAGAGCTGCGCGGCCGCGAGACGAGTGTGGACGCGTGGCGAAGACGAGAGCTGCGCGGCCGCGAGACGAGGGCGGTAAAACCGCCAAGACAAGGGGGAGTGTCATGTCTATTGGAAACGCGAATTGCCTGGTATGCGGCAAGCGGTTGGTGTATTGGCCCGAAGGCAAGGAAGTGACCTGCCATATTTGCGGGAAGGTCGAGATGGGCCATTGTGTTTGCGAGGACGGCCACTATGTGTGCGACGCATGCCATCGTAGCGAGGGCGTCCGTCTGACGGTGGGCTATTGTCTTGAGACGGACTCCAAAAATCCCGTTGAGATCGCCATGCACATGATGGACGACAAGGCCATCTATCCCAATGGCCCCGAGCACCATACGCTCATCGGCGCGTCATTGCTTGCTGCCTATAAGAACAGCGGTGGCGACATCGACTTGGAGGCCTCCTTGGCAGAGCTTCGCAAGCGCAGCCTTTGCGTTCCGGGCGGGACGTGTGGCTTTTGGGGTACTTGCGGTGCGGCTTGCAGCTGCGGTCAATTTTGGTCCATCGTCTCCGGCTCCACGCCCATGAAGGACGTCGTTTGGGGCGAGTGCCAACGTCTGACTTCCAACATCCTTGGTCACCTTGCCGAATACGGCGGACCGCGTTGTTGCAAGCGTACGGGTTTCATCGCCATCGAGGAGTCTGCGGCGTATGCCAAGGAGATGCGTGGCATCGAAATGGAGATGCCGGGGAAGATCATTTGCAAGTATTTCGGCAACAACGAGGAGTGCTTGCGCGGACGTTGCCCCTTCTTCCCCGAGGGAGCGGTCCATCCCAGCGATAAGTAGCGGGTCGCCTGTCGCGAGTTGTCGCGAGCTTGGCGGGTCGCCTGTTGCGGATTGCCGCGGTTGTAATAGGCAGCTTGTCGCCTGTCGTGAACCCGAGGGCTTGTATATGAGGGGCGTTTGCGACCTTGGCAGACGCCCCATTTTTTTGTCGAGACAGGGTATGAACCCGTATAACCCGTATACTTTCGGGGTATCGATTGCCGCAAAGGGAGGTTCATGGGGCAAAAAATGGCCATATCCTTCGTCGTCACCCTCGTGGTGTCCCTTGTCGCGCTCGCGTGGTATTGCGCCCGCTACTCTGCCTATCGCTCCCGGGAGGGGAGGGCATCCCTTTGCAAACGGTGGTTGAGTCCTGCGGGAATCGCAACCGTCCTGTTGGCGGCATGCGTGGTCATCACAGCTAGTGAGGGGCTGCAATGCTTGGGGGCGGTTTTCTTGCCTGTCCAATATGCCGAGTACGCAAGTGTTGCGGACAACGAGATGGGCTATCCCCTTTGGTATATCGTGTTCGGGGTTTGCCTCTTGTCCCCCGTTTGCGAGGAGGTCGTGTGCCGCGGCGTCGTGCTTAATGCGGCCCGGCGTGCGGGGGCGCCACCAATCGTGGCGATCATCGCCCAAGCGGCCCTTTTCGGCATCCTGCATGCGACGGCGTTCCAAACCCTCTACGCCTTTTTCGTCGGGTTGATTCTCGGTTGGATATGCCTCAAGACTCGCTCCATCATCCCGACGATTCTCGTCCATGTCGTCAACAACGTTGTGGGCATGCTCATGTTTGCCTATCCCGGCATCTTCGGTACGTGCGTCATCGTGGTTTGCGTCTCGGGTGCACTTTTGGGGATCGTCCTGTACCTTCGCGGCGTCGTGTCGCTTGAGCCCGCTCCTGTCGCGGATGCAAGGACGGCTCGGTAGGGGCGGCTCGGGGAAGCTCGGGGCTACCCGATGGAGGCGGCTCGGGATGCAAGGGCAAGGACGGCTCGGTAGGGGCGGCTCGGGGAAGCTCGGGGCTACCCGATGGAGGCGGCTCGGAGCATTTTGGCCTGTGATTCTCCCTAAATTGTTGTTGCGCACAGATTTTCGGCGTTGTACCATATTGGGGTTTCTAATCACACATGCCTGTGCGACCTGGATCTGCTAGTGGCCAACCGAAAAAGGCTGCAGGGAAGGGGATGACCACGGGCAGAGGACTAACGAATGGAGAAATGCAATGGCGAAAGTCAGCATTGCGTCCCTTTTGGACGCCGGTGCCCATTTTGGTCACCAAACCCGCCGCTGGAACCCCAAGATGAAGCCTTATATCTTTGGTCATCGCGGTGACATCTACATCATCGACCTCAAGCAGACCCTCTACGGCATGGACGCCGCTTACACGTTCGTTGCCGAGACCGCCAAGAAGGGCGGCACGGTCCTGTTTGTCGGTACCAAAAAGCAGGCCCAGGAGGCCGTGGCTGATGCCGCAAATCGTTGTGGCATGCCTTACGTCAACGCTCGTTGGCTCGGCGGCATGATGACCAACTTCGTCACCATCCGCTCCCGCGTCCAGCGCATGGAGGAGCTCGAGGCCATGGAGGCTGACGGCCGCATGGCTTTGTTGCCCAAAAAGGAGCAGATCATCCTCCGCAAGCAGCTCGGCAAGTTGCAGACGAACCTCAACGGCATCCGCAACATGAAGAAGGTCCCTGACGCAATCTTTATCGTCGATACCAACCGTGAGGCTCTCGCCGTCCATGAGGCTCGCCGCCTCAATATCCCCGTCATCGGCACGCTCGACACTAACTGCGACCCCGATGATGTCGATTACGGCATCCCTGCCAACGATGACGCCATTCGTGCCGTCCGTCTGATGACCGAGTTCATCGCTGACGCTGTCGTCGCCGGTGGCGTTGCTCCTGTCACGGCAGCCGAGATGGGCGAGACCGAGGCCGAGGCTGAGGTTGTTCCCGAGGCTGCTCCCGAGGCTGCTGCCGAGTAAGCTCCAGTTGTAAACATTATCGTCCGGGGGGTTTGTCCCCCTGGACCTTCACCGAAAGGATTCCCCATGGCTCAGATTACAGCTGCAATGGTCAAGGAGCTCCGTGAGCTCACCGGTGCTGGTATGATGGAGTGCAAGAAGGCTTTGGTTGAGGCCGAGGGTGACCTCGACAAGGCCGTCGACGTCCTGCGTACCCGCGGTCTCGCTGCCGTTGCCAAGAAGGCCGGCCGTGCCACCAACGAGGGTTACGTTATGGCAATCACCAACGATGATGCTACCACGGGCGTCATCGTCGAACTCAAGTGCGAGACCGACTTCGTCTCCACCAACGAGAAGTTCCAAGGCTATGTCTCCCGTATTGCCAAGGCTGCTCTTGCTTCCAAGCCGGCCGACGTCGAGGCTTTGAAGGCTGCCGACGCCGAGGGCGAGACCGTCGAGGCCGTCCTGACCGACTGCATCCATGTGATGGGCGAGAATTGCTCTCTGTCCCGCGTCGCTGTCGCCGAGGGCCAGGCAATCGCCTCCTACATCCATGGCGCTGGCAAGATCGGCGTCCTCGTCACTTTCGAGGTCGAGGGTGTCGACACCGCATCCGCTGAGTTTGCCCAGTGCGGCAAGGACGTGGCAATGCAGGTTGCCGCTATCGCCCCGATCGCTGCAAACCGCGACAAGGTCGACCCCGCCGTCGTCGAGCACGAGATGTCTATCTACAAGGCCCAGGCTGCTGAGTCTGGCAAGCCCGAGAACATCCAGGAGAAGATCGCCACTGGTCGTCTCGAGAAGTTCTACAAGGAGCAATGCCTCACCGAGCAGGTCTTCGTCAAGGATAACGAGAAGACCGTTTCCCAGTATGTTGACTCCGTCGCAAAGACCCTTGGTGGCTCCATCAAGATCGTCGACTTCATCCGCTTCCAGCTCGGCGAGTAATAACACCGCTTGAACAAGAGCGAAACCGAAGGCGTCTCCTAGTGGGGGGCGCCTTTTTTGTTGCTTTCATACTTGAAGGCGTTTTGCGGGGTTTAGCGGCACCTAGTGGTGGCATCTTGTGGGAGGGGTGCCTTGTGGGGCTTGAAGATATCTTGCGGAACTTGAAGGCGTTTTGCGCAGTTGTCCGCTCGACCCAATTTCGACTGTGAATTTTTGTTGAGCGGAGCGCGATAGGGGTGGAGCAATCTATAATGAGGGCACACCTACTTCGAGCGGCTTTTCGCTCTTTTCATATATGAAGGGACTTTCCCATGTCGAAGGATGTCATTGTCGTCCAAGGCACCCATGCCCTCTCGGGCGAAGTTCGTGTCTATGGAGCCAAGAACTCTGCGTTAAAGCTCATGGCGGCAGCCATTTTGGGCCAAGGCGAAACGCGCATTAACAACGTGCCGCTCATCTCCGATATCGATATCATGTCGCAGGTTCTCGAGGAGCTTGGCGCCAAGGTCTCACGCGACGACCACTCTCTCCTCATCGATACGTCTGCCGTCTCGAAATGGGAGACTCCGTACAACCTCGTGACGAAGATGCGTGCGAGCATCTCCGTTCTCGGCCCCTTGATCGGCCGGTTTGGCAAGGCGATCGTCGCCATGCCGGGCGGTTGCCAAATCGGTGCGCGCAAGATCGATATGCACCTTGTCGGCTTGGCTGAACTCGGCGTCGAGTTTCGCGTGAGCCATGGCAACCTCATCGCCACGACTCCCAACGGACTTCATGGGGCAAGCGTCCTTTTGAACTTCCCGAGTGTCGGCGCCACGGAGAACATGCTCATGGCCGCTGTCGTTGCCGAGGGCGAGACCGTCATCGACAACGCGGCGCGCGAACCAGAGATTGTCGACCTTTGCAATATGCTCAACGAGATGGGCGCCCACGTCGAGGGCGGCGGAACCCCCACCATCACCGTGCAGGGCACATCCCTCGACAGCCTCCATCCTTGCGTCCATACGACGGTGGGCGACCGCATCGAGGCGGGGACGTTTTTGGCTGGCGGCGCGTTGACCGGTGGTCCGCTTACCGTGCGCGGCATCGATCCGAGCTTTTTACGCATGGCCATCATCAAGCTTGAGGCCATGGGATGCACCGTCGAGACGGGGGAGGACTACGTCACGGTCGCTCGTGAGGGCGAACTTCGTGCCGTCGATATCCAAACTCTTCCCCATCCTGGGTTTCCAACCGATCTTCAAGCCCAGTTCATGCTCTTGGCGGTTTGCGCCGACGGTAACTCTGTCATCACGGAGAACGTCTTTGAGAACCGCTTCATGTTTGCGGCCGAGCTGGCTCGTATGGGGGCGGATATCTCCATTGACGGCCACCATGCCCTGGTCCACGGCAATGTTCGCCTCCAAGGCGCTGACGTATCCTCCACCGACTTACGTGCAGGCGCAGCCCTCGTCTTGGCCGGTATCGTGGCCGAAGGCGAGACCCGCGTCCATGAGGTGAGCCATATCGATCGCGGCTACGAAAACTACGTGGGCAAGCTTGCCTCGCTCGGCGCCTCCATCACCCGTCGCGTCGACGACGATTCTTGGCAGTAGCGTCCTTTCATGAGCTCCGAGAGAAACGCGGGGGAGACGCCCCGCTCCACCCCACGACGAAACACGACGAGAAGGGCACGCGCAAGCGTTGATCCCGCGGTGGGCCAAAACACCCGTCACGGTTCCGATCAAGACCCGACCAGGCAGGCGCAACGGACGAGTTCGTCGCGCTCCCTCACTTCCGCGGGTCATGCCCAAGGCGCACCCGATCGCGCGCAAGGCGCACCCGATCGCGCCAGAAACGCGACCAACCGCCGGCAACACGCCGCATCCTCACCGCAAGCGCGTCATTCCGCGTCAAATCCGCGCAGTTTCGCGATGCGGGACGGCTCCCATAGGGGCACCTCCCTGAACACCCAAAGTGTCGATTTTGCCAATCCCCGCCGGAACAAACGAGCTGCACGGGGTGAGGTCCGAAACGTCAGGGCTATGGGCACATCCCAGAAGGTCGGCGGGTCGCTTCTCCACCCCCATGACAACAAAAGCTTTGCCCAAGGCGTCCAACGCAAGTCGCGCCTCAAGCGGTTTCTCATGGTTTTTGTCGCCCTTCTCATCGTGGTCGGCGTCGGCGTCGGTGTTGGCATGGCGGTCTTTTTCAGCGGACTTGGCTCCAAGTTCGCCCTTCCAAGCCAATACCTTCCCACCTCGCTTGTCGCCCAAAACCAGGATGGCGCCTACTACGTCTTGGTTGTGGCCGACCTTGACGCATCCGATGGGTGCGATACCGATGTCGACTCGATCGCGTTGGTCCATGTCGACTCCGATGCGAAGAAGATGGCGCTTGTCTCCGTCCCGACCAGTATCGCCGTGAAATTGTCCGATGGCTCCACGCGAACCATGGGAGATGCGGTCTCGGTCGGTGGTTACACGGAGCTTGTGGAGAAGGTTGCCTCGATGACCGGGGTCAGCGTGTCGCATTTCGTGAAGACCGACGAGGCGGGTATACGCTCCATCGTGGATGCCATGGGGGGATTGACTCTCCACCTCTCCGAGGAGGTTGACGACCCCAATGCCGGTTATATTTACATTCCCGCAGGTCAGCAAACCCTCAACGCCGATCAAACCATGACGTTCCTTCGCGCCAGCAACTATCACAAGGGAAGGACGACGATGGAGGAGAACCAAACGCTCGTCATCGCCATGGTGGCGGAATACCTCTCCCAAGGTTCTCAAGCCGATACCTCCTCCCGCCTTGACGGGGTCGCGGGAAGTTTCCAAACTGATTGGTCGGGCACCGCCCTGACCGCCGCGTTCAGGGCCATAAGCGGCTTCCAAGCCTCGAGTGCCTACCGTGATAGCGTGCCGTGCTATGCGACCTCTACAAAGGATGATGCCACCTATTCCGTATATACCGACGAGCTCGCTACGTTGATCAACAACATCAATTCCGGTAACTATACCGTCGTCAACGAAGGGTCCTTGGCTAGTATCAATCCGAGCGCTTACACAGTGACGGTACGAAATGGTTCAGGCATCACCGGTGGCGCTACGACGATCGCAAACATCTTGTCGGGTGTCGGATTCCAGATTAAGGAGACGGGCAACGCTGATAGCTTTGTGTACAGCGAGACCCTTGTGATCTACGGAAACGAAACCCTGAAGGACGCGGCACAGGCGGCGGTGGGTGTTCTCGGCGTTGGGCGTGCCACCGAGGCCGGCGTGTACTACGCCTACGATACCGACTTGCTTGTCATTTTGGGCTCCGACTGGAAGCCCCTCAACTAGCAGGTTGCTATTCGCGTTCCAATGCCAATTAGCGGTGCGCGGTGTGCTAGAATTTCCGACCAAGAGCGGACATTTGTCGATAAGAAGGAGTACCCATGGTAGAGAAGAGCGATGTCTTGGCAGTTTTGGATTTGATTCGTCCGAGTTTGCAAGCTGACGGCGGCGATGTCCGCCTCGTCGATGTGACTGAGGACGGTGTCGTCTCCGTCGAGTTGCAGGGAGCTTGCGATGGTTGCCCCATGGCTGCCATGACCCTTGCGAACGGCATTGAGCGCATCCTCAAGGATCGCGTTCCGGGCGTCACCCAGGTCGTGCCCGCGTAAGGTTCGAGCCAATACGAGGCGCGTCGGCTGGGTCGGCGCGCTTTTTTTGTAGTTTAGTTTGAGAGGAAATGCGTGATGGCACTTTGTTGGGAACAGCGCGGTTGCGATGAGGAGATGAGGGGGAGATGTCCCCACAATATCCCAGGTGAGCCTTGCCCGGCTGATTGCAACTACTCGGCATGCTTCCGCGAGACGCATGTGGTCGCCACCGATTTCAACATGTTGCTCAACCCCGACCTGAACTATGATGCCGCCTCCAAGGAGGTGTGCCGCGTGTGCGAGTTTTTCCTCACGCACGGTCCCGACGCGAGCACCATTGCGGATAACCCGCAACGTCAGGGCAGTCCCAACCGGTTTTTGCTCTAGGAAAGGCCGCACGTGCTGAACGACTTCTACCAATCCCTTGACCCGGTCCTGTTTACCGTCGGCCCTTTTTCCGTGAGGTGGTACGGCCTTGCGTATGTCGCAGGGTTCATCATCGCTGGCTTCATCATCTGGCGCACCGCTCGGCGTTGGCGGGTGCGTTTCAACGATGACGCCCTCATGACCATCATGTTGTGCGCGGTGGTGGGCATCCTGCTCGGTGCGCGGTTGGGGTATTGCCTCTTTTACGGAAATGGATACTACTTCACCCACCCTTTGGAGATTCTCGCCTTCAATCAAGGGGGTATGAGCTTCCATGGCGGGTTGATCGGTGGCCTCCTCTCCGGTATCGTCGCGGCTAAGCTCACGGGCATTCCCTACCTGACTTTGGCCGATATCGCGGTCATCGGCGCGCCTTGGGGGCTGTTCTTCGGGCGTTGCGCGAACTTCATCAACGGTGAGCTTTGGGGCGCAGTGACGGACTTACCTTGGGGGGTCGCCTTCGGCGGGGATGCGGGCATGGTCATGCGCCACCCGACCCAGCTTTACGAGGCGTTTCTTGAGGGCATCGTGATCTTTGTCGTGTTGTTTGCTCTTTCCCGTAAACAACCTCCCCGCAGTCGCGGGACCTTTCTCGGCCTGTTTTTGGTCATGTACGGGTGCTTCCGTTTTGCTATCGAGCTCGTCCGCCAACCTGATGCGCAGCTTGGGTACCTGTTCGGGACGGGTTGGGTGACGATGGGCCAGATGCTTTCCTTGCCCTTGATCATCGCGGGAGTTGCGATTCTTGTCTACACGATCAAGGTGAAACCGCCGCAACAGGGTCTGCCCGAGTAAGAGGAAAGGCCTCGCCGACGAAGGCATGAAGGGCGAAGCCGCCGCAACAGGGCCTGGCTGAGGGGCGCCCGAGTGGGGCCTGGCCGAGGGCGCCCGATTGGCGTACGCGGGTTCGGGGATCGGTTGAGTCAAGCCCGTTTGGGCGGAGGCTGACGGAGGATTAGCCAGGCCGAGGGCGCCCGACGGGGAGAAGTTCAATCAATTGGGGTATTGCAAAACGATCAGCTTGTGATACCATCAACAGGCTGTCTTGTCTTGGTCGGAAACCAAGACATTCTGAAAAGGAGAACCCATGAAAGAAGGAATCCATCCGAATTACGTCGAGTGCACGGTTCGCTGCTCTTGCGGCAACACGTTCGTCACTCGTGCAACCAAGCCTGAGCTCAAGATTGACCTGTGCAACGCATGCCACCCCTTCTTCACCGGCACCCAGAAGCTGATCGACACGGGCGGCCGCGTCCAGCGCTTCACCGACAAGTTCGGCGGTGCTCGTGAGGCAATGGCTGAGCGCGAGGCTGCCAAGAAGGCTGCCAAGGCTGCTGCCGCTGCTGAGCGCGAGGCCGCCAAGAAGGCAGAGCGTGAGGCAAAGGCCGCTGCAAAGGCAAAGCGTGCTGCGGAGTATGCCGCAAAGGCCGAGGCCGCTGCCGCAGAGGCCGCCGCTGCCGAGGCTGCCGCTCCTGCTGAGGAGCCGGTCGTCGAGGTTGAGGCCGAGACTGCTGCTGAGTAGCGCTCACTGACCATCGTAGGTTTGAAGCGGCCCTGCATGCGCGGGGTCGCTTTGCTTTTGTCTGCTTTGCTATTTCCGTGTCTTGCGAGCCGGAACGCCGAAAGACACGTGGCGGGAAGGGTCGATTACGCCCAAAGCGCACCGCGCCGGCCCATGCTGTGGCTCTTAACTTGTCGAGGCCCACGGTCGGAAACGCCTACGCTCGTTATAGCCTGCGCACTCAGCAGCCTGTAGCCTGCTGCCATATAGCCTGCCTCAGGAAATTCTTTAAATTTTTTGCTAGAACGCACTAAATTTTTCCCACCAGCCGTCTCATACGCTCCTAACCTGCGGGTTTACAGTAGGAGTGGATAGACACTCCCGGGTACGTGTCATTTGACAACAGGCGAAGAGCAGCGTAAAGTACCTCCTCGCGCCGTAACAGGCGTATGTTTTCGTGTGCGCATCAGCTGAGCGCACAGGGGAATTCAGTAAGCGCCTTCGAACAAGCGAAGGCTAGGCAGTATATGAAGGAGTTAGTAAATTGCCTACTATTAATCAATTGGTCCGCAAGGGCCGCCTGAAGACGGCGGATAAGTCCAAGACGCCGGCTCTGAAGGGCAATCCGCAAAAGCGCGGCGTTTGCACCCGCGTTTACACCACCACGCCGAAGAAGCCGAACTCCGCACTCCGTAAGGTTTGCCGTGTCCGTCTCGTCAATGGCATGGAAGTCACCGCATACATCCCCGGCGAGGGTCACAACCTCCAAGAGCACTCCATGGTGCTTATTCGTGGCGGTCGTGTCAAGGACCTTCCCGGTGTCCGCTACAAGGTCATCCGCGCCGCTCTCGACTGCGCTGCAGTTGACAAGCGTCGCCAGGGCCGTAGCCGTTATGGAGCCAAGCGCCCCAAGTAAGTAACCGTTAAGACGCGCGGACCGAGAAGGGTTTAACCCGAGAAGGGTCTAATGAGCGAATAAGGAGATTCGCCCCGAAGCGCGCAGGAATAAAGGAGAATTATATGCCGCGTCGTGCAGCAGCAATCCGCCGCGAAGTGCAGCCGGATGCAAAGTTTAATAACCGTCTCGTCACTCAGTTGATCAACAAGATCCTGCTTGACGGCAAAAAGTCCACGGCCGAGGACATCGTTTACGGTGCTTTCGACCTGGTCGAGAAGAAGACGGGCGAGGATCCTCTGTCCGTGTTCAAGAAGGCTATGGACAACGTTCGTCCTACGCTGGAAGTCAAGCCCAAGCGTGTTGGTGGCGCCACCTACCAGGTCCCCATGGAGGTTAACTCCCGCCGCGCAACCACGCTGGCAATCCGTTGGATCGTCGACTTCTCCCGTAAGCGCAAGGAGCACACCATGAAGGAGCGCCTTGCCAACGAAATCATGGATGCAGCTAAC
This sequence comes from Eggerthellaceae bacterium, assembly GCA_963643505.1. Taxonomy (GTDB): domain Bacteria; phylum Actinomycetota; class Coriobacteriia; order Coriobacteriales; family Eggerthellaceae; genus CAVEFW01. Next base: position 21,836 of record CAVIKF010000010.1, read on the forward strand.
AACACCGGCGCCTCTATCAAGAAGCGTGAGGATTTGTACAAGATGGCTGAGTCCAACCGTGCCTTCTCCCACTACCGCTTCTAAGGAGTAGTGATGGCTAAGAAGATCAATCTCGAGGACACTCGCAACATCGGCATCATGGCCCACATCGACGCGGGCAAGACGACGACCACCGAGCGCATCCTCTACTACACTGGCAAGACTCACAAGATCGGTGAGGTTCACGATGGCGCAGCCACCATGGACTGGATGGTTCAGGAGCAGGAGCGCGGCGTAACCATTACGTCTGCAGCAACCACGTGCTTTTGGAACTACCCGGGCGGTGCTGAGGGTGGTAAGCCCTACCGCTTCCAGATCATCGACACTCCGGGTCATGTCGACTTCACCGCTGAGGTTGAGCGCTCCCTGCGCGTCCTCGACGGCGCTGTCGCGGTTTTCGACGCTGTCGCTGGTGTCCAGCCGCAGTCCGAGACCGTTTGGCGTCAGGCGGAGCGCTATGGTGTTCCCCGCATCGCCTTCATCAACAAGTATGACCGTATCGGTGCAGACTTCTTCCATGCGATCCAGACCATGAAGGATCGTCTCGGCGCAAACGCTGTTGCTGCTCAGATCCCCATGGGTGCTGAGGACAACTTCTGGGGTGTCATCGACCTGGTCACCATGACCGCATGGGACTTCAAGGCCGACGACAAGGGCATGACCTATCCCGAGCCGATGGGCGAGATCCCGGCCGAGTTCGCAGAGGACGCCGAGCTCTATCACCAAGAGCTCGTTGACGCGGCTGCCGACTTCGACGAGGAACTTATGGAGAAGGTCCTCATGGAGGAGGAAGTCACGGTCGACGAGATCAAGGCTGCGCTTCGCAAGGGCGTTCTCGCCTGCGGCATCAACCCGGTCTTTGTCGGCTCCGCCTACAAGAACAAGGGCGTTCAGGAGCTCCTCGACGCTATCGTCGACTACATGCCGTCTCCTGTTGACGTTCCCCCGATCAAGGGCACGTTGCCTAACTCCGGAGAGGAGGACGAGCGTCCTTCCGATCCGAAGGCTCCCTTCGCCGCTCTCGCATTCAAGATCATGACCGACCCCTTCGTCGGCAAGCTGACCTACTTGCGTGTGTACTCCGGTACGCTCGATGCCGGCAGCTACGTCATCAATGCCACCAACGGCAAGAAGGAGCGCATTGGCCGTCTTTTGCAGATGCATTCCAACCAACGTGTCGACATCGATAGCTGCACCGCGGGCGACATCGTCGCGGTCGTAGGCCTGAAGGCAACCACCACTGGTGACACGCTTTGCGCCGAGGATGCTCCGATCGTCCTTGAGACCATGCAGTTCGCCGACCCGGTTATCGACATCGCTGTTGAGCCTAAGACCAAGGCAGAGCAGGACAAGATGTCCATCGCTCTCCAAAAACTCGCCGAAGAGGACCCGACGTTCCGTGTGTCCACCAACCACGAGACCGGCCAAACCATCATCGCTGGCATGGGCGAGCTCCACTTGGAGATCATCGTCGACCGCCTGCTTCGCGAGTTCAAGGTCGAGGCAAATGTCGGCAAGCCGCAGGTTGCCTATCGCGAGACCGCAACGACTCCTGCTCTCAACGTCGAGGGCAAGTTCGTCCGCCAATCCGGTGGTCATGGTCAGTACGGCCATTGCGTCATCAACATGTACCCTCAGGAAGAGGGCAAGGGGTACGAGTTCGAGAACAAGATCGTCGGCGGCGTCATCCCCAAGGAGTACATCCCCGCAGTCGACAAGGGCATCCAGGAGGCTCTCAACTCCGGTGTTCTCGCTGGCTATCCGGTCGAGGCTCTCAAGGTCGAGCTCATCGATGGTTCCTACCATGACGTCGACTCCTCCGAGGCGGCATTCAAGGTTGCCGGTTCCATGGCTATCAAGGCCGCACTCAAGAAGGGCAATCCCTGCATCCTCGAGCCGATGATGGCCGTGGAGGTCGAGACTCCCGATGAGTACACCGGCTTCGTCATGGGCGACATCCCCTCCCGCCGTGGTCTCATCCAAGGCCAGGAGATGCGTGGTACCACCACGACCATCAGCGCGAAGGTTCCGCTGGCTGAGATGTTCGGCTATGCAACCGATCTTCGTTCCGGTACCCAGGGTCGCGCATCCTACACGATGCAGTTCGACTCTTACGCTCCTGTACCGAAACATGTTCAGGAAGAAATCATCAGCAAGGCTGGCGGCAGCGCTAACTAGGCGCTTTCGCGAATCAAAAGCTTATTTGGAGGTAAATTAAGTGGCTAATCAAAAGATTCGCATCCGCTTGAAGGGGTACGATCATGAGATCGTGGACCAGTCCACGAAGCTCATCGTCGACACCGCTCAGAAGACGGGTGCAAAGGTTTCCGGTCCTATTCCGCTGCCGACCGAGCGCAATCTCTACACGGTTATCAAGGGTCCCCATGTCAATAAGGACTCTCGTGAGCAGTTCGAGATGCGTACCCACAAGCGTCTGATCGACATCTTGGAGCCCACGCCGAACACGGTTGACTCCCTGATGCGCCTCGATCTCCCCGCTGGTGTCGACATCGAGATCAAGCTGTAAGGGGTGACGACGAATGATTAATGCTATCTACGGTAAGAAGATCGGCATGACCCAGATCTTCGCTGAGGATGACACGGTCGTACCTGTCACTGTCATTCTCGCTGAGCCGAACAAGGTTTGCCAGGTCAAGACGACCGAGACCGACGGCTACGAGGCAGTCCAGATGGGCTTCGGCTACATCAAGGACTCTAGGGTCAACAAGCCTATGGCTGGACACTTCGCCAAGCAGGGCACCACGCCGGTTCGCTATCTGCGCGAGGTTCGCGTCGAGAACGCGTCCGAGTACAAAGTCGGCGACGTGCAGACCGTCGCAGCTTTCGCTGACGTGAAGAAGGTTGACGTCCAGGGCGTCTCCAAGGGCAAGGGCTTTGCCGGCGTTATGAAGCGTTACGGTTTTGCTGGCGGTCCTGGTGGCCATGGTGCCCACTTCCATCGCGCTCCCGGTTCTGTTGGCCAGTGTGCTACTCCGTCCCGCGTGTTCAAGGGCCTGCGCCTTCCTGGCCATATGGGCTGCGACACCGTCACGGTGAAGAACCTGGACGTCGTTCGCATCGATGAGGAGCAAAACCTCATCCTGCTGAAGGGCGCTGTACCCGGCGGCAAGAACGGTATCGTTCGCATTCGCATGGCTTAAACGACTAGCTGAGTAATTGAGGAGCTAATACTTATGGCAACTATCGACATCAAGGGCGTGACGGGAGAGGTTACCGGCAAGGCCGAGCTCTCCGAGATCGTCTTCGGCATTGAGCCGAATGTGCCGGTGATGCACCTTGTCGTTCGCGCTCAGCGCAACGCATGGCGTCAGGGCACGTCCAATACCCGTACCCGTGGCGAGGTTCGCGGCGGTGGTCGCAAGCCGTGGCGCCAAAAGGGTACCGGCCGCGCACGTCAGGGCACGATTCGCGCACCCCAGTGGGTCGGCGGCGGCACCGTCTTCGGCCCCCATCCTCGTTCCTACGAGATCAAGGTGAACCGCAAGGAGGTCAAGCTCGCAACCCGCTCCGCGCTGGCTGCCAAGCTTGCCGACGAGCAGCTCACCATCGTTGAGGACTTCTCTTTTGAGAAGCCTTCCACCAAGGCTGCTGTTGCTGCTATGAAGGCATTGGGTCTTGAGGGTCGTACGACCGTTGTCGTCCCCGATGACGCCATCGACACCTACTTGTCCTTCCGCAACATCCCCACGGTCAATGTCCTCCCTGCCCAAGAGATCAATACCTACGAGCTTCTTGACAACAAGAACCTCGTGATCACCGTTGAGGCACTGAAGATCGTTGAGGAGGTGCTTGCATAATGGAGGCACGCGAGATCATCATCCGCCCGGTCATCACCGAGCGCAGCTACGACGTCATGGAGAACAATGTGTACACCTTCGAGGTTGCACAGGGTGCTAACAAGATCGAGATCGCCAAGGCTGTTGAGGAGATCTTCAAGGTCAAGGTCATCAAGGTCAACACGCTCAACGTCAAGTCCAAGCCGAAGCGTCAGCGTGGCGCCGCTGGTCGTACCCGTACTTGGAAGAAGGCCATGGTTACCTTGGCACCGGGCGAGACCATCGAGATCTTCTCCGCTTAAATGCTTGATAAGCGCGCAAGCGACCAGGCGTAAGCGACCAGATTTTGAAACCAAAAGGGAGGCTCCTTAAGCGGGGCCTCCCTTTACTTGTTGGGGTGCCATGCTTGGATGAGCCGTGTTATCATTGCTCCTTGTGAAACGAAGAGAAGAGCACGGGCGGTATGGTCATACGCTCGTCGATTGCAAGGAGCTCATCCCATGAAGGTAATCCAGTCACGCTTGAAGGACGGCTATTTCGTCATAGATGCCGAAGCGACGGAAAAAGAGGTCACCGAGGCGTTCAACAAGGCCCAAATCCTGTTTGCCAACAAGATGGGTTTGCGAGCCGAGCCCGGCAAGACCCCGGCCCAAGCGGCCCAAGAGCAGCTCGGCATTCGAGACCTCGACGCCATCGTCTCCGCTGACGTCATCGAGTACCTTTGGCCTCTTGCCGTCGAGAAGCGCAATCTCCAACCTGCATTTCCGCCCCATCCGGTGTCCCAAGATATCCTGCGCCGCGGGAAGACCTACAAATTCCAATTTGAGGTTTGCACCAAGCCTAAATTCGAGCTTTCCAGCTACGAGCCCCTTACGCTCGAGGCACCCGCATTCGTGCCCGACCTGTCCGCCGTCGACAAGACGTTGGAGGACATCGCTAGCCACTACATGGAGTTCGCAACGGCTTTTGGGATCGATCGCCCGGTGGATGTGGATGACACCATCCTCTTGTCGATGGAGTCGAAGCTTGTGGGAGACAGTGAGCCTTTGAAGAACCTGACGTTTAAGTCTCGCCCCTACACCACAGGCAAAGGCTATATGCCTGATGACTTTGAAAAAAACATCATCGGCATGAACGTCGGCGAGACCAAGACCTTCACCTTCGGCGCCCCGACGCTTGACGAGGCGGGCGAGCCTACGACTGAGTCCGTCGAGTGCACCGTCACCATCCTCGAGTTCCAAACCGTCAAAGAGCCCGAGATGGATGATGTCTGGGTCAAGAAGTATCTCCCGGGCTATGAATCACGCGAGGCTCTTGTCAAGGATGTCGAGAAGGGGATCACCGAGGAGCAACGCTTCTCCTATGACGCGAAATTGCGCAATCTCGCTTCCGAGAAGATCTCAGAGCGCTTTGAGGGGTCTTTTGCCGACGACGTGCTGATGAATATGCGCGACGGCCTTTTGGAGTCCCTGCGCACGAGTTTGCGTTCCCAAGGCAAGAAATACGAGGAGTACGTCCAGGAGATGGGCGGAGAGGACCAGCTCAACATCATGTTGCTCATCGAGGCGCGCAAGACCCTCGCCGAGGGTTATTCGCTCGACGCGGTGTACCGTCATTTCGGCCTGTACATCACCGATGAGGATATCGATGCGGTGTGTCTTTCCATGAACCCGCAAAACCCCGGCGTGGTTCGGCAAAACATGGAGGAAGGCGGGCGCGGATTTGCCTTGCGCGAGTCTGCGGAGCGCTATAAAGCTGCGAAATATCTCGTCGAGCATGCCAATATCGTGGCGCCTGAGAGCACCGAGGGCCAACCGTAGGCCGCCGAGCATGCCAATATCGTGGCGCCTGAGAGCACCGAGGGCCAACCGTAGGCCGCCGAGCATGCCAATATCGTGGCGCCTGAGAGCACCGAGGGCCAACCGTAGGCCGCCGAGCATGCCAATATCGTGGCGCCTGAGAGCACCGAGGGCCAACCGTAGGCCGCCGAGCATGCCGATATCGTGGCGTTAGAGCTTCGAGGGCTAACCGTAGGC
>CAVIKF010000010.1:27730-56949 GCA_963643505.1 Eggerthellaceae bacterium
CGTTAGAGCTTCGAGGGCTAACCGTAGGCGAAAGCGAAGGCAGACAGCGGGGGGCGCGGTGGCGTCCTCCCATTTTTTAATGTGGGCAGAACACCCTTGCGCGCAGAACACCCTGCATATCGTCTGTGGGCTCCTACCTGCGCCTGATTAGAAAAAACGCCAAAATAGTTCTTGAATATCATCGGTTGGAACCGTATACTTTTCGTTTGCGTGTGGGTGTTCTTTGGATACACCCGGACGCGTGGATTAGCGGCGTCGGGCACAACGGCCTCAAACGGAGTGTCAGGGCAATCGTTGATCCTCGTAAGTGAAAGGGATTCCCGGTGTGCGGTGAGGCGTGCGAGCGGGGGTCCATGATGGGGACGAAGAGCCATCAAGCCGAGCGTAGACGTCCTGCGACTTGGCCCAAAAGCCCGGAATCCCCCAAGGAAGGAAATGGAATGGGAGTTAAACAATACAAGCCGACCTCTCCTGGTCGACGCTTCCAAACGGTTTCGGATTTCTCCGAAATCACCACGTCTACGCCTGAGAAGTCGCTGCTTGCCCCCCTTCACAAGAAGGCTGGCCGCAACTGCTACGGTCGCGTGACGACCCGTCATCAGGGTGGCGGCAACAAGCGCCGCTATCGTATCATCGATTTCAAGCGCAACAAGGACGGCGTGCCCGCCAAGGTTGCCACGATCGAGTACGACCCCAATCGCTCTGCTCGCATCGCGCTGCTCCACTATGCAGACGGCGAGAAGCGTTACATCCTGCATCCTAAGGGCCTGTCCGTTGGCGACACCGTCGTCTCCGGTCCCGATGCAGACATCAAGCCCGGCAACGCATTGCCCTTGGCCAACATCCCCGTTGGTACCTTGATCCATGCCGTCGAGCTTCAGCCTGGCAAGGGCGCAGCAATCGCTCGTTCTGCAGGCACCAGCATCCAGCTGATGGGCAAGGAAGGCAAGTATGCCATCCTCCGTATGCCCTCTTCTGAGATGCGCCGCGTGCTCCTTACCTGCCGCGCCACCATCGGTGAGGTCGGCAACGCAGAGCACTCCAACATCAAGATCGGCAAGGCTGGTCGCAAGCGTTGGATGGGCGTTCGTCCCACCGTTCGCGGTACTGTCATGAACCCTGTCGACCATCCCCATGGCGGTGGTGAGGGTAAGAACAAGACCGCTGGTCGTCATCCGGTTTCTCCGTGGGGTGTTCCTACCAAGGGTCATCGCACGCGCAACCCGAAGAAGAATTCCAGCCGTCTCATCATTCGTCGCCGCAAGAAGTAGCGCTTGAAGGAGTAACTAGTGAGCAGAAGTTTGAAAAAAGGTCCCTTCGTGGAAGAGCGCCTTCTGAGCCGCATCGAGGCCATGAATGCCGCTGGTACGAAGGAAGTCATCAAGACCTGGTCCCGCAGCAGCACGATCTTCCCGGACATGGTAGGTCACACCATCGCTGTCCATGACGGTCGTAAGCATGTTCCGGTCTACATCACCGAGTCCATGGTTGGCCACAAGCTGGGCGAGTTCGCCCCGACCCGTACGTTCAAGGGTCATGCGGCCGACAAGAAGAAGAAATAGGAAGGGGTTGAAACATGGAAGCTAGAGCAATCGCCCGCTACGTCCGCGTGTCGCCCCGCAAGGCCCGCATCGTGGTCGATCAGATTCGCGGCAAGAGCGTTGTCGCCGCCCAGGAGATCCTGCAGTTCACTACGCGTGGTTGCGCAGAGGTCGTTCTCAAGACCCTGAACTCCGCAACCGCAAACGCAGAGAACCTGCATCATGTCCGTCCTGAGGCCCTGTATGTCAAGGCCGCTTTCGTGGACGAGGGTCCGACTATGCGTCGTATCCGTCCGCGCGCAAAGGGCTCTGCGTCCCCTATTCGCAAGCGCAGCAGCCACATCACTATCATCGTCGCAACCCGAGAGGAGGCATAAGCCATGGGTCAGAAGGTAAGCCCCACCGGTTTCCGTCTGGGCGTCACTGAGGATTGGCGTAGCCGCTGGTATGCAGGCAACAAGGATTATGCCAAGACTCTGGAGAACGACCAGGCAATTCGCAAGTTCCTCGACAAGTATCTCGCTCGTGCCGCTGTGGCGAAGGTCGAGATCGAGCGCGCTGGCGACAAGATCAAGGTCATCATCACCACGGCTCGTCCGGGTGTTGTCATCGGCAAGAAGGGCGCCGAGATCGACCAGCTTCGTAAGAAGCTCGAGGAGATCGCAAACGGCTCCGTCTCTGTCGAGGTTGTAGAGGTCAAGCGTCCTGAGTTGGATGCAACCCTCATTGCCCAATCTGTCGCAGAGCAACTCGAGGGCCGTGTCGCCTTCCGTCGTGCAATGCGCAAGGCCATCCAGTCCGCTCGCAAGAGCGGTGCCAAGGGCATCCGTATCCAATGCTCCGGTCGTCTCGGCGGTGCTGAGATGTGCCGTCGCGAGTGGTATCGCGAGGGTCGTGTGCCTTTGCACACCCTGCGTGCAAAGATTGACTACGGCTTTGCAACCGCAGGAACCATGATGGGTTCCATCGGCGTTCAGGTCTGGGTCTATCACGGCGACGTGCTCCCCGGCCAGAAGGCTCCGCAGCCGGCTCTCGAGGGCACTGCTCGTCCTCAGCGCCGCCGCAACGATCGTAACGAGAGGGGTGCAAAGTAGATGCTTGTACCTAAGCGTGTAAAGCACCGCAAGGTGCAGCGTGGCTCCATGAAGGGTAAGGCCAAGGGCGGCACCCGTCTGAACCACGGTACCTATGGCGTCCAGGCTCTCGAGGCAGCTTGGATCACGAACCGCCAAATCGAGGCTGCTCGTGTCGCTATGACCCGCCATATGAAGCGTGGCGGCCATGTCTGGATCACCATTTTCCCTGACAAGCCGATCACCAAGAAGCCGGCTGAGACCCGCATGGGTTCCGGTAAGGGCAACCCTGAGGCATGGGTTGCAGTCGTCAAGCCCGGTCGCATCATGTTTGAGGTCGACGGCGTTGAGGACGAGGTAGCTCGCGAGGCACTTCGCCTGGCTATCAACAAGCTGCCGATCAAGTGCAAGATCGTGACGAAAGAGACGGAGGTGCAGGAGTAAATGAAGTACGCTGAGATCCGCGAGAAGTCTGCAGACGATTTGCAGGCCGCACTTAAGGAAGCACGCGCAGAGCTTTTCAACCTGCGTTTCCAGATGGCAACGAGCCAGCTCGACAATACCGCACGTGTTAAGCAGGTCAAGAAGGATATCGCACGTATCCAGACAGAGATGCGCGCACGTGAGCTGAACGCATAAGAGGGGAGGAATACGAATGACTGTAGAGCGTAATTCCCGCAAGGTGCGTCAGGGCGTTGTCGTGAGCGCAAAGAACGACAAGACCATCGTCGTTGCTGTCGAGTCCCGCAAGCCGCACCCGGTTTACAAGAAGATGATGACCACCACCAAGAAGTTCCACGCACATGATGAGAACAACGAAGCTGGTGTTGGCGATACCGTACAAATCATGGAGACCCGTCCGATGTCCAAGCTGAAGCGTTGGCGTCTCCTGCAAATCGTTGAGAAGGCCAAGTAGTAGAGCGCTAGCTTTGCTCGCGAGAGAAAGATAAAGGTGAAGCAATGATTCAAATGCAATCCATGCTCGCAGTGGCCGACAACTCCGGCGCCAAGAAGGTGCAGTGCATCAAGGTCATCGGCGGCTCCAAGCGCCGTTACGCTGGCCTGGGTGATGTCATCATCTGCAGCGTCAAGGAAGCGATGCCCAACACCAACGTCAAGAAGGGCGACGTTGTCCGCTGCGTAGTCGTTCGCGTGAAGAAGGAAGTTCGTCGCGCTGACGGCAGCTACATCAAGTTCGACCAGAACGCCGCTGTTCTGATCGGCAACGACGGTGCCCCCCGTGGCACCCGCATCTTCGGGCCTGTTGCCCGCGAGCTGCGTGAGAAGAAGTACATGAAAATCGTGTCTTTGGCACCGGAAACTCTGTAAGGGGGTGCACTAGATGGCTAAGTTGCATGTCAAGAAGGGCGATAAGGTTAAGGTTATCGCCGGTAAGGACAAGGGCAAGGAGGGCGTAATCCTCCGTGCTTTCCCGAAGAAGGGCCGCGTTGCGGTTGAGAAGGTCAACATGATCAAAAAGACCGTCCGCCCCACCCCTTCTAATCCCCAGGGTGGCATCACCACCGTCGAGGGCCCGATTGATGCATCCAACGTCCAGTTGGTTTGCCCCTCCTGCAAGAAGGCTACGCGCGTCAACCGCGTCGTCAATGCTGAGGGTAAGAAGGTTCGCGTCTGCAAGAAGTGCGGCGCAACCATCGAGTAATTGAAGTTCCGCCGTTCTTGCGAGCGGCGGAACTGCTGACGTTGCGTAAGTTTTGGACATACCGAAAATGCGCAATCGGAAGGTTATTTATGACCCCGGTCTCCGGGGACGCGAGGTTGGTAATCCCGCGTTTAATTCATCGAAAGAGGTAATGACAATGACTACTCCTCGTTTGAAGGAAAAGTACAAAAACGAGATCGTCCCCGCTCTTATCAAGGAGCTCGACATCAAGAACATCAACGATTGCCCGAAGCTCGAGAAGATCGTCGTCAACATGGGTGTTGGCGAGGCCGCTTCCGACAGCAAGCAGCTTGATTCGGCCATGAACGACATGCGCACGATCACCGGCCAGCAGCCCATGGTTTGCCGTGCCCGTAAATCCATCGCAGGATTCAAGATTCGCGAGGGCATGCCGATCGGTTGCAAGGTCACCCTTCGCGGCGACCGCATGTGGGAGTTCCTGGACCGTTTGCTGGCTACGGCTTTGCCTCGCGTCCGCGACTTCCGTGGCATCTCGACCACCAGCTTTGACGGCCGCGGCAACTACAGCCTCGGCGTCACTGAGCAGCTGATCTTCCCCGAGATCGACTACGACAAGGTTGACCGTACTCGCGGTATGGACATCACGTTTGTTACCAGCACCAACGAAAATGCAGAGGCTCTTGCCCTCTTCAAGGCTCTCGGGTTCCCGTTCAAGAACTAATTTTCGTTCTCGCTTCAAGTTACCTATTGAACAATACCCCGTTTTGGGGTATTGTTTTTTTGTTTTGCGCTCCAAGGAAAAGCGCAAAATAAGTAAGGAAAAGAAAGAAGGAAATGCATGGCTAAGAAATCGATGATCGCCAAGGCCAAGCGTGAGCCGAAGTTCTCGACTCGCGAGCATAATCGTTGCAGCCGTTGCGGCCGCCCCCGTGCTTACTATCGTAAGTTCGGTCTGTGCCGTATCTGCCTGCGCGAGTTGGCAAACAAAGGCGAACTGCCCGGCGTTACCAAGGCTTCCTGGTAAGAAGTACGTGACGCGATAGGGTGTGCTCTTTGTATAGGCGGAGGCGTTAAGGGCGCCGACGAACCAGACGAAGAAGCTCATCACGAACCAAAGGAGAAAAAATGAGCATGACCGATCCTATTGCAGACATGCTTACGCGTGTGCGTAATGCTCAGTCTGCCGGCAAGCCGAAGGCTACGATGCCTTCTTCCAAGAAGCTTGTCGAAATCGCTCGCATCATGGCCCAGGAGGGATATGTTGCGGGTTATGAGGTGATTGACGGCGAGCCCCGCGCTACGCTCGAGATCACTTTGAAGTATGGCGCAAAGAAGGCGAAGACCATCAAGGGCATCAAGCGCATCTCTAAGCCGGGCCTGCGTATTTACGCTGGCAAGGACGATTTGCCTCGCGTTCTCGGTGGACTCGGCACTGCAATCATCTCTACAAGCAATGGCGTTATGACCGACCGCGACGCTCGCAAGAAGGGCATCGGCGGCGAGGTTATCGCTTACATCTGGTAGGAAAGGAAGGTAGATAGATATGTCTCGTATCGGCAAGCTGCCTATTACCGTTCCTGCAGGTGTTGAGGTCAAAATTGACGGCAATACCGTGACGGTGAAGGGCCCCAAGGGCGAGCTCACCCGCACGTTCCAAAGCATTATGATGATCAAGCAGGAGGGCGACGTCCTTACCGTCGAGCGTCCTGATGATTCCCGTGAGGCCAAGAGCTACCACGGCCTGACCCGTACGCTTCTCGCCAACATGGTCGAGGGCGTATCCAAGGGATACTCCAAGAAGTTGGAAATGGTTGGCGTCGGCTACCGTGCAGCTTTGAAGGGCGATACCCTCGAGATGCAGTTGGGTTTCTCCCACCCCGTCCTCGTCAAGGCCCCCGAAGGCATCACCTTCGAGGTTCCTTCTCAGACCCAGATTGTTGTTTCTGGCGCAGACAAGGAGCAGGTTGGCCAGGTCGCAGCAAATGTCCGTGCATGGCGCAAGCCTGAGCCTTACAAGGGCAAGGGCATCCGCTATGAGGGCGAGCGTGTCCGTCGTAAGCTGGGCAAGGCCGCTAAGGGCGACTAAAGGCGTAAGGACTAAGTGAGGATAAGTTATGAATAAACTTCAGAAGAAGGCTGCAAAGCTCCGCCGTCGCCATACGCGCGTCCGCGGTAAGATTTCTGGCACGCCCGCACGTCCGCGTCTGTGCGTGACCCGCAGCAACAACAACATCTATGTTCAACTTGTCGACGACAAGGCTGGCAAGACCCTTTTGGGCGTTTCCACCCTTGGCCCCGACTTCAAGGCAACCGGCAAGCGCGGCTCCAACATTGAGGGCGCAGCTGAGTTCGGCACCATCGTGGGCAAGAAGTGCCTTGAGGCCGGTATCGACACTATCGTATTCGACCGCGGCGGCAACCTCTATCATGGTCGCGTTAAGGCTTTGGCTGAGGCAGCCCGCGAAGCCGGTCTGAAATTCTAGAAGGGATAGGTAGTCTTATGGCTCGTAACAACAAGCAGGAGAACGCCGCAGTCCCTGAGCTTCAGGAGCGCGTCGTCTACATCAATCGCGTCGCTAAGACCGTCAAGGGTGGCCGCCGTATGGCTCTCACCGCTCTCGTGGTCGTCGGCGACGGCAATGGCAACGTTGGCGTTGGCATGGGCAAGTCCCAGGAAGTCCCCACTGCTATCCGCAAGGGTACTGAGGATGCCAAGAAGAACATGTTCCACGTTTCCATGACCGCAGAGCACACCATTCCCCATGAGACCATCGGCGAGTTCGGCGCAGGTCGCGTTTTGTTGAAGCCGGCCGTCCCCGGTACTGGCGTTATGGCTGGTGGCCCGGTCCGTGCAGTCATGGAGCTCGCAGGCATCACCGACGTTATCACTAAGTCTTTGGGCACCGACAACGCCATGAATATCGTCAAGGCTGCTGCCGAGGGCTTGAAGAACATCGAGACCCCGCAGGATGTCGCAGCCCGTCGCGATCTTTCCGTTGCCGAGGTCTTTGGCTGGAAGGAGTAAGTCATGGCTGAGAAGACTCTTCGCGTGACCCAGGTCCGCAGCGCAATCGGCCGCAAGGCTGATCAGGGCAAGACCCTGAAGGCATTGGGTCTCGGCAAGATCGGCCGCACGGTCGAGCAGGTCGACAACCCGAGCGTTCGTGGCATGATCTTTAAGGTTAAGCACCTTGTCGAGGTCGAGGAGATTTAAATCTTCCTCTGCACGTTTTTTGGAACATTGCTTAACGGCGTGTCCAAAACAGGGCACGCCGCCAGCATGTTTGATAGAAGTTAGCTGACGGCGAGCTGTCAGCAGGGAGGTCTTGCGACCTCACACTAGCGAAATAAGGAGTAATAACATGGAATTGAAGGATTTGAAGCCTGCGGTTGGCTCTCGTAGCGATCGTAAGCGCAAGGGCCGCGGTCCTGCTTCTGGTAACGGCAAGACTGCTGGTCGTGGTATGAACGGCCAAAAGTCCCGCGCCGGCGGCGGCAAGGGCAACGGTTTCGAGGGTGGCCAGACTCCGCTGGCACGTCGTCTCCCGAAGCTTCCTGGCTTCACCAACATCAATCGTGTTGAGTATGTGCCCGTCAACGTCTCCCGTATCGAGGAGAAGTACGAGGCTGGCGAGATTGTCAACGGTGAGACCCTTAAGGCAAAGGGCATCATCAAGCATGCTGACGATCTTGTTAAGGTTCTTGGTGACGGTGAGATCACCAAGGCCGTCACAGTAAGTGTTGATAAGGTTTCTGCCTCTGCTAAGGCTAAGATTGAGGCAGCTGGAGGAAAGGTCGAAGAGCCTTGCTAAGGTCAATTGTCGATGCATTTAAGGTACCTGAGCTGAGGAACAAGATCCTCTTCACTCTTGCTATCTTGGCGCTCTACCGCCTTGGTGCCTACATTCCGGTACCGGGCATTCCGTTTAGGGAGTTTGCAGACTCGTTCTCAAACTCGGGCGTTGCCATGACAATGCTAGACCTGTTCACTGGTGGCGCTTTGTCCAACTTCTCAGTGTTTTCCTTGGGTATCATGCCCTACATCACCGCATCCATCATCATGCAGTTGATGCAGAGCGTTATTCCCGCCGTTGGCCGTTGGGCCAAGGAGGGCGAGACGGGTCGTCGCCGCATCACGCAGGTGACTCGTTGGTTGACCCTTGGTCTTGGCCTCATCAACGCTGTCGGTTACTTGCTTTTGTTCAAGTCTTCCGCATACGGCGTTGTCTTTAGCGACCAAGTTCCCGAGATGATCACGAACATCCTTGTCGTCTTCACGCTCGTTGCTGGTACCGCGTTCATCATGTGGATGGGCGAGCTTATCACGCAGCGCGGCATTGGCAACGGCATGTCCCTCATCATCTTCGTGAGCATCGTGTCTCGCGTTCCCTCTGCGATCTTCTCGTCTGCGACGACCGGCACCATGGGCATCGCTTTCACGGTCCTCATCCTCGTGGTCGTTCTTGTTTGCATTCCTGCCATCATCTATGTCGAGCGCGCTCAGCGTCGTATCCCTGTCAACTACGCAAAGCGTATCCAGGGTCGCCAGATGGTCGGCGGGCAGAACACCTACATTCCGCTGAAGGTGAACTCCGCGGGCGTCATCCCCATCATCTTCGCAAGCTGCATCCTGTACTTCCCGGCACAGCTTGCCGCTTTGTTCAACGCGGATTGGCTGACCATTTTCGCTAACTGGTGCACCACCGGTTGGTTGAACTGGATCCTCAACGTTGTTCTGATCGTCTTCTTCGCATACTTCTACACCTCCATGGTGTTCAACCCGGAGGAGACCTCAGACCAGATTCGCAAGCAGGGTGGCTACATCCCCGGCGTGCGTCCTGGTTCCAACACTGTTGAGTACATCAAGAACGTCATCCGTCGTGTGACGTTGCCTGGCGGAATCTTTATCGCCTGCATCGCGGTCATCCCGACGATCATCTTCTACTTCACCGACAACACCCTCATCCAGTCTTTCGGTGGCACCTCCATCCTGATTATGATTGGCGTTGCCCTTGACACTATGAGCAAGGTTGAGTCTCAGTTGAAGATGTACAACTACGACGGCTTCTTCAAGTAGCTTGATCGTTTCTTCGTGTGGAAGCGAGCTAATGCGGGGGGCGAGGAAACTTGCCTCCCGTATTTTGTTATAATAAATAGTCGCGGTCACCGCGTATGGGTAGTTGCGTGCCGTGTATAGATGCTTTTAGCAGATGATGTGTTTCAGATAGATTGTCTGCCACTCCGTTCTTTGGGAGGTTCAATGAATATCGTTCTTTTGGGCGCTCCGGGCGCCGGTAAGGGTACCCAGGCTGCAAAACTCGTCGAGGAATTCAGCCTTCCCCACATCTCCACCGGCGACATGTTGCGCGCCGCTGTCAAGGAAGGTACCGAACTCGGTCGGACCGCGAAGGGGTACATGGATGCGGGCGAGCTTGTGCCCGACGACGTCATCATCGGACTCGTCAGCGAGCGTCTTTCCCATCCCGACACCAACGTCGGTTTCATCTTGGATGGCTTTCCGCGCTCCTCTGCACAGGCTGTTGCCCTTGATGTCGAGCTTTCCAAGCTTGGCCGCCCGTTGGATGCCGCTCTTCTCGTGAATGTTGCGGCTGACGTCATCGTGAAACGACTGACATCCCGCCGTCTTTGCAAGGATTGCGGATTTATTGGCAATGCTGACGATGCCGCGTGCCCGAAATGCGGTGGAGAGATGTATCAACGCGACGACGACAACGAGGCTACGGTTCGCAACCGCCTCGACGTCTATGAGCGCTCTACCGCTCCTTTGATCGACTACTATCGCGGTTGTGATTTGCTTGTCACCGTAGACGGCGATCGTGACCCGGAGCTTGTCTACGCGGACGTGAAGGCGGCGCTTGGCAAATAGGCACTAAGGCTCCACGGCTGATGTCGCGGTTGAGGTCTCGTCAATTTGACGGGGCCTCATTTTCTTGTTTCTTTTGGCGCTACGCAGCTCTCGCTTCTCCTTGCATCTTCTATAATTTGAAGCATGCCGAGCGTTCGAGAAAACATAGCCTACGTGGAGAAGCGCTACCTGAGGCGCAATGCTTCGGGCATCAAGCACTATGTCAAGGTGTTTCTTGTCTTGCTTGCCGTGGCGTTGGCTCTCGAATGCTTCGTGTTCAACCTCAACTTCTTCAAATCTCTTGGCTACAAAGAAAAGAGCCTCATGAACAAGATCGAGTTGACGAAGGACGAGGAAGGGTCATTTCTTCTTACCGAGGTTAACTCGACCCTTGAGTTTTCGCACATCAACGAGAAGGTCTATGACGTATACATCAAGCTCGACTCCGGCCAGAGCGCGCAATTGCTCACATTCAAGATCAACTTCACGGACGCAGCCCACGAGACGTACTTCGATTCCACGGAATACACCGAGGGCATTCCGGACGCCAACGTCTCAACCATCTCATATCGCAGCCAGATTATCAACCTCAACACCTCGGGCGACATGGGAAGCCTTCGTATCCAATTACTCAGCGACGATGTATCCTATCCTGTCAAGATCTTGGACGTCGTCCTCAATGCGAAACATCCCTTCGACTTTGTCGCATGGCGCTTCGGTCTGGTCTACCTGCTCTTGATGCTCGGCTATGCCTTCAGGCCGCGCTCCTCCCTCTATTCTTTCCGTATCGTGGAGAACCCTGTGGTATCGAAGACCACGATCGTGTTTACCATGGTGGTTGAGATCGCAATCGTGAGTTCGTTCTTGTTGTTTGGCTCAAATCTCGTGGGGGTCGCCACGGAGAGCTACAACTACGGATCTTGGGACGGTAAGAGTTTCGTCAACACTTTTGAGGTCGGTGGCGACAACGCCCAGCAGTATGCCGAGCTAGCTCGCGCGATGGCGCACGGGCAACTCTACCTCGACCAACAACCGCCCCAATGGCTTCAGAACATGGACAACCCTTACGACAACGGTGCTCGAAACGAGCTGCAAAAGCAAACAGGGGAGTCGTATCTGTTCGATGTCGCGTACTATGACGGGCACTACTATGTCTATTTCGGGGTAGTTCCTGTTGTTTTGTTCTATCTGCCGTTCTATTTGGTGACGGGAGCGAACTTTCCCTCGGCGATAGGCGTGCTTATAATGCTTGTCCTGTTTATTGCCGGGTGTACCGTGTTGCTCGACCGGTTTGCTCGTTACCACTTCAAACGGGTGAGCTTGGGATTGTATTTGCTGTTGCAGATACCGCTTGTCGTGTGTTGCGGCATCATGTATCTCGCCAAGTTCCCCACGTTCTACTCGTTGCCGATCGCGTGTGCGTTGGCGTTCTCGGTTTGGGGCATCTACTTTTGGATGAAAGGACGTGCCGCCGAGGTGCGTTGGGGATGGTTCTTGGCGGGCAGCCTTTGCATGGCGCTTGTCGCCGGTTGCCGCCCGCAATTCGTTTTGCTCTCGTGTTTGGCCTTCCCGTTGTTTTGGCGACCTTATATCAAGGAGAAGCGTATCCTCACGAGGAAGGGCGCATTCGAGTTTGTTTGCCTTATCGCCCCCTACCTTGTCGTTGCTGCAGGCATCATGTTGTACAACTACGCTCGGTTCGGCAGCTTCACGGATTTTGGCGCGAACTACAATCTGACGGTCAACGACATGACGAAGCGCGGGTGGAACATCGGACGCTTGGCTCCCGCCATCTTTGCGTACTTCCTCCAGCCGGCCAACGTTGTGGGTGTGTTCCCCTTTATCCAACCCACCGAGTTTGCTACGACCTATATGGGGCAAACCATCAAGGAGACCACCTTTGGCGGCGTCTTTGCGTGCTTGCCGATTCTTTGGACTTTGGCTTTCACGGGTCCGATCATCAAAAAACGCATCAAGGCGCGTTCCACCCATACGATTGCGGGCGTCATCGGAGTTTTGCTCGGCAGTGCGCTTTGTATCGCCCTGCTTGATGCGGAGATGGCTGGCATTCTGCAACGTTACTACGCCGATTTCAGCTTCATGCTTCTCATAGCCACGGTGTTGTTGGTCTTTATCGCCAACGAGAACCTCGAAGAGAACACGAAGTTGCGGGGGTATCTTATGGAAGGATTGCTCGTGGCGGTGGCGATCAGCGTCGCGTACATCCTTATGATGTCTCTCGCACCTGAGACTGGTTGGTATTCTGACGTGTATGATTGGGCATACCAAGATTTCATTGCGACAATGTTGTTCTGGACATAACGTATCGGTTATAAGGAGTTAATCATGGCTATTGAAATTATCAAGGCAGGCAACTACGACCAGATGAGCCGTCGCGCGGCGGATGTCATTGCATCGTGCATCGAGGCGGATGCTGCATGCACGCTCGGGTTGGCGACAGGTTCCACCCCTATTGGGCTGTACAAGGAGTTGGTGCGTGACTACGAAGCAGGCAAGATCAGCTTTTCTGAGCTCACCACCTTCAACCTTGACGAGTATCGCGGACTTGATGGGACCCATCCCCAAAGCTACCGCTATTTCATGAACAACAACCTGTTCGACCATGTAGATGTTCGCAAGGAGTGCACACACGTCCCGGATGGGTCGAACCCCGACTCCGACAAGGCATGTGCTGACTACGAGGCCATGATCGAGGAAGCCGGCGGCGTCGATATCCAATTGCTCGGTATCGGTCACAACGGGCACATCGGATTCAATGAGCCCGCTGATACCTTCCCGGTGGAGACCCACCTCGTCTCGTTGACCGACAGCACCATACAGGCAAACAGCCGTCTGTTCGATACGATCGACGAAGTGCCGCGCGAGGCGTACACCATGGGTATCGGTACGATTATGAAGGCTCGTATGATCTTGCTCGTCGCCAACGGAGCGGGCAAGGCCGAGATCATCCGCGACGCGATGCGAGGGCCTGTGACGCCGCGCGTTCCTGCTTCCGTCCTCCAATTGCACCCCAATGTCGTCGTCATCGTTGACGACGAGGCGGGTGCACTGTGCTGATCACGGGTGGGGAGGTCTTCCTTGACGGAGCCTTCAAAACGGCCGACATCCTGATTTCTGGCGAGAGAGTGAGTGGTGTCCATGTTGGGGTTGACTCGGCTTTCTGTGGCGATTTTGAGGGCTCAGGAGAGGTGTTGGATGTGGAGGGGTGCTATGTCATCCCCGGACTTATCGATCTCCATTTCCACGGGGTGATGGGGTCCGACCTGTCCGATGCGACGCCCGAGGCGATTTCGGCTATCGCCACGTATGAGGCAAGCCGAGGGGTGACGGCGATCTGTCCTGCGACGATGACATTGGGCGAGGATGCGCTCATGTCCGTCATGAAAAACGTAGCCACCTTCAAGGCAACGTCTACGCAGGCGGAGCTCGTGGGTATCAACATGGAGGGGCCATATATTTCCCCGTCGAAGGTGGGGGCTCAAAACCCCGCCTTTGTCCGTCCCTGTAGCATCGAGGAGTTTGGGCGCCTCCAAGACGCGGCGGGTGGTCTCATCAAGCTTGTGGATATCGCACCGGAGGAACCTGGCGCGCTTGACTTTATTCACGCGATGCACGACGAGGTGCGTATCTCGGTTGCCCACACGGCTGCAGACTATGTGTGTGCCGTGCGCGCCTTCGAGCTTGGCGCGCGTCACGTGACCCACCTGTTCAACGCCATGTCTGGCTTGCACCATCGCAATCCCGGTCCCATCGCCGCAGCCGCTGAGCGCAACGACGTCACGCCGGAGATCATCGCCGACGGCGTGCATGTCCACCCTGCCATGGTGTGTTTGGCGTTTGAGGTGTTTGGGGACGGGCGCATGATCCTTATCTCGGACAGCTTGCGCGCTTGTGGTCTGGGTGATGGGGAATATGAGTTGGGTGGACAGCGATTCACTGTATGCGGCCCGCGCGCGACCTTGGCTGACGGCACTCTCGCAGGCTCCTGCAGTGACTTGATGGCTTGTCTGCGAACGGCAGTCCGCGACATGTCGATTCCCCTTGAGAGCGCCGTCAAGGCGGCGACCATCAATCCCGCACGCGCACTTGGCATCGATGGGGAGAGGGGATCGTTTGCGGCGGGCAACATCGCCGATTGTGTGATTCTTGATGAGGAACTCAACCTCAAGCACGTCGTGTTGCGTGGGTCCTTGCTCTTCTAGGGCCTCTTGGGCGAGACACGCGAAAAAGGGAAGTCCTCAGGGGTTTTCTTTTTTGCTTGGCAGGGGTGGCAGGAAAGAGGGCCTCAACAACGCTCACGGGCCCGTTTCCGGGTTGTATCATGCATGCAGCCCGCCGCCGTCCCGCCGTCGACGAGGGAAGGGCCTATTTGACGGCGTCCACAAACCAACTGGTGATGCTGGTGGGGTGAGTGATGGCGGTACCGACTACGACAGCCCAAGCACCTGCATCGATGGCGTCCCGTGCGTCTTGGGGGTAGTGGACGCGACCTTCGCAAACAATCGGGAATCCGGGGAATTCTTCTACCGCTTGGCGTAACAGGGGGAGGTCAGGGCCGTCTGCCATCGTGCAATCGATAGCTGCGACTCCGTGGGACAAGGTCGTGGAGCAAAGGTCGCATCCTGCGGCAACGCCTCGACGGATGTCCTCGATAGTGGCGCAATCCGCCATGATGAGGGTCTCCTCGGTCGCACGCAAGGCGGCGACGGTCTCCTCGAACGTGCGCCCGTCGGGCCGGGGGCGATCCGTGGCATCGAGTGCGACGATATCGGAACCGGCGGCGACGCAGGCCTTCGCATGGCGCAGTGTCGGGGTGATATAGACTCCCTCGTGACCCTCTTTCCAAAGGCCGATGACGGGAACCTCGACACGCCCCTTGATGGCGGCGATATCGGAAAGCCCTTGACAGCGAATGGCACCCGCACCGCCGAGTTCGCAAGCGCGAGCCATTTGCGCCATGGTTTCCGGGTGACGCAGGGGTTCACCCATATACGCTTGGCAACTCGCAATGATGGTGTCCTTGAGCTGTTCGATTACGGGATGCATGGTGTTCCTCTCGGTATGGACGGACTGTCCTTTGACGGTTGTTTCAGATTGAAGACGTCACAAGGTGTAAGTCATCGTTTTGGCTCTATTTAGACATAGTCTTTGGCTCTGTGCAGATGCTATCTCAGGTTGAAGGTGTCGCAAGCATGCTCGGCGGCTCCGTAGAGGGGGGCGTCATTTCCGAGGATGCCCTCCACGATGGGAATCTTGGTGTCCGTTGAGGGAGCTTGTGTTGCAAAGCCCTCCTTGAGCTTGTCGAACCACAATGGGCCCGCTTTGACGACGCTGCCTGAGATGATGATCATTTCAGGGTCGAGCATGTTCACCCAAGTGGCGATGGATTCGCCGAGGGCGTACCCCGCTTCCTCGATGACCCGCCTGGCCAATTCCTCGCCTTCGTAGGCGCGTGCGGAGATCTCAGCACCGGTGATCTTTTCCCCGCCGAGGGCAACGTATTGCGCCTCGATGCCGCTGCCAGATGCGATGGACTCGATATGGGCCTCACCTCCGCACGAGCAGGGGATTCCCTTTGCGGCGGGGTGGAATGTGTGGCCGATCTCCCCCGCGAAGCCGCGTGAGCCGCGCAAGAGCTTACCGTCGATGATGACGGAGCCGCCAAGGCCGGTTCCCGGGGCGACCATGAGGCAATTGGAACAGCCGTGGGCCACACCCCAACGTGCCTCGCCGAGGGCGTGTCCTTGGACGTCGTTTAAGACGGCGCAAGGGATGTCTGCGCTTTTCGTGACGGCGGCAGCGACTGGTTGCCCGGTCCAACCAGGCATGATCTCGTTGGCAAAGTCGATGGCGCCGGTGTTCGCATTGACGCGCCCCGCTGTCGCGATACCAACCGCGGCAATGGGGCGACCGTAGGTCTGCGCCATCTTGGCGACGATGAATATGATGCGCTTTAGGACAGCTGATCCGCCTTCGGCCGCAAGGGTGGGAACCATGTCCTTGAACAGGAGCCGGGGTTTCTCTTCGGGGGAGGTGTACTCCATGAGAGCTGAGGCAATCTTAGTGCCGCCTACATCAACGGAGACGACCGCGAATGGAGCAGTCGTCTTGTCGTTTCTTTGCGTGTCGCTCATAAGCAATCCTTTTTGTCTGGAGAGATTGGGTAGGGCTGGGGTCTAACGGGAGTAGTCCGTGCGAACCGGGGCTTCGGGGTCCATCATGCCGTTTGCCTTGAGAACCTCCACGATGCGGACAACATCGTCGCCTTCGAGAGGTTGTACGGGTTCGCGCATCTGGTTGGAGTTGAAGATGCCCATTTGCCACAGGGCGGTCTTGAAGGCGCCGACACCGGCACCGAAGCCCACCGTTGCCTTGACGGCGCGGGTGACAAACATGAGGCGCGCAAGGCGGTCTTGCTCCTTGCGGACCTCCTCCCAATTGCCGTCTTGGAAGGCCTTCCATTGCCTGACATACCCAGCAGGATCGAGGTTGCTAAGACCGGGAACGCAACCATCCGCCCCAGACAGGTACGCGCCGTCAACGACAACCTCGTGGCCGGTGAAGAGTTGAAGCGGGTGGCCGGCGTCCTCATTTTGGAGGCACAACCAGCGGAAGTGGACGTCGTCGCCCGAAGAGTCCTTGACGCCTTGGAGGACGCCGTCCTTGCCAAGCTTGACAAGCATGTCTGGGTCAAGCTTGGTGTGTACGCATTGGGGCAGGTCATAGGCGAACAACGGCAAATCGGTGTGTTCGCGGATGTCGCGGAAGTGGCGCTCGGTCTCCTTCGGACCTCCGAGGGCATAGAAAGGCGCCGTCGCGACAAGGGCGTCAATACCGTAGCTTGCGGCACGTTTTGCCTGGTCAACGACACGAAGGGTCTCCATATCAATAATGCCAGCAAGAACAGGGACGCGGCCATTTACGATCGAGACCGCCTCGGAGAGGATATGGTAGCGTTGGGCGTCGGTGAGGAATGCGACCTCGCCGCTCGAACCGAGGAAGAACAGGCCATCAACACCCGCTTCGATCATGCGGTTGATGGAGCGATTAAGCGCCTCGAGATCGAGTTGGCGCTTGCTGGTAAGGGGGATGACGACTGGCGGAATGACACCGTGCAGTTTCTTCGTTTCCATATGGGACGCACCCTTCGTATTCGGGATATAAAAACTTGAACCTTACAAGGCTCTGGTAGATTATACGGCCTTTATGATTCATCCTTTCGGGGAATGACTTTGTTTTCCTTTGTTTGACGCCGGAGAGAAAGTTCCTCTCAAGACGCCTTTTCCTCTAAAGAAAGGATTGGGCCCTCGAGGGCCCAATCCTTTTGGTGTTGAATCCGCGTCAGCGGGATTGTCGGTGGAATTGTTAGTGGAATCAACTCTCGCCGAGATCGGGATGCAAAAGAGAGGGAGCAGCGCCGAGCAACAGCTTGGTGTACTCGTCCTTGGGGTGGTAAAACACCTGGTCGGTCGTGCCACGCTCGACGATGACGCCCTTGTTCATGACGATGATGCGATCGGAGATGTAACGGATGGTTTGGATGTCATGGCTGATGAAGACCATGGCAAGGTTCAATTCCTTCTTCAGATCGGTCAGAAGGTTCAAAATCTGTGCACGAACGGAAACGTCCAGGGCGGACGTGGGCTCGTCAGCGATGATCGCGTCAGGGCCGAGGGACAGGGCGCGTGCGATTGCGACACGTTGACGTTGTCCACCGGACATCTGTCCGGGCAATGCCTGTAGGCAAGATTGAGGGAGGCCGACCATCTCGAGCAGTTCGAGGACACGCTTCTCGCGCTCCGCCTTGGTGCCGATGTTGTGGACATTCAGCGGGTCAAGCAACTGGTCTTGGATGGTCATGCGGGCGTTCAGGGCCGTTGCGGGGTCTTGGAAGACAACGGACAGGACTCGGCCGATGACCTTGCGATCCTCGGCGGTACGTTTGGTGACGTCCTTGCCGTTGAAGTATACCTTGCCCTCGGTGACCGGTTGAAGGCCACACATGACATTGGCGGTCGTGGATTTGCCGCATCCAGACTCGCCGACAAGGCCGATGGTCTCGCCCGGCATGAGCTTGATGGTGCTGTTCTTGAGCGCGACAATCTTGTTCGGGTGGAACAGGGAGCCGGTACGGGTTTTGAATACAACCTTGACGTTCTCGAGGTGGATGATGGGGGTGCGCCCGTCGTCAGGCGTATCATCAGGGACGCTGGTTTCCGGGATGGGGATAGCAGCGAGGGCCTCGCGCACGCCGGCGGAGGAGCTGAGGGGCTTTGCATATGGGTCGGAACCGACCTCGGTCGCGGTCATGTCGAAGGACAGATCCTCGTTACCTGCGGTGTCGAAATTGTTTGCGCTCTCCTCGGAGGCGGCGACGTCGCCTGTGATTTCAGTACCCATGGCGCTCGCGATCATGGTGTCGCGAATCTCTTTTTCCTCAGACATTATGCAGCACCTCCCTTCAAAAGCGGATCTAAGCCGATGCGAACCAACTCGCTGTCAGGCAGCTCGGCGTAGTAGTGGTCGGTTCCCGGGACTTGCTTGAGCATCGGGGAAACGTTGGAGACCTTGTCGGGGTGGCTTGAACGCGGTGCGAAGCGGTCGCCTTCGGGGAAGTCCTTCGGGGACGGAACGGAGCCAGGGACTTGGTGCAGACGACCGGAGCCCGCCTCGATGGAGAGGACGGAGCCGAGCAGACCGCGCGTGTACTCGTGGATCGGGTTGGTCATGATGTCCTTGACCGGGCCCTGCTCGATGACCTGGCCCGCGTACATGACCGTGATCGAGTTTGCAACCTGCGCAACGAGTGCGAGGTCGTGGGAGACGAATACCATGGCGAAACCAAGCTCGTGCTGGAGCCTGTTCAGGAGGTCGACAACCTGTTTTTGGACGGTCACGTCAAGAGCGGTGGTGGGTTCGTCGGCGATGACAAGCTTCGGGTCGCGGGTCAGAGCCATGGCGATAAGCACGCGTTGGCGCTGTCCGCCGGATAGCTCATGCGGGTAGGACTCGAGAACACGCTTCGGATCGAGGCCGACGAGCTCGAGCAACTCTTCGGCGCTGCGGGTACCTCCGCGGCTAGTCAATTGCTTGAACTGGGCAGAGATGAGCATGGAGGGGTTTAGCGAGGACAGGGCATCCTGATAAATCATGGCGATCTCGGTACCTCGAAGGTCGTTCATCTCCTTGGGGGAGAGGTCGAGCAGGTTTTGACCGTTGTACATGATCTGTCCGGTGATCTTTGCCTTGGGGTCGAGCAGGCCCATGATGGCGAGGGAGGTGATCGACTTGCCGCATCCTGACTCGCCTACGAGACCCATGGTCTGACGGGGGCGAACCACGAAGTTCACATGGTCGACAACATTGACATCGCCATGGCGTGGGAAACGGATGCAGAGATCTTTGACCTCGAGGATGGGCGGAACGTCGGTGCGTGCCGCGAAGCGGTCGGTACGCTTGAGCTCGACATCGCGGAGCTCGGCGAGGCGAGCGGCGAGGCTTTCGGCCTGGGCTTTGTAGGCGAGCTTCGGGTCGGCGACGAGACGGTCGGCCTCACGGTTGCCGGCAAGGTTGTCGTCTTTTGCCTCGAGCGGAGCGCTGGGGGCGGCAGCCATGGCGTCGGTGATGTTCTCGGACAGGATGTTCAGGGTCAAGACAGTGATCATGATGAACAGGCCCGGGAACAGCGCTTGCCACCAGCGGCCGGAGAGGACACCGTTGCGAGCATCAGCGAGGATGTTGCCCCATGTGGGATTCGGCTCGGGGATGCCGGCCGAGATGAACGCCAAGGACGCCTCGAAGACGATTGCGTCTGCCAAGGAAACGATGATGAAGACGATGACCGGTGCGAGACAGTTGCGCATGACGTGCTTCCACAGGATGTGGGGAGCCTTCGCACCACCGACGATCGCGGCACGGACATAGTCTTGGCCGTACTCGCTCATGATGTTGGCGCGTACGACGCGGCAAACCTGGGGGATGTAGAGCACCGCGATTGCTGCGATCAACGAGGGGATGCTAGCACCCATGACGAGGACGATGACGGCTGCCAAGGCGATACCGGGGAAAGACATGATGATATCCATGATACGCATGATGACTTCCGAGACCCACTTACGGGCTACGGCCGCCCACGCGCCGATGATGGAGCCGATGATGAGGGCGACCGCGGTGGAGCCGAGGCCTATGGCCAAGGAGTAGCGCGCGCCGAAGATGAGGCGGGAGAGGACGTCTCGGCCCTTGTCGTCGGTGCCGAACAGGTGGGTTCCGTCAGGAGCTTGACGGGCAATATCGATCACGAACGGGTCGAAGGGGGCGATGACGTCGGCAAAGACGGCCATCAGGACCAACAGGAGAAATACTGCACCCGCGATCTTTGCGCCGACTGACATGGCGCGAAGGTGACGGAAGGAGACCTTCTTCCCGGCGCCCTTTTCGAGCTTTTCGGTTGTACCTTCTCTGAATTTAACCATGATGCTACACCGTCCTGATTCGTGGATCGATCAGGATATAGAGCATATCCACGATGATGTTGATGATGATGAACGCGAATGCGACAACCAAGACGACGCCTTGGGCCAAAGCCATGTAGTTTTGGGTGATGGCCTGGTAGATTGCCATACCCATGCCGCGGAGGTTGAAGATGACCTCGATGACGACTGCGCCGCCCATGGCGTGTGCGATCTTCAGGCCCAAAACCGTAACAGGGCTGATGAGGGCATTACGCAGGACGTTTTTTGAAACGACTACGTTCTTCGGGATGCCGGCTCCCAATGCGGTACGGACGTAATCCTTGTCGAGTTCCTCGACCATGGAGGTCCGGATGACGCGAGTCATCTGGCCGGCAAGGGGGACAGCGATAGCGACGGACGGCATCGCCATGCGGGCAATCCATCCGCCTGGGTCTTGGAAGAAGTCCGGTAGGCTACCTGATGCGGGCAACCAACCGAGGTTCGTGCTGAACAGCAAGATCATGAGAACTGCGAGCCAAAAGGACGGGGTGGAAATGCAGATGATCGAAAGTACGCGAATAATTTGGTCAGGCCACTTATCGCGATAGATTGCGGAAATGACACCGAAGATGACCGCGAAGATTAATCCGATGATGGTTCCCGCAAAGGTGAGCTCAAGGGTAATAGGCAACGCGCTTGCGATGTAGTCGCCCACGGAAGATTGAGACGCGCCGAAGGTGCCGAAGTCGCCGACGCAAAGGTTGCCCATGTAAGTGAAATATCTCACAATCGCGGGGTCGTGTAGACCGTGCGATACGCGATATTCCTCCAACTGGGTTGGTGTCGCATTCTCTCCAAGCGACGAGAGGGCCTCGTCGATAGGCGAGAGCGACATGATGAAGAAGACAAGGATTGTGACACCAATGACCATGATCGGTAGGGCGATAAGTCGTCGTCCGATTAATCGTAGGAGATTGTTCACGTGACCCTCCTTTCTTAATCAAACGAATCGCTTCGCTTTCCTGTACTGCTGCATTTCCGTCCATAAATATGCAGATGTTCGAATTCTATCCCAAACCGTTCATAATCCCTTCATAAATTAGAGAAAAGCGTGATTCGCTCGTTGCTACGTTGATAAAAATAACGCTCTGACCATTGGTTTTGTGATTGGGAACAGTTGACGCGTCAAAGAGATTTTCTGCGTGCGAGATTTGTCAGCCGTTTTGTTTTTGCGCGCAAAAAAGGGCCACGCCAAAGCGCGGCCCTCCCGAGGTTCTCTTTTGCTCGCTACTACTTGCAGCTTGCGTCGAGATACATCATGCCGGTCGTGGAGATCGGCTTGAAGCCAGCGATCTTGTCCTCGTAGTAAGCGGTCGGCATCTGCTTGTGGAACAGCGGATACAGCGGCACCTGCTCGGCGAGGAGGTCGAAGCACTTCTTCCAGATGGTCTTCTGGTCGGCAGCGGATGCCTGGCGAGCCTGCTTGAGGAGCGTGATGAGCTCGGCGGACTTGCCGTCGGTTGCGAGGCCCCAGCAAGAGCGGGTCTTCAGCCAAGAGTCGGAATCGAACCACCAAGACATGAGCAGGTCGGGGTCGTTGCCGAAGCAGCTGGGATCGCCAGGTGCCAGGAAGATGTCGAAGTCATACGGAGCGTCAGCGGAGACCTCACCCTTCATGGTGTCGTAGGGAGAGGTATTGACGTCCATGTTGACCTTGAGGCCGATGGCCTGGAGGTCGTTTTGAATCTGGGGAGCGAGGTCCTTGACCCAGTTGCCGTTGACGAGGAAGTTAATCTCGGTACCCTCAGCAACGCCAGCCTCCTTGAGCAGGCTCTTTGCCTTCTCAGGATCGTAGGTGTAGACCGTGGAGGCCTTCTGGTAATCCGTGAAGCTCTCGGGCAGGAAGCCAGTGGGAGCCTTTGCGTGGCCGTTGAGCTGGTTGGTGATGAGCTTCTCGACGTCGATTGCATAGAAGATGGCTTGACGGACGCGATAGTCGTCGAAAGGCTTCTTGATGCAGTTGGACATGAGGAACGCGAGGCAGAAGCTGTCAAGATAATCGATCTTGGCGCCGGCGGCCTTGACGGTGTCGGCGTTGGCGTCGGGCACGTCCTCCATCGTCATGATGGTGCCCTCGGTCATGGCTGTCGTACGGGAGGTGCTGTCCATGAGGACGCTCCACTCCATGGCGTCTGCCATGGGCTTCTTGGGGCCGTTGTAGTTCGGGTTCGGCTTGAAGGTGACCTTGCCGCCCTCGTTGCCATCGATGGTGTCATACATCCAGGGGCCGGATCCGATCGGGGTCTTGCCACGCTCGTCCTTGGTGGAGTCGGCAGGGAAGATCAGGATGGTTGCCAGGCGGGGGACCAGCAGGGAGTCAAATGCATACTTCAACTTGAAGGTGACCGTCGTCTCGTCCTTGGCGGAAACGGACTCGATGAAGTCGATAAAGGCCTTGTAGAGCTGGCCTTCGGCCATGTTGGCCTCGAAAGATGCGACAACGTCGGCAGCGGTGACTGCCTTGCCGTCGGAGTACTTGGCGCCATCGCGCAACTTGACGGTGTACTCAAGGTCGGAAACCTTGGTGGGCTTGTCGGCTGCGAGGGCGTTGTAGGTGGAGTAGTCGCTGTAGTCGATGCCGTAGAGGCCCTCGAAAACATGCATAGATGCGGGAAGCATCAAGGCGGAGCTGTTGCCCAGCGGATCATAAGCGGTGGACTTATGGGAGAAGCCACCGGTGAGGGTGCCACCGGTCTTGCCGGTGGAAGAGCTGGTGTTGCTGGTGTTGCTGCCACCGCCGCAGCCAGACAGGCCAATGCCCATGGCAGCAGCGGTAACGGCGCCTGCCGCCACAAAGGAACGGCGAGACATAGAGGACTTTGTCATAATGATACCTCCAACATATCAAGGGGCTCCCGCCCCGACTTTTGGGCACAACGTAAATTGCGCCAGCCTGTCCCTATTATCTCGCAAAGTTGCTGTAAATGAATCGGGAAAAACACCCCATAGGTGCTTTTCCCGAAATGAAGAGATGACCTTGAGAAAACGCGATCTTAAACGAGAAGCTTTTCGACATAGGCGAGTTTGACCGAGCAACAGAAGATATCCATCGCGACGTCGAGCTCCTCCAGGGGCGGAAGGCTCGGGGCAAGACGAATGTCGGAGTCGTGGGGGTCGTTATGGTATGGCCAGGTCGCGCCAGCGCCGGTCAACACGACGCCTGCGTGTTTGGCCAATTGGACTACGCGCTTGGCGGTTCCGTCAGGGGCATTGAACGTGATGAAGTAGCCGCCTCGCGGACTGGTCCACTTGCCGATCTCCAAAGGTGCCAACTGGGTGCGGAGCTTCTCTAGCACAAGTTCGAACTTGGGGCGCAGGAGGGCGGCGTGCTTGCTCATGTGTTCTGCCAGGCCATCGCCATCACGGAGGAATCGGGCATGGCGAAGCTGGTTGAGCTTGTCGTGGCCGATCATCTCGATGCCCATGACGTCAAGGACGTCCTTGATGATGTTGGGGCTCGCAGCAAAGGCGCTGATGCCGGCGCCTGCAAAGGTGACCTTCGAGGTGGATGCGAACTTGACGTAACGATCGGGATTGCCGGCCTCGTTGCAGGCGTGGGCGATGTCGAGGACATGGTCTTGACGTTCGGGCTCGTCGTAGAGGTGGTGGACGCAGTAGGCGTTGTCCCAGATGATGCGGAAATCGCTCGCTGCGGTCTTCATGGAAGCGAGGCGTCGAACTGTCTCATCGGAGTAGCTGATGCCGGAGGGATTGGAATATTTCGGTATGCAGAATATGCCCTTGATGCGGTCGTCGCTGGTTGCAAGCCGTTCGACCTCGTCCATATCCGGGCCGTTCTCGTTTAGAGGCACGGGGATCATCTTGATGCCGAAGGTCTCGCAGATGGCGAAGTGGCGGTCGTAGCCAGGGACCGGGCAGATCCACTCGATGTGGTCATATTTGCGCCAAGGACGAGAACCCAAGGAGCCAAGGTCCAGGAAACGAACGAACGTGTTGTAGATGAGGGACAGGGAGGAATTTCCGCCCATGATGACGTTCTCGGGCTTGTCGTCGAGCATTGCCGCCATGATGCGGCGTGCTTCAGGGATGCCCTCGAGACCTCCGTAGTTGCGGCAATCGGAGCCGTCCTCGGCGTTGAAGTTGCTCTTGGAGGTCAGCACGTCCATCATCGGGAGGCTCAGCTCGAGCTGGGCGATGGAAGGCTTGCCGCGTGCCATGTTGAGGTTGAGTCCCTTTGCTTGGAAAGAGCGGTACTCTGCCAAGAGCTCCTCCCTCAAGACGTTGAGTTCGTCACGGGTCATATCGGTATAAAGCGTCATGGTCTTCCGTCTCCTTTTCGTGTCTAAACTGCAACGCGCCTTGTCAACCTCAATGATACGGCATGGGGCGCGTGACGGGCAAGGAACGGTGCGGTACGGAAGGTATTATCCGCGATAGGTGTTACATACTTATTACGGCATTCGTTACGGGCATTTTGTTTTTGCACATGCGGCAGGCGGTCTGCGCGGATGAGGCCGCTCCCGTCGGGCGTGCGCCGCGGCAGGTTATGCGCGGCAGGTGTCAGGAGGGCTATGGGCGTGCCGCGGTTTCGGGCGTGCGCCGCGGCAGGTATTCGATGAAGCGCCTGAGGGCTAGGCTGGAGTGGTCCTTGCCGCGAAATGCGAGGGCGATATCGCGGTAGACCGGCTCGTCAAGACTGAGGGCGACGATGTTGTAGGGACATCGACGCATGATCATCTCAGTGAGAATGCTGATGCCGAGCCCTTTTTCGATCATCGCCATGATTGCGTAGTCGTCCCAGGTGGTGAAGTTGATACGTGGCCTGATGCCTCGCCTTTTGAAGATTGCCTCGACCTCGGCACCCGCGCCTTTCTCCAAGATCATGAAGGGCTCTTTGTCTAAGGCTTCCAAGGGAAAGGTCTCGCCCTTTGCCAAGGGGTGGTCGACAGGCAGTGCGACCATCATCTGGTCGCGTTCAAGGAATACGGTCTCCAAAGAGGGATCCACAGGGAGGGGGATAAATCCGCAGTCGACGGTGCCGTCCAAGATCCACTGCTCGATCTCGGTGTAGTCGCCGAGCATAACCTCATAGGCGATGTTGGGATAGTCGGCTTGGAAGTCCTTGATGATGTTGGGGAGCCATTGGCTTGCTCCACTGGAGAAGGTCGCGATGCGGATGAGGCCTGATTGGAGACCGTTGATCTCGTCAACTTGGATTTGGAGTCTCTCAAATTCCTCGCATAGATTCTTGGCGTAAGGGAGGACACGGGCTCCGTCTCTGGTGAGGGTGACGCCGCCCTTGTGCCGTTCGAGGAGGATAATCGCCCACTCGGCTTCGAGATCCGCCACCATGCGACTGATGCCGCTTTGTGAGTAGTGGAGCGCTTCGGCGGCTTTCGTGAACGATCCGAGCTGGACGGTCTTGACGAATGCCTGATATTTTTGGAGATTCATTTCCATATATTACAAATCCTTCTGATAACGATGCAATTTATTCGCTTTTGTAATGATAGAACATATGGTTGAATAATTTCTCGTTGAAATTGGTAATGCCTATCAGGGTTATTTCACAAGGAGAGAGATATATGGAACGTTCGACTGTGGAGCTGATCGTCTTCATTGTGTACCTCGTGTGCATGTTGGGCATCGGCGTCTTCTTCTTTGTCAAGAGCAAGACCGGCGGCGAGAAGGAGTACTTCCTCGGTGGCCGCGAGATGGGTCCGTTCGTCACGGCTTTGTCTGCCGGCACCGCCGACATGAGCGCTTGGGTCTTGATGGGCTTGCCCACCTCCATCTACGCCCTCGGCATGGGCCAGATCTGGATTCCGATCGGCTTGGCGCTTGGGTATTCTGTGAGTTGGCTGTTTGAGGCGCCACGTCTGCGCAAGTTCTCTATTGTCGCGAATGACGCCATCACCATCCCCCAGTATCTGACCAACCGCTTCAAGAGCGCCTCGAAAAGCCTGCAGGTGGTGTGCGCGGTTATCTTCCTCGTCGCCTACACTATTTATGCGGCGTCCTCCATCAAGGCGTGCGGCACGCTGTTTAACACGGTTACCGGCATCGACGCCAACATTGCCATGTATGTCGCGGCGCTCATCACCATCGGCTACGTCTTCTTGGGTGGCTTCAAGGCCTCTTGTTGGACTGACTTCTTCCAGGGCCTGTTGATGCTTGCCGCTATGATGCTCGCTCCGACCTTCGCTTTGTTTATGGTCGACTCCATAGGCGTTGGTGCCGCTTATCCGGAGGGTTACTTTACCGTCTTGACTTCTTGGCAAGACATCGTCAGCGGTCTGGCTTGGGGCTTGGGCTACTTCGGCATGCCCCACATCATCGTCCGTTTCATGTCCCTGCGCTCCCAAAAGGATATGCGCAAGTCTGCTTGCATCGGCATCGGTTGGACCGTCCTCATCCTGATTTTCGCCGCCCTTATCGGCATCATTGGTCGTCAGTTCTTGGGTGGCGGCGACTTCGGCGGCTACACGGGCGCTGAGATCGAGGCCAACTCCCTCGTCTTCGTCCTGATGGTTCGCGCCATCTTCCCGGCTGCCATCTCCGGCATCCTTTTGGCCGCTATCTTGGCAGCCTCCATGTCCACTGCCTCGGCTCAGATGCTCTCTGCGGCATCCTCTCTCGCGGCTGACGTTTACAAGCCTCTTGTCCGCAAGGGCCAGGCGACCGATCGCGAGATGTTCTGGATGAGCCGGTGTGCGGTTTTGGTTATCTCCGTCGTCGCTGTTGCCGTTGCCGCTTATCCCGGTTCCGGCACCATCATGAGCCTCGTGTCCAACGCGTGGGCAATCTTTGGTGCGGCGTTTGGGCCGGCCATCGTTTTGAGCTTGTTCTGGAAGCGCTTCAACTTCTCCGGCGCCATCGTCGGCATCATCGTCGGCGGCGTGGTCGATATCCTTTGGCTTGCGTTCCTGACGACTCCGACCGGTGTGTATGAGCTGCTTCCCAGCTTCTTCATCGGCCTTGCTGCAGCTGTTATCGCGACGCTTGCAACGGAGGCCCCGTCTAAGGAAGTCGAGCAGCTTTTCGACGAAGCCATGGCATACGAGGACTAGCTCACTTTTGGTCTCTGCTCTCCATCAATGGACCTAGGGGTTGTCCCCTGGGTCCATTGTTTTTGTGCAGTATAGGTGGGAAACGAGAGCGTAGTCGGTTTGGGAGGGGCGTCGGGTTGGCCGGGGCGCGGTCGTGGCTATACGAAGGGCAAAGAAAAGGCCCCTTGACGGGGCCTCTCGATTAGCATCAACGATGCCTGGTTATTACCAACGGTGGATTGTCATGCCGGACTGGACAGGTCCGATGATGACGCCTACGCCGTAAGTGGCGCAGTGGATCATCTGTCCTCCGCCGATGTAGATACCGCAGTGGCCTTCGTTTACGGCGATGTCGCCCGGTTGCGGGTCGCTTACCTGAGGCCATCCCAGGAAGGTGTAGGTCGTTCCGAGGCGGGAATAGGCTCCAGTCAGGCAATAGCTGACGAAACCGGAACAGTCGAACGCACCCGGGCTGCAAGCACCCCAGACATATTCGGCATTGCCGACATAGCTGTACGCACGGTCGACGATGGCGTTGCCGGTGACCGCGTTGTATTCGGGCTCGCTGTAGGAAGAGCCACCGTCGTAGTAGTTATCGGTAGCTTCCTGCGAGGACGCATCGATAACAGCCTGGGCTGCCTCCGCCTCTGCGGCGGCCTGCGCGGCGCGCTCCTGTTCGAGGAGCTCGGCAGCCTCAGCGCTCAGGTTGTTGTAGACCTCGGCCATTTGATTGACGGTCGCCTCGGCGTTGGCGCGAATCTCGTTGGCCTCCGCTTCGGCTTTCTCGGCTGTGCGAGCTTGCTCTTCGAGGACGACCTTTTGGGCTTCGACCTCAGAGCGAAGGTCTTTGGATTCTTGGGTCATGGCTGCGTCGTTCTTGTTGAGCATGTCAAGCATGTCCCAATTGGATGCGAACTCCTCAAAACTCGTGGAGCCGAGCAGCACGTCAAGGATGGTGGAAGCGCCGGAGCGATACATGGCGCGAGCACGAGAGCCGAGCTTGGTTTGGAGCTCGTCGATGCGGGCAGACGCCTCGTCGATGCGGGATTGGGCGTTTGCGACCTGGGCTTGCGCCTCTTCGCGAGCTTGGACGGCCGCGTAATAGGTGTTTTCGGCGGTTTCGAGCTCGGTTTGCATCTCGTTGAGCTGGGCTAATGCTGCTTGAGCCTCGGCCTGCTTGTCGTCAGACGGGGCTGCAAAGGAAGTGGCAGGCGTCATGGCGACGGAAAGCGCGAGGGCGACAGCAAACGTGCCGATCGTGCTCAGGGGTCGTACAGAGACGGTGCTGTGTTTCATGGGTGTAGTCCTCCAATACGTATCTTCGATCGCTCGAATCGCGTTTGATGGTACAACGAGTTGCGGAAGGGCTCTCGAGTAAGCATACAATGTCCACAAAGCTTGGAAGTTCTCCAACCTTTCCTCACATTTCCCTACATATATATATGTGTGTGTGCGTGCGCGTGCAAGCCGAGCGCCCCCGAGCATGTCGGGCGAGCGTTCCCGAGCGTGCAAGGCGAGCGTCCCCGAGCATGTCGGGCGATAGTCTCCGAGC
>CAVIKF010000011.1:0-54474 GCA_963643505.1 Eggerthellaceae bacterium
ACGAATATAAAGCCTCAGCGCAAATAAATGGCTATTTAGAAGAACTGGCCAAAGCCACAGTCACAAACGGAATTAAGGAAATGCCCGACAACGGAGCGTTCATCGGCGACTATATCGTTCCTAAAAGAGGCAAGGCCTTGCTTTCTAGAAATGCTGTGCCTGGCGAGGTCCCCGTTATTGCGGGCGGCCTCAAGCCAGCAACCTATCATAATGTTTCAAATACCGTTCCGCCCGTTCTGACTATTTCGTCTTCCGGTGCTAATGCGGGCTTCGTTAGCTTATGGGGAGTTCCAGTTTGGTCTTCCGATTCGTCTTATCTAGATTCGACCATTACCGATGAAGTCTATTTTTGGTATACCGTTTTAAGCCTTCGACAGAAAGAAATCTACGATGCGCAAACTGGATCTGCCCAACCGCATATATATCCGCAGCAAATAATCGAGCTGCCCATTGTCTCGATCCCCAAGAAGGTAATCGTTGAACTTAATGAGAAAATTGCTCCCTTGTACAAACAGGTGGCGGCAAACGAATCAGAAAACGCAAAGCTA
The DNA here is from genome assembly GCA_963643505.1 of Eggerthellaceae bacterium. Classification (GTDB taxonomy): domain Bacteria; phylum Actinomycetota; class Coriobacteriia; order Coriobacteriales; family Eggerthellaceae; genus CAVEFW01. Next base: position 549 of record CAVIKF010000011.1, read on the forward strand.
GCTAGCCTTCGCGACGCTTTGCTCCCTAAACTCATGTCGGGTGAAATCGACGTTTCGAAGGTCGACCTCACGCAGCTAAATAGCCATTTATTTGCGCTGAGGCTTTATATTCGTGCTTCTTCATGTCGTAGTAATTGCTGCGGGTTGGCCAACTCCTTACAAGGATGCAGCTGCTTGCAATCTATGTGGTGTGGCGTATGAGCGAATTCGGCTTGCATGAAGCGAGCAAGGCGCAGCACAGTGCGGAAGTATGTTATATTTCAAACGTTAGTGACGACACGCTTTAAGGGTAGGATAATAATTTCCCCCAAACAACTTTATGCAGGTTGTTCGTGTGTCGATAGCCTACAGAAATGAAAGGCATACAATGATGCTCGCCAGTCGAAATCACCACATTTGCAAATCTCATACACATTCCGACCGCTCCCGCAACGCCAACGACTGCGCCCGTGGTTTAACCTGCGCTAGCATCAATTCAAGCGTCCGCACCAACTTCAACGCAAGCGTCCGCACCTTTGTGTTTGCCGCAATGTTTACCCTGGTCATTGCGTTCTTGCTGGCAATCCCAAACGCGGCATTCGCGAATGTTGTTAACGTTGGCTGTGCAACCCTCTACGATATAAACAACAACAAAATCGAAGCTCATGAGGCGGAAAATCTTGAAGATATCCTTGAATGGGCGGAAGATAAAGTTGATGACGGCGTTTCTTCCCGCGTATGTATAGATTTGTACACCGACTGGAACACAAAAGATTACGGGCTTATTGAAATTGGCGAAGGCACATATTATCGCTTCAACTTAAACGGCCACATGATTACGCGCGGTGAGGCTTCCACGAAGTATTACGGCTCGGGCAATGGTCAAATCTTCCGCGTTAAAGGCCACACAGCATCGCTTGACGTTTACGGCGGAAATGGCACAGACGAAGGCGACGCTGCCGCCGCAAAGATTGAGCATCCCGGCTACCTGGTAAAAGACAAAACCGGAGGCTTATTCTGGGTTTATAGCGAAAAAGTAAATACGTTTCCTATCTGCGGTGGGCTTCTTACCGGTGGCGCTTGCGACGACTCTGATGGTGCCGGTGCCGCAAGTGTAACAAACGGTGCGACGTTAACCATCAATGGTGTTACTGTTGCTGGCAATGTTTCCGACACATGGTGTTCTTCCTACGGGCATGGCGGTGGCCTTGCGTCGTATGCACAAGGTACGCTTAGGGTGTACAACTGCGACATTATGTATAACCATGCAGAAGGATGCGGTGGCGGACTTTATTCGGGTAAAGACGCCGGCACCATTGACCTATACAACACAACAGTAAGTTTCAACACCGCCATCGATAACGGCGGCGGCATTGGAGTTGATTCGAGCAGTCTATGGGATGCCGGCGAGCAAGGCTTCGTCACCATTGTGAATTCCAACATCACCTCAAATAATGCCGGCGGAAGCGGCGGCGGTTTTTACTCTACAGGCAATGGCGCAATACTTACCATGCGCGAAGGCAGCTCAATAAGCTACAACACAGCAAAAGAAAACGGCGGCGGCATAGCGTTTGAGAAAGTTTGCAATATGCATCTTTATGATAGAGCTTATATCTCAAACAATTCCGCAGGCGAAAATGGCGGTGGCTTGTATATCTCAAGTACTACGTATACCCATGTGACACTTGAAAATGACGTTTTTATTCACCACAATTCCGCAGGTGGAAGCGGCGGAGGCATGTATCTTGACAAACGCCACCCCGTACTTGATTCTGCCGGATGGTATAAGTTTGATGTAAGCAACACGAACATCCTCTCAAATACCGCCAAGGAAAACGGTGGCGGTGTGTACGCTTATGCCGTCACGAACTATGACAACACAGAAAGCGGCCTTGTTTTCAACGGAACTTCTTGTGTCAGAGGCAACACGGCGAAAAATGGCGGCGGTTTTTACTTGGAGGATACCCCGAAACTCACGCTTAATGGTACAAGCGTAACGGGCAATTCTGCGAGCGAGAACGGCGGTGGCATTTATTCATGCGATAACGATTTTATTCTGAACACGGAAGATGATACTAATGCACAAGTATCAAATAATACGGCAACGAAGAACGGCGGCGGTTTCTATATTGATAGCTCGGGTGAAGACGTTCTTATAGAAAAGCTTGCACTTTCTAATAACAAGGCAGCAAATGGTGGCGGCTTGTATATGGCAAACAGCGGGGATCCGCTCGCTATCAAAAACCTTACTATCACCAATAATAAAGCGGACACCGGTGCTGGCCTGTGGTTTTCCGGAATGCTTAACGCAACTAACATCGCTGTTCAAAGCAACGCCGCCACAACACAGGGCGGAGGCGTTTACTGCGACAACACGGCCGCTGGTAAGTTTGTAAGGCTACTTGGCGAGGTGATCGTAGATAGCAATACCGCAGATGGCGAACGAAACAACTTTGTGCTCAAAGATACCAAGGGATCGCAACATCTTCAGTGCAAGAGCGAAGACGGAAAAGAAAAGCTCTCTGAAAACAGTCGTATTGGCGTTACGGTTTCCGGTTACGACGGTTCCGAAAAGCGCTTGATTTCTCAGACGCAAGATTTCGTTAACTTCTTTGGTGACAAAGCTTTTGACATTGTCTATTCCGACGACTACGCCTATAGCGTTGTTAATGTGAGCAATGGCTATCTTGCTTTCGATAAAATACCAGCAAAGTTCACCCTCAATGTTTATTCAACATCCGAAACGCCTGTTAGCTCTGCAGTGGATTACGGCTCAACGGTAGAACTCAAGTCAAGCGACTATGCGAAAACAGAACCCGTTGACGGCAAGCAGGTTCAAAGCCTTCCGCGATATTGGACGCTTGAGTATGGTGAGGTTTCAGCAACTATTACTCCTAAAAACGGGGTGACTAGCTTTACCATGCCTGGTAGCGATGTGGACGTCCACGCGCATTATGAATACATGTTGACCGGTATAACCATAGATATAGACGATTCGTCTACGTGGGATACCTTGGGAACAGACAAAGCTCTCTCAAAAGTTTCCAAGGTAAATCTTGTCAATAGCGTGGGGAAAACGTATACCACGGGGGACTACACGGAAGGCACTGTTATCCCCATGGCGGGTACTTGCGTAACCAGCGTTGGTGCAATCCAAAAGAAAGACCCAAGCACCTTAGAAGTAATTAGCCAAGAAGCTTACTATGAAATAACGGTTGACAAAGCACTTTTCGAAACAGCCAACTTGCCCTTTGATATAAACAGCATTTCATCATCAGAAGTAAATGTTACCGTGCCGTTTGCTACCGCATCTCAAACTGAATGTTCGTTTAGATTAGACGAAAACGGAAATCTTGTGGTGACTACCTTCGTTGCGTTTATGAAGCCAGGCAGCTATGGCATCACGGTGAAGATGATAGATGCTAATACGGTTGGAAGCGATTCTCCTACTGCAGTAGGTACTTGTGTTAAAGCCTTTGATGAAGCGCAATCAACGACGACTATTCAGGCGCCTTGGAAACGCGGTTGGGGATTTTTCAAGTGGGGAGACGATTTGCCTTCTACCGCTTTGCCGGTTGATGACAAAGTCACATTTCTTAGTGTTAGCTCAAACATTGGGATCACGGCGTTGTACACACCTACTCTCATGGATATTTCTTATACTATGGATACGCTTTATGCCGGTAACACATTCCCGCAAGGGTTTACTTCAATTGTTGCCAACGATAAAAGCGACTATGACGTAGAAGACAAGAACACTGCTACAGCACTCACCTGGCAAAATTCAGACGGTTCGGCACTTGCAGAAGGTGCAGTGGTAGAGGCCGGAAAAGAGTACAAGCTCATTGCCACCACAACTACAATTCAACCAACCGAAACACACCGTTATGCCTACTACGATGGCGGAGTTTATACATCACTGAACGGCCGCTATGCAAGTTCTTCCGATCCTAATTGGGATAAAAAGACGGTAACGTCAACGTTTTATGTAAAAGCGGTCGAGCGCCCTGTCAAAGAATACAGCCACGTAATCACTGACTTTGACCCAATAGAACTAATAGACGCTACAGCATATGAGAACAAGCTGACAGGCGAAGTTGAATACGCCTTTACCGATGGTTCTACTGCGAAAGCGTCCATTATATGGGAAGCTCCAAGCGCAAATGTTGAAGACCAGCCAGACGCATTCACGGTTAAAGGAACGTTTACTAGCGAAGATGGTGTAAAGCGCGAGGTTAGCCAACAGTTCAATTTAAGCGATGTTTCGGCGCCCGTAATTACCCCAGAAACAGGGACATATACTTCACCGGTGGATATTAGCGTTTCTTTCCCTGAAGATGCTGCAGCCATGACCGTTGTCGTAACAGACATCGCAAGCGGCAAAGCGACTACCGATACATGCAGGGCCACAAAAACGTACCAGTTAGCGGCGAACACCCTCATAGAGGCAACGGCATTCTATGGTGAGAACGGCGCGCGCCATAGCGAAACAATAACGGCTGAGATAAGTATTGATGACTCGCACGCAATCGTTGTTGTTCGCGGCAAGGCATACGATAAAGACAAGCAAGAAGTTACCAGCGCCTTTGAAGGAGAATCCATTACCATTTCTGCAGATGAAGCAGCAAGTGGAAAATATTTTGCAAACTGGGAAGTAGATGCGGGCAACGTTGAAGTAGGCAGCGCAACGGCGCAAACTACCACATTTAGCATGGGTGCTGAGGATGTGAGCATTTCCGCTGTCCAAGCTGACAAAATAATGGTAGGGCTTAATTTTGCCGGTACAGAAAAGCTAGTTGAAAATGGTTCGGCGCATCCTGTGGATGTTTTGCTGACGGAAGTGCTTGAAGGCGATGACGTTTCTTGTGTTGTTGAATACAAGGATGTAAATGGCAACGTGCTCAACGGTGCTCCGATAAACGCTGGTTCTTACACCGCAACGGTTGTGGAGCTTATCGGCGAAGACGCCTACAAGTATTACTTGCCACAAAGTACTTCTTGTGAGTTCGTTATTGAAAAAGCCAATTCTCCTGTAGATCCCGATGGCGACGGTTCAAATGGTGGTAATAATTCTGCCAACGGAGGAAACGGCAAGATAGTAAATACCGGCGACTCTTCTCCTATATTTGCGATTGCTGCTGTAGCTGTTGTGGCGAGCGTTTTAGTCGTAGCATTGCTCATTGCGTCAAAGCGTCGCAGATGCTAACCTCCCGAAGTAATTTGCTTTTAAATATAAGTTAAACGGTGCGGCTCAAATGAGCCGCACCGCGTGACAGTCGGTCTTTCCTGCGTCAAACAAACCACCTTGCAAGGGTCTGGATTGCCCCAGATTCTTACAAGCCCTAATAGTCTACGTACTGTCGCACCGGCTAACCGTGAAGGCTAACCGGTGCGAACAAGCCTCTTTAACTATTTTGTGTACACTTCCTTGCCTTCAAAGTAGACGCTAGAAACTACACCCTCGTGGATTTTATTCGGCTCGCAGGTAGTAATGTCTTTGTCGATAAGTACGAAGTCGGCGTACTTTCCGGTTTCGATTGAGCCGCGCTCGGCGTCAATCATGAGCTGTTTTGCGCCATTGATGGTCATGATATCCATGGCCTGTTCAATATCTACGCGCTCTTCTGGATTAAGCTCATAAACTTCCATGTCGGGGCGAGTGTCGTTTACCGCAACCTCCATGATGCCGCATATATCGGTTGGAGCACCAGCGGCTGCGGGAACATCGGTTGAAGATGAAACATTAATTCCCTGGTCAACAAGCGATTTGATGGGGTAGCCAGCAAGGGCGGTATCTAAAGGAAGGGCAGCAGCGACAAGATCTGCGTTTTCCTTTTTTATGAATGAGCGCCAGTTGATGTTTTGAGTAGCATAGATGTTATGCTCACCCATTAGCTTCTTGATTTCGTCGGTGTAGTTGCGACCATGCGCTACGCCGTTATACACGCCACTTGCAGCGGTTGCTTCTGAAGCAATAAAGGCTTCCACGGTTTGCTTTGTTGCGCCATCGCCCATTGCATGCACGTGACAAGACAAGCCTTCTTCGTTGGCTTTCTTAACAATCTTGTTGAAGATTTCTGTGTCCCAAACCTGCGTACCGTGGCTACCGTCAACGTAGCCATTGATCAGCCATCCGGATCTAGATTCAACCGCTTCGCCATCAGAGAACAACTTAATAACGTTATACATAAGGTGCTTTGTTGGATACGTCTTTGAGCATTCAACAGCTTTTTCGAGCTCTTTTTCCCAATCATCGAAGGAGTCAATCTTGTACGAACCGCTCACAACGATGTTCAAGCCATCTTTGTTGTCTTGATGCTTCAAGGCATCCATAAGCTCTGTGCTGAAGTAATTCAGCCAGCCATCTTGATAGTACGTGTAGCCGTACGAGTGAAGTTTCTCTTCCGTTGCCTTTACAACTCCCTCGTAATCAGACTCACTCAACAGGGTCTGTGTTGAGACCGCATATTTAAGCATGTAGTTGTTTGCCATGTCGGAGCACAGGCCGAGCAGATTGCCGCTCTCGTCCTTCGCGAAGACGCCGCCCGCAATCTCGGTCTGGCCGGTAACTCCCGCGACTTCAAACGCCTTGCTGTTGCAGAAACAGTTATGACCGGAGTCGTCGGCGATCATCATCACCTTGTCAGAGCAAATCTCATCAAGGCGGCTTCGCATATCAATGGTTGCCGAAATCGCCTGCATAACTACGTTATCCCAGCCAAAGGTGTAGTACACCTTCTTGTTCGGGTTTGCCTCCACATAGGCCTTGACGTTCGCGATGATTTCGTCTTCGGTTGAGCCTTTAAGGGTTAGACCGGTGCTTCGAAGCATGCCGTCCTGAGTGTAATGCCCGTGACCTTCGGTGGCTCCCGCCATGATAAGTCCCTTGTCGCGGTGGTCGACTATTTTTGTGGTGCCTTCCTTGATGAATTCCTTCACGCCGTCTTCGCTGCCGACGTAGACATATTTGCCGTCTTTCACAGCAAGGGCACCTGCGTAGTCTCGGTTAGCATTCGAGGTGTAGATTTTGCCATACACTACGGTGTCTGCCACGGTGTTTGCTGTGTTGGCGTCTTGGCTACCGCTTGCGCATCCTGCAAGTCCTCCTAGTGCGATGGTTGCCGCTCCTGCGCAGCCAATTTTTACGAAATTACGCCTAGAAATGTTTGTTGCCATCATATCCCCCTATTTTCTTTCTATATCTGGACAATATATCTGGGCAATTGTTCGCTTTGGACCGAAACTCACTCCAAAGTGTTACGGGTATGCACCATTGGGCTTTGCGACCTGCTTGTGTAGGTTAACCGGTCTATCTGTCTAATTTTTATTCCTTTGCCTCAACCTCTTTTCGGTTTTCTTCCTGTTCGATCATGCTTCTCCTTAAGCTATAGGCCGCAAAGCCAGCCGCTGCTGCTCCTAGCGCAGCTGTAACAATGTCGCCTTTCGAGTGGTCGCCAGTGTCCGGAGTGTTGTTTTTTGAATGATCGTCGACACGCGATCCGTTATCTTTATCGCTGTCGTCTTTGCCACGCTCTATTACCTCGCCTGAGGTACCGTTCGCGTCTACATTGATACTGGATGCAAGAGTGATGGTGTCGGTTGGTAAATCTGATTCCGGAATTGAATATGTTTGTACATCGCTATCGGAATTTTCGTTATTAGATCCAAACCAAGCTGAAGGATATATATATTTGATGTCATCAATCTCAACCCTGACAATTTTTTCTTTCGACCAGGCATCCGGAATCTTTAAATCAACGTTATACGTTCCTGTGTCTCCTGGAACTAAAACGTCATTGCCTTCATTCGCAACGAGCGGATTATTGAATAGCTCGGAATTATTCTCCCAGCTAGACGTGTCGTACTTCGTTGCTGAGTCATCGAGTTCTTCGGTATTTGTCTGCTGAGATTTCGTGAACGTGAGTTCTTTTGAGTCAACCCTTTCGCCGGTGCTTGCATCAACCAGGTAAGCAGTACAAGACTGAGCAACAACGTTGCCATCGTTTCTGAGGGTGACTGAAAAAGTGGCGCTATCGCCTGGGAAGCAGAATGGGTCCGCACATTCAAGAGCGGTTGGCGTTATGCATGTTACAAATGGAACTCTAACGTCATAGATATTTGAGATGCTCTTGCTCATGTCGGTAATGTCGTTGACTAAAAATCCAATGTAACTTGGGGTTACATGCGAAGCAACAAGACTGTCAGCCGCATGCTCGAGTTCTGCGAAGATAAAAGGACGAGTGAAAAGCACACTCGAGCCATCTCCAATGCGGGCAATGGCCTTTATGTAATACCTATTTTGCTTAATATCGCCTTTGACTTTTGGTTCGCCCGTTTCTTCATCGACGTCATATTCCTGTCCTGTTTTTCCGTCGATGTTTTCTGAGTAGAACATGTAAGTGAATTTAGCATCATGCGTTAAGTCGCTTGCGCAACCAGACATCTCTCCGATTTGGTTGCTTGTGAATCTGGTTCCGTCATAATATGTTGAATTCACGTCAATTGAATAAAGAACAGATGTATTTTCGCCGTCCGAATTCTTTTGTTTAACGGTTGCTAACAATCGATATTGCGTATCAGAAAGCTTTCCATAGTAATAAATCTTCTCGATGTTTTTGCCGTCCATGTCAAAGGTTATGGGATCTTCTGATCCAAAACCGAAAAATGTGCGAGAGCTGGCGAGTCCATCGACATATTGGGCGTTATGTTTAACCACTCTGAGTTTGCCATCGTCACAAGAAAAACTGCAGGTTGTTCTAACTCGTGAGCACCCGTTATGTTTTTGTGTATACTCCATTCTCTGGATTCCAGATAGAACACTCTGGAACCCATTGATTGGTTTTTGTGAAGGAGTGATTTTAAACTTTATACTTCCATCATCTTGAACCTCGTAACGCCCAAACCAAACGCATCGCGTAGTCGTTTCTGAAAGCCCTTGTTTCCTATCAATTTTGGAATAAGAAAGAGATGCGAAAACGCATGCTTCAAGGTCATCCGAGTAGTCTTCTTCACCGCTCCACGCCACTATGGCTGGGCTAATAAGGGTTCCGTCGTCCTCTGCATGGCACAACTTGCTGGTCATTTCCGGGTCAACTTTAAGAGGGCAGTTTTCGTCGCCGGTTTCGTAAAGTGCGACGAGCGAAGCAAATTTTGCCTGAATTCCGTTATAGAATTCTGTATTGTCTCCATCTGGGCGGGTGGTGTGTGTAACGATAAGGAAGACGTATTTTCTGTTGTTTAGTCGTCCATGACTTGAAGACAAACGGCAGACGTCAAAATCAACGTCGTACAGGTCGTTTCTTTGAATACCGTCAAAACCTGGATCGAATTCGATAACGTGAGGGGCAGACCACACCTTCTCGTTGAAGCAGTGGTACACGATTCGAGTGCGAACATGTTGATCGTCGATTTTTACCGTTGCCAGCCTGAATACGTAGGGCTTGAAATGAGACCGGAAAAACCCGCTCCACTCAGTTCTGTGAATGGCTTTCATTTTTGGGTTACTCGTGACATCTTTAAACATCAGATTGTCAAAAGAGGGGTTTATGCCTCCAAGTACATGCGTTGAGAGCCCTTCGACGTCGATATCGGCATTGCTAATCGAATCGGAGTTTGCTGCCTGTCCTGTGTATGTGTAGGTTGGAAGATAGTTGTCATCAGCTGCGTTAGCAAGTTCTTGATTGGGTTCAATGATTATGTCGGCAAAAGGACTGTCGACATTAAAGACGTCTGTCGAATTCGGTAGAGTTTCAGGAGAATCAAAACTTATTATTACCGGCGAGACGCCTGAGAAGTCTTTAGTCATTTCGAATTCTTGAGAGTTGAGCATTTCGGCTGCGGTCACAATGACTGCATTCTTTTCGAGCTCTTCGAATGAAGGCATTTCCCCGGACCCGACTTCAATCGATGAATCGTTTGCACTGAGCCCTAACTTGCCTTTGAGTTCGTTGCTAAGGCGCGAGTTCAATGCTTCGGGGCTCTCGTTTTCGTTATTTGCTGATGACAGTCTTGAGGTTTCTTTGCTGCTGTCGAAGGCTTGAGGCTCATCTAACTCCCAAGCCGTGAAAGAAAACTTAATAAGAAAGAGCTGAATGGTTAAATAGACCGATACGCCGTATCCTGCAATAACTCTTGGAGATTCGGCATCCGGGTTAGGTAGATAATTGAGAAACGCTGAAACGTAAGCAGAGCCTGTGCATGAAAAAGAGACAAAGCCCTCAATTCCGATACCTGCAGTAACAGCTATTGATATGTTAATTCCGAACCCGAACGTGCGCGAAGGCGTAAACGTGAAATTTTCCGGTGTCTCTGGGTTGTTTCCTGTTGCTCCAAGATATAGCGAAACGTTGAACGAACAGGATGGTGATATTTGAAAAAAGACGGGAACGTATAAAAACGTGCATTGCCATGTCCACGTAGCGGAAGCTTGAGCGACAAAGACTGCCGACAAGGCTCCGGTCCAGGCCATTGTTTCATAATCAATCTTCATCATTCCGAAAGCCTGCAGTTTCACGCCGGCAGTGAAATTTGTCGTCAATCTGTGCGACAACAGTTTTGTCTTATCTGTGTTGGGAATCGTACTTTGCTTCTTATATTTCTCGTGTTTCTTGAGTGTGTTTTTCCATTTGTCTTGCATCTGCTGCATGAAGCTTTTGGTTGGATATTTCTTCCATTCTGTTTCAGGTAATATGTGGCCAGTATCGTCTTTGCCTACCAAATCAGAATAGCCATAGCCCATAATCAAAAAGCCTGCTGGCGAAATTTGGAAAATAAAGGGGCAGGTTGGTTGCCAAACGCTGAAATTCATGTTGCGCAGTGGCGGTATGTACTTGTCTGGTAATTTAAAAAGCTTGACCGAGTGGTCATTTGCTGAAGGAACAACTACCTTGCTGAGTTTCTTCGGCTCTTTGATAGGGGCTTCTTTTGCTGTGATGTTGACGGTTGTTTCAAACTGTTGCTGAGAGCCATCTTGCCCGAAGATGACTTTTGGCGTGATTGAATCATTAATGCACGTGTCTTTAGTTGAATTCAAGAACTCTTGGCTAATTTCAACCGTTGTGACATTGCCTTCCTTCTTTAGGATTTTGAATGATTCGATTTGCTTTTCTTTTCCGTCTTTTGCAAATATTAGATTAGCTGTTGGGTTTTGAGATGCATCGGGCATCCAAAGTTCACCCTTGATAGTGTGAATTTCTGTATTGACATCGGATTTAGTGAATTGGGGCTTCGAGTATTGAACGTCCCAATCGTTAAATGTCAGTGATCGGAAATAGGGTTTGTTGTCAAGCGGGCGAGTTGGAGCGATAAATGCACTGTGGCCGCAAATTCTTGCAAGAGGGATGTTGACTTCGCGATATCCATCTTTTTGAACGTTGATTGACCCGTTGAACGATGGGTATTCGTTGCTGTTGTCTGGGTCATCTTCAGCTAAGTCCTTTATTTCTAAAACGATTTTCCCTTCAGCATCGGAAGTGCCGGTGACACTCTTGCTGTTAAAACGGGAAGTGATTGTAACTTGTGCATTTGGTACAACGGTTGGTTTATTCGGGTCAGTCATGTCGTAGACGACGACACCGAGCTGTGTTGACCCCACCAGGATAATTTTGGTTTCTGGGGTTGAAGAGTTGGCCCAGGCGGGGGTTGCGTAGAAGAAATCACCGCCCATGCAATCAAGTGCGAGTCCGGCTGCAAAAGCCATCGAGCCAGTTAAGAAGCCTCTTCTGCTGACAACGTTTAAGTCATTCATGGTTGCTCCTTGAGTTAGGGCGGCAAAAGCGAAACGCAATTAATGTAATTCTACCTCCATTAGCGCACTTTAGTTTGAATTAAATTTCGCATATTCGTCAGTGATATCCGATGGGCTTTATTAATAACACCATTTTCAAATGCAACGAAAACAACATTGACGTCCATTTCCACCTTGTGGGTCTTGCCTGAGGCGGTGTTGTTCGAAGGCAACGTTATCAGCGGTGAGCTCAGCGCCTGAGGTTGCGGATAAAAACCAGGCGCGAGCATGCCGTCGCGCCTGGTCGAGAAAAACATGGTATGCGGCGACAAGACATGGGGGAGTGTCCCTTTGCCTGACGCACATTCTTTGGTTGCCGCACGCCCCGTCGGCACCACGCGCTCCTTGCCGTCGCACGCCCCGTCGGCTTTACTCCTCTTCGCCTTCCTTGATGTCTCTGGAGGCCTCACGCTGTTCCTCGTAGAAACGGGCGGCATCCAACTTTTCGGATAAGGTGGCGGTTCTCTTTTCCGTGGGTTGGTTCACCACAACCTGCGGGAACGGAATGCCGATGTCATGCTTGTCGAAGAGCAGTTTGATGGCACGGTTCAGGTCACGCTCCACCTGGGCGCGGTTCTTTTCAGCGCATTGGACCATGATGCGGATATTCACACTGTTGTCGCCAAGCGAAACAACGCCCTTGTAGACAGGTTCACCGATAATGTCGGGGATCTGCTTTTTGATGTTGGGAAGCTCATTGGCAAGAATGTCTTCCACGCGCTCGAGGGATTCGTTGTACTCGATACCCACATCGACCCAAGTGTAGGAGGTTTGCTTGGTCATGTTCACCACATCGGTTACGTTGCTGTTGCGCAACACCTTGATATTTTGCGAGCCGTCCATAACCTTGGTGGTGCGGATGCCGATTTCGATAACCGTACCTCGCCAGTTGCCCACCGTGATGATGTCACCTACGCGGAAGGCACCCTCGAAGATGAGGAACAGGCCGGAAAGAATGTCGGAGACCAGATCCTTGGCGCCCAAAGATATGGCAATGGAAAGGATACCGGCAGATGCCAAAAGCGTGGTAGTGTCAACGCCCAGCAATGCTAAACAGTAGTACACCATCCCGATGATGGTTGCGTACTTCACAAAACTGCCCAGCAAGCGGCAAACCGTCTCGCCTCGGGAATCGAGTGTCTCGGCAAGCAAAAGCAGCAGCTTCTTGACAACCGTGGCAACTGTCATGGCGACGCAGGCGAACATGATGCTTGCGGTGATGGCGAAGATGTTCAGCCCACGCTCCCACTCGCCGCCAAGGATGTACGAGAACAACGAGTTGTTGCCGAAGATGCTGTCGCGGAAAACGACCGCGATGAACACCACCAGCACCGAGAAGCCCACGAGGACTTTCATCACCGCTCCCGTTTTCTGCTCGGGCGACTTGCCATCCCAATCAAACGAGCCGAACAGGTTGCGGCTGGCGATCGACTCGGTACGAACCGAGCGGCCGGTAGGCAGGGTTACGTCGAAGTGGCGCTCATCGAGCTTATCGCTATCAGCTGCCACCTCACTCTTCTCGAATGGGTCGCGTTTACGTTCGAATGCGAGGATTACGAATATCAGCACTTGGCAGATGAAGGTCACAACCGCAGTGGCCAACATTAACGGGCCACGTTCGGCCATGAGCTCGCCCTCGTCGCCGGCAACGTAAAGGATGTAGTCGCCCTGCTCTGCCGAAGCAGCATAGTACGTCTCGCCACCGATGGTGAGGTAGTCGTTGAAGCCGTCCTTGATCTGGGTTTCGGTCATATCGCAATCGGTGGCCTTCTTGCCGATCATCTTGCTGTTGGGGTAGTAAGCGATGGTGCCGTCGTTCTTGTTGATGGCGAAGGCGAATCCGTTCGCTCCTACCTTCACCCCGTCGAGTACCTTGTCTATTTGCACGCTATCGAGTAAATCGGCCAAACGGCTGGGACGCACATTGATTTGAACAAAGCCGTTGGGGTTGCCTTCCGAATCTTTCAGGGAAACACCGATGTATTGGCGCAATTCGCCCGATATCTCGTCGATGCGCGCATCTTGCACCACATGGTCAACGCCCTGCAGCAAGCGGCGGAACTCATACGATGCATCGTTCGGGTTAGTGGAGAGCGTATAGCTGGAGTACGTGGAGTTGGTAACCGACATATTGCCCTGCTCGTCGAAAACATCGACGTACTGAACCTGAAGCACATCGGCTAAGCGTTGCAGGTCAGCCTTGTTCGCCAACTGAGGGTTTTGATCGAGCACATAAGCGGCAACCTTTGCCTTGCTCAGGTAGCGCTCGGAATATTGGGCACGCAGGGAATCGGCGCGGTCATCTGCTTGCTGGATAGTGGCGGAAAGGTCGTCCACGCGGCTGTTGTTCACCACTGACTGACTGGAAAGGGCAAAGAGCGTTTGCATATAGAAGGCGATGACCAGAATGGCCACGAATCCTACCAGCGAAAGCACGGCCCCCTTCTTCGCGATTGCCTTGTTCATGCGATGGTTGCGACCTACGTTGACAAACTCTTCGTCTTCGCCTTTGGGCTTGCGCCGACGCTCGTTGTCGTGCAGAACGCACATGCCGTACAGGACCACCATGGCGGTTACCACGAAGAACGCGAACAGGATAACGCCCGTGGTCACGCTGCGGGCAGAGGATATGTCGCTTTCAGGGACGGCGGCAACATAGTAGGTATCGTTCACCTCCGTGACGTTGCAGTACATCTTGGTGCCGCCCAGCTTGATCCAGCAGTAGTTGCCATTCTCCAGCTCGCTCGCGCTCAAGCCCTTTTCAAGCGCATCGGTGCCGATCAATGCAGCATTGGGGTGATACTGAATGGTGTGGTCTTTGGCGGAGATGGCGAAAAGGTAGCCGGACTGACCGATGGTGATGTTTTTCAGCACGGCCTCGGTAGATCCGGAGTCCTGGATAAGCTGGTCAAGCTCGTCGGGCGATTGCTCGATCACCACCATGGCGCTGTCATCGATCTTCGCGGAGTAATAGCGCTTATGCCAGTTCTGCTCAGGCGAATCGACCTCCACGACATCAGAAACAGCATCAGAGGCCTTGCCATCAGCGAACACGCTGCGCAGGGGGGCGAATTGCGTAGACGAGAAATCTGCCTTGGTGTCGGCGGCCTTGGCGATGATAGACCCATCAACGGACACCACCATGATGTTGTCAACGTCGAGCAGGCTACGGTACTCCTGCATCTTGGAATCGGTTGCCTTGTAGCCGGTGTTGTTATTCGCCATGAAGGCGACGCTTTCGGCCTTTGACTGGTAGATGGCATCGAAGTTCTTGGTGTTCTGCTCGGTCTCATCCTGCGCTTCAGCAAGGAGGCTTGGCAGGGCTTCGGCCTCTTCCTGCATTTCCTGGGCGTAGTTTTGCAGGGAGAGGTCGGTCTGTTTCACGGATACCCACGTGCCCATGGCGATCATGCCAACGACTACGATTCCAATCAGTATGACAAGTTTGAGTTTCAATCTTTTAGACATGTTCGCTACCCCTTAATCCCATTTGCCCGTAAGTTGGGTGATAGTGCCATCGTCTCATTGCATGGCTAGTATTGTTTGCAACGGGACATGATAAGCGTTTTCGACTTTGGGGACAAAATCGCACCATAGGTCAATCGGATGCAGCGGCTCCGGCTTCCCTCTGGTCTCGTTTTGCCTTCTAGACCCCAGAATCGAATATAATCATCAAATGCGTTCAACTATTTGCGTTGGCTTTGCGCATGGAGGGCGCATGATTTGGTCGCCCGTGTCGGGAGTCCTTTAACCGACGTGAAGAAGAGAGATTTATAAGGCTGGATCGCGAAGGCTGGACTGCGAAGGTTGGATCGCGAATAAAAGTACGAGCATGAGTAGAATCAAAAGCGGAATTTTGACCAGGGAAAAGGAACCCATACCAGCATCGAGCAAGCTCCTTTTGCTGGCTTTTGCCATTTTCGCTTCCTGTTCGTTTGTTGTTTATAAAGCACTAAGCTGCTATAGCGATTCCGTATACGTCGATTCGGGCTGCTCCATCCTTGTCGCCATGAAAAATGCCTGCAAGACCCTTCTTGGCCAGGAAAGTTCATGGCTGGTTGCCGCTGTGGTGTTTGGTCTGGTTGTTTTACTGCTCGGCTATGTTTACCTTTGCAATAAAACCAAGGCAAATACCCGTATCTTTAAATACCGTTACGTAATTGCCTTTGCCGTTTTAGCCGTGTGCGTGCTTTTTGAGCTATCTGGATCATCGATTGGCCAATGGGCATCGTCTCTTCCCGGCGCGGAAAACGACGGCTTGATTTTCGGACGTCCACGAGGCTGCAGGACGGATGAATACGCGTTGTTCACAGGGATGTCCTTTGCCCAATATTACGACCCACAGGGCTCTTGGCCTTACTTTGGCGAAGTAATGCGGGCAACCACAACCGATATGTTCATGATTTACGGGCAGCCTGTGCTCGACCCGTCTATTCTCCTTCGTCCATTTCAGATAGGTTTTCTTGTTTTCGGCCTTTCGCGTGGGATTTCGTTTTTCTGGTCTGCGCGCCTGATTGCGTTGTTTATGGCTTCATTTGAACTCGGAAGAGTCATCACCAAAGACAAGCGAGGGCTCTCGCTTGCTTATGCGGCGCTTGTCGCGCTTGCTCCTACGGTGTCGTGGTGGTTCTCGATCAACAGCTTGGTCGAAATGATTATCTGCTTAAGTGTTATTGCGGTTTGCTTCAGTCGCTATGTCCTGGAAGAGAGCAAAAGAAAGCGCATTTTGCTGATAGTCTTATGCGCTTACGCTTGCCTGGTGTTTATCTTTAGCATCTATCCTGCATGGCAAGTTCCTCTCGCCTATGTCTTGCTTGCGATCGTCGTTGCCATAGCTATTCAGAATCGGAGCGGACTTCGAGTTGCCCTTAAGGCAGACAAGCTGCCGCTCGTGCTATGCGCAGTTGCGGCTATTGCTTGCGTTGCGGCGGTTGCGGTCCATTCCTTCGATGCGATTATTGCCGAAATGAACACCGATTATCCTGGTGATAGGAATGATGTTGGTGGATCGTATGGGCTTTCACTGTTCAGGTATCCAATCGCGCTCTTCTTGGCTTTCGTGGCCCCCTCGGCGTCATCGGGGCTTTCGATCGGCTTGCCGGAAGTGCTCACCGCGTTTATGGACTTTTTCCCGTTGGGTGTCGTACTCGCTGCGGTTACCTATATTCGTACTAGGCGCATCGATCCTGTCTCGGTTGGCTTAATCGTCTCAATCGTGTTCCTTGGGGCTTATATCGCATTAGGTTTCCCCGAGCTTGTTGCGAAGCTCACCTTGATGGGAAAGACAATCCCTGCGCGCGCGATTGTTGCGTTCTCTTTTGCAAATTTGCTGTTGCTGTTCAGGGAGATTTCGAAATTCGCCAGGCCTGAGAAGTTGGGCGGGTCGCGTTTCGATAGGGGTTTTGCTGTTGTTGTAGTTTGTGTTTGCGTGGTGGCTGCTGCGTGTTTGACGGCTTTGTGCTGGATGAACGATGAGAACTTCCTTGGTGGAATCAAGCTTGCCGTTGTGTTTGTCTGCCTGTTGCTTGTGTGGGTCGTCGTGGTCTTTGGCAAACAGAAGCTGTTCATAGCTGCATGCATTGCCATCGCTGTCGTTTCAGGTGGATTCGTTAATCCTGTCCAACGCGGAATCGACGTCGTAGACCAAAACCCCCTTATTACGCAAATGCGCCAAGTTGCAAAGGAAAACCCTGGCGTTAAGTGGGTGGGCGCTCTGGATTGGATGTCTAACATTACGCTCTTTGCAGGGGTCCCATCGATCAATTCAACGAATATCTATCCAAATGAGGAGTTATGGAAGGTGCTCGACCCAAGCGGCGAATCGAAGGAAGTGTGGAACCGCTATGCTCACCTCCATTGCAAGATTGTCTCGGAAGGCATCGGGCATAGCTTTAATCTGACGCAGCTTGACTCGATTTCAATTTCTTTGACACTTGACGATCTCAAGAAACTTGACGTTGGTCTAATCGTCTCGGTTGAGCCGGTGAGTCTTCCTGAGAAGGAGATGGCGTGTTTGGAAGTCATCTCTACCTGTGGCAGTTTCGTTATCTACAAGCTGATAGGCTAAAATGCACAAGAGGTTCCAGGCACTTCATTGCCCATATCTATTTATTGAATTAATAAGAGGGGAGAGCCATGGCAAAGGCACTTGATCATCAACTTATCCGCGAACGCGCATACGCGATTCTTGAGGAGGCATATGGCCCGGATGCTGAGTTCAAACCCGGCCAGCTTGAAGCTATCGAGTCGGTGGTCTTTGGTTGCAACTCTCTTGTGATTCAGAAAACCGGTTGGGGAAAGTCCCTTGTCTATTTCATCTCGACGAGGATTTTGCGGGAAAACGGTGCCGCTCCGACCCTAATCATCAGCCCACTATTGGCGCTTATGGGAAACCAGATAGAATCTGCCAAAGCTTTCGGGGTTGATGCTGTGACGATGAACTCTGATAACAAAGATGGTTGGGAGGATATTTTCGACAAATTTGAAAGCGTGGATGCCCTTATCGTCTCGCCTGAGCGCCTTGCGAATGAGAATTTTATGGAGCATTTGGCTGACTTGCGAGGGGTCGAGCTGGTCGTGGTTGACGAGGCTCACTGCATATCGGATTGGGGGCACGATTTCCGGCCGGATTATCAGCGCGTTTCAAAGCTCATCGAGGGCTTGCCGGGCAACGTTACCGTCTTGGGTACGACGGCCACAGCAAATGACCGGGTCATTGCCGACATTAAAAAGCAAATGGGCAATGATTTGAAGGTAATCAGGGGTGACCTCATTCGGCAGAACTTGGCGATCCAAGTTAACCCGTCACAAACCAGAGAGCAAAGGCTTGCCTGGCTTGCTCAGAATCTGAATGGGGATGGGGTTCTTTCGGCTGGGCAGGGGGTTATATATTGCCTTACGCATTCTGATTGTAACGTAGTTGCAGATTTTCTATCCGAACTAGGCGTGTCGATTCTTCCTTACTATTCAGATATGGGGGAAGACGAGCACGGAGAAAAGATAGATGAGAAGAACCTCGCGAGTTTCATGGCCGGTGAAACCAGGATACTCGCGGCCACTATTAAGTTAGGCATGGGGTACGATAAGTCCGATATTCGGTTTGTCATTCATTTTCAGCTCCCTCAAAATCTCATTGCTTATTACCAACAAATTGGCCGTGCGGGTCGAGACGGGGAGCTTTCGTATGCTTTTCTCCTACACGGGCAGGAAGACGAGGAGACGTTGCGATATTTTATCGATAGCGCCCAAACGTCGCCTGACCTGTTGGACAACATTATCAGCAAGGCTCAATTTGGAGTAAAGCAGTATGAGCTGCTCAACGAGTTCAATGTGAAGCCCTCAAAGCTTAGGGAGGCATTAAAGTATCTCCTCGTTCACGATTACCTCTACAAGGATGGAGGTGTTTACCGCGCAAGTGTCGGGAAATCGTTCGATGCGGCGGAGGAGCGAGCCAAGCACGAGCAGATAACTGAGATGCGATATGCTGAACTTCGCGCCCTTATGGAGTATATCGATTCGTCCGATTGCTTTATGAAGCATGTGGCCGTCGAGCTCGATGCGCCTGACGAGCAGGAGACTTGCGGCACCTGCTCGAATTGCCGGGGCAGTTTCATCGTCCCAGTAACAACAGGTCAGGAGATTACTGCGAAGGCAACCCGATATTTGGAGGGACGACATGGAACGATAAGTCCTCGTAAAAAGTGGGCTTCGGGATCGAGGATATCGGCTGAGCTGCAGATGCAACAAGGATGGATCCTATACGATCATTACCATTCAAAGATGGGGCAGATGGTCAAAAAGGGAAAGTATGAACTCGGATTCTTTTCCCAAGAGCTTGTCGAAGCATCGAGTGAATTTCTGAAGGAGAAGGCTGCACAAGCGGGTATAGACTGTATTGTTCCTGTTCCAAGCCTCGAGCATCCTCGCTTGGTGCCCGATTTCGCCAAGGCTTTAGGCGATTCGCTTGGAATTCCCTACAGCGAGGTTGTCCAGAAATCGTCTGAAGCTAGCAAGCAAAAGAGCTTGAACAATAATGCAATGCAGGAAACCAACATCAGAAATTCCACGACGGTGGTCCAACCGCAGAGTATCAAGGGGAAGAACGTTTTGCTTGTTGACGACATGGTGGACTCTCGATGGACACTCACTGTTATTGCAAGTAAGTTGTTAGAGGCCGGTGCCTCAACCGTGTATCCTTTTGCTTTATCTAGAACAGGCAGTGGGGATTAATGGGCGAGAAATACTCCAAAACTCAAAAAGACCTCATTATGCTCTATGGCGATCTCCTCGGAAATCCTTTATCGCCTGAGGAGAAGGCAGGTTTACGAAGTGCCTTAGCTGCAGCTGGAGGCGATATCGAGGGCGCGGCAGATCTTCTTTCGCCCGATACGAAAACAAGGGTTTTAGCGCTTTCTGCGATGGGGTTCAAACTCTCCGTAGAGCTTGGTAAGTTGAATCAGCGTGGGATTTTCGCCTTGTTTCTCGAAGAAGGGAAAGCTGCCCATTTGGTCGATCACTTCCTCTATGAGCCTTCGGTTTTGTTTGCAGTTGGAAACGAATCTCTTATCAGTGACGAAGTGTCCCCGGTATTCACATCCTTAGTTGACTTTAAGGCTGTTGGATGCGAAGGGATTCTAATCGCGGATCGTGCTCTCGACGTTTTGCTACGAGACAAGGACGTTCGCAATGCAATCGAATTGCAACGCGTTCTTATCGTTTCCGATTTAGTAAAATCCGGCGCTACTGTTAAGCCTGCAACACGTGCAGAGAAGAGTTTGGTCAGCGAGTGTGCGGAGCAGCAACCCAGCAAGCGGGTTTTCATATCGGGGTCTCGCTCTCAGCGATCGATTCCCAAGGTTGTGCAAGATTCGCTCGAGGCGATCATCGAGCAAGGGATAGAGATCCTTATCGGAGATTCGAACAAAGGAGTGGACAGCGAGGTTATCGACTTTCTGCGTGTACCGCTTTACGAGCATGTCACTATCTATACGATATCCAACAGTCCCCGAGTTTATTCCGAGCCCGAATGGCAAACGTTGACAATAGAAGCCGATGCGAGCTTGAAGCCCCAGCAGCGTCAGATGGTAAAGGACAGGGCTATGGCCAATGACGCCAATTGGGGCTTGGGCTTGTTTAATCCAATAGAGAAGAATCGATATGGAGCTTTGCAGGTTAGTGCTGGTACCTTGAGAAACGCCATTCAGATGTTGCTCCAAGGGAAGATGGTGAAGTTCTTCTACATGTTTGAGGGCGAGATGAATTGTCGCAATCTGAAGAAGCTAGAAGACCTGGAATCAGTAATCAAGGGTTATCAATTCGAAAAGTTAGATAATTCTGAAGCGGAACGCATACGCACTGCAAGGGGCGTTTCGGCCGATGAAGACCCAGCTCGAGTCAAGTCAAAGAAAATCATGGATAAGTATCGTTTGCTGTTGAAGGAAGAGAAGAAACTTTCTGGCTCTCCTGGCAGTGGCGCCTCATGCGAGAGGACCGAGCGGCATGGGGGGTCCGAGCAGCTGACTGAGCCCGAGCGGCATGGGGGGTCCGAGCAGCTGACTGAGCCCGTTCAGCTTTCGTTGTTCGACTCGGAAAGCATGCCCCCGCGTCGCCCGTCTTGATTGCCAAACGTAGGCAGATAGGTCGCCCAAAGGCGGACGGGCACGCGAAATATGAATTATAATGACATTCAAGTTTTTGTCGTTTTGGCCATAACACCGACTCTATGACACGCTGCCGCACTTGTACGAGAAAGCTGCAACAGGGAAATGACACGGGACAATCGTTTGCTGGGCATGCTTGCCGTAACGGGCAAGAAATTGATGGCCCTTGGCTTGTCTATAGCAATCTTGGTGTCGACGTTGTGCCCCATACCGGCGCAGGCCGCAGATTCCAACGTAAAACAAGTGCGGGTCGGCTGGTACCAAAGCGACATGTTTCAGGAAGGCACGTCGGAGTCGGAGCCCAAGAGCGGCTACAGCTACGACTATCTCCAGAAGATATCGGACTACACTTCTTGGGAATACGAGTACGTGTACGGGAGCTGGTCAGAGCTTTACGAGAAGCTCGAAAACGGAGAGATCGACTTCTTGGGCGGCGTATCTATCACCGACGAGCGTAAGGGGCGCATGCTCTTTCCCGGTACCGAGATGGGAACCGAAGAGTACTACCTGTGCAAGAAATCGTCGAACAGCTCGATATCGGTATCTGATTTGACCACCCTGAACGGGAAAAAGGTTGGACTTATCTACAACAACCTGATGTCCGAATGCACCGAAGAGTGGATCGAGGAACAGGGGTTGGACATCACGCCGGTCTATTTCGAGAGCTTTGAGGCGAGAGATGCAGCGTTGGATAATGGCGAGATCGATCTCAATACCACGACAATGGACACAGCCCTTGCAACAGAGCAGATCACCGAAGTGGCGAAGGTCGGAGAAGAATCTTATTACATGGCGATAAGTGTCTCCAGACCCGATTTGCTGGAAGAGTTCAACAACGCTTTAGCCACCGTGATGTCCATCGATCCCTATGTTTTGCAAAGCATGAAGTTCAAAAACTATGGAACCTCCCTTTCGGGCAAGGAGCTGACGGACGCGGAAAAGCGGTGGCTGGAGGATCACGGCACGATTACCGTGGGCTATTTGGACGATTACCTCCCATATTCGGACAAAGACGATCAAGGTAATGTGCAGGGATTGGTAACCGACGCCTTGGCAAGTGCCTTCGAGGCGCTGGGATTGAACCACCCTCCGCAACTGCAATACGTCTCCTTCTCCAGCTACGAGGAGATGCTCAAAGCTTTGAGCGGCGGCAAGATCGACATCGCCTTTCCGATATCGGACGACCTTTGGCAACTCGAACAGGCTGGGGTACGCGCCAGCTCTCGCGTGGTATCCGACAGCGGGTCGTTATTCTATAAAGCGGCAAATCAGAAGGAAGACATCCAGAAAATCGCCGTAAACAAGAACAACTCGTTGCAGATCAATTATTCGAAGAGCGTCTATCCGGATGCAGAGCTTGTCTACTATTCCAATATCGACGAGTGCCTCAAATCCGTTTTGGACGGAGAGACCGACGGCACGATCATGGACACCATGAGGGTGCAGTACGTCACGGCTGACGAAGCGTACAACGGGTTGACCTATGTGCAGCTGAGCGCCAGCACTGGCAAGTGTTTTGGCGTGAAGCACGGCAACAACGAATTGCTGCTGATTTTGAATCGCGCCATCAAGGACCTCGGCACTTCCTATGGCATCGACTATTCGTATCGCTACATCGCCAGCTTCTATTCATATGGATTCCTAGACTTTGTCAAGGTTCACGTGCTGGAAGTGTTTGTTGTTGCGGGTATTTGCGTTGCGCTGGTCATCGCGCTGTTGGTGCGCAATGTTCGGAAGAAGGGGCGGGAGGTCCAAGAAAAGGAACAGCTCAGGGAACGAGCCGAGTCGGCCGACCGCGCAAAATCCGTGTTCCTCTTCAACATGTCGCACGATATCCGTACGCCCATGAACGCGATACTGGGCTTTGCCGCCTTGATGGAAAAGGAGCTTGATCAGCCCGACCGGTTGAAGGTCCATCTTGAAAAAATCGAGGTGTCGGGTCAATACCTGCTGGGTCTGATCAACAACGTGCTAGAAGTCGCACGGATCGACAGCGGCAAAGAGATTCTGGACGAAGACATCACAGACTTGGCCGATGAAAAGACGTTTGTCCTGTTCGAAAACGATATTCGCAAAAAGCAGCTTGATTTCGAGAGCAACTTGGATTATTTCCATCGATATGTTTATGCCGACAACCGCAAGTTGCAAGAAGTCTTGTCCAATCTTTTGTCCAACGCCATCAAGTACACCCCAAATGGCGGCAAGGTTTGCATAAGTCTGCGCGAAGAGCCGTGCGAGAGACCCGGATACGCCACATATGTCTACGAGGTGTCGGACACGGGTATCGGGATGACGGAGGATTTCCAAAAGCAGATATTTGAATCGTTCAGCAGGGAACGCAATACGACGGAAGGCAAGGTCGCGGGCACGGGCCTGGGAATGTCCATCGTCAAGAAGCTGGTCGACCTCATGGACGGTCAGGTGGAGGTGGAAAGCACTCCGGGAGGCGGAAGCACCTTTACTGTGACTCTGCAACTGCGCATCGCTGAGAATACGGAGGAAACGGTGCAGAAAGCGCCAGACGAGGCGCATGTCGATTTGGATCTGTCGGGCTTGAGGATTCTGCTCGCCGAGGACAACGACCTTAATGCCGAGATAGCCGCCACGATCTTAGAAAACGCGGGAGCGAAGGTGGACCGCGCTGAGGACGGCGTTGTCTGCGTCGATATTCTGGCGAACGCGCCGAGCCAGACATACGACTTGATTCTCATGGACATCCAGATGCCGAATCTCAATGGGCACGACACCACTCGTCGTATTCGGGATCTGAACGATCCGCAAAAAGCATGCATCCCGGTGGTTGCGATGACCGCGAACGCCTTCGAGGAAGACAAGCACGCCGCTCTCGAAGCTGGCATGGACGGTCATATAGCGAAGCCGATCAACGTCGAAGATATCGGCAAGACCCTTAGCGAGGTGCTCGCAAAAAAGGGGTGAAGCCGAAGACGGGGAAATGGAGTCGCTGCGTAGGAAGAGGGCTGGAAAAGCAGGGGATCGGGTGCAATGCGGAGACGGGCAGCTCTGCTTCGGGTAGGTCGGCTCTACTTCGGGTAGGTCAGCTCTACTTCGGGTAGGTCAGCTCTTCGGAGCCGTTGTAGTTGAACAGCCCGTCGTTTTTCTCTTCCAGCGCCTTGATCATGTGGTAGGTGTGCTCGCAATACGGAGTAGGGATGCCTAGCTGTTTGCCCATGCTCATCATGACCCCGGCGAACATGTCGACCTCGGTATGCCTACCCGCGTCTAAGTCTTGCAGAGTGGAAAAGCGCGCAGTCGGAGGCACGGAGCCGCCTGAGGTTACCGAAGAATCGATTCGGGATAAATCGATGCCTTTTGCGCTGGCTATGGCCTCAACCTCGCTCTTCAATCCGTTGCGGATGGCGATGACATGCTCGCTGTCCGCGTAGCAGCCCACGCCCACCCCAAGGATGGCCTGGGGCAGGTTGTTGCAAACATTGAGCCTGAACTTGCCCCACAACTCTTCCTGAATGCGGTCGGTGGAGTGATGGCGCAAGCCGGCATTGGCGAACAGAGCCTCGATTGCTTGGACGCGCTCGCTTTTGAACGGCGGTTTGGACTCGCCGAAGACGATGCCTTTCGTGGTCGATGGGTCGAAGCGATAGCCTTCCCCCTGGCGGCTGGAGGCGACTTTGATCAGCGCGGGCAGCACGTGTTCGTGCCCAACGGCTTCGCCGATGATCTCCTCGCTGTCCACGCCGTTCATGAGGCTCATCACCGTTGTATGTGGTCCGACGATCTGCTTTATGGATCCGAGTGCGCCAGGAAGGGCGCCGTACTTGAGGCAGACGATGAGCAGGTCGACGTTGTGGGCTTCAAGCGGGGAAAGAACCTCTGGGCGATAAAGGTCGTCGTTGATGATGACGCCGTTTTCCCTGAGGCGCTCAGCGCGCTTGCCGTCAGCCACCAGGCAAAGCTCGACGTCTTTGCAGCGAGACAAACCCCAAATTACGTACGAGCCAACGGCTCCTGCCCCCATGATGGCAACGCGTGAGACATTCATAGCTGCTCCCTAAGTCAGATTAAGTTGATATATCGACATTATGAACTACCGACTGGCGCCTGGCGAGCGAATTGGGTTTTACCGAAGGGGGTCATTGCCTTTGAGCTGAAATTTCCCAAACGACGAAAGCCACATGAATACCGCAGGCGCATCGGGCTGGTTGCTTAGCTGGCTCAAAGAAAGGTCCGCACCCCTTACCGTCAAGAATCTTTCGCAAATTTAGACCGAGCCTTGGCTGCGTAGAACGCGTTATCCGAGTTCACCATGGCAAACATGCTTTGATTATCGAAATTAGTGCTAAAGTGTTCAAACCATTTCTGGAACCACGGTCCTTTTCTGAAATAGGACTTAGCAATTAGACGCTAAAAAGTCTTACCTCAATAGTCTTGCTCCGGCTGGTTGCATTCGTCACGGAAATGTCACGATAACGGACAAGAAGGCACAGACAACATACTATCTTTCTATGAAAAGAAACGAGAAAGGCGATAGTTCGTGAACAACAAGCGAAATATCTACGATGATGACTTGGATTGCAACATCGTCAACCATTTAGGCGGTTATCACAGATGCTATCTCGGTGAAAACGGCCATTTGGAATTTGTGAGCGACAACTTCAGCAGCATGCTCGGCTATTCCAAGGCTGAGCTTCATGAACAGATTGGCAACATCTACACGGCGCTCGTCCACCCGGATGACACCTATATCTTCGACGAGTTTGTGGAGAGGCTTGCGCAAACCGAGATGAGCGACAGCGTGGTCTACCGGCTCGTGAGGAAGGACGGCTCCGTCATTCGCGTGAACGACACGACTGCTTCCGTTAGGGGGAAACGATGGCGTTATGCGAGGGTATTCGGTTGTTTGCGAGCTCCCGCCCCCTAACTTCGAGAAGAGCTGTTCTTCCGAGAGAGTCGCCGTGATGAGGGTCTCCGGAAGCGACTCTGCCATAATCGAACACAGCTGTGACATGACCGTGAAGCTTCTCTGCACGAAAAAAGCCCCAATAGGCCGTAGTCTCTTCGATTTCATCTGTATGAACGACAAGGCCAAGGTGAAGGAAGCCTTCAGGCGTTCGTACAAAAACGAGTACTCAGGCATGGAGGCAATCACAATCGTCTCCGCAGAAGGTAACGGGATCGGATGCGACATCTGGATAGAGCGCAACAGAGATCTAGGTAGCCCCGAAAGAAGCTGGTATAGCGTGAAGCTCGAGCTCGTCGGCGATCACAACGTGGAAGACGATTCTTCGCTCTCCTTCAACAGAGCCCTGTTCTCGAGCTTTGCCGAAGACGTCTTCGAGGTGGATAGGCTCGAGAACTCGGTTAAGTACATCTGCCAAAGCGACAGGAAACCCGTCGAGGCACCGCTCAACGTCAGGATGAATGCCAAGGACTTCTTTAATTGGTTCATCGGTCAGGTAGCGAAGGGAGACAGAGGCAAAGTCACTACTTTCTGCAGGCAGATTCACTCACCTAAGGAGGAGTGGTCGCGAGAGATTGTCGGTCCGACAAAGGTCAATGTCGAGATGGTCGAGGGCAGTGGCTTTGGATCGAACATAGCGGTAGTCATGGCGCCCATCTCCCTCTCAAAGTACTTTATATGTATAAATTCAGACTCCACCGCCATCGGCTCGGGCTTTTGCTCCACGGCCATCGCCGACAGAAAGCACATCGAAGTCAGGATGTTCGGGAGCTTCAGGTTAACGATAGACGGAGAGCCTGTGCACATCAAAAACGACAAGGGAAGAGAGTTGTTAGCTCTACTCATAGAGAAGAGGGGTGCCTACCTTACGACGCGCGAGGCGATTACCGCCCTATGGGAATGCGAGCCAGACAACACTGTGAGGGCAAGGTATCGCAAGATTGCATCCCGACTGATCTCTGAATTGAAGGAGCTTGGCATCGACTACATCATCGAGTCCGAGCGCGGCGTGCGAAGGATAATCCCCGAGTTTATAAACTGCGATTATTACGACTACCGCGATCGTATAATTGAGCCCTCGGATGCATTCCTGCCCGAATACCCGTGGTCCGAGTTCGTTCATATAATCTAGTCGCTTACATAAAACGTGCCGTACGAGCAGCACCTCGGTCGCAAGGCCTGGGTGCTGCTCGTTTTGCTAGATAACGCAAAAATTGCATCCGTCACGCCAATTGCTCGTTTCGTCACGGCGCTTTTCTGACTGTCACACCTCATCTGGAAAATATTCAATACATGGTCGAGGGTGACTGTTGGAACCTGACCAAATTGATGGAATAGAGAGCCAAGTGGAAGACAGGCTGATGCGGGGTTTTAAGATAATTGGGGCCGAGAAGGACGCGATGCCTTTAAAGCGCATCGCCGGGGGCGTGCTTGCGATAGCTTTGAGCATCATGCTGGCTTTTCCTGCTTGTCCTGTCGCCACGGTCGACGCATATGCCGCGAATCCGGATAACTCCTGGCAAATCGTCGAGAGGAAGTACGACGCCAACTATTCGACCAGCGAGGGGCTTTCAAGCGAGGAGCTCGATGGTCACAACTTCGTCGAATCGGAAGATGGGCAGGTGCGTGTCAGTAAGTCGGTGGAGCCGACAGAGGTCGAGGACGAGTTCATCGTTCACCTCTCGGTGGACGCGACCGCTACGTCAAAACAGGTATCCGATTATAAGTCGTTCTTCGAGAACGCGCCTTACCAGGCCACCACATCTAACGGTTACAACGGCTACACGCCTGGCATCGTGACCTCTGACAAGAAGGGCACCATGAATGTTCAGGTAAGCGGCAAAACACCCCTCGGAGGCAACAGCGCCGTGTTCGACATTATGGACCCGCAGGGTAGACCCATCGCCGAGAACGTCACCCTTTACTGGAGCCAGGCCAACAAAGTATCCATTCTTCTCAAAATCCAGGGCAAATACATCCTGATGGGCGTGAGTGTCACGAAGGGCACTACGAACGACCTTTGGATTTCTGAGGAAGCGTACGAGATGATACAGAGCGAGATCGCAGACGAGGTGAAGCAAGGCAATCCAACGAAACTCGACAGCGTATGCGACCCCATTGGCGAGGAGATGGAGTATCTGGGCTCGGCAACTGCCAATGGGGGGTCGGTGTTCTACGACTCAGACGAGAGGACGCTTTACTGGAAGGCGAAAGGCGGCGATGAAGATAGCGGCATCGAGTACAGCGATGCCTGCAAAGTTGTCGTTGAAGATCCCGTCGTGACGGAGGAGCTAAACGGATACGGCGCGGTCACCAAGGTCACCGTTACGCAGCTCACCCACTATTACGGGGCCGTGAGCCTCACTTATCGCGTCAGGCTCAATACGGGGAAGGAGGGCTTCAAGAGTTCCTATGACCCCGAAAGCGAGACACACCCCTATGAGACGAACGGGAACGCCTCGCACAGCGATGCTCGACTGAGCTACACGTTCTATACCGACGGTGGTGAGGACATCGGGACCGGCGAGGTTTCTTTCCCCAAGCCTAAGGTCAAGGGTGTCCTTTACGACCTAAGGCTGCAGAAGACCAACGAAATCGGCACTCCGCTTGCTGGTGCGACCTTCAAGCTCACGCGAACCTGGAAGGATTCGCTCGGTCAAGAGCACAAAGATATCATCTCGGACAGCGTCACATCCGATTCGGAAGGGTATGTGACCTGTACCTCTTTACCTTGGGGAACATACACTTTAGAAGAAACAGGGGCGCCCGCCGGGCACTATTTGCCAAAAAACGCATCAGAGCGGACGGCAACGTTCAATCTCTGCTACACGTCGAACGCAGATGTCCTGACGGTATCGAGCATTACCGGCAAAGATGAGCACCATGCTAGCCTCAAAAACGCTCCGCCCATCATCGTGAACGAGCGGGTAAAAACCGATGTAACGCTTCTGAAAGTGGATTCAGAAACGTCGACGCCTGTCGAGGGGGCAAGGTTCGCGCTCTATGAAGACAACGGGGACGGCGTTTTTAGCGAAGCCGATGATTTGAAGCCAGAGCGAGAGATCTGCGAGCTAGAGACCGATGAAGGCGGAACGATCAAATTCAAGCAACTGACCGTGGGGGCTTACTACCTGGTGGAGACTTACACGCCTGCGGGGTACGAGCTCAACGAAAAGGTGTTTCGCATTGAAGTGTATGACGTTGAAGGCGAGGCCGGCGGTGGCGAGGGCAATATGATCCGCGTCGGGGATGCGAAAGGCTTGATTTCACAGGCCCCGAGCACACCGAACACGATAACGATCGCCGACACCCCGATTCCTAGCCTGCCACTCACGGCTGGTTTGGATATCACCGGATACTTGGCATGCGGAATGGCGCTGGTCGGATTTGGATGTGGGGCAATCGCGGTTCACGAGGCCCGTAGCAGGCGGCGACTCAAGTTGGCCAAATGGCGCATCAAATAGCGCATCAAGTAGCGGCAGCTACGTGTAAATAGCTCTTTCGTCGGGATGGACCCGGCTGAAGATAAGGACAAAGCAAGCGCTTTGGAAGGAGATCCAAAAATGTATAAGCAAGGTTATGCAAACAAGGCCATGAAGGCTGTGTTCGCAACGGTGCTCGCAATGGGGTTGATGATCCCATCGGGTATCGCTCCCGCGAAGACGACCGACAACGACGTGGACGATGCGACGTTCAAACTAACAGGCGTGGGATTAGGAGACGTTGTCCATGCCTACCAGATCTTTGACACCGACATCGACGACGACAACAACCTTATTTACACGGCAAAGATTTCCGGCTTGCCTGCCGAATATGACTCCGTTGACAAAATTATCGCCACCAACGATGGCCGAGCCGTGGCGGACGCGATTGCGGCGGTAATCGACCCGAGCTCGTCGAAATCGGTTGACAAAACCGCCGATGACTCAGGCACTGCCACGTTGACTCTCGATTCCGGTTACTACTTGGTAACCGTTACCTCCAACAGCGGCAACACGAAGATTTATCAGACTCTCCTCGTCAACGCCACACCCAATGTGGAGAATGGCAAGTACGTGACCCGCAGGATTGACGACGCTGCAGCAAAAGTCCAATCTGTAACGCCGCCCGATAAACAAATCGTCGACCCTGACGACAAAGCCGCCCAATCCACGGACAAGTACTCCGTGGGCGATACCGCGAGCTTCCTCATCACGGGCACGATTCCTAGCTACCCGTCCAATGCGACGCACGCTGTCTATTCCATTACTGACGTGCCTGACTCCGGTCTCGCAGTTGATGAAGCGTCGTTCGTGGTCAAGTCGGGCAACGACGTTCTTGGCTCCTCTGACTACACCTTGACCCAGAACTCTGACGGCACTTTCACCGTCGCGTTCTCCAAAAAATACGTCCTAGCACACGTCGGGCAGACCGTGACGATTGAGTATAAGGCCTCTGTAGAGAGTATCTCTTTGATCTCTGGCAAGGTGGGCAACAAGGTTTACGGCACCTTCTCCCCCAACCCCTACGAGGACAAGGTCGTTGATACCGACGAAAACACCCCGTACTCGTGGGCTCAGACCTACGGTTTCAGCTTCAGGAAGCTAACAAAGGATGGAGACGTACTCAGTGGCGCCGGGTTTACCATTACCGACGAAAAAGGCAACCCCGTGAAGTATGTCGATGCGAGCGGTGTCCTGCACACCGACGGTAAGGTAACCTCCGATGATCACGGCTGGGTTTACGTTAACGGTCTCGAGGAAGGCGTATACAAGGTGTCCGAGACCACGGTGCCCTCGGGCTACCAAAAGGTCGATGACTTCTTCGTGACGTTGAGCCCTGGAACAGCGAAGAGCGACTCCCTAGCGACCAGCAATGTCGCCGAGACTAATTTCAACACATCCACGCCTGACAAGGTCGACCCCAAGCTCGGTGAACTCCCCACCACCGGCGGAGCCGGCACTATAGCGCTCACCGCAGGCGGAATCCTGCTTGTAGTCGGCGGTTCCACCATCCTGATTCGCAGTCGCCGCCGCGATCAGAAATAGGAAGCCGAAATAGTTGCTTCTGAACATCTCAGAAGCAATTAGCGAAGGGGAAGGGACCTGGGTTCCTTCCCCTTCGACGAATGGAACGTTTATGAAGTCAGGAACCCGAATGGCTGACAGTGCCCATGTGCGCGGCCAAGCCGAGAGGAAAACATCTCAGCGAAGAGGGCTGCTTCCGATTTTGGCGGCGTTGCTCGTTGTGCTCGTCGGGATTTGCATGATCGGTTATCCCTTCGCCAGTGATTACCTTAACAAGCTTGAGCAGGCGAAGGTGACACAAAGCCTCGTTCGTACGATAGAGGAGACTCCCGTAGAAGACCTCGTTGCCTACATGCAAGAGGCGATCGACTACAACGAGCGGCTCTTGTCCGGTTCCACTTACGTCGTCGACCCGTTCGACCCGGATGCACCGACGGCGACAGCGGAGGACTACATGAATTGCTTGAACCTCAACGGTGATGGGGTGATGGGGCAGATGATTATTCCCAAAATCGGCGTGAACCTCCCGATCTCTCACGGCACCGAAGGGTCTGGCATGGAGCACGGTGTAGGGCACGTGACGAACACATCGTTGCCGGTTGGAGGAGAGTCTACCCATTCGGTCCTTGCGGGCCATACCGGGCTTCCCTCAGCCGTTATTTTCGACAAGCTCGATAAGTTGCAGATGGGCGACTACTTTATCATCCAGGTTCTCGGAGAGGAGCATGCTTATGAAGTCGTCTCGACGGAGGTGGTCCTACCTTCAGACACCTCGAGCCTAGGGGCGAAAAAGGGAGAAGACCTCGTCACGCTCGTGACGTGCACGCCGTATGGCATCAATTCCCATAGGCTTCTGGTCCATGCCGAAAGGCGCGAGATTCCCCAGGATTGGCTTGACCGCAAGACAACAGGCGATACCGCACTGCCGTTCCCTTACGAAGTAGGGACGCAATCTTTCCCACCCTTCCTCATAGGAGTTTTTATCGCCCTTGCCTCAATTGCAACGTTTGGTGTGTTCAGGCTGGCACTGAGGAAATGCCGTCCCCGGGTAAGGCATAGCGGGCGGATGTGGCGTCGATGAGCAGCGCGGTAAATCGGCAATCGCGGCGAAGGGCGGCGACCTTCCTGGCCATAGCCCTTCTTCTTGCTGGATGCACGTTGCTATTCGCCCCCATAGCGCAAAATCGGATCAGCCAGCTTTGCATGGATGGCGAGATAGCGAAGGTGGAGGTCGCAAAAGAAGGAATTGGCGAGGACGACCCCGGCTCACAGGGTTCGAATACCCTTTTCGAGGTCCGCCAATTGCTTGAGGAGTACAACGCGAAGGTCTCGGGCGGGGAGATCTCGATTTCTACCGACCCGTTCTCCTTCGAGGGCGCGATCGGTTCCTTCGACGCTTTGGGACTAGAGAACGGTTTAGTTGGATATATTGAGATTCCGGCAATGGAGTGTTCCTTGCCCCTTTTCCTCGGGTCGACGAAGGAGCACATGGCGAATGGGGCAACTGTGGTGTCGGGTTCTTCAGCGCCATTGGGCGAAGCCTCGAGCAATTGCGTGATAGCGGCGCACCGTGGTTACGGCTCAGCTGCCATGTTCAGAGATATAGAGAAGCTATCCGTTGGCGACACGATCAACGTACACACCTTGTGGGAGGACCTCACTTATAAGGTTGTGGGCACGAGGGTGATAGACCCCTCAGACACGACCAGCGTCGGACTCAAACAAGGCCGTGACCTGATTAGCTTGGTGACATGCCACCCCTATGGGTACAACTACAGCCGTTACGTGGTTGAAGCGGAACGGGCGATCCAGCAGGATGTCTCCCTCACAGAAAGCACCGGTGCAAGGGTGGGGGATACCGAAACTGCCCAACTGCGGGAGATGTCACTTCCTGAAATCGAGGATTCGCTGCGGTGGCTCGGGGCGATCGTGGTTGCCGTAAGCCTGATCTACCTTGCTGCAACGGCAATCTTTGGCAAAAAGCATAAACGACAAAACGAAAAGCAAGGCTCACGTTAATCAAACGTTTTCAGGGTAGTTTTCGAACGGAGAGATTTAAATGGAATACAGGTACAACGGCTCGACCTACGCAACGAAAAACAGGATGCTTGCTGCGCGGAGAAAGCATTACGTTCGGCTGGTGATGTCGGGGATGAGCTATACGGAAGCCGCGCGCACGGTTGGCGTCTCGAAACGAACTGGCAAAGTTTGGAGAAACGGAAGAACGCGCACCTCTGGTCGAAATGAGCCGCCTTGCAAGGAATGGCTCAAGGCTCAGGAGAGAGCACAGGAGAGAATGAAGGAGAGAGCGGACGAGGATTCTTTGCTGGTCTAGATTCACTCGCGCCTTGCTTGCTCTTAAGCCAGTTCCGGCAGTGTGGCAAATGTCGGCGTTATTATTCCAAGGGTCGTCTGACGCGCAAAGCCATCTGTTCCGGCAGTGTTGCAAATGTCGGTGCTCTTATTCAGACGCGGGGCGGGCTTGGCCTTATCGAGGATCTCGCCCTTGGACTCTTGCGAGAACCGACTGCGCTCGGAGCATTGCTCGTCCACCTCGGCCTGCCAACATGCAAAGCGTTACAATGCCTGAAAGCACCGCAGCACATGCAAGCTGTACGGCTAGTGTGCCAACAGCGTCTCCGCTCGCTGGGAGCGTGCTGGTTGCTCTTGCGGTATCTCCGCTCGCTGGGAGTGGGCCGCACGTGTCGGTGTCGTCGCCTTCAGCCTCGCCTCCAGCTGTGCTACCGCCTGCGGTACTACCATCTGCCGAGCTGTCACCTTCGCCGCCTTCTCCATCAGCAGAACCAGGGCCTTTGCCCGGTTGTGATTCGAACGAAAGCGAAGAAATAGCGTTGGTAACCTCTTCAGGAGACGGCGTTGTGTTCGTGAGTTCACTGGCGTAGTTACCCGCAAGTGCAAGTGTAGCGCGCGCCTGGTCAAGAGCCGCAGAAGCAGCATCGTATTGTTCTTGTGTCATCCATGTTTGCGTTGTTGGAACATCATGCCCATCAGCGCTAATTTTCGCATTTGCCAGTTTCTCTGCAGCCTGCGCAATTTCAGCATCAAGCGAGGCTAATTCGTCTACACTTGCCCAACTACGAAGCTCGGAAAACGCCTTGATGGACAAGTTGTCTGCCATCACATAGCGGTCTTTAAGCGCCTCAGCAACCACCGACCAGTCGGTCCATTCCGTTTGTGCGCTGGCGCCGGCACCGCCCGTACCCGCACCGCCCGTACCCGCACCTGGGCCTGTGTTGGCATCCGTGTTCGCACCAGCACCGCCCGCACTCGCGCTGGTGCCTTCCTCGCCGTCTCCCGTGTCCGTATCCTGCCCGTTCTCGTTGTCAGAATCAGAATCGCTGCGAATCCACAGCCCCGTTGCCTTGCTGGTCCAACTCTCGCCCGGGTTCACTTTCGCAACAAAATACCTGTTCGCGTACTCATCAACCTGGGATTCAACTTGCTGGTTAATGAGCTCTTGCGCATTCTGTACAGCAAGTTTTGCGTCTTTGTCTGCTTGCACTTGCGCTTCCGCATCGCTCATACCTTGAGCTATATATTTTCTGTAAGCAAAATAGTATTCGGCGCTGTAATACGCTTGCTCACGTTCCTGCTTTAGCGTTGCTCTATAGTCTTGCACCTCTTGTTCGGTTGGCTGTGCAGTATTCATTGCCACGCCCTGATAGTACTTGCCATCATCGTTGCATTTTTGCGTGGTTACTACCGCATAGCGCTGACCTTTGCGCATGGGTATCCATTGATCTTCCGAAAGCGTAACGCGATGGTATCCGCCATAGCGATACGTATCATCTAGCGAACACACTAGCGTGCTATGGCTTGGGTCTGTGGGGCTTTTCGCCTGGTCATCCAACAAATAAACCTGATATGTTACCGTTGAGTTGGGCCGGTAGGTGGCGCTGCCCAGCGTGCGCAAAACCAAGTCTCCCTTTGCGGTAAAAGTATTCGCCGAGCTAACCGGGTCATCGGAAGAAGAGGTAATAGTAGAGCGTTCAGGCATGTAATCATACTGGTCAAGATAGTATTCGTCTGTATCTCCGTAAGTATTCACGTCAAAGTCAAAGCTTTCCATTCGCGAAATGCTTTCATCGTAATACGACAACCAAAAATAGCCCGAATTCTTACCGTCCTCAACAATTCCCCAGTTGTTTTGAGCGTCATAGTTGGGGAAATCTTCGCCCTGCGCGCCCCAGCTATTCTTCACCAGCCATGCGCCATCGCCCTCGGGAGTCCCGCCCGATTCCTTGGTGAAATTCTCTTTTGCGTACGTGTCGCTCCAGCCCACAATGGTAACCGCATGATTGCTGCCAGTGGGCGTGTCCGAATAAACCGACCATGTAGAGCGATCGAGCCCGGCATCAACGTTGCATGAAATAGCCACTGCACGGCCAAAATCGTACAGTTCGCTTTTCACTGCATCTATAGTGCGTGGGTTTCCCCAATGAGTTCCACTTTCGTCGCTGTAGTACACAGAAGGAAGAATGTTGCCACTTTCGAATTCATAGAGCGATTCATTCCATACATCCTCCGAAACGCTCCAGTCCGTATACGTCATGGTAGTGGCATCGGTAGAATAGTTACCCGCCCAATATAGCTCGGTTACTTGCGCACCCTTTATCCGCATCGCTTCAATTTGCTCGTCATTCAGAAACTTAACTTCTTGGCCGCTGCCGTCCTCCACGAAGCAACGCTTGATGCCTTCCGCATTTTTGTAGGGAACCTCTTCCTCCGAGAGCGGCCCAATACCAGCAGCAAAAACACTTGATCCATACGTTTCGAAGCCGCCGGCGTTAAGTCCTGCATTAGGATCTTGCGAGCTGTTGTGATAACCTTCGCCCGCCTGGCTTTCACCCACATACTTTGCCGGGGCGCCCGTGGCTCTGAATACCGATCCTGCCAGCTGAAGCTCGGACAAATCCAAGTTCGTTTCATCCGCGGTTTTGCCCAAATCGGACAAAATGCTTGACTCACATGCGGCAATAATGGCAAAGCTCCAGCACGTGCCCCAGGGGCTTTGCAGTTTCACCGGCGTAACAACGCTGTCGTTGCGGTTGCCGTCGCCGTTCGGATCACGCAGGTCATATGAAACAGGGAAGGAAGTGCTTATTTCGGTGGCGTCATTAGTGCTTTCAGCAGACAATACGGAAGCGTTCGAGGTTGCATATGAATAGGGGTTATAGGTGGGGTCATTGAGTTTATCTGCGGCATTGAGCCAAGTCGCTATAACTTCATTGTCTGTCGCATTGTCCGCTGTATCGTCTGTTGCAAACGCTATTGCCGGTGATGTGCCTGGCATTGAAACGCTTAGCGCCAAAGCGAGTACAACGCTCAAACACTTTTTGTCAGAGGAGCGCATTGGTTTGCCGTTTTGTTTTTCCGTTTGAGACTTCTTTGCCATATAAAAACCTCCGGCGCAATAATGCCACTTTTCAAACCGCAGAATTTGCTCATATTGGTAGAAACGTAAATATAAAACACAGCGTGCGTCTTCCAACTGGTGGCTTAGCCGGCGTCGCAACGTTCGATCAGCGAGATCCAACGCAGGCGCCTGAGGAAAAAATTTCTGCATATGCGCCTGATTGGTTTACCACCGTGTTAAGCGTCGTTCTTTGCACCGAGGCTTTTCCTGATGTTGCCACGCCTTCATGCCAAGTCGAAATCGGCTCGCGCAAGTATTGTATGGAATCGAAACCGTAGCGCTCACCGATGTCATCCAATCTGTCTAAGACGCTAATCGTTTCGCCGTTACGCCCTATTCGAAGGTCTGCCAAATTTAGAACCATTAGCTCATCAGAAACATATTTCGGTGACGGCTTTCCGTGCCAATACACCTCTTGCCAGTATTTGTAGCCGG
The DNA here is from genome assembly GCA_963643505.1 of Eggerthellaceae bacterium. GTDB lineage: Bacteria > Actinomycetota > Coriobacteriia > Coriobacteriales > Eggerthellaceae > CAVEFW01. The sequence goes on from CAVIKF010000011.1 coordinate 37,786, forward strand.
AGTTCTTGAGAATCTTTCCACCCTCATCGGGGTGCTCAGGTTGCTCTTCAGAAAATTCATAGCCAATATCATGCAGGTATCCCAAAGCAAACATTTCCCTGCATTTGTTTTCGTCCCAGAGCAGAATATTCCTGCAAATATCCTCGACCAATTTTCCTACGGCGAGCATGTGTTTTAGCCGATTCTTATCTATTCCGATATACCCAGAGTCCATCGTTAGCTTATTACCTTCTTACCGGTTTTTAAATGGTTTCTGCCAATCTCGGAGGCCTTGAATTCTTAGGCCGACGCATCGCAGGTTAAGGTTATGTTCGCAGGCCCACTCGAGACTTCTCCTTAGTCTGCTCGCCGAGAGAGCGAACTAAGGAGACCTGCCCCCATAGGCTCAAAATTCTCTGCGTCATTCGGGTCTATTCCATAAATTTCTTTCCAGTCCGGCACTTCGTACATGCTTTATCCTTTCAGATGATGCGCATCTATATAATTGCAAGAACTTTGGCGATTTTCGCGATGATACGCCCAACCTTGTAGCTAAAACTCGATGTGAATAATGACAAATTATTTAGCAGCACTCCTCAAGCACAACTCCGTCCCATTCCAAAATAATCCTCTTGGCCTCCTCCCACTCGGCGCGGGCTGCGGCCTTCGTGAGGTCGGTGTAACGCGGGTTGGTCTCGAGCTGATATGCCGGCTCCATGCGACCGCGCTGACCGCGGATGAAAATCCACCACATTCCCGCAGGTGTCTCGAGCAAGGAACTTGCCGGTTTGTTGGCGCGCAAGGCAAAATAGTTCGCGGTCCGCTCGTCTTGGAAAGCCAAAACGAGTTGCGCATCGCAGTTGCCGATGATCGAATTTGCCGCAGGTTCGCCGTAGCGCGCCTCGAGCTGGCTGACGGTTTGGCAGATGACCGTGCAGCTGATCTCCCGGCTGCGAATCACAGACAGCACGTCGTCCATGTTCGGTAGGTAGAGGTTGGCGAAGTCGTCGAGCACGAAGCGCACGGGCACCGGCAGGCGATGGTCTGCGTAGTCATTGTCGGCCGAGTCGCACAGGGCGCAAAACGCCTGGCGCACGAACATGCTTGTCAGCCTATCCAGGCTTCGGTCCATGTCGTTCACGGTGACGAAGAGGGCGCGTTTTTTTTGTCCAAACGAGCGGAAATCCACCTGTTTCGGATGATGATATGAGCTTATGACCTCGGGAAAGCCGAAAGCCATAAGGTTCGCCGCGATGATGCCCATGATGCTCGAGTGCATCTTCGTGGCGCCGCAGGTGACCATCGCGCGGCGGTACACTCCTGGCGAGTATGCTTCTGGATTTTCTTCCTCTAGCTGCTCGAACAAGGCATCGGCGCAACCGGTGCACGATTGTTCGAACACCCTGATCACCGACCCCATGTGCCACTCCTCGCTTGGGAGAGCCTCGAACACGTAGGCGATGAATGCGCTTAGATAGTTGGCTGCCGCGAGGGGCCAAAACGGGTCGCTTTCGTGGTCTTCGACGGGGCAGATCGCCGACGCGATGGTAATGATGTCCTGAAACACCGGGTAGCCGTCTTCGTCGAGGCGCACATGGGCTATGGGGTTGTAGCCCACCGTGCCCCCTATGCGCGTGAAGTCGAGCTGGTCAACCTCGTAGCCGGCCTCGGCAAGATAAGGGCCGACCTCGCGGTACAGGCTTCCCTTGCAGTCGATCACGATATAGGAGCCTTGGGCCTGCATCAGGTTGGGCTTTACGTGGTGGCGCGTCTTTCCGCCGCCCGAGCACCCCAGCACCAAGACATTGTTGTTCAAGCCCGATTTCCAGGTGTCGGTTTCCAGCTCCGTTTCCGAGGTGAGCAGGGTTTTGCCTTGATAGGCGCTCCGATCAACGGGCTTCGGCGAGAAAGGCTCGTCCGCCAAAACATAGATGGGTTCAAGATCGATTTTGGATTCCGTTTTAGCCATGGTTTTCTCCTCTGGGAATCTGGGAATGATGAGTTAGAGATCGCGAATGACGCGATCGGCCAAATGTGCGGCAACAGCCTCGTCGGCTTCGAAATAGGTATCGCGAGCTGTGAGCTCGAACACCTCCTCGAGTGACATTCCGGTGTGCTCGGAGATGACCTGCGCCGTGATGTCGCGGATGCGCATGAGGTCGTCGGCGCGCGCCTTTACCGATAGGGCGCTTCCGCCCACGCCGCCGGGGATGAGCGGGTCGTGAATCATGACGCGACTATGTGGCAGCATGTCTCGCAAGTCGCCGGCAACAAAAAGCAGTGCCGCCATGCTTGCTGCGAGTCCTAGGCAAACAGTGCGAATTGGGCAGCTGATAGCGCACATGACGTCGTAAAGGGCAAGTCCTGAGCTCACCTCGCCGCCGGGGCTGTTGATGAACAGCGTGATGGCGTCGTCGGGATCGGCTTTCTGCAGATGTCGCATGCCACGGATAATGTCTGCCACCGAGTCGGCATCGACGGGGCCGGACAGCTCGAGTTCGCGATCGGCGAGCATCTCGTCGCGGATGTCGAACCTTTCCAGGCCAAGCGATGTTTCCTTCATGATGAGTGGCGAATAGGGATACGTGCTCATGGTCGTCCTTTCGTGAATGGCGCCGCAGCGCTGCCGGAGTTGTGCGAGCAGGGCAGGGCAGCAGTTGGACCGCTCGATTCCAGAGCGCAAAATGCCTGCTTGGCCGCTTTTGTTGTGCCAAATGGCGCAGCAAAAGGCTAGTCCTGCTCACAATGTTTCCCTGTATTAAGTTGTAGAAATATGGGAATGAGACTTACATGTGACACGGCGCCGCGCATTACGCGACTTGTAACCAAGGGCCACCGTTGCAGCCCCCATGTAAATCTTAAAATGGCGATCCCAAAATCGCCGATCGGGTGCGCTTAGGTTATACCGCCAGTGTTTTGTGGCTGTCAAGAAAAATTTTTTGACGAATCGAAACAGCCTTCCATAAGTAAATAACGGTACGCTAACATACAGGATAGTTACAGATATGTGCCAGAACTGCAGAACAGACGACTCCGAGGGGCGATATGAGCAATCAGTTTTTCGACAGCCTTTACAACGGCTACACCGGCGAATACCAACTTACGGCCTCTCTGTACCGGCACGGGCTCGACGCTTTGCGTCCGCCGGCGGATATGGGGATCGATGTGGTTTCGCTCAATCTCAAGCAAAGACTCGAAGACCCGACTGTCGCCGCGGAAACATTTCTGTTTCAGGTGAAAACAGCCATGACCGAGGTCGGCGAAGACGAGAACAATCCGGGGGCGTTCCAAACCGTCTACTTCAAGTTGAGCGAGAGCGAGCTCGACTTGCTTGCACATGGGCACGACCGCGTGCTGTTCTGTTATGTGTACAACACCAAAGCCGATGTCCTCACCGATGTTCTTGAGACGCCGTTCATGTGCTTTTGGATTGACGGCGAGCGTCTCGGGGCCTTGCGGGAGGCCGGCGCTTTCGTCAAGCTGGATGGTGAGTGGAAGTTTACGCTCACGTGCCAGCTTAGAAAGCCCGCGCACGAGAATGGCCACTGGTATGCCCTGGTCGTGGACGCACATGGCAATAAGCTCGAGCACGGGAGTATTTCCGAAGTAGGCTATCTGGGAACTATCGGCGGATACCTCACCTCTTCAGACGATGCCGACCACTACAGCGTCGGGGGCTATCTGGACTACGCCCGCAAGTTCTAGACGCGGGCGCGTACGGGGCCAATTATGGGGAAGGAATTCCCATTTTTGATTTCGTTTTTACTCTATCGGGAATCCACGCGTTTTGGCTGATGTTTGCGTCACAGCTTGCTGCAATTTGCTTCCTCGATGAATAGTATCTATTGGCGTTTCCCTCCGTTGGGCTTGGTTATTCCCAGGTGCATGCACGGCAGGAACAACGTGCGACGAACCACCCTCTACGACCAAATAGAGGGGTTTACGGGTAAAAGTTTTACGTTTTCTAAATAATTGGTGCGTTAAACGGCGACTAACGTCATACCCACTCTATGGTTGCTAAAGTCCGAGGTGTGCGTGCGTGCCTAGTCGACAAGGTGCAACGCCATGACCATAGCTTTGAATTCTTCGACGATCTCTTCGTCAGAAGTGTTCACGGGGAGCTTTTTCGCTATCACGAACTTGTCCCCGTCGGGCTCCGGCGAGTATCCTGCCTCTGCCAAACGATTCGTCACCATGGCCTTCACCGACCCGTTTACTACCCAGCACTGCAATCTCATTTCGGTAAGTCCATGGCTGATTTCGGGATGGATCGCATCCTTAATTCCGAGGGCTCCAACTTTGTAATAAGTTGAGCATCCCAGGTAATACTTGTTTGGCGAGTAAACGTGCGGTTGTCCCAACCCTGAGTCTTTGAGCCACTCGTCCTCTTGCATGGCGTCGCGTAGATTCGCCCCTTGCGCCCTCATCGCAGAGGATGCTTCTTCCATTTTCTCTTGCATGAGCAGTACGTCTTCGAGGTTCTCTCCAAGAAAATCGAACAGTTCTTTATTTGCCTCCATGGGAGATGCCTCCAAATTCTCAATGGTTCTCATGAAATCCTTCATCAGATGAAGCCAGTCGCTGTCTGCGTTTAAATATACCTCGCCCAACGATGCCTTCACTTTTGAAAAAAGATCGGCGTAAGTGACATTGCAGAGTAGCGTGCCTTCCGACTCGCAGCGCTCGAGCCAGGCGTCCGTTTGGCTTCCCTCGTCATTGAGGGTTAATGTCATGAGCAGCGGCCTTTTCTCGGATTCCGCCAACTGCTTGACTCGCCCTGCGTACGCCTGGAGATTGTTGTATAGAGAAGCGCCGATTTTGTTCTCGATGCCCAAGACGAAATCTTGGCCTTCAGCCACAATGTCAATCCGGAGGTTCTCCTTAACATTGGAGGTTACCTCTTCTAGACGGCATTGAGTTGCCCGTAAATCGTAGAGGCTTGAAGAGAAACCCTCGCGCTTTTCGTCTGCGGCATCGAGTAACGCCCTTATCCAAAGGTCGCCCAGACCGTGCTCGCCTTCGCTTTCCAGGAAGAAAGCAACGACCTTGCTGATCGTGATTTCCCTATGTTCAATGCCGGCCACCTCAAAAAATGTCTTTTTTCGACGCGACTGTGGAAGATTGAGAATGCGCAGAGACTTGACTAGCTTCTCCAGACGAAGAATATCGCTATTCACCGGCGCCTCCTATCTGGTATCTCGAGCTGCATGAAACGCTTAAAGCGATTGGGTGGCATAAGGCTTCCGCGCCATGCGCGACCGTAGCTGTTAATCGCATTATAGTCGCGTTGATTAGGACACTCTGGATTGGCTGCTCAGAAACCCCTCAAGAACATCGCCTTATCGCTGTGCGGTTATATTTCGGAGTGATAAGCTGCCACAACAGAACATCCCCTCCTGCCCAGTGGAAAGGTGACAGCGCGCATGACCAGTGCGCTCGCCGCTTTCGTCAACGAACATGCTCAAAGTTTTGGTCGCGAAGGCCGTCGAGGACCGCGGCTGCAACCCGTCGGCAGCGGGCTACGCGGGCAGCGCAAGGGGGCATTCCGGACGGATATTGGCGCTTGTGGTGGCCGATATGGCCAGTCGCTGTTCTTTGTTGCCAGCATTGTCGCTGAGCTTGATGGACATTATCGATTGCGAGCCCAAGCGGTAAGGTTGTCGTCTGTGTATACGACGTAGTAGCCCGCGTCACCCATTATCGCCTCATAGTACGGAACCTCGTTGGCGTTGAATATGCATGCATCGTATTTTTCGGAAGATACATGGCTAACTACGTCGGTGGGGTAGTAACGACCTTGGCGAACCATGTCAGCCGCAAGATCTTTCCCGCCGTTTATCTGTGGCAGGAACAGTTCCGCTCTTTCATCGTATGCGGGCTTAAATCCAGCCATTTCGATCCATCCACCGGTTCCAAATGAGTTCAGCACGGCAGACCCTGGCTGTACGCCAGCGTTTTCGAGTGCCTCTATTGCGGCGGAGCGTGATTCTGAATGCCAAACGGAGTCGGGCCTTGCTGCGCTGAGTACGCCGAAAGTGCCGAATATGAGTACCGCACTGGCGGCTAATCGACTTACTACCAGACCGAAGGTGGGCGCATCTTCTGTATTGTCTGCGAGCAATTGAGCGAAGGCGTACACCGCTACGGGCCAGAATAGAATCCCGTTGCGGAACTGGGAGAACGCCATTGCCGCCATCAGGGCAAACATGACATCGGAATAGCTGATTCTGCCGCCTTTGCGCGCTCTTATGAATACGTACGCCAAAACAACGCAGAGGAAAATGTCATTGTATAGGTTTGCGGTTCCGAATTGCGGCGCCTTGAGCTCTCCGATGCCAAGGGCTGCAAGTCCGGGCCCCATCGACAGAAACACATAAAGACTCGACCAAATTCCGTAAGGGGAAAATGCAGATGCCGTACAGGTGGCAACACCGCAAATAATAATTTCGCGCCTTCGCCCGATAGCACGTGTGTCGAGCATTGCCGCAACGAGGGGGATGGCAGCCACGGGCCACATTGTGCAATGCAGATTGGCCATTGCTGCAGAAACTGTTACTGGGATGATGAGGGCGCGGCGCGAGCCGTCGAGCCATTTAGCGGCGGCAATAATGGAAATAACAAAGGCGCACACGTCAAGGGCGCGTGGATTTGTTTTGATGAAAGGAAGGCATACGGCGATGGCGAAGGCAGTCAGCAGGCTGGCGGTACGCTTCGGCGCTCCTGCGATACGGCATGCTTTATAGATGAGGATTGTTGCTATGCACCATAGACCGAATACGAGAGTGCTCACCGCCATCGGGCCTATGTTGTCGTACAGAACAGCGACAACGACGCAGAATACCCATTGTTGAGCGATGCAACGAAGCCCGTCGTTGCAAGTGAGGGTGTCAACCCATGGAAGACCGTCAGTAAGGATGGATCGGCCAAGGGCTATGATGTAGTTGATATCGTTGTCCCACCACATGCCAAACGCCCAACAAGTTGCAACCGACAGCGCAAGCGCTAACAGGGGAAGAACCCATGTTACGTCCAGGCGCGCGATGAATCCCTCGACCGGCTTCGACATAACCGATTGGAGACTGCTTGCTGGTTTGGCGTTTTTGGTGATGCTCAATGCTTTCCTCCATTGTTTCGTAACAATGCTTAAAGTGAGCATCGTCGTATTCGTAGCTAACCTGTGCGGTGCGTTGCGGTAATTGCGTCACTGCTAAAAGGCAAATTCCAGGCATGCGGTTTCAACGCATTTGTGATTCTAAAGTAGGGGAATGGTTGCGTTTGTCCCTAAATAGGGTGTTTCAAAATCCCGGAACGACCTTATGTGCTCTTGGTGCGAAATAGGAACGATTTATGCACGATTATGCCGCTTGAGCGGGGTTGGGAACGCGGTGAAAATCAGGCCAACAACGCTCAAGCGCCCCTGTCGCCCACAAGTTCCGCCAGGACACTGGCGATATCGGCATTTATGCAGATGGACTGCCTCGCGATATTTTCGGGGCAAAGAGCCTCGCCCTGATTGACGCACGCATACGTTGCTTCCGGATTGCTTGCCGTCATCCGTCAAAACGGATACTTGATGATCACCGGGGTGTTGAAGCCCACATCTAGCTCCAGATAGAGGACTCTACCTTCTTCATGGGAGCGCAAGAAGTCGCTATAGCGTTTTGCTGCCTGGTGCCCCCTCGTCTTCTACGAAAGAACCGTCGGCACGCAGGTTGGTGGTAAGAGGCCCACCGCAATGCGGGCACAAAGGGATGAGTGCCGAGGGGATGCGCATGTCTTGCTGCTGGGCAACCATCTGACGTATCGCTTCCTCGTTGTCAAATGTCTCCTGGCAACAAGGCTCACTGCACGGGAACAGGCCATAGTCACCTTGGGTATAAAACAGGCGCTCTTTATCAAAGCCGGCCTTTTGGAAACAATGGTCCACATTGGTGGTCAAGACAAAGTAGTCTTTTGCCTTCCATCAGCTTCAAAAGACTCCTGTACACGGGCTTTGGCGCGTCGATGTAGCGGTTTATGAGGATATATCGACCCCAACCAGCATAGGTGTGGATGGCTTTGTCGACACAGCAATGGTTTGGAACATATCACCCGGCCATCGCGCTGTTTGCCGCATTGACAATCGCGTCGCACTTGAGGGTGGTGATATCGCCTTGCCATAGATACAGCCCTGGCTGCAGGGGCGTCAAATCCGCAGAGTCCGTGATGCCTGCTGCATAGATTTCACCTTTGAGATATTCGTCCTGAATCTTCAGAAACTCTGTTCCGGCACGCTGCGGTGCGCGGACGTTCAGGAGTGCGCGCAGAAGACGGCGTTGACCGTCCGCATCATCCGGAATGCGCATGCCCTGATACTCCGCGTGGTCGTCTAGCAACGCCCGGATGAGGAACAGCCGCCTTTCTCTCTGGTCCATATCGAATCCTCAGCCTTACGCTCGTCACAACGCCGAGATTCCTTAGCTTTTTGAAGCAGTTAACTACCGTTTCGCCAAAGTCCTCAGTTTCATTCAAGAAAGCTTCGCTAGGGGCTCCAAAGTAAAGGCGATCGATGGAGGTATCAAGAACTGTGGCGATTTCGGTTGCCTGCTCTTCCGCAAGGGCGCTGTCGCCGGTGGCATAGTCTATCTCGATGCCCGGCTGCACGTTACAACAGAGCACATCGAAGCTCACCCCTGCGCCGGAGTTTTCGACCACCCGTAGCTCCGCCGCTGTTTAGAAATAAGAGCGGCTACCCTAACGAGAATATGGGTCAACTCCCAAATAGGTATAATCAAAAAATTAATGAAAAAGCGGCTTCAAGGAAATCGAGGCATTCCTATGGTGAATCGCGCAGCACTCGTTGACGACTTCTCAGAAAAATCGAAGGAACTTGCGGGCGAACTTGAAAAGACGATAGAGATTCTTTCTGCGGGAAGGGTTCCCCGCGAAGAGGATGTCTCAGGACTCACCTTTTCCATGTCTGAATTGAGAAAAGTCTATTCCGAAATTCGAAATGAGGCCCTCTCCGTCAAATCCGAAATTGATGACGATGCGCCCGTATCAGTTTATCGAAAGGTTTTCGACGAATATGAAGCATCACAGCTTTCTGCACAGATTGATTCGCTTGCTAGCATATTAAGCCGTTTTGTCTCGATTGTGGCTGACGATGATTCCTACAAAGAAGCGCTTGCGCCCTATCAGATAGAAGCTGCCGAGACCCTTAATGCTCTTAAGTCTGATAACTTGTCGCCCGAATCAAAGCTCGAAATTTCCTGTGAAAGCCAAGAGGCTTTTCTTCGCGTTATTTCCTTGGAAGACAATGAGCTTTCTACTGAGGAGGGCGAAGCACTCCTTGACTCGATTGAGTCGAATTATTCACGCAAGGTTTACCGTGGCGTTATGCTCGGCGTCTACAAAGAGTCCCCACAGCCAGTCTCCGATACCGCGGAATTGAAGCAAGGGGACGCCTCCAAAATCGAAGATGAAGATCAAGCGAGTATCGTAGGTGTGGTCGATTCGTCAGAAGACGAAGTGTCCGACTGCCTTTCGGCCTCCGATTCCGGCTCCAATCTGATTGACCAAGATGAAAATGAGCCGGAAGATGTGGCTCAAGCGGCTTTGTCGCAGGGAGCTCCTGCAATCGATGACCAAATTGGAGGAGAACAAAAACCAGAGAATAAGGGCGTTTGTTCCGAGATTGATTCAGCTACTTCCGCAGAGGAGGAATCTTCTACGGTTCAGCGGGTCATGCTTGACGCTATTGGTAATGCAAAAATCCCCACTAGCGCCAGCGCGGCTTCCTTTAAGAGAGACCTTCCTGCAGCGCCTTTGATGGTGCGAGATGTGCTCCCGTTGATATCGAAATTCGGAGCCATGAACGAAGAGCAGCTTTCGCTTGCAGCGTCGAAATTTTATGAGGATTGGGAAGAGGACCGTAAAGCAGATGTAAATAACGCAATCGACTATTTGATCCGGAAGGGCATCCTAACCTCTTTTGACTCTGTGTCAAATGGTATCGGGTACGTTTTGTCTTCTCACGGAAAGGCATTGCTCGATAAAGCTACGATCAAGTCGTTGCGGATGCCGAAAACGAACAAGCCGTTCTGGCATATCCCTATAAGCGACATCCGTTTTACCGCAAACAAAGCCATAGATGCTGAAAAATTGATTTCGGCTCTCGATCAGACAGAAATGGCCGTCACCTATCTTGACTACGTTCATGATCCCAAATCCCCTGACGGCTTCTTCAGCGCTTTCGAATCGATGAAACTTGTTGATGAGGCCTTCCAGGTACCTGTCCTTTGGGGCTACCAGGACTTCACTTGCCTGCTCAACAGGATCTCGGCAAACCCAGTAGCAGTAGGGGATGTGCTCTTCGTCTCCAACGTTAGTGATTGTGTCGACACTGCGTTGCTGGAGGGCAGGAACGCCTTCTTGCTCAAAGACGGCGTCTTAGCGAAATGGGAAGGCCACTGGAAAACAGAACCGTCGCCTGCCTCTCAGGACGGTGCTTCGGACGAATTTGATAGCAAAATCGAAGCCGAAAACAAACTAGATGAGAGCGCATTGCCTCAGATGGAACCCGCGGTGGAGTCCTCGGCGCAATCCGATGCCGCAGAGGAAATGCGGTCCGATCATGAGCCTGCCAACCAAGAGCAGGGCAAATCTGGTATCGAGGCAGATAGTTCTCCTTCTCCCATAGAGGCCATAGAAAACGGCCTAAGGGGGAAAGCTCGTATCTTCGTGGAGGAATCCGGCACGCCCTCCGATGACGAATTCGCCTCTATGGCGCTCAAACTGATTTCAAACGACGAGGAACTGATTGACCCTGAGGACGAATTTTCGAATCTTGCTGCTGCAATGACGTTGCTTCAAGCCGCATCAACGATTGACGGGTATGAGAAAAGCAAGCTGCTTCTAGACCAGCTGGTGCTCTCGACGGGACTGGATGTCGAACATTTGGAAAATACCGGCAGCGTCATCGCTCGATCGTTCCCCGAATACACGAGCGAGAACGAGGCAAGGGTCTTCGCATCTTACTGCCTTGCGCTCTTTTCGCCTCACATGGCCTACGATTATGACCTGCGAAATGCAGCCGAGATGTTCCTCGGAGGCTTTGAAGAGTATTTCCCGTCGCTTGTCGCCTTCAAGCCTCTGCTTAACGAGCTGAGCGGTATCAGCGACATCTCCCCCGAAGAAGGCTTCAGCGATAATGTGCTGGATATGATGGGTAACCAAGCCAAACGCTCCAAGCGTCTGGGAGAGATGAAAGCCAAGGCGGCGGAACTTATCGCCCCGCCAAAGATCAAGGCGAAGCTTCACGGAATCCCGGAATTCAACGCCGCATGCTTCGGAAAGAACAGCGACCTGAACTTGTGCATGCAAATAATCGCAGAGGATAGGCGCTTTGATGCGGACTTCGTTAATGAGGTTCTCAGCTCATACTGCATCCAGGGAGAATCGCCGAGACAAGTTGACGAATCAGCAATCGAGAACAAGATTGACGACGAATGGCATATCGCCGTTGAAGGCAAGAGCACGAGCAGGATCCGCAAGCTCGGTAGCGAACCTCGCAAAAAAGCTCAGGATGGGTTCCATGACAGGCTTGACCTGATGCAGAAATGGCTTGCATACGACGGTGGCAAGATTGATTCAGGCGCTTTGTCGAAGCTCAAGCGCAAGAAGTCCGCGCTTACCGACATCGTCAATGAGCTCGCAGATGCTGGCTCCCTTCCTGCGTCGGTACAAGGCTCAGTTATACTCGACTGGATGCTCAAATATCTTGGAGATAAGCTCAACTCCTCCGAATGCGAGACTGTCGTGTTCTCGAGCCTGCTCAAGACCGGCTTCATCTCCCTGGATGACAGAAAGATGCCCCTCATAAACGGCGCTCTGAACGAGGTCCAGTTCTATGAGCCATGGAGAAACGCGCTGCGCCACATCTGCGGGCCCATGAGGTCGTTCGATGAGGTGCGCAACATGGTGTTCGACGATTCCTCCGACTTGTTTGACAATCTCCGCCAGCTTAATCATGTCAACGACTTGATTGCGGATGGCGCTACGTCGTACAAGGTAAATAATTCTCATTTGGAACAAGCCGAGGAAACGGCGGAGACGGCTACCGAGAAGTTTCAGGACAGCTTGGAGATTGCCTATACGTACGGCCTCATCAACGAGATTCAGAAGGAAGATCTTGCGAACAGCGTCGAGGTCTTCAAAGACGATTTCTTCGCAAGAGCCGACTTCGGCTGCTGGAGGCAGTTTCTCCACGCGCTCGATTTGCAAGTCGACACAATGGCATTCCCTCAGGGCGAAGAGCTGAAGGCTAGACTCCAAGGCAACAAGGAATCCCTCAAACGGGGTACCACGTCGTCCCTGTTGGACGAAGCTGAGCGGCTCCTCGTCGAAGAGAGGAACTATACCGTTGTCGAGGACTATCTGAACCGCTTCGAAGCTGGACAGCATGAGCTTACCGACGAGCTGAGCGCTAAGCTGCATGACCCGGACTTGTTCTCCGAGTTTATCTCCGATGAGGTTTTCAAGCCCATATACGACGTTTGCATCAAGTCGAAGGGTGCCCCTTTGGCGAGCTTCGGCAAGAGCTTCCTCAGGGGGAGATATCCCTCAGATTGGACCACGCGCCAAAGAGAGAGCAGCGAATCTCTCATCGACGCATGGCCAGTCAGTCCGAAGCGTTTCAAAGGCGAAACCCTCGCCAAGCTGATGAAAAGCATCGGGTTCAAGGTGAGGGGCGTGCCCGAATGCGTCAAGAAGGCCAAGCTTGAGCATTACCGGGTTACCGTAAGGCCGGAGGTTTCTGACAGGACCGACTACAGGCACCCCATCTCTGCGTTTGGCACGCAAATCAAGTCTCCGATGAATGTCCTCGTCTTGTACGGGAATCACACGCCTCAGGAAATTATCGATGTCGTGGCCGGTGAAAGTATCGTCGGTGAAGCCGTCGTGTTCATAAACTATCCAATCAGCCTTTCTGCGCGTCGTCAGATGACCGAGTTCTTCCATACTCAGAAGTCCCGTCTCACGTCCTTCCTGCTGATAGACCAGGTTCTTGCCTTGCACCTAGCCCTGCATCAGGAAACCGAGCGTATGCCCCTTATGCTCAAGTGCACCTTGCCGTTCACTTACTATCAGCCCTTTGTACGTGACAGCGGGCCTACCGCGGACGAGATGTTCTGCGGGCGCGAGCATGAGCTTCAAACGATTATCGACCCGAATGGCGCAAGCGTCGTGTACGGAGGCAGGCAGCTCGGCAAGACCGCACTACTTGAAAGGGCGAAGAGCTTGCGTATGAAGCCCGACAACGGCGAATATGCTGTCTATGTGAGCATTCTCAACTGCGATAGCGAAGAGTCCGTGTCACGCGCCATCTCTGACGCGATGGACAGGGCGAAGCTCAGCTTCCCGGAATGCACGTCTCTGCGAGAGGTCTGCAAGGCCATCGATACCATCATGCGAAGCGGCGACGCTTCGAGGATGCTTCTCCTCGTTGACGAGTCCGACAGGTTCCTCGCAAACATAAGCGGTGATGGATACAGTGCCCTTCAGCCGATGGTTGATCTTAAGCGGGAAACCAAGAATAACTTCAAGTTCGTGCTTGCCGGCCTGCATAACGTTTCCCGCGCGAAGAACGCCACGTCCAGGAATGGAATTTTCGGCCAGCTGGGCGAGCCGTTGTGCATCAAGCCGTTGACCCCGAGTGAGGCACTGCAGCTCATCTCCCGCCCTCTTTCTTATCTTGGATTCCAAGTGGACCGATATCCACATCTGGAGACAATCCTCACTAGCACGAATTACTATCCGGGAATTCTGCAGTTCTTCGGCTATACGTTGGTTGAGACGATGACCAAGCAGTATGGAGACTACTATCGAGCCGCAGACGGCAACCCGCCATACACGCTCCATAGGGAGCAGCTCGGTGCCATCATGAACCGCTCTGACCTCAACAACAGCATCAAGGAGAAGTTCCGTTGGTCGCTTGAGCTGGATTCCAGGTATTTCATGATTGCCCGCTGCATAGCCCTTATGTGCTATGACAACAATGGACAAGCGGACGGGATCGACGTCCAGAAGGGATTCCTTGCCGATGAGATCAAGGGGTGGGCTGATGACCTCGGAATCTTCTGCCTCGAGGGCGAGACGCTTCAAAGCTATGCGAACTTGCTTGACGAGATGGTCGATATGGGCATCTTGGTTAGGCCTGTTCAGGATGTGGCGCGATACAGGCTGCGCCGAAACTCCTTCCTGAACATCATCGGCTCCGATCTCGACTCCGTTCTCGCAGACATCGACAACAACAACATCAAGGAAGGTTAACCTTGGAAGAGATTGATTGGCAGGAGTACTGGTGGTCTAGGGTCACCGGACCTAGAGAAGTTGTCTACTCGGTCATTTCCGCGCTGAGGGGAAAGAAGAGCGCGGTTCTTCATATCCCCCAGGATCTCCCATGGCGACAGGAGCTTCGCAGGTCTGTTCGCAACAATCTCGAGAGCATTCCGGGGCTTGAGGACCTCGCTGTATATCCCATCGACATTGAAGACGAGTGCGCTAACGACGTCGACCCCGGGAGGCTGCTTCTTGACCGATACGCCTTGCGTGAGGACAGGTCTAGGTTTAGGGCTGGTGGAACGGAGTCAATCCAGGACTATCTCCTTCGCAAGAACGTTATGCTGAATAAGCTCGTATGGATTAAGGGCATAGGCCCTAATGCCTCTCAGAAATGGGTCGACTTCTGCGAGAAGTGGAAGCCCAAGGACATCACGGACGGGATGTTCGTCATCGAAGTTCGCGAGCAGTCGCAAATCAACCGTAACAATAACGTCAGTTTGGTGCGTTACGAAGACTGCGTGAGCGAATACGACGTCCAGCTTTTCAGCAGCCTGATGATTGGTAGCAGCTCTGTTGGAGGTCTGAGTTCTTCTTGGAAAAGGTATGGTGCCGCCCTTACGACGCATCTTTGCGGAACGGATGCCGAGATTGCTCATAATTTTGTCCTTAGGCACAACTTCAAGAGTGATGATCCGATCGCCACGATTGAAGAGATCGACGAGTCGGGGTTCTTTGATAGGCGCGGCAGCGGTAGTCACGTGCTGGCTTTATTCCGCGATGGAAACACGACAGCCCTTAAAGAGAGAATTTGGGCAGCGCAGGTTGAGGTGTTGTTCCCCCTGATTGAGAGACAACGACTGGAAATAGTCGATATGTATAGGTCTCAGTTCGAGTTAGAGGTGAGGAAGGGCCTGGAGCAGTTCGATAATCCTGTTGAAAAGCCTGAAGACGTTGAGTTGGGCACCATGGTTTATATGGTTGTCACCCATCGATTAAATGTGCCAGAGTGTGACGTTCGCAACAGGATTCATATCCTCAGAGACTGCCGAAACCTCCTCGCGCATCGTGACATATGCAACTTGGACCAAGTTGCCTTGTTGCTGGAAAGGTAATTCAAGTAGTGACAGCAAGACCTTTGCATGGACCGAAACACGGTCTTGATGAGTCAGCGGAAGAAGCTACCAATCGCTCTCATCATCGTCGCTAGGATCTTCATTCAGGGCTCCTTCTATCCAATCGGTCTTGTCTTTCTGCGTTCCGATCTCGAGCTGGGCCGCTTCTGCGTCTAGTTCATGCTCTAGGGCCTCTACGGATAGGCTCGTCTCCTTCGCCTTGATCGCCTCGCTTGCCGCCAGGGCGTCGTCGGCGTGGAGCTGGTATTCCTTCCACCAGCCGCGCAATGTCGTACTGGCGGGATATCCCAGCTCGGCAATCGTGTCCGCGTAGCTGTGGTCGAACCGGGTGGTGACGGCTTAGCCGATGTGGTACCGGTGAAATACCTGAGCGTTTTAGAGCGGTAGCCAAAAGAGGCGCTGAATGCAGCCTATTGGTTGCAAAAGTCAGGCACCGTGCTTATAGGAGTTTGAACGCAGATGCCTATAGGCTGACTATTGGCATCCCGTGGTCACAATGAAGACGACGTGGTCAAAACCGTGCCGTCTTTTCGATTTGGCAGCCTCAATGGTCTTGCATTCTCAGTACCGCTAAGTGCCATGCAGTACCTCAGCGTGTCGCAGTATTTTTACTCCCACTCAATGGTTGCGAAAGTCTGAGGTTTACGTATTCGTATGCCTTGTTGGGGCGCCGAAATCAGCCGAATTGCGCTGACCTGCGGTAACGCGAAAACACGGGGACAAAAATGGGACAAAAACTTAAACTCAATCGTAAACTCAGCGCCCTTCGGAGCGTTGAGTTTAAATTTTTGTCCCAGAGATTTTGGCAATGCTCTGACCTGCGGTTTTAGTTTTCGGGTCATGGCGGTGAAAGCTCAACTCACTCTCTATCTGGGGTTTTGAATTCCACTCGAAATCGGCCTCAAAATGGCGAATCGGGCACCCGTCCGTTATCCTAACCGCTTCTTGCGAAGCTTCTTCAGGTAGTTCTTCTTGAAGTCTCGGCTGGTGCCGAAGAATATCCTCTCGGTTCCGCCGACCTCGTTCGTCTCGTACTTGATCGCGACCAGCTCGATTTCGCAGATGAAGTCCGCGATCTGCTGAAGCCTGAAATGCACGGAGTCGCAATCTCTGTAGACGACCGCCTGGTTGCCCAGCGCGTACTCAAATGCCGCATGGAGCGTGCTGGTTGTTTTTGATAACTTAGTTTCTTAGGAAGGGGACGCTGACAAAAATCCGTACCAAAACGGTTTCGGAAGGGAGTCAGGATGTA
>CAVIKF010000012.1:0-50582 GCA_963643505.1 Eggerthellaceae bacterium
GCGCCGCCGAGGTAGACGGCCTCAACGTCCAGTGCGAGGCGCTGATCGGCGGCACGCCCTGCTGGCAGATCGCGCTGAACTTCTTCGACTCCAGGGAGTTCGCCGGCCACGGCTACGCGAGCGAGCGGGTCGTCCGCATCGCCTACGCCGCCCTGCTCGGCCGCGACCAGGCGGCCATCGACGCCGACGCCGACGGCATCGCCTACTGGGTGGGGCGCCTCGAGGCGAACGGCGTCGAGGACATGGTCAAGGGCTTCTGCCAGTCCAACGAGTTCGAGGCCATCTGCCAGTCTTGCGGCATGACGAGCGGCATGAGGTAGCCCTCTTGTGCCTGTGACAGGTGCCATGACAGGCACCTGGCATCTGTCACAATGGAACCTGTCACAATGGCACCTGTCACATGTGGCGGGCGATAGGGATTCAAGTCACCGCAAGTCCCCAAGGCCCCGCATGTCGGGTCCAGACCTGTTTCAACCCTCATTTGGGACATGTGTAAACTTGTAACAAGTGAGAGAATGCTCTCGTAAGCGTGATGTGTCGATACGTACGAGAGGACAGCTATGACACCAATCACAATTCGGTGTGCGGGGATTGAGGATGCGTCCGCTATTCGCGCAATCTATGTTCCTTATATCGCGACTTCCATCACTTTCGAAGAAGAGGCTCCAACTGAAGAGGATTTCGCTGCTCGCGTCACCGATGTACTTGAGCGTTACCCGTTTCTCGTTGCCGAAGATGAAGGCCAGGTCATTGGGTTTGCGTACGCACACGAGCAAGCGGAACGCGCAGCCTATCGATGGAATGTCGAACTTTCGATCTATCTTGGACAACGCTGCGGACGCAAGGGCTTGGGCACAGTCATGTACAGGACCCTCATCGAACTTTTGAAATTGCAAGGATACCGTCGAGCGTACGCGCGCGTCACGATGCCTAACGCGGCAAGCAAGCGGCTCCATAACAAATTGGGATTCAAGGTCGAATGGGTACAGAAGCGCGCAGGATTTAAAGCCGGATGTTGGCGCGATGTCGTATGGTTCAGTAAGCAGTTGCTGCCTCAATCAGAGACGGCAGGGGAGCATCCGGCGGAGCCGTTGTCTCTATCTGAGGTGGGCCGTCAGGCGATTGAGAACGTACTTGCCCCGGCCAACGCCTTGCTAGAGAGATATGCCGCAAAGCCACAAGTGAGTGCGACGACGCGTAAGACCATGCAGGCAAACAAAGGTATGGATACGAAGCCCGAGCTTGAAGTGCGCCGCATGTTGCGCGAACTGGGCTTTCCCGGATATCGCCTTCATTGGAAGCAGTGCCCGGGACGGCCTGACATTGCCTATCCTGGACGTAAGCTTGCGATTTTCGTGCACGGGTGCTTTTGGCATGCTTGCCCGCAATGCAACCTCTCGAAGCCAAAGACAAATTCTCAGTTTTGGAATGAGAAGTTTGAGCGAAACGTCGCTCGTGACCGCAAAAACCAAGAGGAGCTTGAGGCGGCAGGCTGGAAGGTCGTTACGATTTGGGAGCATGACCTTACTCCTGAAAAACGCGAAGAAACCAGTCGCTATCTCTATGAGGCCATGACTCTTTAAGCGAGGACCACGAGTGCGGTGAATCTTACATCGTTACGAGAGCCGAGGTGCGTTTTCGCGTTGTCGCGTGAATTTGCGTGACCTTGTGAAGTTTGCAGTTTGATCAAGGCTGCGTGGCCGCCCATTGGTCTCGTCGTCGTTGGTCGCGTGGTTGCCCATTGGCCTCGTCGTCGCACGGTCGTCAGACAAAATGTTTTCTCTCGCATGACCTGCCTCGTTTTGAGACAATGACAAAGGCAATCTCGAACCATAAGGAGCCTCATGGACACACAGCTGCTTTCCTCTCCCATCAACCTTGCTGCGGTGCTTGTCGTTGCGGGCCTCGTCGCTTTCGCCGTCATTAAGATCCGCCAAAAGGCCAAGGAAATCGCCCAAATGGCGTTCCACACGGATTCCCTGGTCGAAGGCTTCAAGAAACAAGAGTATGAGCACGAGCACACGGCCAAGTCGCTTACCTCCATGACGAGCCTTGCGCTGGAACGCATCGCGAAGGATTTCCCGGAATTCAATTACGACAACATGAAATCCCGCGCTGAGAACGTCATCTTGTCTTACCTGCGATCTATCGACGAGAACGACGCTTCGTATTTGACCGAAGGCAACTCCGTGCTCAAGGAGCAACTTCGCGTCAAGCTTGAGACCTTGCGCAACGTAGGCCAGCGTGAGCAATATAACAACGCTGAGATTCACCGCACGGAGATTTCACGTTACGAGAAGAAGGATGGCCGTTGCCTCGTTCGCTTCCAAAGCGCCGTGCAGTCCTATCATTTCATCCAAGATGTTGAGCGTAAGGTTATCGAAGGCAGTGCTGAGCATTGGGAACAATCTCGTTGGGAAGTGGATCTTGTGTACGTTCAAGATGCCCACAAGCTTACAAATCCTGAGCTTGCTGCTTTGGGGCTCAACTGTCCGAATTGCGGAGCGCCCATTACCTCATTGGGGCAAAAGCATTGCGACTATTGCGGTACTGCGATTCGCGAGATCAACATCCACGCTTGGACCTTTAGCGGCATCCGCGAGCGATAGAAATATGTCTGCACACTTCGTAGCGTAATTTCAGTGAAGCCTCTATTTATAAAGGCGACGATAAGCCGAATGTTTAATCCAAATGTTTGATAACATATCAACGTTCTAAGAATAATCTAACCCGGACGGACAGTAGCGGACAGCAACGGGCAGTAACGGACAGCAACGGGCAGTAACGGACAGCGACGGATAGCCATGAGTTCTAACAAGATGGATTGCCCTGAATGCGGCGCAGCGATGCTCTTCAACGACGAGAAAACCATTCTCGTCTGTCCGTATTGCGGCAACACCGAGCCGCTCGATGAAGTCACCGCTGAGCGCCTCAACAAGCAAGACGACAAGGAAGTCGAGCTCGAGCGCATCAAGCTCGAAAGGGAGAACGCCGAGTTGTTGTCCCAAGAGCGACGTGAGGACGCCGAACGACGTTTCAAGCTGGAGAAGTCTGATGCAAGGCGCAAACGTTCCGCTGAACGGAGCCGCAAACTTGCTAAAGTCGTCAGCACCATCGGTGTCGTCCTTGTTGCCCTTTGCGTTTTTTGCTTCATCATCGAAACCGTTGACGACATGCAATACGACCAGGAGCGCAAGAACAAGCTCAACCAGGTATACGAATGGCCTACCACCGGCCTTGCCCTGCTTGTCGACAAGCCTTCCAGCGAGAATGGGTATATCGATTACAACTCTGTCACCGATTTCGAGATTACCGTCAAGTGTCAAAACGCCAACGAGTTCAACGAATACCTCCAAAGCGTGATTGCACGAGGATTCACGGTCGATGCGGAGTCGACGTCGTCACGTTATGAGGCATACGATGCACAAGGCAATCATGTCGATATCTACTTCTTCCAATCCAGTGAAGAGATGAGCATCGAGGTCGATGCCGCGGTGGCGCGAAATGCCATCGTGTGGCCGACCAGCGGCGTTGGGGCAAAATTACCTGTTCCCTCCAGCTTGGTTGGCAAGGTCGATGGTCAATCGCTTGACAGCTATCGCGTCAGCGTATGTGACATCGACATCAATGCATTCAACGCATATTGCGACGAGTGTGCCGAGGCCGGCTTCAATGTCGAGCCCTCCCGTTCGTCTACGTACTATTACGCGAAGAGCTCATCTGGGGAGACTTTGCACATCGAGTACATCGGCTTTAGCACTATCTGTATCTCGGCTTATAATTAGCGCGCAGGCAACCAATGATTCTCGAAAGGGGGCTCATGCTTTACAATGTCGACTTCCTCATAGCAGGATGGGCGATGACCACCATGCTCGGTCTTCACATCCTCGTGAGTCGACACGGGTTTATGGGTGCACTTCCCAAGCTGATCTATGCTATGTTGGTAGCGGTTTGGATTGACTGCAGCGCTGACATTGTCGCCTCGATTCTCATTTCCACTCCTGAAAAGTTCTCGCTTTTGAGCCTGTACATATCCGACACCGTGCTCTACCTCGCGCAAGCAAGCCTTTCGACGTTTGTATTCCTGTACTCCGTAGTGCTTTGCGGCCGTTTCGTCAAGGAGAACAAAATCTACCTGGAGTTCAGCTTGGTCCCTTTCATCTTCTTGGTGCTCCTCATTCTCTCAACTCCGTTTACGGGCCTGGTGTTCCATTTCGACCCGGTAACGCATGCCTATTCATACGGCCCGCTTCTCGTGGTGGTGTTCGTTGTCCCTGCGATTTATGCGTTTGCTGTTGCGGTGATTCTTGTGCGCAACTTCCGCTTCGTTCGTACCGTTGATGTGTGGACAATCGGCTTTTATTTTGTCGCGACCATTGCAACAGTCATCTACCAGGCGTTTTACCCGCGTACGCCCATCACCGGGCTGGCGGCAAGTATTTGCCTTGCAATGATGTATTCGACGCTTTGCAACTCAAAGGGTATAGGAGACACGAGCACCGGTGTCTTTTGTGCGGAGGAGTTCCGTCGTCGTATCGCGGGCCATGTTCACCGTGGGACCTTCTTCGATATCGTGTTCGTCGCGTTTACTAACCGCCGGTATCTCACGGATGTCGTGGGTGTCGAGGCGGTAGATGCCATCATTCGCGACCTTGCCAAAAAGCTTATGGCTGTCACACCGAGCCGCCAGGTCTATCGATTGCACGGTGCCCATTTCGCCGTCATCTCGTACGACCGAGGGGTTACGCAAAGCGTCGTTTCGGCGATGAACGAGTGGATGGCCGATGAGCATGTAGTCAACGATCACGCTGTCAAGCTAAGCGGGAAGATTTCATGGATGTATGATGCCGCAAGCGAAGGCAAGGGAATCGATTTGCAATCGTATGCAGACTATATCGCCGATTATAGTGACTCCTCCGTCATCCAAGACGCTACGCCCCTCCTCGAGCGTTTCGTGCAATCCCAAAAATACACGAGCTCCATCGAAAGGGCCCTTGCGGATAACTCCTTTGAGCTCGTGTTCCAACCGATCTATTCTCCGCGTGACGATGCCTTTGTTGAGCTTGAGGCCCTCTCGAGGTTGTCGGGTCCGGATGGCCCAATCCCGCCCCAGGTGTTTATCGAGCTCGCCGAGGAGATGGGCGTGATGGTTGATGTCTCAAAGCAGCAGTTCAACCGTCTTTGTCGCATCATTGCCAAATCGGGAGGCGAGCTTGTGCGCCGCGGAATCAGAAGAGTCAAATACAACGTGTCAGCTATCGAGGTGGCATCTCCTGACTTGGGCCGGGCGCTACTCAATGTCATCAGGCGCAACAAACTCGACCCTGCGTTCTTTAGTTTTGAGATTACCGAGACCGCAGCAATCCGAAGCCGCGAGAACCTGGTAAAGGTCGTCGGGGATTTGAAAGCCGCGGGGTGCGATGTGTGCCTTGACGATTTCGGGAGCGGCTATGCCAATCTTTCCACGTTGATGGATTTGCCATTTGACGGCGTCAAGATTGACAAGTCCCTGCTCGACAGTGCGTTGGCTGATGGGTCGCGTTGGCTGTTCTACTGCAAGTTGATCAGCGTCGTCCATAGTCTCGACAAGTTTATTATTGTGGAAGGCGTCGAGACGCAGGATTGTGCGCAAGAGCTTATTGCGGAAGGTGCGGACATGATCCAAGGTTTCCTGTACGCGAAGCCCTACCCCTTAGACGAGCTCCTTGTCTTCCTCGACTCTCAAGGGAGTAGGAAGACGGCTTGACGAAACCGCGCCTGATCAGCGATCGACTTACATTCCTTGATTTTCGAGGGAGTCGAGAAACGTTTTAAGGCGCTCACGGGCGATTTCGATCTCATAGAAGTCTTGGCGCGAGAGAACGTGGTCGAACTCCATCATGGCCTCAGCAATGGCTTCGCGATCTTGCCCCAACGACTCCTCATATAGACGCTCGCCACGAAGGAGCTGCAAGCGATTCGGCTCGTCTTCCCGAGGGTTTTGCTTGAGGTAGGCAAGACGCTTGAAACGCTCCTCCGCCTCCTCGTCGGTGAGTTTTCTCTCGTCGTTTTGGACGATGATCTTCTTCATTTCTCCCGTAGATACGATGTGGACCTCAACTTCCAAAAGGGAGTTCACATCGTAGGTGAAGACGATCTCGATTGCTTCTTTGCCTTGGGGCGCGCAGGGAACATCGACCTCGATCTCACCTAGAAGGAGATTGTTTGCCGTCATGCGACTTTCCCCTTGGAAGATCTTCACGAGTACCTTCGTCTGGTTGTCGTGAGCGGTATAAACCCGTTGACGGCGGCTTACGGGAATGACGGTGTTTCTCTCGATGATGGGCAGGTAGTGGCCAGTTTCCTCGAACAGGCCATTGTCTGCCACCACCTCGGTGCCTAAGGTGAAGGGGCACACGTCGGTCAACACGACTTCGGAGATATCCGCGTCGCGCATCTTCATTCCGCATTGCAACGCCGCGCCCAAAGCTACCGCGGTATCAGGATCGACCAGGGTTTGCACCGGACGTTTGAACACCTTCTCGACAAATCTACGGACCACGGGCAAGCGCGTCGCGCCGCCGACAAGGATGATGCGGTCGAGCTCGTCAAGCTTCACTTCTGCATCTCGCAAGCTACGTTCTATGGGGCGGCGAATGCGCTCAAGCAAGGGAGCACAAGCGGTCTCGTACTCCTCCAAGGTGAACGTCTCGGTGTGGGCAACATCGTTGATCGTGCAGGTCATGGTGACGTTATCGCTCTTGGAAAAGTCGCATTTCGCGTACTCGGCGGCACGTATGACCTCGGTTGCCGATTGGGCGTCGAGTAAGTTGCGGGAATACCCGATGCGGGCAAGGAACAACTCAGCGAAAAGCTCGGTGAAGTCCTCGCCGCCGATGAAATTATCGCCTGCGATGGCGTGCACCTCCATGATGCAGGCGAAAAACTCCAATATGGAGACGTCAAGCGTTCCGCCGCCAAGGTCAAACACCAGGCAACGCTCATCGGGCAGGTCCAAATCTCCTGCGGCGGTTGCAATGACGGAGGTGGTCGCGTCGCGGGTCGCGTCGCGGATCGCGTCGCGGGTCGCCTCGCGGGTCGCCTCGCTTAGGATGCTACATCCAACTCCGTGGGCAATAGCAGCCGCGGTCGGCTCGTTGATGATGCGGCTCACCGTAAGACCAGCGGCCTCACCTGCCTCCTTGGTGGCCTTACGCTGCAAGTCGTTGAAATACGCCGGAACGCTGATGATGGCCTCGTCTACCTTCTCGCCGAGAAAGACCTCGGCATCCTCTTTCAAGGAGCGAAGGACAAAACGAGAAAGCTCCTCCGCACGAAATGACATGCCGTTGAGCGTGAACTCGCGATCGGTTCCCATAGCGCGCTTGAAGACGCTGGCAGCATGCGTTGGGTGAAGGGCGGCATATTCCTTGGCAACTTTACCGACCAATATCATGTCGTTCTCGTCAATCGCCACGACCGAGGGCGTTAAAAACTCGCCCAAGCGATTGGGTATCACTTCTGCCTTGCCGTCGCGAAAACATGCGACGAGGCTGTTCGTTGTTCCAAGATCAATGCCTACGAGCATAGGGGCTAAACCTCTTTTAAGCGTCAGTGCCGGTTTGTTCGTTCCGGCTTGTTTCTCCGGCGTCGGCCTGTTCGTCCGTTCCTGTTGGCCCGGTCGATCCAGCCGACCCGGTCGTCCAAGCTGGCTCAGCCGGCCCGGTTTGTTCAACATGTTCGGTATGCTTGTTTGGTCCTTTAGAGAGCAGGTATTGCTCAAAACACCATAAGTCGCTCTCATCTGGCCATTGTGTCATGCCTTTGCGGGTCAATTCAAGTGCGGTTTCGTGGTTACCGCATAAATCCTCAAGATACGCCTCGTAGAAATCGGCATCTTTGCAGCAGGGATAGGAGCATTGCTCACAAAGTGGAAGGCTGCGCGCATGCTCCAAATCCTTGCGCGCGCAATCCTCTCGACCCAATATCGCGTAAACAAGCGCGCGTTTACAATAGAACAAGGGCTCGTAGGTGGTGAATTGGCTCAGCACCTCGTTACAAATTACGAGAGCTGTCTCAGCGGCGTCTTTTGCCTTATCGATTTCGCCCATACGCCAATAGAAGAATGCGAGAGGCGCCAACTTATCGGCAAACTCGCTATCTTTGCTATTGGCGCGTATGACGATGTCGCTCTCCAAAATCTCCGCGCAACCCTTGAAGTTGCCGTTGAGGTAATTGACAAGCAACATGAATTCTTTCTTGTCGTTTTTCTTCAAGTAGGAGCGCCCTTTGGTGCCATGGGCCTTTGCGACCTCGGCACCATCCCTGAACAGTTTTATCAACAGCCGGGGGCGGACAATGCCGCTTCGATCGACGGGTTTGCCGTCCTCGTCGCGCGCCTGCGCCCACTCGTCAAGGAGGTTTTGCGCGTCATCGTAGCGACCGGCTTGGATATAGATCTCAAACAGGACGCGGCGATGGTCGGGGGTATGGTGAATCTTTGCTGCCGTATAGACGTTGGCAATCGCCTCGTCCCAACGCCCGAGGCGACGCAGGACGCGCGTTTTCAAATGATAGAGGGGGAGAGGTGCGTCTTTGTCGACGCTCGCGATGGCGATGCACCGATTTATCTGCTCAAGAGCGTCCTCGTTGCGATTCTTGGCGAGATAAACAAAGAAAAGGAGTCGATAGGGGTCTGTGCAGTCTGGCTCGAGTTCGCGCTCGTGAATCAACAATCTCTCGGCCTCGTCCAGCTCTTTGACTCGCAAGGCGCACAAGGCGTTGTAATAGAGGTAGAAGACGTTGTCCGGATCATTGGCAACAAATTGGCGGTAGAGCGGCAAGGCCCTAGCGGCAAAGTGTTTGAGATCCTTGCGATACAGACCTGCCAATGCCTCTTCGGGATCAGTTCCTGCGTGATCTCGCTCCACAAGTTTCTCGTAAATCTCGATAGCCTCGCCTTCCCGACCCAAGCGCGCAAGTAACCATGCACGATAGTCAAGGTAGTCGGCGTTGTTCGGCTCGCTTTCAAGCGCCTTCTCGATCAGGCCGAGCTGGCATTGGCGGATTTGCCAGGATTGGACATCATGCAACATGCCTTCCACGACCGCGGCCCTGAAATAGATTGCCGATACGAAGGTAAATTCCTCACCTTTCTCGACGCGTTTGATGATCGCTTGATAGATGCGTTGCGCATTGAGCAGGCATTCCGTGCGGTTTTGCTCGGGTCGCTCCGCATCAACCTCGCACATCAGGCCGTCCATCCACAACACGCCAAGGTCGTCTTCGCAGCCAATTGCGTGGAGGTAGTCCAAAATCTCCCTTGCCTGCTCGATTGCGCCGTTGCGAATCAGGATGCGCAATTTGAGGATGTACACGCCGAGATCGGACGTCTCGATCTCAAGGGCGCGATTTATGGCACAGAACGCGTCGCGGTCGTTTCGCTCATCGAAATACATCTGGGCTAGCATGAAATAGGGGAAATAGACCGTGGGTTTTACGTCGATCAAGCGCTCTACCATCTCCATGCCGCGCCTGCGCTCTCCTAGCGCCACCAGTATCCGCGCGTACTCGTAGAGGGTGTCCTGGTCCTCGGGGGAGAGAGCAAGTGCCTCCTCGTATGCTTCGATGCACTCATCCTTGCGCTCCAGGCAATACATACAATATCCGCAACGTGCGACGACGCTTTGTAGACGCCCGATACGCTTCTCTGTTTTCTCGGTTCCGTCGTGTTCCATCGCGGCGATGATTTCTGCGAGTTTGCGCGAATCGTCGTACCCCGCTTGGAAATGGCCTTCAGCAAGGTTGAGCTGGGACACGAAATTGTAGTAGTCGTAGGGCTCGGTGTTGTCAAGGTTGAGGCGGTCGGCCAAAACGCGCGACTTGTCGAGCATGTCGTTTTGCAGGTAACACCACCCGAGGTCGAGCACCGTTTCCCATGTATCAGGCTCTTTTTCCAAGATCTCCTCATACTGTTTGATAAGCGATACGTTCCACTCGGTGCGGATCTCGTTGAGCGTGAACAGGTCGTGTTGGTTTCCTCCTGAGGTGAGCATGAGCTCGTTGATGCACTCGATAGCATCCTTGTATTTACCCTCAAAGGCGTATGTGGATGCCAATAGCCACATGATATGGCGGTTCGTCTTGTCGATATCCCGCGCCGCGCGTACTACGACCTCGGCTTCTTCGAAGTGTTCCTCGTTGATGAGCGCCTCTGCGTAGAGTTGGGCGATATATGCCTCTCCTTGGTTGGCGCCCCATATCTCACGCAAGGAGGACAACGCTTCGTGAGAGCCGCTCATCGCACGCACAAAGGCGAGATAGGCCTCTCCGTAAGGATGTCTCTCCGAAAAGGAAAGGAGCTCAAAAGCGAGCGGTTCCGCCTGGTCAATAGGGGTGTTGAGGGCGCGGATAAATTGACGGACGTACTCGTCGCATACGTCGGAGTCCTTGCCAGGAGAAAACAACTTGTAGTTGATAAGGGAGTCGAACAAGATGCTTTCAACAACAACGTTGTCGATAAATCCCCTAGGATAGCTCTCGTAGAGCTCGGCGCGTCGATCCAACCATGAGAAACGCTCGTTGAAGGTACACCATGCTTCTCTGTCGAGATAACGCTCCTTGGAAAGGAACTTGAACAGGGCCTCTTCAGCTTGGGAGCGGGTGTCGAGCGCGATGCATACGTCGGCAGAGAGCAAGCGCTTCCATTCATCAACATCAATCCTGCGTTGGAAGTCGCTATAAATTGCCTCTAGGTCGTTCACCCACCGGTCAAGGGGGGAGAGCGTCGTTTCGTCGAGAGGTGCCTCCCCGGAGTGTTGATCTGCTGCTTTCTTGGCGAGGACCAGCGCCTCTTCGTAGGCCGCCCGTAATCTCTTGAACTCCTCGGGTTTGTCTTCCGGGTTGGTGTGGGCAAGTGCATGTCGGTATGCGAGGGTTATCGCCTTTTTGTCGTTGGTGGGCTCGATGCCCAAGACGTTCCAGTCCATAAAGCCTCACTTGCTCGATTTGTCGCTTGTTTGATCTACCGCGCGCTCGTCCGCCTGTTTAAAAAAACCATGATATACCAATAGCACTTTTGGCTATCTTGGGGGATGAGTCAAAGCTTGCTCTCTTTTGCCACATAATCTTAAACGCTGGCTTTTCCTGTTTTCTTAAAAGGATTGAAATAGTTTTTACCGTATTCTGTAACGTAGTGTTTTCGGAGGTGAGGCACTAGATGTTTTGTGTGCTGGAGGGAGACCGTCTTGTCTTTGGGAAAAAGACTCGTGTGCGTTATCGCGTCGATCCTCGTGCTTTGCATACTCTTCGTAGTGGGATATGCCGCCTACCTCCAAATCACCTACTACCGTATTGAGGACAACCTTTCCCTCGAGGTCGAAAACAACCAAAACCAGACGATCTCGACGGGAAACGAGTACTCCGTTGCGACATACAACGTCGGTTTTGGGGCTTATTCGCCGAGCTTTTCGTTCTTTTGTGACGTCGGAAACCTCAATGGCAACGCGACCACGGGCACGCATGGAACCGCTTTGAGCAAGGAAGATGTGGAAAACAACACCTCCGGCGCTCTTGCCGTGCTCAAAGATCAGGATGCGGATTTCCTTCTTGTCCAAGAGGTCGATACCGGATCGACGAGAAACTATGGCATCGACCAACTCTCCCTGTTCAAGGAAAACCTCCAGGCATATTCTTCTGTCTTTGCGGTGAACTCCCACACAGCCTTTTTCATCTACCCCTTTATCGACATGTATGGGAGCGCCAACTCCGGGCTTTTGACCTTGTCGCGCTTTAGGGTGGATAGCGCCTTGCGTCGTAGCTACCCGATCTCCTCGTCTTACTTGCAGCAATTTGTCGACCTTGACCGTTGCTTTAGCGTGACGCGATATCCTGTCGAGGATGGGCACGAGCTTGCCATCGTGAATTCCCACATGTCCGCTTATGACGACGGCAACTCCAGCAAGACAAAACAGATGGAGATGCTCAATGGGCTTTTGGAAGAAGAGGCTAAAGCGGGCAATTACGTCATTGTCGGAGGGGATTGGAACCAATCGTTTGTCCCTTACACGACCTATGAGACCCAAGAGACGGTCGATAATCAAATTCTGCTCGAGAACAGTTCGTTTGTAGAGGGTTACCACATCGTGTACCCCGAGAATGTGGAAGAGGTCGCAACCTGTCGCAATGCCGACATCCCCTATGAGAAGGGCGTGAGCTTGCGATTGTGCATCGACGGGTTCGTTGTGAGCGACAACATCGATGCTGAATCTATCGCTATCGACACCGAGTTTATGTACAGCGACCACAACCCGGTGACGATGAGCTTCGTCTTACGCGCGCAATAGGCCGCGGAGCGCGCGTGGGTTGAGCGTGCGCGGGTTGAGCGTGCGCGGGTTGAGCGTGCGTGGTTGACGTGCGTCGTGCGTGATCCGAGCGCGGTCCGCTATTTGTCGCGCCCCTCGTGCAAACGCCAATCGCAACCTATTTGAGGAAGAGGCGGACGAGGGCTTCTTTGTCCTTATCGTAAGGCTGGTAGCGCATAGACAGGTCGAAGCGATATTTCTTGAGGATGCTCTTCGTGTGGCTAAACGTCTCAAAGCCTGCTTTGCCGTGGTAGCTGCCCATACCGGAATTGCCAACCCCGCCAAAGGGCATACGGCTCGTGGCTATGTGTACGATGGTGTCGTTGATGCAGCCCCCGCCGAATGGGACGGTGCGGACAAATCGATCCTGGGTGGTCTTGTTCTCGGTGAACAGGTACAACGCTAAAGGCTTCTCGCGGTTTTTGATAAAGTCGATAGCCTCGTCGATGGTGGAATAGGGGATGATCGGCAAGATAGGCCCAAAGATCTCCTCTTGCATGACCGGCTCGGTGCCATCACAGCGCATGACGGTGGGTTCAATTTGCAAGGTATCGTCCTTTGATCGGCCACCAAAGGATACCTTCTCGGGCTCGATGAGGCCCTTTACGCGCGCATAGTGCTTTTGGTTGACAATATGGCCAAAGTCCTCGTTTGCAAAGGCGTCCTCTCCATACATGTCTGTCGCGGCCGCTTGGAGATAGGTGATGAACTCATCGGCGACGCTTTCCTTCACAAGAACGTAATCGGGGGCTATACAGGTCTGCCCGACGTTGAGCCATTTGCCGAACGCAAGGCGTGTCGCGGCGAGGGGCAAATCGGTGTCGGATGCCACGACGCAGGGACTCTTGCCTCCAAGCTCCAAGCATATCGGCGTCAGGTTCCGACTCGCCTTTTCCATGACGAGGTGTCCAACCGTGGGA
The DNA here is from genome assembly GCA_963643505.1 of Eggerthellaceae bacterium. Taxonomy (GTDB): domain Bacteria; phylum Actinomycetota; class Coriobacteriia; order Coriobacteriales; family Eggerthellaceae; genus CAVEFW01. Next base: position 13,262 of record CAVIKF010000012.1, read on the forward strand.
CTGCCCGTAAAGAAAATGAAGTCGAAACGCTCATCGAGCAATTGGGCGTTCTCCTCTCGCCCTCCAAGCACCACGTCGACATGCCCTGGCCTGAAGACATCTTCCACAAGGCGGGCAACCGCCTCGCTTGTGCGGGGGGAGTATGCACTTGGTTTTACCACACAGGTGTTGCCGGCGGCGACGGCGGTGATCAGCGGCTCGATGGTGAGCATAAACGGATAGTTCCAAGGGCTCATGACCAAGGTGACACCGTAAGGCTCTGCGACGGTGTAGTAACAGCTCGGGAAGTTTGCGAGGTCGGGGACCTTGTAATGGGGCGCGGCAAACCTTTTGAGATGGTTGATTTGGTAGCGCAATTCGGAAAGCGTCATACCGATTTCGCACATGTAGCTCTCGAAAGGGCTTTTGCCAAGGTCAGCTTTGATTGCTGCGGTGAGCGCTTCTTCGTGTGATCGAATATATGCCTGGAGACGGTTAAGCGCGGCCATGCGGTACTTGAGGTCAAGAGTGAGACCGGTGTTGAAGAAGGTTCGTTGGCGTTGGACAATCTCGGAAATGGTCGTATCCATGGGGCCTCGTTTCTCGTGCACGTGATATTGTCACAGAAATTTGTTTTCTTGTTATCATAGCGGTAACACCGCCAAGAGGCGCTTGGTTTTGTCAGGTGTCGGAAGGGATTGAACCAGTAATGTCCCTATTGGATTGCGAAGACAGTATCGAATATGCAACCTCTTATCTTGTTTCCAACGAGACGCTGATGGCCGTCCTCGGCATGGAAGAGGGTCAAGACGAGGTAGAGCTCCAATTTCTCGGGCACGGTGAGCACAATCGGAATTTTTGGTTTGTGGCTCCTGACGGCAACAAGTACGTGCTCCGCATCAACGTCGTCCCTCAGGTCTTTCATAAAGACCAGGTCGGGTATGAGTTCGCGGCGCTTCGCTACCTGCAGGCGAGCGGGTGTGTCCCGAAGGCCTTGTATTTGGACAACTCCCACGAGCTTATCGACGAGGGGGTCCTCCTCATCACTTTTTGCGAGGGTCAAGAGTTGGATTTCGACAACCTGCGTCCAGGCGACCTGCGCAATTGTGCGCGTCTGATGGCGGAGCTCCATGCCGTTCCCGTAGATGGGGATTGTACGCTTTATCGCCCGAAAGACCCCTTGCGCTCCTTGTTTGACGAATGTCTCCAACGCTTCAAGGTGTATCGGAGCTCTGACATGGAAGATCCTCGTATCACCCGTTGGACCGAGCGCCTTATCGCCAAGGCCGCTCCGCTCCTTGACGTTGCGTTCTCTGCCCAAGATTGCAACCACATTATCAACACCGAGACGCTTCCGTCCCACTTCCTCCTGCCCGAAAATCCCGACGCAGTAGGTGACCACCCGGGCTATTTTGTCGACTGGGAGCGTCCGATTATCGGCGAGGTTGCCCAAGATATCGCATATTTTACGGCTCCAACCTCGACGTTTTGGGATAGCGAGCTTTGCATGACCTATGAGCAGGCCCAAAAGGTCGTCCAAGATTATTGGGAGGCTGTGGACGGGCGTTTTGAGCGTGGGTCTTTTGATGCCCGGTTCAAGGCTTATCGTGCGATGACTGCCTTGCGCTCCCATACGTGGTTTTGCAAAGCGTTGCTCGCATATCACAAAGGTGGCCATGCCCACACCACCTCAAAGACGTTTGCCAAATTTGATACGTATATCTCAGACGAGTTTTTGGAGTTCGTGGAGTCCGATTGCTTCGGTCGTTAGGCTAGCGCGTACAGGCGGCGCGAAGCAACTTGCGGTGCTCGTCGCTTGCTAGCGCGTACAGGCGGCGCGAAGCAACTTGCGGTGCTCGTCGCTTGCTAGCGCGTACAGGCGGCGCGAAGCAACTTGCGGTGCTCGTCGCTTGCTAGCGCGTACAGGCGGCGCGAAGCAACTTGCGGTGCTCGTCGCTTGCTAGCGCGTACAGGCGGCGCGAAGCAACTTGCGGCGCTCGTCGCTAATGCCTAGTTGGTTTGCTATGAATGCGTCCATGCCTCCGAACTTGCGCTCCACTGAGGCGTAGAAGTTCTCCAGATTCGAGGGTTTGGCCTTGTGGTCATCGGTTATTTTGCGCGCAAGCTCCTCGTCGCCGGTAAGGCGGAGGAAACGCTCATAAATGGGTGTGATGTGCGCCTCGCGAGAGATGTTGGTGAGAAGGTAATCCTCAAGGATGTCCGCGCGACTTGCACCAAGTACCGATAGGAGAAGCAACGACAAAATGCCCGCTCGATCCTTGCCGCCAGAGCAATGGATAAGCGTCGTGCGTCCTTGTACCGCGTTGTCAAAGGCGACCTTGAGTCCCTTCCCCATAAAAACAGCGGTAAGGGGGTTCGCCATTGCCTGGTAAAAATCAGAGGGGTCACACGCAAAGTCTTTTCCAACTCTCTGTGTTCCCTCGACGGGCTTTTCGTACTCGATTCCGACGATCTCGTTGTCGAAGAAGGGGATATGGAGGTTCTCAACACCGTCTATCTCGACATCAGGCTTTGCGGCGCGCTCCCAACCGGTTCGAACGTCTACGATGGTTGCGACATGGAGATCTTCCCTGATCTTTTGGATATCGCGCACGGTGGGCTTGTCGAGGGAGCCGCAACGTATGAAAAGCCCACCAATCACCTCTCGACCATCATAGGTAGGAATACCACCCAAATCACGGGCGTTTTGGATTCCCTCAAATTCGATGATAGCCATAAGGCGATAACTCCCCTCAATCACAAACCCCACAATTGTATCTTTTCAAATGAGGGTTGCGGCAAAATGTTTTAACCCGTGTCGTCGCGTTTTGTTTTTGTACAATCTCTTCGGAACAGGAAAGGGGTCAAGGTGTTTGAGGAAAGTCTCCATGAGTAGATACGCCGTCGGAATTATCTGCGCGCTCGCTGGTGCCATATTATGGGGTTTTTCAGGGTGTTGCGCGCAGTTGCTGACACAGGAATACGGTATGTCGGCGTTTTTGCTCACCATGGCCCGTATGCCTATCGCGACCTGTGTGTTTGCCGTTATTTTCGCGCTGCGCTACCGGGAGACCTTGTCGAAGATGGTGCATGACAAAGACACTGTTTTGGGATGTGCGGTGTTTGGGTGTTGCGGATTGTTCACCTGCCAACTGACCTATATCGTTGCCATTGCCTATACCAATGCGGGAACGGGAACGGTGCTCGAGCAGTTCAGCATTGTGATCATCATGGTCGTCGCGTGTATTTTCGCGCGCAAGTTGCCAAACCGATTTGAGGTTCTCGGTCTCATCTGCGCCTTTGGTGCGGTGGTGCTCATAGCGACGCGCGGCGACTTCTCTACGATCGCTATCGGTGGTGCGGGCCTTGCATGGGGATTGGCCGCTGCGGTTGCGACCACGATATATGTCATGTACCCCAAGAAGCTTTTCGACAGGTGGGGCAGCTTTCCCGTCACGGGTCTCGGTACCGCGTTCGGTGCCTGCCTTTGCATCGGCGTCGGGATCGTGTGCGCTCTTTGGTGCGCCTTGGATCCGTCCGGTACCGAGTGGATTGCGCAGGCATGGACGTTTCCGACCCTTGACGTGTTCGGTTGGCTTGCGTTCGCGGTGACCACCCTTGTCGGGACATTCCTCGCGTTTATCTTGTACTTGCGAGGCGTACACTACATAGGTCAGATCCGAGGCAGCCAACTTGGAGCCGCCGAGCCCGCCAGCGCCGCAATTTTCGCAGCAGTTTGGCTTGCCACTCCATTCACCTGGGCTGATTGGGTAGGTCTTGTCTTGATGATCGCAACGGTCTTTCTCATGAGCGTGGCGAACAAGTCATGAGTTGATCGTTTGAGCCGTTGCGGTGTTTGCGATAAAGGGCAAGAGGCCTCAGGGGCAAGAGGTCGCCAGGGGGCATCGGAGTTGATCGTTCGAGTCGTACAGGAGTGTTGTGCATGAATTTGTCAAAGTCTCGTTATACCCGCGGAATACAGTGCCCCAAGATGCTTTGGATGGACAACCACATGCCCGAGAAGTTCGATTCCGGCGTGATGAACCAAGCTGTTCTCGATACCGGCTCTGCGGTGGGCGACCTTGCGATGGAATACTATGGCGACTTCGTCGAGGTGCCGTTTCGCGAGGGTTCGAAACAGCCGATGGTCGACGATACGGCGCGCTTTTACGAGGATGCCCTCGCTGGACGGGGGCCTGTCAACATCGCGGAGGCGTCGTTTGCCTATGATGGCAATTTTTGCAGCGTCGACATCCTTCGCATCGAGCCCGATGGTGTCCACATCGTCGAGGTGAAGTCCTCCACGCATATCAACGAGATTTACTACCACGACATGGCATACCAGACATGGGTGCTTGCCCATTGTGGTCTTGCGGTGAAATCCGTGAGCCTTATGCACCTGAACCACAACTATGTGCGTGAGGGTGAAATCGACTTGCAAGGGCTGTTCACCGTCGAGGATTGCTCGTTGCCGGTCGCGGAGCTTTTGCCCGATGTCGAGGCGAACGTTCCCGCGTTGAAGGCAATCGCTGACGCGCTAGATGAGCCGCCGCTTGATATCAGTCCGTCCTGCAACAAGCCTTACCCTTGTGGTTATCGAGGGTATTGTTGGAGAAACCTTCCGAGACCAAACGTCTTCGACCTTAATCGGATTACCGCGAAAAAGGCTTTTGATTTGAGGGAAAAAGGGGTAGTGGCTATGGGTGAGATCGCATCATCCAAGACGAGATTGACCCCAAGACAAAAGGTCCAAGTGAGATGCGAAGTCGATGGTATCGAGACGCTTATAGACAAACCCAAGGTCGCCGCGTTTCTCGATACCCTGCGCTACCCCTTGTATTTCTTGGATTTTGAGACGTTCGTTCCTGCGGTCCCGTTATTTGACGATACCCGCCCGTTCCAACAAATTCCGACCCAGTATTCGCTTCATGTTGTACATAAGCCAGGTGGCGAGCTTGAGCACTCCGAGTTTCTTGCGGAAGCCGGGACGGACCCAAGGAGAAGCGTGGCCGAGCACCTTGTCGCAGATATCCCTGTCGGTGTTTGCACCCTGGCATATAACATGAGCTTTGAGCGTGGTCGCATCAAGGAGATGGCGGAGTCGTTTCCCGACCTAGCGGAACACCTCCTTTCTATCAACGAGGGGATGGTCGACCTTATAAAGCCTTTCCAGGACGGGTCGTACTACGTCAGCTCCATGGGTGGCTCGAACTCCATCAAGGCGGTGCTTCCGGCGTTGTTCCCTAACGACCCGGAGCTTGATTACCACGCGCTTGATCTTGTTCATAACGGCTCCGAGGCCAGTGCGGCCTTTGAGAGACTCGGCGACATGGACCCGGAAGAGGCCGGTTTTGTCCGCGAGCGGTTGTTGCGCTATTGCGAGCTCGACACGTTGGCGATGGTGCGTCTTTGGGAGAAGCTTTTGGAGGCGTGCGAGTAGTCGGGGCGCACGATGCCCAGCGCTGGCGCGTAGGGGGTGTCTTACAACACGCGCATGCGTGCGGGTAGCTGGGGAGCCCGACATGGCGCGTAGGGGGTGTCTTACAACGCGCGCATGCGTGCGCTCATGTCGATAGGTCGAGCGGTGTAGGGTGCGGTGGTCGCACAACCGTCGACGCCTGTGGCGGCATAGGCGGCCACGTTGCTTGGGTTTACGCCGCCAGTCGCGATGATCGTGAGGTGCGGGTCGATCTCGCGAAGCTCGACGACGAGCCCCTTGAGGTCTTCGGGCGCGACCTTGTCAAGTTGGAGTCCGTCCACGCCGGCCTTCGCAAGGATGCGCGCTTGCTTTACGTTCGCCTCGACGTACAACTTCTTCTCGATGCACTTGCTGCGAAAATTGGGAAGCGCTTCGACGAACTTGTCGAATCCGCCCATAAACATCATGTGATGGTCAAAGACGAGCACAGTCTCAGAAAGGCCGAGACGGTGGGGGTACGCACCGCCGGTAGTTACTGCCTTGGTGAGGAGATCTTTGGCTCCGGGCATGCTCTTGCGCGTCGTCAGGATCTCGCAATGGGGGTTGACCGCGTGTGCCGCTTCCACCATGAGGGCGGTCTTTGTGGCAACGGCGGAGGTGTGATCGAACGTGTTGAGCCCGACCTTCCATATTTTGAAAAGATCGGCAGCGCGTCCGGTGCCGCGTAAGAAGGTTTCTCCCGCAACGATCCTAGAACCGCTCGGAAGAGAGAACGTGGGTTCTATTCCGAGTGTTCGCATCATGCGTATGACCTCTTCCGTGCCGCAAAGTACGCAGTCTTCGCGCGTGAAGTACTCGATTTCGCCGCGTTCGTTGCCGACCCCTAAGATCTCGGTTGTCAAGTCGATATAGGGAATATCCTCGGCTATAAGTTGTTCGATGCGATTGCTGGTGAAAAAGACATCCATGACATACTCCTTGTCGCGGAACCGTTTTATTCAGCATAACCTCAAATGCAAAAATCTCCAATACGGGGATTGTGGATTCCGTCGACCGTAAAAACTCCAGAGAGGCGAATGTTTGCGACGCAAATGCGTGTACAATGTTGTCACGCATACCATATTTGCGTGACAACATTGGTTTTTCACCCCGTAGGTTCATTTCGAACAGAAGGAGTTGAAAGAAATGTCCCAAACGCAAGCTTCCCCTTCGCTTATCAGCGCCTTGTCATCCCATGCACAAAAATGCATGCAAAACCACACACGTAAACGCACCCAAAAACGCACCCAAAAACGCACCCGCTCCCTTCCACGCTCGCTTACACTCCTTGCAACAGCGGCGTTTGTCGTGAGTGCGCTCAGTGTGGGCATACTTGCCACGGGTACGCCGCTTGCAGGTACGCCGCTTGCAAGTACCCTGTTTGCAGACGCGATTTTCCCCGCCCAGGCTTTCGCCGAAACCGGGGACGACCAAAGCCAAGACAGCAGTCCTTACAATCACGAGATTAAGCTTTCGCCCGGCTCGCAAACAGACGTTTCAAAAGCCGAAAGGGCAACGCTCTACATCATCGACAAGGCGGGCTCGTACACGCTAAGCGGCAAAACATGCAGTGCGCACGTGACCGTTAGAACAGGCGACGTTAAGCTCTACCTGGCAGATGGGCTCTCCATTACGCCTGACTATTCGTCGCTTGCTTCAGGCAGCAACTGCCCTGCCATCAACATTGAAGAGTTTGACGGCACCGTAGAAATTATCAGCAAAGCCAAGGCATCGGTAACGCTCAAGAGCTTCCAGAACTGCGCTGCCATTCAGAAAAACGACCTGAAATCGCAGCTTGTATTCAAAACCGAAGATGAATCACACCCAGGCAAAATTACTGCCATTGCAGATTGGCAGGGGAGCTCCGCAGGTATTGGCGCTAAATTTAAGGGGCTTATTCGCAAAGAAAGCTACACGGGCAACATCGTATTTGAAAGCGGAAAGATTCATGCAGAAGGCGGGAGCCATGCTGCGGGAATCGGAGGAGCAAGAGGAACCCTCGTTGTTAAAAACATCACCATAAAAGGAACAGCAGATATTCAGGCTTATGGCAGTTCTTTTGGCGCAGGCATAGGCAGTGGCTTTTCGTGTGAAGAGCTTGACGGCATAAACATAGAGGGCGGCACGGTTAAGGCCGTTGTTTCCAGTAAATACAGCTACGGTGGCGCGGGCATTGGCTACGGCGGCTGGGACAACGGAAACGTAAGGTATGGGACCATCACCATTTCGGGCGGCAAGGTGACCGCCCAGGGCGGGTCATGCGGTGCGGGAATTGGCGGCGCTAGCAAGTCGTGCCCCGAGAAGATTCTTATCACGGGCGGCACGGTGAAAGCATCTTCAAGCCGTCTTGCATGCGGCATTGGCAGCGGCGGTTTCCCTGTCCTTAACAGCGCAATTGAAACAAATGATTCGCTGGACGAAGAAAAGGTCTCGGCAGAAGAAGCCGAAACAGGAAACGAATCGCCCAGCTGGTATGCATCCTACATCGATGCTATCGCGAACAATGCCAACAACGGCGTTGTTCTTAGTGATGACGACGGATCAAACGGATGGAACTGCCAAAGCATTGAAATCACCGGCGGAGACATCACCGCAACAGGCGGCGATTTCTGCGGAGGGGTAGGTATTGGCAATTCCGACCGTTCAGACGGTACTCAAAATATTTCCATCAAAGGCGGAATCGTTCGCGCATACAGTGGCAAATGCGATGGTGGAAAATCTACCTATGCTATTGGCGGTGGTTCAAAAACGTGTCTGACTTCTAAAATTCACGTTTCTATAGATATTTCAGGTGGAACCATTTACGCACAGCACTCCTCCAAAAAAGGAAGCGCATTTGGTTCGTTCGACACCCTTTTCAAAAGCCCGAGCAAGTTTTTAAAGTGCACCATCAGCGGCGGCTCCATTTTGTATGACAAAGACAACAAAGTGGGCACGTTTCAAGTAACGCCTAAAGACATCAACGGCTATGATGCTGCGCCGCACACCGTGAAGCTCAAAGGTCTAACAGGCACTGCCAAAAGCCCCACGCGTGTTGATTTGAGCAACACAGAAGCGCTTTATGTGGGGACTGGCTATCAGTACAGCTTGCAAAACACTACCGCTTTGAGCATGGCGGACATCTCTGGGTCCGGCAGCGAAGAGGTGGTTTTTTGCCCGTGGTTCATAGACGACGGCTCGCTTTCATGGATCATTTTCAAAACGCCTACCGGTGAAGTTAGATACTCGCGCAGCTTTGCTACGGAATATTCGGAAGACTTCTACCCGCAAACCAACATTACGCTTGATGCCAGCAACCAATACGGCGAAGACGGGCACACCGTAGCGTATTACGGAGGCGGTACCATCACGGACGCCGACGCTACCGCCCCTGGCTACAAGGTGAGTTTCTACACAGCTGGAACTTCGCCTACCAGCGCGCTTGTTATGGACGCAGGCGGCAAGCTGGTTAAAAACGTAGAGATCAACGGCGAAAAAATCACGGACGGACACGCAGACTGGGCGTACGAGGGCGGCCTTACCAACAAAGTGCAGGCGCGTAGCTTTACCGTATATGCCCAGTTCGAACCCATAAATTATACAATTGCCTACGATGCCAATAAGCCGGAAGGAGTGGCAGCAGAGGTCAAGGGAGATTTGCCGCGTTCCATAAACGCGCAAGGCGGCAACGCCTACATCATTGGCGATGGCGGAAGCCTTACCTTGCAAGGCTATAAACTCAAGGGTTGGAACACCAAGCCCGATGGCAGCGGTGAGTTCATAGAAGATGGAGACACCAGGGGCAACCTTACTACCGAAGATGGCGCTACCGTAACGCTCTATGCGCAATGGGAAGGCCTGCCCTACCAGATTCACTTTGACGGGGGAGAAGGCGCCATGGGCAGCATGGAACCTCTGAGCGCCACCATTGGCGCAGCCGTGGAGCTTCCCCTTTGTACCTTCACGCGAGAAGGATATGTTTTTGCTGGTTGGCGCGCAGGAGTCTCGGTCGGTGGCTTGTATGAAGATGGTGCTGCCGTTATCGACCAGTGCTTGAAAGATGACGATGGCAACTACGTATACACCGATGATGGAGCGCTCACGGGTCTTACGTTTACGGCGGTGTGGCTCAACGCGAAAGAGCTGGATTCGGACGCATGCGTTGTGGTAACCAAGGACGGTCAAACTGTTACAGGGCTTTCTGACCGCACCATATCTTCAAGGCTGACGATTGTAACCTTAGACCACGCAACATGCTACACGCCTTTCACTGAGGAAATAAAAGACGGCATAACGATTTATACGATTAAAAACGACTATGCACGCATGCTTCCGGAGGGAATATATAATGTGATATTGGACGATGTTAATACGGGCAAGACTCTTACTATCGATGGGAAATCTGAGCTTTGCCAAATAGCTTGCTTTACGGTTACCACTTCGTTTGATCAAACGATTACCAGGGTGGATCGCACGTTTATCAATAGAGCAAACGTGCTTGGAAGCAATGTCTTTATAAGCGGTACACAGCTTACCTACAAGAGTGTTATCGAAGGCGTGAATAGGGGTTATAGTTTTGGGCGCTGGGTTTTACGCGGTGTCGCTCCCACATTGCTTGATGGCGCAACCAAGACTTCCAATCCAATTAGCATTGAAGTTAATGGCACCATGGAGCTTATTGCAAAAGCAACGCCTACAGAATACTACGTGGCGTTTGATGCTAACGGTGCGCCCGATGGTTCAGACATAAGCGGAGAGATGCTCGACCAAAAGCTTTTCTGCCACACCAAGTCAAACCTTACGCCCAACGAGTATCAGCGTCTTGGCTACACCTTTAGCGGCTGGAATACCAAAAGCGATGGCACCGGCACGTTTTATGAAAACGGCCAAGAGGTAGAAAATCTCACGTTGCAGGCGCTCACCGTAACGCTTTATGCGCAGTGGCAACCCGTAAACTATCAGGTGTATTTTGATGGGAACCACGGGGAAGGCACCATGGATCCCATGCAGCTAATCTACGGGCAAGAGTACAACTTAACGAAAAATGCCTACACCCGAGGCGATGATATCTTCCTTGGTTGGAACACTGAGCGCGATGGTTCGGGTATTGCCTATGAGGATGGCGCAGCAATTTCCAACTTGTGCACCAGCGACGACGGATTTGTCATCTTGTATGCCCAGTGGGAAGAGGTAGCGCCTGACCCGGACCCTGATCCGGACCCTGACCCCGACCCGAGCCCGAGTCCTAGCCCCAGTCCCGATGACCCAACGGGCGGCGGTGGCAGCGGGAAGAGCATAGTTTCTACCGGAGACGTAGCGGGCTTTGCTTTGGCGGGTGTCGTTGTCGTATTGGTGGTTTCTGGTGCAGCGCTTGCGTTTACGCGCGCGTGTCGTCGCCGTAGGAACTAAACGCGATGCTCTTGTGGCCGCGGTCACGTTTGCGCTGCGCTTGTGACCGCGCTCGTTGCCACGAGTAGCCGCTGCGAGAGCAAAGCTTGCAACTTGCGTCTGGTGTGGCTCCCGATGCAATAAGGTGCACGGCAAGAAAGTTGAAGAAAGGCAACGAAAGACAACGAAAGGTGCAACTATGAAAAAGACAACTCCCTTTGTTATTGCAGGTGCGGCGATTGCGGGCATCGCTGCCGCGGCGGGAACTGCTGTACGTTTAAGTTCCTCGCGCAGGAAAAGCATTGCCAGCATCAAGCAACTCACTGACTACGCAGACGGCTATAACCTGTACAGCATGGACATCTGCTACGACTACGACCTCGATGCTGTTATTGCACGCGGCGTAGGCGACGACCAGTCCATGGTTGACTCGTTTGTCAAGGAGGCCCTGCCGCTTGTTCCCGTGCATATCGATCCGCCACAGTTTGCGTGCACGGCGTTCACCATGGCAGAAGAGGGCACCGATGTTCGTATGGGCCGCAATTACGATTTCGCACTCGACTCTTCCGCCATGCTTGTGCACTGCGCGCCTAAGGGCGGATACAAATCGGTGGCAACGGCGGCGCTTGATAACGTTGGGGTAAAAGACCCGATGAAAAGCTTGCGTGCAAAGCTCGCGTGTTTGGTGGCGCCGTTTTTGTGCCTTGACGGCGTAAACGAAAAGGGTGTTTCTATCGCCGTACTAACGCTTGATAGCAAACCTGTGAAGCAAAATAGCGGCAAGGTCACCATTTGCACTTCCATGGCAATTCGAATGGTGCTTGATCGCGCTGCCACAACGCAAGAGGCGATCGATTTGCTCTCACACTATGACATGTTTGCTTCGTGTGGGCGTGATTACCACTTCTACATCACCGACGCCGCAGGTGATGGGCGCGTTGTGGAATACGATTGTGATTCGCCGACGCGTGAGATGGTGGCGACAAAATCGCTCGCTACCACGAACTTCTATGTGTTGTACAAGGACAAAGTGCGCGCCTACCAAAAGAATGAGCACTACGGGCATGGCCGCGAGCGCTACGATGCGGTGCTTGACGTGCTTGAGCAAGAACGCGGGAACTACGGCAGCGATGCGGCGTGGAAGGCTCTTAGGGCTGCTGCGCAAGACCCGAAGCCAAACGACATCACCAGCAACACGCAGTGGTCCATCGCGTACAACAACACCCAACGCAGTGCGCAAATCGCCATTCGCCGCCATTGGCAAGACGTGTTTTCCTACGGCGTGGAAGGGTAGGTATTTGCGGAAGACGCGAGGTTGAACAGGGGACGGAGGAGTGTTCATTTTTGAACAGGGGACGGAGGAGTGTTCAACCTTCATTGATAACGACGGTTGTGGACGTGGACTGTTGAACACTCCTCCGTCCCCTGTTCAAATGGACGTGGACTGTTGAACACTCCTCCGTCCCCTGTTCAATACACGAACAAAAATGCTGACGAAGTATTTATTATTGGGGAGATCAAGTTTTTCGCTTTAGAATGCTTATCACGACAACTCAACTAGCAAACAACTAGCAAATAATGGATGGACGGCATTATGGTATTTACGCAACATTACGATTCTCCTATGGGTGGCATCTTGCTTTCTGCCGATGACATTGGCTTAACCGGCTTATGGTTTGACGACCAAAAATACTTTGCAGATAATCTTCCGTCCGACCACACTGAAAAAGAAACACAGGCCATTGTAGACGCCAAAAGATGGCTTGACATTTACTTTGATGGCAAAGAGCCAGATTTCACACCGACCCTACACGCCATAGGTTCTGAATTCAGGCGCAACGTGTGGGATATCTTGCTGCAAATCCCATACGGGCAAACAACAACTTATGGCGAAATCGCACATCGACTTGCCAAGGAACGCGGCCTTCAGAAAATGTCTGCACAGGCTGTTGGTGGAGCCGTGGGGCACAATTCCATAGCCATCATCATCCCATGTCACAGGGTTGTTGGTACAAACGGCAGCCTTACTGGTTATGCTGGCGGAATAGACAAAAAGGTTAAGCTACTTGAATTGGAACGTACAGATATGAGCAATTTCTTTGTTCCTAAAAGGGGAACTGCGCTTTAATGTTAGCGAGTCAAGATAGCAAAGGCACACCATCAACGAATACGCAAAAAGGCGACAAGCTGGCAAACTATCTTGCTATGTTTGGACACTTGTGTTCTGACATTAACCAGGGAGCGCTTAGCGCAATTCTTCCGTTTTTGATTGTTGCACATGGCTTTTCGTACACCGCAGTTGCCATGCTTGTCTTTGCCGCAAATGCCGGATCGGCCATTATTCAACCACTATTTGGTTGGCTAGGAGACAAAAAATCGTGCCCGTGGCTTATGGCTCTGGGTGTTTTCTTGGCGGGATTCGGCATGTGCGGAATTGGCTTTTCCAGCGACTATGCCACCATTGTTGTGTTTGCCTTGATATCTGGTGTTGGTGTTGCTATGTTTCACCCAGAAGGCGGACGCATTGCAAATCTTGCATCCACCAGCACAAAAGCAAAAGGCATGAGCATTTTTGCAGTGGGTGGCAACATTGGTTTTTTCGTCGGACCGGCTCTTACCGCCATTTTCCTTACCGCATTTGGCATGCACGGAACACTTGTGTTTTTGTTCCCGACCACCATTTGCGCTATTGTCCTGCTTGGCTTTAACAAGCGCTTCAAAACTCTTGGAACTGCTGACAAAAACGCACATGCCCAATCAAACGGGGAGCCAGAAAGCTGGGGAAAGTTTTGGCTTGTAATGGCTGTGCTTTCGCTTCGCTCTATTATTTCATACGGAATTTTGGCGTTTGTCCCGCTATTTATGATGGATGTGCTTGGGCAAACGGAGACGGTAAGCTCGCTTACGTTGTCCATTTATTCTATCGCAGGCGCTTTTGCCACTATTGCGTCGGGAAGTGTGTCAGGTCGCGTTGGAATTCATCGCTTGATGATTGTTTGCTTGGGCGTATCCACCCTGCTTATTGCTATGTTTGCGTTTAATACGTCGTTTCCTGTGGCGGTAGTTCTTGCTGTTGCGCTTTCTGTATTGGGCAGCTTGATGCATCCGTCTACCGTGGCACTTAGCATGAGTTACGTGCCGCGTCATTTGGGCATGGCTTCCGGGTTTTCCTATGGTGTGACCGTTGCTGCAGGAGGCATGGCGGAGCCGTTTCTCGGAATGGCGGGGGACGCGATCGGCCTTGTTCCCGTGATGCTTGTTCTTGCAGCTGTGAGCGCTGTTGCGTTTGCGTTAGGGTTTGTCATCAAGCGCGTGGACGGCGCGTAGGAAGCATCGTGAGCGTGAACGGGGGACGGAGGAGTGTTCAACCCACGAACACGCGCACGTGAACAGGGGACGGAGGAGTGTTCATTCGTCCCCTGTTCACGCCCAGTTCACGCCCAGCACACGCGCCGGGTTGAACACTCCTCCGTCCCCCGTTCACGTGACAAGAGAATGAACACTCCTCCGTCCCCCGTTCAACTCGTGAGCAACTTCTTTGTCCCTAGGAAGGGGACGGCTCTTTAGGCACCTTAATGTCTTCGTAGATAAGGCAGCTTGGCCTATAAATTTCTATAAATTTTTCAGGCGAAATGGCCGGTACTGGCGATGTTGTAAAATCTTTCGAGTTTCGCGTGATGATGAAATCGACACCATTTCGAAGCGCTGCATAAGCAATAAGCGCGTCTTCATAATCATTCATTTCGCTGAGATATGCGCGTTTCACATCAGTAGCAGTGTTGTCTACGATTTCAAACTCTTCTAAAAGTGCCCCAACAACAGATCTTGCTTCTGCGTTGCTCATGAAGCCTCTGTTGTGCAAAAGATACACGATGTCAGTTGTGGAAGAGACAGAAACACATACGTCCATTTTCTTGAAAAGGGCGATGTCATACGCAACAAACGCTTCCTTGAAAAACTTGGATTTACCCAGGATGTCAACAACCACGCAGGTGTCGAAGAGCACTTTCATGTGCGTGTTTCCTAAAACTCATGGCGAGACAGGCGCTCGCGTTTGAGATCGTCTACGTCATAATTTTCAGGCATGCACGCGATTCCCACCAGTTCACGCATTCTTTTACGCCGCAGTTCATACACGGCTTCGGTGTCGCTTCCCTTCACCCATGCCGGAACCTCTTGGTTTTGGGCAAGATACTGGTAGAGCATTCGTACTGCATGCGTTGTGGAAATGCCTTCACGAGCCAAAACAGCATCGCCGCGCTGTTTGAGATCTTTGTTCAATCTTATGTTTAGCGTTGCATCGGCTAACATGTTTATCCCCGCTTTTGTTCCGTGTCCTTGCTCTTTGATCAGTGTTTCTGTTCCGCGTTTAATGGTGCCAGTAATTCTTCGTGTAGCTTTTGGAAACATGCACTGTTGCATTACGTAATGCAAATATTGAGTTCTGAATTTAAATATGTCAAGTGCGGTAAGTACGTATTTGCGGCGATGCGCTAAAGAAATAGCAACTTCCGTGAAAAGGGCGTGAACAGGGGACGGAGGAGTGTTCAACCCGGCGCGTGTGCTGGGCGTGAACAGGGGACGCACGCGAACGGGGGACGAATGAACACTCCTCCGTCCCCTGTTCAACTCCCAACGTCTTTTACCCGCGGGTTGCCGTGTCCTTTTCCACGTCGGCTTTCCATTCGGCGCCCATTTTGGCGTGTTGCCGGAGGTTGCCAAGAGCGCACGATGCGGCGGCGTACATGCACTCGGTTCCCAATCCGTCGGCCACATACGTTGCCGCGCGGTCAGCTGAGATCCCTAGACTGCCAGCCGTTTTCACGGCATCGATGTTCGCACCCAGGAAAATGAATTCCCATCCGTTTTTCTTCTTACGCTTGTCGATCATCTTGCGGACCTTCTCCAGCGTGTATTCGTGGCTGGAGTTTTCCATGCCATCAGTGGTGATGACGAAGATCGTGTGGTCGGGGCGCCCGGCGGGATCGGCCTTTTGCTGCTTGTTGATTTCGCGGATGGTCTGCCCCAACGCGTCCAGCAGCGCCGTGCACCCGCGTACCTGGTATTGTTTGCGCGTGAGCGGCTTGGCGGATGACAAATCGACGCGATGCTCGATAACATCAATCTTGTCGTCGAACAGCACCGTTGTCACGCGTCCGCGCCCTGGAAGTTTGCGTTGGTCTTCGAGCGTCGCGTTATAGCCGCCGATGGTTTCGTCCTCAAGCCCGCCCATGGACCCGCTGCGATCAAGAATGAACACGATCTCGGACATTTCACCGGCGTGCTTGTCGTTGTAAGCGCCCTTCTTGTCCTTCGCGCCATGCGAGCTTTGCGCGCTCTCCGCGCCCGCAAAATCCTTGCCCTGTCCGTAGTGAAAATTCTTCTCAAACATATTGCTTCCTTTCTTCGTGGTAACTGCTGACAAAAGGAAGCATACGAAGAATGACCAGACAAAAGGTCGCTTCAAAAGCGACAATTAAAAGCGACAACCAACCAATGCCAGCATGTTGTGGTCACACACCCGCATGAGCGCAGGCAAGCATGGGCACACGTTCACAAGCGCTCGCCCGTGCGCTCCTCATCGCCCGATTAACGGTTGGTTGTACTCGAAAAGGACGAGGTTGATGTCGTTTACGTCCCAGTGCTGGCGCTCTATAAAGTAGCGCACGATCAAGTCGGCGATGCTGGCGTTGGATAGCGTGTAGCCGGCGCGGCCGATCAGGTCAAGCGTTTCGTCGAGGTTTAGGCGCAACGCGACGGCAAGCCCTAACGCCGTGCCCTTTTTGGGTTGGTAGGCGGCGTTGTTGCGAATTTTGCTGAACAGCTTGCGGTCGATGTTCGCGCGGCGATACACCTCGGGGTCGGTCATGCCGCGCTCATCAATCATGCGGAGCAATGCCTCGGCGAACGATTCGTCTACCTGGGATAACACGTCATCAAGGGAACGTATGGCGCCCAAGACCGGAGTCGCGGCATCGACGACCGCCTCAGCCTCAGCCGCAACGCTCACGCCGGTCGCAACGCCAAAGCCAGCGCAGATTGCAACAGCGGTGTCCTCGTCGTCTCCGGCCCCAGCCGCAACAGCGGTGTCCTCGTCGTCTCCGGCCCCAGCTGCAGCGACAGCCTGATGCCGCTTAAAATCCCCTTGCAAATCGTCTTCGAACACAGCGGCAGCCTGATGCGACGCCGCATCGCGCCGCTCGAAACCTGCCTGCCAATTGTCCTCAAGCTCAGCGTCGATGAAGTTTTGCACGTCGTCGACGAGTTGGGCGGACAGGCGGAACGATTCGTTGTCGTACACGACCAACATCACGTCCATGTCGTGCTCGGCCAAATAGCTGTCGATGGTGGTTTTGGCCACGCGCAGCGCAAGATCTTTCGGAAAACCGTACGTGCCGGTGGAAATCAACGGGAAGGCGATGGATTTGCAACCGGAGGTGTCGGCGGCGGCAAGCGCATTGGAATAGCATTTTGCAAGCGTCTCAAGCTCGCCAGAAGCGCCGTCAACCCAAAGCGGCCCCACCGTGTGGATAACCCAGCGGGCATGCAGCCGTCCAGCGCGAGTGACAGCCACCTGACCAGGCTCGATGCACCCAATCTGTTGTCGCTCTTGTAAAAGAGAAGCGCCCGCGGCTTCATGCAGCGCCGAATCGACCCCGCGCCCGACAACGGGTAACGGATTGGCTGAGTTGACGATGGCGTCGGCAGCAACGGTGGAAATATCAGCGCGAACTATGCTCAGCGGCATGCAAGTCACCCCTATCGGTTCCTGTCGCTAGGCGAACCTATTAGCTTTTGATTATAGATGAACGATGAGGCCTGTAGATAACGATGAGACCGATGACACGCGCTAACGCGTTGTTTGCGGACGCCTAGCGCGGCAACGAGCGGGGGAGGGAATCCTGGTGCTGCGTCCCTATTCCATCTTGATAGCGTACGGACCGGCAGGCTTGTAACCGAGCTCTCTCCACCTCCTGACGCGCTTCCCGTGCCTGTCGTAGCACCTGCCGTGCGAGAAAACGAGCTCGAAGTCGTCGGGCTTGCCCTCTGGCCACTGGTCGTTGAGCATCCTCACGGCGAGGTGCTTGTCCACCAAGACGTTTGCGAAGTGGTAGAACGGGAATATCACGAACGGGAGCACCACCACCGCCGCCGCGAACATGCTAAACAGCAGCATCGCCGCCACCTCTCACGACGGCCGGCACGAACGGCGGGTCGTCCTCGAACGTGACCTGCATACCGAACACCTCGCGCTCAAGCCTCGCCATCTCGTCGGCCGACGCGCCGCGCTCCCGCGCCTCGCGGATTCTCCTCCCCGCGTCGATACCGCTTTGCAGTGCGTCGAGCATCCGCATGTCCCTCTCCGAGTATGCCACCTTGGTCTCCTATCCGTCGTCGTGCCAAGTTCGCGCGGGACCGCCTTGTGAACAACCCCGCCGCCCGCGTATCAGCAGGTGGGGGAGACGCCGCCTTGGGTACGTCTCCAGGCCCGCCGCCCACGCGGGACCCCATAGCAAAATAGTACCAAGTCGCCGAGGCCTCGGTGGGCAAACATTTGGACTTCCGCGTGGAGCCCTTTCGAAGGGAGATTTCTCGAATTTCCGGGAATATCCCAGCACCGCTTGACCAAGGAGATCGGGGTGCCTGCCTTGCGTATCGGTCAGATCGTGCTTAGTCCCTCATTGCTGCTAACGTCTAAGTAGATAGACGCCTCGTGCGGAATAAACCTTTAGAAGCTCTGCAACTCGTGCAAAACGGCAGTATTGAAGCTCTGCAACTCGTGCAAAACGGCTGGTGAGCCTCGCCTTCGCCGACGACGTCCACATGGATGAGAGCGTGTATCGCAGCGTGCTCTGGCGGCAAGTAAGCTTTGTTGCTTGCTTGGGTGGTGGGGGTTACACATTGAAACGAGGCCGTTTCCCTTTGTTTCCGCCGGGGCGTACCTCGTCTTTGTTTTGGTTGACGTTAACGCGTTTAATCCAACCCGAACCCTTTACTTAGGTCCAAATCGATTTTGCCGTTATCTTTCCAGCTCCATGGAAGATTTGCGGACGGCGAATCGTTGCCATCGTAGGTAAGGGCGATGTAACCATTCAGGACCTGATAAGTGCCGGACATCTGCCTCGGTGAGGTCAGTTCAAAGGTTCCAGGTCCTGTGAACTCTACCGCGTACATGTGCAGGGCAGCTATATTTGCGCACAGGGGAGGCCGTAGCTTGCCGTCAAACGCTAGTTGAGCCGTTTCTTGCGCAGCTTTTTCAGGTAGTTTTTCTTAAATGAACCCCATTGGCCGAAAAATTTGAAATCGGTCGGCCTGGAATCGTTGCTATTGAACTTAAGCGCGGTGAGCTCAAGGGAGCAGATGTAGTTGGCAACTTGGGACAGTCGATAGTTGCGAGGGCAAACCTCCTAAAAACAAAAAGGTCGCTGGACTATTTTGCCAGGCGCGCACCGTCGCTGCCTGATTCGTCCAGGAAGATGCTGAGCTTCACCAATCCTCCCATTTCTTAATCTTTAACTTACCAACTGCGGGCTTAATTAACTGGTTCGCTTCGCCGAGAATGCGGGGGAGTGTACGCAGACGCGTGTCCCTTTCGGATAAGCCTTTGCTTTGTGCCAACTCTAGCAACTTTCCGTTTTTGGGAGGGTGCGGGGGTGCGGACGTTTCTTTTTACACACCAAGTTACTGTGTTTTGGTATACTTTTAAAGTTTTTGATAATTCAACGTAAAAGAAGGTTTTTATGAAGTCGAAACTTTGCAATGCGCCAGCTCAGCACGCCGCATCCCGCGTGCCTGCAACATCCCGCGTGCCCGTGGCGTCCCGTGCGAACGCCGCATCCCACGCGCCTGCAACATCCCATGCGCTGGCTTCGTCTCGCGCATTCGCTGCACCTGCTCTCCTTGCCGCGTTTTTCGCAGTAGTACTCACAGCGTGTGTGATGTTTGCCATCCCCGCACAAGCGTTTGCCAATTCCGGCACGCTTACGTATAAGGAAGGCAACACCACCACCAAGGTGACCTACGACAGTGTTTCCCGCATTTTTGATAAGGCAAAGAGCGTAAGCGGAGACATAGTCATCGACCTTCACGATGACTGGAACATTGACAGCCGCCTTGAAATTCCCGAAAACAGGAATTACACCATCAACCTAAACGGCCACAAGATCGATCGTGGTATTTCCAACTACACAACCGACAATGACGGCGAAGGCGAAGGTCAAGTTATAAATGTTAATGACAATGCCACCCTTACCATCAATGGCGGTACTGGCAGCTGTGCCAAAACGGCGCACGGCGGCTACCTTTACACCGACTCTTTTGGCAGAACGTTTTGGCGTGCAAGTTATAACTTCACTTCTGACCCGTTGTATGGCGGCTTAATCACCGGCGGCGCTTGCGATGATTCCGACGGCGCAGGCGCTATCTCCATCAACGGCGAGAACGCAAAAGTTACCATCAACGACACCACCATAGCAGGCAACTTGGCTGATACCTTCTTTGGCTCTTTTGGCTACGGCGGTGCAATCTCTCTTCGTGAAGATGGCGCAAGCCTTGAGCTTAACAATACGAAAGTGATCTACAACAAAGCAATTGCATGGGGCGGCGGCATTTACGTAAGCGACCATGACAATTGCACGCTGACTATAAATAACAGCCAAGTTTCTTACAACACATCTTCAATGTACGGCGCAGGCATTGGCATCCGTGGCGATAAAGCTGTGCTTACCATTAACAATTCAGAGGTTTCCCACAACATAACAACCGGCGATAGCGGCTCTAATGGTGGTGGCATTTACGTTCGTAGCGAAGACGCTACCGTAAACATCAATAATTCCACGCTAAGCTACAACAAAACGCCCACAAGTGGCGGTGCCATTTGCGTCGAAGACGCCGATGGGGCAATGTTTTATGTGGAAAGCTCCGTTTTTGAATCCAATGAAGCTGGCGAAAACGGCGGCGGCCTGTGCGTGATAGATACCGAAAAGTTTTACTTGTGGCTCAGAAACTCCTCTATGACCAGCAACAAGGCAGCGGAAAACGGGGGAGCAATCTGCGCGGATGATAGCCTGACGCGTCTGAATATCCTGCTTAACAACTCTACGCTGTCAAATAACTCGGCTGAAAACGGTGGTGGCATTTCTGCTACCGTTTCTGGCTATAACTTAGATGCAACCGGTCTTAAACCTACCATCCATCTTGACGCTAATAGCGCGATCTTGAACAACAAGGCCTCTGAATGTGGCGGCGGCATTCACACTCAAGACAACGAGCTTGGCGTGAGCTCCATCGACAACACAGGCGTAATTTCTGGCAACTCGGCAAAATATGGCGGTGGCGCTTGCTTTGAAAGCGGAACTTCGCCTGACACAAATGAAACGTCGATTTCCGGAGTAACCTTCACCTCTAACGTGGCTTCGGAATATGGCGGCGGTTTGTACTCAATGATGCTGAGCAATACTGTTGATAACTGTAAGTTCTACGGAAACCAGTGCACCAACGACGATCCTAAATTTGGCGGCGGCGCAGGTATGTATGCGCCCGGCGATCTTCTTATTTGCGATACCACCATTCAAAACAACGTGAATAAAGCTGGCAGGGGAGCTGGCGTTTTAACGGGAACGCAAGAAGCTGGTGGTGGTCAATCACGTGTAACATTCAAAGGCAGTGTCATTATTGACAAGAACACCATTGGTTCTGAAAGCGGCGAACAGAGCAACGTTCATGCCGTGAGCGGTGACAGTAACCACGCAAGCCTTGAGGCTAATGAATTGACATATAACACGCACATCGGTGTAGACGTTTATAAATACTCCGGTGGCAGCGGCAGGATCATTGCAAGAACCGACAACAATGTGTATTACACCATGTACGGCGATAGCGTTAATGACTACATTTACCCTGATAACCCGGATTATTCTTTCGTATACGGTGGCAAAGACAATGCGTTTTTGTACATCTCTGATTCACCTAGAATGTATCCCCTTTGGCTTATTAATGTGTCACCGCAAGTACAAACAGCAAACAAGCAGTTCAACAAAGAAGTGACGGTTAACACTGCTGATTATCCTAAAGTTGGCTATAAGCTTGATTATTGGACAGTAGAAGGGCTTGGCGAGACAACTAAGCTTACGCCAGATGAACACGGTAACGTCACCTTCGTCATGCCGGCAAACAAGGTCAAGCTTAAAGCGCACTATGTTATAAGCCATCTAACGAGCTTACGTGTCGATTTGAATGACTCCAGCACTTGGGATGCTATTGGTAGTGCAAGCGGAACGGGATCAGCCGATAACGTTTCCGCCACGTCGCTGAGCTACTACGACGCGGAACGAAATGAATACAAGACGACGCTCGATGCATTCAACATGCCTATTGTGTATGTAAGGGATGTGACAACATCCGAAGACGGAAGCACAAAGACCGTAACGTACACCGTTTCTATCAGTGCGAGCACCTTTGCGTCATTTGGCTTGGGGGCAAGTGATGAATCCCTGCAAAACGCAGTTGTGACGCTTGATACCAATTTTGGGACCCTCGAAGCAAAAGTTGATTCTAGCTCGATTGGTCAAGATGGCGATGTGTTTTGGGTACGTGCATCGTTTGATTACAAGAAATCAGCCGAAAATACCCACGACGTGTTGATACATTGCGTGGATGCTAACAACACAAGCAAAGAACTAGCCCTTTATATGGTAAAGGTGGCGCAAAACGACGACGTTACTGTTTCGCTCGACAGAATCTTTAACTCGCCATCGTATGAGTTTAAAAAATGGGAAACTTACCCAGAAGGTGCAACAATAGACACTGACAATTCGCTCACGCTCGAAAATGTTACCGAGCCGGCAGAATTGACCGTTAGCTATCAGCCGCTTGTGAGTACCGTTGACGTTGCCCTAGATGATTTGGTGATAGGCGGAAGTTTCCCAAGTACGGTGAAGTCTTTTGTGCTGCCTGGCGCTAACAACTATGATGCAGCTAAAGATACGAGTGAAAGTATTACGCTTACCTGGACGAAAATGGACGGTTCAGAAGGCGGAACGCCCGTTACTGCTAACGACTCGGTAGAGGCTAATACCACCTATAAGGTGAGCATTGCCACTTCCCTTGGGGGAAGTTCGGTGCAAGAAGGCGCAGCACAACCCTATTTTGCTTTTGCGGACAATTGCAGTGCGAGCGTGAATGGCTATTCCGCTGTTTTTGCAGGTAACAAGCAAGGCAATACGCAAACCATTACCTATACGGTTACTACGGGCGAAGATACACGTTACGATTGTTTGCTCACCACGTTCCCCACAGAAGCTATTAAGCAAGTCTCCGATTATGCTGGCAACATGGTGAGATCTGTGCATTACCGTATGAAAAACGGCGAGACGGGTTTTGCGCGTATTTCCTGGGATGAATCAAATGTTCCGCAAGATCCCGGAACGGAGCCCTTTACCCTTACGGGTACATTCAGCGATTCAAACGGCGAAACTCATAATGTTGAGCAGAGTTTTGTGCTTTCGCAGCTGAACCCGCCAAGTGCTAGCCTTACCAGCGGTACCTATGAGGCGGGCAAATACAACGTTACCATCTCCGGCGATGATAGCTGGGAGGGCGATGGTGCAGAAGAAACGCAAATCTATTACTATCTCTTGGATGCGTCGCAATCCTCTTCTAACGGTAGCTTGCAGGCGCTAGACAATTTCGACATTGATAAAAGCCAGTTCGTGCCCTATACGGGAAGCGTTAACGTGGGCAACAAAGACGTTATGCTTCTTACCTATGCAAAAGTGGGCAACCGTGAAACCGCTGTTGCAACGTATAGCTATCAGTTCACGGAGAAGCAAAGCGCCTATACCGTCGCGGTTGAAAACGGCCATGCAATTAACAACTCCGGCGAAACAATTACTGCTGCCTATGCTGGGCAAACCGTTGGCTTGAAAGTAAACAAAGCGGCGGAGGGTATGCAATTTGACAAGTGGGAAGTTGTTTTTGGCGACGTTGAGATTAATTACAACAGCGAAGCGGACACCTACTATTTCACAATGCCAAAGGGAAATGTTTCTGTGAAGGCGCTTTATAGTGCGGCTCCAAATCCCGACCCCGACCCCGACCCCGATGTCGACCCCGATGTCGACCCCGACCCCGATGACCCCGATAAGGGTGGCTCCGGCGACGACGGAGATGGCGGCGACGACGGAGATGGCGGCAAAGATTCCGGTGACGGCGATGGTAGCGGAAGCGGCGACTCTAAAGATAAGAGCGACCATGCTGATGTAGACCAAAAGGGCAAAACATTCATTTCATCGACTGGTGACACTGCGTTTAATTTTGTAATTGGGTTGGTGATTGTTGCGGCAATAGCCATTGCGTGTATTGTTGTTATTAAGCGCCGTGGAGGGAATGGCAAGCCAAGCGAATAGGATGCTTGGTGTCGAAAACTTTTGTTAGGGAATGATATGAAAAAGTCTACGTTGTTAGAGAAAGCAACTTCGATATTTCTTGCTGTCAGTTTGTCGTTTGGACAGGTGGCTTATGCTGCTGCCGAAACAGATGCAGGTGCCGGTTTTGAAGTGGGCGCCGGTGGTACTACAACCACGCGCGTAGAAATCAATGTAGACAACTTCCCTGATAGCGCGTTTCTTGCATACGTCCAAAAGGAATTCGACAAAAACGATGACAACGTATTGAGCGCGGAAGAAATTGCAGATGCAAATTCGGTAAACATAAGCAACACGAGCATAACAAGCATTAAGGGTATCGAGCATCTCTCGGCCCTACGCACTTTCACAGCTGAAAACTCCCAGGTGAAAGATATGGATTTGTCCAACAACAAGGAATTGGACACATTCAATTGCCGTGGTTCCTACAGCGTTGAAACCATTAACTTGTCCGGAACAAAGGTAAAGAACATTTATGCTCACGTTAGCAACGATTCCGTCAAGAGCATTGACCTGCGCAATTGCCCTAATTTAGGAACCGGCAACACGTGCTATATTCCCGGTCGCGGTGAAACCGTTTATGTATCCCCGAGGGCAACAAGTTTCCAACCAACTGCGGCTGGGTCTGGCACGGTTTCGTATAACTACACCATTTACGTGGAGCTTACTGAAAGCGATTTCGCAAAGACCGTCGATAACGACAAGACCGTTTCAATGAGCGACATCCTTTCCCCTGCTTTGCTGGAAGCATTTGAGACGGCAACCGATATCAATTACAACAAAGAGACAAAAGAGCTGGTCATTCCTGCGAAAGAGTCAACTACAACCATTGAAGCCAAGAATGCAAGGGACGATTACTCTGGTCATACCACGTTTGTTTTTACTACCCCAAAATATGACCAGTATTACACGGTTGATTTCGTGACCAATGGTGGATCAGCTGTTAAAAGCCAACATGTTGCAGATGGTGGAACAGTTTATAAGGGTGCCGTTATTTCGGAAAAACGGAACGCAAAGGGAAGTCAACTTATTGACACTTGGTATACCGACGAGGCGCTCACACAAGAGTTTGACTTTAATACTCCCGTTACGCACCCTATTACCCTTTATGCGAAATGGTGCTATCAGGTAATTCTTCAGGGGGAGAACCAGACATCTATTATTGACACCATTGATATTAAGTACGTACAGGAAAACACCGCCCTTGCCAAGCCGGAGGACCCGGTTAAGGATGGTAAATACTTCACGGGATGGTATGCGGATAATAACTTAACCAGTAAGTACGATTTTTCCCAGCTCGTAACCGATAACATGATTCTCTACGCGCGTTTTGTTTCGGGGGTTCCCATTGATGCGAAACATTTCCCCGATGATGTTTTCCGCAACTACCTGCTTACCACTGTCGATAAGCTCTTGGATGGACAATGCGATGGCATCTTGACGCCCGATGAGGCAAGTGGGGTGGAAGAACTTTCCTTTGAAGGAACTGCCCTTAGGGATTTAACGGGTATCGAATATCTCCCCAATCTAAAAAAGCTTGATGTGTCGAACACCCCTCTCGAAAAGCTTGACCTATCAAAGAACGCCAAACTTGAATCCTTAACCTGCAAAAACATGGCAAAATTGGGAAGCATTGACGTAAGAGCAGCTGGAGATTTTAACGCGCTAGATTGCAGCGGTTCTACCAGCATACGCTCTATAGATGTTTCCGGCACAAAGGTGAGCGATATCAATTTGGTTGACTGTACCGGAATCGATGATTTGTACGCGCGAAACTGCCCTAATCTTTCGACTGGGCTTAAACTCCTTAGGGACAACAACATCAACAACCCCTGCGGTATATCTTCCATTCATATTTCTGCCGGCATGACTGGCCTGCGCTTTGGTTATTGGCCGAAAATGCCAACCATATTTATTTCGGTGTCAAGCGACTTTTATACGCTGGCTGATGACAATTCAAAAATCATAGATATGACCGACCTGCTTGGATCTTGGTATATCGACATTTTGCAAGAGTCATCTGACTATGACGCTGCACAGAAAATTCTGTGTGTTCCCGCTACGAATTCTGGGCTTGCCTTGACTACCCTGGTAGGCTCCATTTGGGTTGAAACACCAAAGCTTAAAAATCGCTATGAAGTTACTTTTGAAACAAATGGCGGAACGAGTGTCGAGTGTCAATTGAGAGAAGATGGCGATACGGCAGAACAACCAACCAAGCCCACCAAAGATTCTTATACTTTCATGGGCTGGTACGCCGATAAAGACCTTACGCAAAAATATGATTTTGCAACGCCTGTGACCGGCAACATGACCCTTTATGCTAAATGGGGCGTGCAAGTTGATTTCAATACGGGCGGATTAAAAAACATAGATAGCCAACTTTTAGAAATTGGCAGCACCGTAGCTCAACCTGACGATATTGAGATCGAAAACTATTACTTCATTGGATGGTTCAAGGACGCAGGTTATACCCAGCGTTTTGATTTCAGTGAAACGCTGCAAACCAACACCACGGTGTATGCAAAACTCGTGCAGGGTTACCTGCCTAATGCCACTAACTTCCCCAACGAAAACTTCCGCAGTTATTTGAGCGTTGCCTGCGATAAAGATTCCGACGGTGTTTTAAGCTTAGATGAAATTAATGCATTTACCTGTATGAGTATTTGCACTCAGGCATTTTCGGAAAGCTCACTTTGCGAAAGCACCTATCACCATGATTTTACCGTTGTTGAGGATATTAAAGATTTCACGGGAATTGAGAAACTCGTGGGGCTTAGTACTATTGAAATTGCCGGTATGAGCGCGCCGTCACTTGATTTGAGCGCAAATGTCAAGCTGCAAAGAGTGTATCTTGCGGATTTTCCAAGCATTACCAGCTTTGACTTTTCAAAATTCCCTTCTCTTAAAACTGTTTTTTTTCACGGGGACGTTCCCATTACCGAAATTGACTTATCTGGTAATACTACGGTTCAAGATTTTTGGGTTTCTGACCTAACTGAACTTAAAACCATAGATTTGTCGGGGTCATCAGTGTCTAGTGCCTATGAAACTGGGAATATGGCAAGTCTAGAAAAGTTTGACCTGCGCGATTGCAATGAACTTTCTTGGGGCATAGTTGTTGGCGGTAAAGCGGGCGAGAAAGTTTATATTTCTCCTAGCCTAAAAAATATTGCACGGGGTTTTCATGTTGGTTCTGATACAGAAGAAACTGAAGCTCTAAACTACGAGGTCGTTCTTGATCTTGACCCAACAATGTATTACATCAACGAGGGCAAAGATGTGAATTACAAGCAATTCGCTCCGGAAGATGTTATGCCTACCTCTATGGCAAAAATTCTCAAGGAAAATGGTGGACGCAACTACGATTCCTACCGCAACCTTATTAAAATACCGCAAGGTAAAACAAGTTATACCGTGGCTGGTGACGGCATACACAGCAACGAAAAGTTTACGTTTAATGTTCCTGAAGACAGTACTGGCGGGCGCGTTGAGCTTAAGATTTATCCGCGTTACGGAACCATGGATCGCGATGGAACGCAACACTACGACGATTACCTTACCTTTGTAACGGGTTATGGCGAAAAAATTGACTTTGATGCGCTTATTGCTAATACCCCCGATTTACAGGGATATACCGAATACGGCGGAAAAAAGAGCCCCTATGCCATTATAAGTTGGGGCTGCATGTACTTAAATGGCTACCAATGCAGCTATACAACCTTTGATAAAGATGCCATTATTACCGGAAGCACTTCGCTTGATGCTATATGGGGCACCTATGTAAACTTCCATGCTCCAAGTGACGATGACCTCTACGACACCAAGGCGGTCCGCCGCGGCTCTACCACGCCAAAACCTGCCGATCCCGAACGGACTGGCTATGAGTTTGACGGCTGGTACAAGGGCGATGGCAATCCATATGATTTCGGCGCCGCCAACAACTTCAAATGTGCACAGGTAGATGTTTATGCCCATTGGAAAGAAGGCGTGTATCTCAACGAAACGCGCTTCCCCGACCAATACCTACGCGAATATTTGTCCAAAAACTTCGATAAAGACTCAGATGGCTTTTTAAGCGCGGAAGAGTTAAAGGCTGTTACGGCTATTACGCTTGATGGCATAAGCATAGATAAAACTGCAGGAACGGCACAAGATTCCACGGGCTATGTTGAAGATCTTACGGGAATTGAATATCTGACCAGCCTTGAAAGCGTGACTATTGTCAATAACGTGAAGATCCAAAACATTGATCTGACAAAGAGCTGCGCCAAAACGGTAACGATAAACAATTGTTCCCAGGGGCCAAACGTTGATGTATCGGGATCTTCGGTTGAAACGCTTAGTGTTGGAGGGGAAGGGAAAACTCCCGTAAATATTGATGTCCAAGGATGCACGAAGCTTGTGTCACTTACAACCCCTGGTAAGGGCGAATATGTGCTTGTGTCGCCCGGCATGATGAACCTTACCGTGGCGCAGATGAAGGAAACAGGAAATAGCCAAATCGTGATCGACTTCGGAAGCGATTATTATGAGCTAGATAGCAACGGAGATAAGGTCTACAAGCTTTCCGAGCTTATGGCGCCGAAACTTTTGGAAATCCTTGGAACTGCAACCGACACCG
Source organism: Eggerthellaceae bacterium (assembly GCA_963643505.1). Lineage (GTDB taxonomy): Bacteria > Actinomycetota > Coriobacteriia > Coriobacteriales > Eggerthellaceae > CAVEFW01. The sequence goes on from CAVIKF010000012.1 coordinate 42,114, forward strand.
AGGCCGGCAAGCAATATGACGCCACAACAAGACAGTTAACCGTGCCTCATGCACAAAAACAAACACAGATCGACGCGTCCCATTACTCCTTCTTCTTTAAGGGCATTGCCTGGGAATCGGCTGAAAAACATATTGTGGACTTTGTTTCGGACAACGCGACCGTACAGATGGGCGGCGAAACAATTACAAGTGTGAGCGTATTAGACGGCAACGCGCTGAGCTTCAATGTTGTCGCCGACGAAGATTACGGCATTGATAGCGTTGTGTTTAACGACGGGAAAACCGATACGGAGCTTTCTCCTGTCGGTGATGGCACCGCCGGCTCGGGAGCGGGCGCGGGCACAGACGCTGCCGGCGTAAGCGCAAGCAAAGGATTTGCCGAAGGGAGCTACACCACGCCTGTTGTCACCGGGAATTCCAAGGTGACTATTGCTACACACAAACATGAGTGGGACGATGGCGCCGTCAAAACACAGCCTACCTGCACAACAGACGGGCTTATTGAATATTCCTGCAAGGTAGATGGTTGTATTGCCACCATGGAAGAATTTGTTGCCGGAGAGCACAAACTTGTGGCAATAGAGGAAGTCCCTGCTACTTGCTCAACTACCGGCACCGAAGCGTACTGGAAATGCACCGCCTGCAATCAACTCTTTGAAAGCAGTAGTGACGGTTCCTTGAAAGAAATTACCGAGCCAAAGAGCATTCCTGCAACAGGGCACTCCCTGGAAGCGGTCGCAGAAGTTCCTGCTACGTGCACCGCTATAGGAGCACAGGCCTATTGGAAGTGCACCACCTGCGCCAAGCTGTTCTCCGATGCGGATGGAACAACAGAAATTTCTGCCCCTTTGATTATTAAACCCGCAGGGCATTCCTTGGAAGCGGTAGCAGAAGTTCCTGCCACGTGTATTACAGCAGGTAGCGTGGCGCATTGGAAATGCACCGTCTGTGAAGGACTTTTCAAAGATGCTCAGGGTGCAACCAAGATCGATGCGCCCCAGATTATTCCGGCAAAAGGCCACGCTATAAGCGCGGTGGCAGAGGTTCCCGCATCGTGCACTACAAATGGCACGAAAGCGTACTGGACATGCAACACGTGCAAAAAGATGTTCTCGGACGCCGCTGGTACTACCGAAATCAAAGAGCCTGTTGTTACCCCCGCACTTCAACACAACTATGTCTATAAAGACAACAAAGATGGTATGCACAGTGCGTATTGTTCGCGTTGCAATGCGATACAAGAAGGCTCTACGGAAAAGCACGAGTATAACGACAAGGGTTATTGCAACAAATGCAAGGCGGCCCAGCCAACGTATACCGTTACATTTGAATGCAGTACCGCTACGGTACAGATAGACAATGCACCTGTATCTTTGGCTGTTGTGGCGGAAAATGGAACGGTAAGCTTTACAGTAACTCCTGCAAAGGGCTACACCATAAAAGAGGTTGCACTCAGCACGGGCAAAGCAGGTGAAGAAGCGCAAACACTTGACGCGGTAGATGGTGTTTATACAACGCCCACTATTACGCAAAATTGCACCATTATCGTGACAACGAATGACCCGCTTATTCAGGTCGCTTCTATAGACGTATGTAGCGACGAAGCGTTTGCGTACGTTAAAAACCCTGATGGGCAAAGTGATGGCGCCGAGCAAGGTTCACATAATGCAACGGGTTTGTACTTGGTAACCGCCAATGTTTCAAAGCTAGCATCTGGGTACGTTCCCTGTGTTGAAGGAACCAAGTTTGTCTATTACGGAGTGTCAGATGAGGCTGCTGGCGTCGGTAGTGTGACCTACGTGTACAAGACGTTGGTTTCTTACGATGTTGCACAAGCGCTTGATGCTGGCAGTGTAGATATTGAAGCTGTGGAAGGTCAGGCTGAAATCAGCTCTGCTCTTAAGGGTGATGTTAATAGAAATGGTCGACTCAATATTGTAGATGCGCAAGTTGCTTACGATATTGCATGCGCCAGATACACGGCAAACGCATTGTCTCCTGCAAGCTTCTTGGCCGCTGACGTAAATAACAACAACTGCGTTGATGCGTCGGACGCCTTTGCAATACAACACGCCATTCATTACGGTTGGGAGTAGCGTCGAAGGGGATAGCTTCAAAAGGAGTAACACCACATAGCTCGTGTTCCTGCGGAAAGCTTCATAGACATAGGTTACGACCAAGCTAGAAAAAAGCGTCTTATCGAAAAAGGTCGTGCGACAGAGGATGATTTCCAATGAATCTGTTGCTCGACACAAACATCATTGTAGATGTGCTTCGCAAACGAGATTTTAATTACAGCGAGTCCAGGTTCTTGCTTGCACTTGGCAAGTTGCACGAATTTGAGCTTTGGATAAGTCCTTCTCAACTTTCGGACCTTTTTTATATCCTTACGTCGGGCGGAAAGAGAAATCTCGCGGATTTAGTAAGCAAGGAATTTTCCGATTTGTTCAGCTTTATCCATGTTTGCACTTTTGGACACGAGGATGCCTGTGCTGCCGTTTCCGGTAATTTTGCTGATTTGGAAGATGCCCTTATTTACCAGGCTGCTCGTGCGGTAAAAGCTGAAGCAATTATTACTCGAAATAAAAAGGACTTTGCGATGTCAAATATACCAGCACTAAACAGCGTAGAGTTTTTTGACTGGCTTGCTTTGCGTAAAGGCATTTACTACGCGCAAATTGACGTTAAAGCTAAATGTAATTAAGGCGTCTGCTTGCTGCTAAGGTCTTTGTAGACACGGAGGTCCGGATTTCCATGTGACAAATCAATCGTCAGCCGTTGTGCTTACAAGTGTCTACGAAGCTTGACTAGTACAGACTGTGCCAATTGTGCATAAATCCTACCGCTCAGACTGTGCCAATCGTGCAAAATTCCTTATATCGAAACTGTGCCAATCGTGCAAACGCCTGGTCGCAGGATAATAAACAAGGAGAACTTACATGTTCAAACGCCATGCATACGAAAAGCTGCTCAAATGGAAAAATGAGGCCAAGGGTAAGCAAGCCATGCTCATTGGCTGTGGGTGAACAACAGCTTGCGGTGGTTATTCGTGATTCCTTTGAAAGAAAAGCTCCTCTTCCAGAAGCTATTCATCGTAAAGCCGAACGTCTGTTTCGGGAATATATGCTGGTTGGAGGAATGCCACAGGCTGTGGAAACGTTTCTGCTTGAGAAGGATTTTGGCAAAGTTGACGCAGTAAAGCGCGGTATTTTAAAACTTTATGGCGAAGATATTGAAAAATTTGGCGGAACCGATGCGTTGCGTATTCGCCGCGTTTTTTCTACTCTCCCCGGACAGCTTTCCCGTCATGAAAAGAAATTTATACTCGCGGCCCTTGACAAAAATGCGCGCAGCAGAGATTACGCAGATGCGTTTTTCTGGCTATCCGATGCTTGCATAAGTTCAACATGCCTTGGGGTTAATGACCCATCTGTTGGACTTGCAGCTACCGCAAACGAAGGCGTATTCAAGTGTTATATGGCAGACACAGGGCTTTTAGTGTCTCAGTTATTTGCCGATAACGAAGAAACGCCGCATGAAGTTTACCGCGATATTTTGCTTGGTAAACTTGAAATTAATGAGGGAATGTTTACGGAAAACGTTGTTGCTCAGCAGCTGTTGGCCAGCGGGCATGGGCTTTATTTCTATTCGAATCGTGATCGTGAGAATAGTTCCAATACCATGGAAGTTGATTTTCTGATAACAGCCGGTTATGACAACGCGGCGGGGCGTATGCGCGTTTCTCCTATTGAGGTGAAGTCAACAAAACGCTACGGTGTGAAGTCGCTTGATAAGTTTAAGACGAATTTTGATTCACGTGTGGGTACGCGCTATATCTTGCATCCAAAGCCAATGAGCATCGAGGGAGACCTCGTGCGTCTTCCGTTGTATATGACATATTTGCTGTAAACTCCGGTAAGGTAAATTCACTTCCGGTAGCGCTATAATCAGTACACAAATGCCTGAATTTTCACAAGAGCTGTTGCAAGTTTGTTTGTTGTTAAAGTATTCGAAGACAAGAAACTTGGAAAACGCACAAAAACTACGCTCTTAAACCTTTGAAAACGCACAAAAATGTAGCATAATTACCATAGAAAACGTACAAACATGCAGATATTCACCTGTGTTCGTGCTGCGTGAGGCCACATGCGGCAAGTTAGAAGCGAAAGGTGCAAGTTATGCTTACAAGGAAAATCGAAAAGGATATTTCCCACTGGATAGAAAATAGCAGCAAAGCGTTGCTTGTGTACGGTGTTCGCCAAGCAGGCAAGACCTTTATTATTCGCAAATGTTTAAAAGAAGCTGGGTGTAATTACGTTGAATTTAACTTAATCCGGCAACCAAAAATAGTTGAAATCCTTACACGTGCAACCGATGTAGACGATTTGATTATGAAGTTGTCTCTGTTTAGCGAAAAAAGGATAACACCAGGTGAAACCATTATCTTTTTCGATGAAATTCAAAGGTACAAAGAAATTGTTACCAAAATAAAATTTTTAGTAGATGATAAGCGTTTTCGCTACATTCTTTCCGGGTCTCTTTTAGGGATAGAAATTACAAACTTGAAATCTGCACCGGTGGGTTATTTGCAAACACTTACCATGTACCCTCTTGATTTCCAGGAGTTTCTACAAATATTTAATGTTGATGAGAAGATACTGCACAATCTTAAGAGCGCCTATATCTCTAAAACACCTGTTGACGAATTAGTTCATAAGAAATTAATTGATATATTTAATTTGTATCTTATTGTTGGGGGTATGCCAGCTGCGGTGGAAAAATACCGGCTTACCAGCAATATTGATGATGTGATAGATGAGCACAAGTCAATTATTGAGCAATACAAGCTAGATTTTACACAATACGAAGAAGAGAATCGCAAGCTGCTTATAACGCGCATTTATGAGTTAATTCCAGCTGAGCTTAATGAAAAAAATAAAAGATTTAACGTAGCGGATCTTAACAAAAACATTCGCTATGACAGGGTTGAAAATAGCTTTACGTGGCTGTTGAAAGCGGGGGTTTCCCTTGCTGCTCTCAATACAACAGAACCTACTGTGCCTTTAATGCTAAACGAGAAAAGCAGTTTATTCAAAATGTTTTTATCCGATGTTGGACTATTGACTACTATCTATGGAAAGCCATGTAAATTAAAAATTGTGAATAACGAAGGGGGTATCAACAAAGGCGCAGTATACGAAAATGTTGTTGCGCAGGAGCTTTATGCTCATGGGTATTCCTTGTACTATTACAACAGCAAAAAAAAGGGCGAGCTTGACTTTGTTATAGAACATAAGGGCCATGTTCTTCCTATAGAAGTAAAAAGCGGTAAAGATTACGAAAGGCATTCTGCTCTTAACAACGTAATGGATGTTCATGAATACGGAATTGAAGAGGCGCTTGTTCTATCTAATAGCAACGTAAAAACAAGGGGAAAGTTTACCTATCTTCCTATGTATATGCTTATGTTTTTGCAAGAAAACGAAGAAGAGTTTGCAGATATTTCGCTTGAAAGATATTCCTTTTAATACATTTGCTTCAGGTCTGCCTGTCTTTATGCTTGCTTCCGTTCTCTGTTGAACGCTTTCTTGTCTCTCCGTTCACCGTGCGCGGCTCGTTAGAACCGCGCGCAAGCTAGATTTCCAACTAGGAAAGGACCCGCATATGGCAACAATCGACGTTGACCGCCTTCGCGAATACCTGAAGGATTACTGCGGCACCGCGGTCTTCGGCGGTTTCCCAGCGGCGCTGTTTGATCTCGGCGAAATTGAATCCTTGTCGGGCCAAGAGCTTTGCCGAAAGGCCGAGCAACTAGGCGTTGACCTGCGGAAATTTGTGGTTGACTAGCCATGGTCGAACGAGCACTCAATTATCCCGACGTTACCTACATGATGCATTTTTCTGTGCCTTGTAATGGTGATGTCGCGGGTGCTGGCATGTTCATCCCATTTGTTCATGCGGCAGATAAGCGCATAAAAGGACATACAGGCCATGACCTGCGAGCGGAATTTCCCTTCATTAACAAGCGAATCCCTACACTTTGGGCAAAGTGCGTCAATTTGAATACAAGCGCAAGCTGCACGCAGGGTTTGCGCGAACCTAAACAGCGACAGCTGTCTGAAACCATTGCTACCTAAGAACAAGGTAGCAATAGGTGGGAGCTGGGCGGGTCGTGTCTTCTTTGAGACTAGACGTTGGTTTGCAAGTCCTCCCGCTAAACGCCTTTTTCGTCTTGCCCCGAGCGGCCCACCCTCTCATACATGGCTCTTCTGCTAGGTGGGGGAGACGTATAATGTGCCTACACCGCCCTTTATCGAGCAGAAAGGAAGCAGCATGGTGAAGCTAGCAGCCGTTTCTTGTGCAAGCGACCCGCGGAACAAGAAGGCAAACCTCGAAACGATGGTCAGGTGGATCGAGGAGGCCGCACGGCAAGACGTCGACATCCTTGTCTTCCCCGAAGGCCAATTGACCGGCCGCGGGACAGGTTTTATGACCGAGTACAAGGCCGAGGACAAGCTCTATTGGTTTGAAAACTGCGAGCTGGTGCCCGAGGGGCCCTCCGTCAAGGAGATCATCAGCCAGGCGAAAAAGCACGGTATGTACATCTGCTGGGGCATGGCGGAACGCGACCCCAATAGGGCCACAATCATGCACAATGCGTCGGTTCTCGTTGGTCCCGAAGGCTTTGTGGGGAAGTATCGCAAGGTTCACCTGCCTTTGGCGGAGAGGTTCTGCATCACGCCGGGGTTCGACTATCCGGTCTTTGACACCGAATTCGGCAAAGTGGGCCTTATGACCTGCTACGACAAGATGTATCCCGAGGTGGCGCGAAGCCTCGCCGTGCAAGGAGCGGAGATCATCCTGTGCGGCACGGGTTGGCCCAACCTCACCCAGTCTGAGGATGATCCCGACCATAAGGCCTATATGACGATCACGCCCGCCAGGGCCTTGGAGAACATGGTCGCTTGGGTCGAGGCGACCGCGGGCGACGCTGCTGACGCAGAGCAGAAAAGGTTCGAGGGGCACTCCATGATATACGGGCCTAGCCCCAACCAGCTGCTTGCCATGACGGGCTTCGGCGAGGACATGGCTGTTGCAGAGATCGACCTGCAAAACGAGCTCGCCCAGGCGCGCTTCGTGTCCATGAACGGCTCCGACCTGCTGCAGGATCGCGTCCCGAGCACATATTGGCACCTCACCGAGTTCGACGAGTACTCCCGTTTTGCTGCCGGTCTTAAAACTTATGACAAGTGAGCCGACAGGGCAGAAAAAACGGCAGGGAAAACAAAGCAAGCCGACAGGGCAGAAAAAACGGCAGGGAAAACAAAGCAAGCCGACAGGGCAGAAAAAACGGCAGGGAAAACAAGATCATGCGCCGCCCTTCAAAAGAGTGGTTCATGACCTGCTGCTTGTCATGGCGTAAGGGCTTCCAAACAACATAATAGGGGAGTGGCGTTCACACGGCGTGGAGCAGGCCGCATGAACGGCCCTTTCATCAGAAGTGCATCATAGCGCATAGCTGGTGTACGTCATAACGAATAGTTTGACAGTAATAACCCTAAGGTATAAGGATTTACGGAGAGGACGTGCTTCTGACAACGGTGCCCATCCAATAACTCACACGAGAAGCATGTAGTTGCAATTTTGCCAAATTGAGAAATATAAAAATATGATAATAGATATTATGTAAAGTTAGATATAAGAAGCATCATTGAATGACAATGGTTGATTCTCATCTCGTTACAGAAGGCTTGTGGGGACGACCTCGTCTTTCTGTCCTACCCTTGGGATCATGAGCCCATGCACCCCGCCTCCTTCTGTTCGAGTCTGGGAATCCCAAGACGCCTCTCCATAACTCCCGGTCGCGATTTCCCGCCAGGACGCGCCTGCCCAGGGCCTCGCGGACTCGATTCCCAGAGTGGAACAGAACCCCCCTCTCGGGGAAAAGGGGTAATCAACTTCGGGATATGGAATATCGGTATGTTTTTGTATTCGCAGTAATCGATTACCGCTATCTGTTCTTGTGCTTCGCTCATGTACAATAGTCTGCGCCTGTTGTCACTTTTAGCTAAACGGCAGAACTGGTACGTTTCCGTCGTTTCTGTTCCTCATGCTCTCGACAACCTTTAACTCTTCGTCCGTAAGCGAATCTCCGCTCAGTCTCTGCTTTTTGTTCCCGTACGCTATGCCAGACAGCTCCGCAAGAGTCTTAGTGCCCCCACTGCAAAACACTTCCTTTGGAACGTTCTTCCAGCTATCTTCAGCTACTTTCATCCAGTCAATCATTCTGCGCTTGCCTTTTCTAGGAAAGCGCCGAGGTCCGCCTCGTGTCCCTCGATCGCCACTAGTCCTTTTCCGTTTCCTCCAGTTGCAATCAGAACCGGCGTGTGTTCCGTAACATATAAGTCGACAAAGGGGACGCTGACAAAAATCCGTACCAAAACGGTTTCGGAAGGGAGTCAGGATGTA
>CAVIKF010000013.1:0-46475 GCA_963643505.1 Eggerthellaceae bacterium
GCTTCGCGGGGCCGGCGGCCTTGGTCATTGCGGGCTTCGCGGGGCCGGCGGCCTTCGTCGCGCCTGCGGGCTTCGCGGGGCCGGCGGCCTTCGTCGCGCCTGCGGGCTTAGCGGGGCCGGCGGCCTTGGTCATTGCGGGCTTCGCGGGGCCGGCGGCCTTGGTCATTGCGGGCTTCGCGGGGCCGGCGGCCTTGGTCATTGCGGGCTTCGCGGGGCCGGCGGCCTTGGTCATTGCGGGCTTCGCGGGGCCGGCGGCCTTGGTCATTGCGGGCTTGGCGGGGCCAGCGGCCTTCTTGCCAGCACCAGCGGGCTTCGCAGGGCCAGCAGCCTTCGTCGCGCCTGCGGGCTTGGCGGGGCCAGCAGCCTTGGTTGGCCCTGCGGGCTTGGCGGGGCCAGCAGCTTTTGCAGGAGCAGCTACAGCAGCAACAGGCTTGGGAGCATCCTCGAGGACGTAATCCCAGACGTAGACCATATCGACGTTCTTCTCGGCAGCAGCCGGCTCGGCGGCAGCAGCCTTTCCTGCACCAGCGGGCTTGGCGGGACCGGCGGCCTTCTTGCCAGCACCAGCGGGCTTGGCGGGACCGGCGGCCTTCTTGCCAGCACCAGCGGGCTTCGCGGGGCCAGCAGCCTTGGTCGGCTTGGCGGCACCGGCGGCCTTCGTCGCGCCAGCGGGCTTGGCTGCACCGGCGGCCTTCGTCGCGCCTGCGGGCTTAGCGGGGCCGGCGGCCTTGGTCATTGCGGGCTTCGCGGGGCCGGCGGCCTTGGTCATTGCGGGCTTGGCGGGGCCAGCGGCCTTCTTGCCAGCGCCTGCGGGCTTGGCGGGGCCGGCAGCCTTCGTCGCGCCTGTGGGCTTGGCGGCACCGGCGGCCTTCTTGCCAGCGCCTGCGGGTTTGGCGGGGCCGGCGGCCTTCTTGCCAGCGCCTGCGGGCTTGGCGGGACCGGCGGCCTTGTTGGACTTGGTGTCCTCAGCCTTTGTAGTCTTCTCGGCCTTAGCGGCAGCGGCAGCGGCCTTAGCGGCAGCCTTGCGCTCCTCAGCCTCCTCACGGGTGATCTGGATGCGCTTCTTTACGTAACGCTTGCCCTCGGGGGCTTCCTTGGTGGGAGCAGCAAGAACCGGCGGCTTATCGCCCATGGCCTTGAATGCCTCAGCGGCGGGATCCTCAAGGCGTGCACGTGTGGCAATCTCGAAACGCTCACCAGTGTTTTGGTCAACGAGGTTGCTCTGGCTCGGATCGTATGCGAGACCGGTATACGGATCGTAGTAGATCTTGGAGTCAAAATCGATGCACCAACCAAGGGTCGGGTCGTACTTCTTGCCAAAGGCCTCAGCGTAACCCTTGTCCTTGTTCCAAGTTGCAGTCTTGGGCAAGTCGAACGGCGGATTCGGGAAGCCGGGGAAGATTTCGATGCTCTCGATGTAGAGATGAGCCTCTTCGCGCTTCTCATCGATGTCGTAGCGCTTGCCGGTCTTTTGGTCAACGAGCTTCTTGTAGATCGGATCGTATGCGTAACCGGTGTAGGGGTCGTAGTAGATATCCGTATCAGGCTCGATGCACCAACCGGTCTTCGGATCGTAAGGATGATCAAAGGCGGTTGCGTAACCCTTCTCCTTGTCCCACTTGGCAGTGGAGGGCATCTTGAAGGGCGGGAACTCAACACCCGGATACAAAGCGATGCACTTCAGGAACTTTTGCTTCTCGCCCTTGGGGAGACGGGTCAGCTTGTCGTATTGCTTGCCCGTGGCGTCGACGAGGCAATCGTTAGCCGGGTCGAGAGCGTAGCCAGTGCAGACGTCGTAGTAGACATTGGTCTGGGGATCGATGCACCAACCGGCGATATTGTTGTAAGGGTGGCCGAACGACATGCCGACGCCCTTTTCCTTGTCCCACGTCACGCCGCTGGGGAGCTCGTAGGGGGCCTCGAAACGACCCGGATAGCAAATGGTGCTGCCAAGGAATGCGATAGGCTCACGAGTCAGGCTGTATTTCTTACCCTCGGCGTCGAGCAACGTGTTGCTCGCAGCATCAAACGTCCACAAAGTGTAAGGGTCATACTGCTTCTGGTCGCGCGGGCTGACAATCCAACCAGCCTCGTTGCGCTTGAAGTTGGTCGCCTTGTGATAGAGGGAACCGTCCTGCCATGCCCACTCGAATCCGTCGGGGCACTCAACCTCTGCGGGCTTCTTCGGCTTCTCGAAGTCGAGGTCCGGACGGGCCTTGATGACTTCCTTCGGCATACGATGCACAGCGTCTTCGAAGGTCTTGCCCTTGCGGGGATCGGAACCGGGGATGGACCACTTGGTGTCCTCGTAGGTGTAGACATTGTCGTTGGCGGTGCACTTGTAGATCTTGCAGAGCAAGCCACGGTTGGCCCAAGAGCCTCCCATGGGGTCGCAATGCTCGTCGTCAACGGAGGTCAGCGTATTGACGTTGGACTCGAGGCAACCAAAGGGGTTGTCCAAATCTGCGGAACCGTCACGCTCGGGGAACCACCAACCACGCGGGCACATGATGACGCCAGGAGCAACGACGTTGTCGACATCGGCGCGCATCTTGATACGGCCACGACGGGTCTCGATCCAACACCAGTCACGCTCCTTGATGTCGTACTCAGCGGCCGTATCGGGGTTGATGCTGAAGTACGGATCCGGGGAGATGTAACGGATATAGGGCATGTTGAAATGCTCGGAGTGGTGGTAGGGCATAAACCCGCCACCGGTGGTGAGGCGAATCGGATACTCCTTGGCCAAATCAGGATGGTCGATCGGGTTCTCGGAGCAGCCGATATAGGTCGGCATTCCAGGATAGCCAAGCTCCTGCAAGATCGTGGAGTTGAGCTCGATCTTGCCGGTGGGAGTCCAGAAGCCACCACGAGCCAGATACTTGCTCTGGTGCAGCGGCGGGTAATACATACGGATCTTGTCAACAAACTCGTTGTAGGAGGAGACAGGCAATCCGATGGGCTCCATGATGGCCCAGTATGCCTCTTCCTCGGTCTCCCACGGCCAGTTTGCGGGATCCTGGCCGCAGGCCAGACCCAACTTACGCCAGAAGTCCATATCGGTGTGACGATCGTACTTCGGCTGCATTGCACGGCGACCACCCATGAGGGAGTCGGTTGCGCCGTAGTGGGTGACGATAACAGGACGCTCCAGCGCGCCGGCTGCAGGGAAGACGTAGTCAGCGAACAGGGCGGTCGGGGTGATCCAATAGTCAACAACGACCAAGAACTCAACAGCCTTGATTGCAGCGAGGACCATCTTGGAGTCGCCGTAAGACATCATCGGGTTGGAGGCGTTGACGATAAGGGCGCGAACCTCGTAAGGATCCTTGGTCAGGATTGCCTTGAAGACGCTGGGGCCATGAGCCTCGCAGAACCACTCTGCCGGCAGGGTCTTGCCCCACGTACGCTTGTTGGTCTTGGAGATCAGAGTATAACCGGGCCAAGAAGCCAACTTGAACTTGTTGGAGCCGATCTGCTTGTCCTTGATCGCCTCGGGCAAAAGCTCGTTGAGCTCCAATTCCTCGTCGGTGAGGTAGTTCATCGCAGGACCGGGCATGCCGTCGCCACCGGGAACCTCAAGGTTGCCCGTAACTGCACGGAGCAGTTGCAGTGCGTGGGACGTGGTGGTGGAGCCAGAACCCATCTGGTCCCACGTGCAGCCCCACTGGATGCAACCAGGGGTGTTGGTGCAGTACATGGTTGCCGCAGCGCGGATCTTCTCGGCAGGAATGCCGCAGATCTCCTCAGCCCACTCAGGCGTGTAATCGCCCAAATGGCCCATGAGCTCATCGAAACCGTCGCACCAGGTTGCGCAGAACTCGAAGTTGCACAGGCCCTCCATGACAGCGCAGTAAAGCATTGCCAAAGCCAAAGCAGCGTCGGTACCGGGCAAAACAGGCAGCCACAGGTCGGCCTTTGCCGCCGTCTCGGAATAACGCGGATCAACAACGATGCACTTCATGCCGTTGTGGATCAAATCCCAGTAACCGTGCATGCCAGGCAACGTAGATGCGCCAGGATTCATGCCCCACAAGACCAAACAGCGCGCACCGCCCAAGTCGGTCTCAAACGGGGACCAACCGGCAACGCAGGTCTCAGCCATGAACGTAGGAATCCAGCAAAGCAATGCGTTGTGGAAACCGTTCGGGGTACCGAACTGGTTGAGGAAGCGTCGACGTGCCCAGTCGTCGGTACGGGTAGTACCGCCGCAAGACGCAACGCTCTCAGCGCCGTTCTCGGCCTTGATCTGATTGAGTCGGTCAGCAACCTCTTGGATGGCTTGGTCGTAGTCGACCTGCTCCCACTTGCCTTCGCCCTTCTCTCCGACGCGCTTCAACACGTGGTTGACGCGACCGGGGTGATTGACATGCAGGAGAGCACTCGTACCACGGCAGCACAAACCGCCCTGATTGGTGTAATCGGGGTCGCCCTCGATCTTGATGACGTCGCCGTCCTTGACGTATGCAAGAACACCACAGTTGGCGTGGCAGAAGTAGCACTGCGTACGGATGCATTCTACTCCAGGCGCATGGATATCAATTTCCGTCGTCATCTCATCCCTCTCTCTCTTTTCTCGTCTTCCAACTATTCCGCGCATCGCTCGATTCATTCGCAGCAACCCGAACACACGGGCTGCAAACCGCAAACCCACTTGGGTCCTTGGCGTACAACCGAAGCGGTAGAGAAACGAGGCTGAACCCCAAATAGCCCACGTACTATGTGAAGGAGACTCTCTACTTCCTTCTTCAACTAGTACGGTGGCCCGTCCCTCATGGCCTGCGGCGCTCCTGAAACAAGCAACACACAATTGCCCTGTATTCGACAGGCAATTAGAGTAGATTATATCCATTCCCTGTTTTTTTTCTACTGGCAATGGGTCATTAATTGGTAGAAAATCAAAAGAAAAAATCCGTTATGACCTTGGCAAAGTCAATTTATAATAGTGGCAGTCATCCACTATTTTCAGTGCGATATGAGGAGTCGAAAATGACTAAGAACCATCGCTTCACATTCATGGGGACGGGCGCTGGGTGCGGCGTTCCCGCCTTCTTTTGTGATTGCCCCGCCTGCACCGAGGCACGGCTTAACCCCCGCGCACGGAGGGGGGATTGCGGCGTCATGATTCAAGGAATCGAGTCAGGTACGACCCTCCTCATCGATACGCCACCGGACACACGCCACCAACTTATCCGCGAGGGAATCCGCCAATTTGACGAGCTTTTGATCACCCATTGCCACTCGGACCACATCACCGGTCTGTGTGAGCTTGAGTACATGGTCCAGTTGCGCACCAAGAAGGCACTGCCCACCTACGGAAGCGTCGAGACCCTTGGCGAGGTTGCCATAGAGTTTCATTACATGGATTACGCTCTCGATTTCAACACCATGGAGCCATTCGACACCCACGAGTTCGACGGGGTGCGCTACACCGCCCTGCCCGTCACCCATGCTCCCGGCACCTACGGCTACCTGATTGAAACCCCAAGCACGCGCATGTTCTACGCAAGTGACACCGGTCACCTACCGGAGGAGACCCGCGAGCGCATCCGTGGTGTGGACATCCTCGCCATGGACGCAACCTATTGGAAGTCGTGCCCCTGCCCCCAAAGCCACCACAGCGTACAGGAGTGTATCGAGGAGGGCCTCTCCCTCGACGCGGGGAAAATCTACCTGACCCACCTGTGCATGCATTACGCCGAGCCCATCACGCTCGTGGAGCTTGAAGCGTATTGCGAACAATACGACGGGCGCGTAGCTCCTGCTGCCGACGGCCTGAGCTTCGACATCTAGAGCCCATCACGCTCGTGGAGCTTGAAGCGTATTGCGAACAATACGACGGGCGCATAGCTCCTGCTGCCGACGGCCTGAGCTTCGACTTCTAGAGCCAACGCCTGGAGTCAGCGAAATGGGTCTTTACGCACCGTAGGCGTACAACTTGCCCTCATTGGCATATTGGACCTCGCCCTCACCAGGGATGATACGACCGACGCGATAGGTGGTCTCACCCTCCTTGGCGAGTGCCGCCTCGACGTCTTCCGCCTGGGCGGGATCGACGATAAGGATCATGCCGGTACCCATGTTGAAGGTCTTGAGCGCCTCCTCGTCGGAAAGACCGGCGGCATCCACGACGTACTTGATGATAGGCGGGACCGGCCACGTTCCGAGGTCAACCTCTGCATTAACGTTTTTGGGGAGCGCACGGTTCAGATTCTCGGTAATGCCGCCACCAGTGATATGACCAAGGGCTCGAACGGCGCCTGGAACCTCGTGCAAGACGTTAAGAACCGGTTTGACGTAGATGCGGGTCGGTGTCAGCAACGCGTCAGCGACGGATTGTCCTCCCAAAGCCTCACAGGGGGCCATAGCCTCTTCGCGCGTCATACGCTCGACCGTGACCTTGCGCGCAAGGGAGTAACCGTTGGAATGCAGACCGCTGGACGCCAAGGCGATAAGCACGTCGCCCTCACGGACGCTGTCAGGGTCAAGCATCTTGGGACGGTCAACGACGGCAACGCAAAAGCCGCTCAGGTCGTAGTCGTCAGGATCCATGACGCCCGGGTGTTCGGCCATCTCGCCACCGATAAGAGCACATCCAGCCTGACGACAGCCCTCGCCGATGCCACCGACGATCTTTGCCATGGATGTGGAATCGAGCTTGCCCACCGCGACGTAGTCCAAGAAAAACAGCGGCTCGGCGCCGGTCGCCAACACATCGTTGACGCACATGGCGACAAGATCGATACCGACCGTGTCGTTTTTGCCGGTCAGCTGGGCAACCTTGAGTTTTGTGCCGACACCATCAGTGCCAGAGACGAGCAAAGGGTCTTCCATGTCCTTGGCAGCGGAGATGCTGAACAGGCCGCCGAAACCTCCGATATCACCCACAACCTCGGGTCGATAGGTGCTGTGGACGGTTTCCTTGATAGCATCGACCGCACGAGCCCCCTCGACGATGTCAACACCGGCCTCGGCGTACGTTACCTGTTGGTTTTGTTCAGTCATGGGAAATCCCTTTCAAACACAGTAAAACATTCGCTTTTGGAAGCGTATCTGTCCACTATACAACACGCAAACTCAAATAGAGGCGACTCACGCCGGAGACGGGTGAGGGCAATCAGCCATCGCGCCGGATGCTCCCGAGGCGAGATGGACCCTAGGCCGGTTGAGCCAGAACAAGCAGCATAGAAGCAGGGGATGGCCGCATAGGTTGGACCAGAACAAGCAGCATAGAAGCAGGGGCTGGCCGCATAGGTTGGACCAGAAAAACATCCACACCCCCAAGGCGCTTTGCTGCCGGTAAAAGAAGCAAAAACGACTTATTTGTAGTTCGACATCAGTTCATTGTCAGTTCGGTATCAGTTCGGCGTCAGTTCGGTATCAAACGCGACGACCTCGGCGTTGTGAAGTAAAAGGAGTAAAATTGATGTATCTATAGTTCGGAGAGAAAGCATCCCCTCATGAGCACCGATAGACCCACCACCAACCAATTGTTCGAGCAGAAGTATCGCGGTATCACCCCCTACATGCAAAATCGCGAGCTATCTTGGCTTACTTTCAACGAGCGCGTACTCGACCAGGGAGCCGACGAGACGGTGCCCCTGCTGGAGCGGTTGAGTTTCGTAAGCATCTTTTGGAGCAACCTTCAAGAGTTTTTCATGGTGCGCGTCGGATCGCTTACCGACCTCTCTCTCCTCAAGACGCCCGTCATTGACACCAAGAGCGGCTTGAGCTCTTCGGAGCAAATCAAAATCATCCACGAGCGCTGCCACCAGCTATACCCGCAACAGGAGAAGGTGTTTGAGGATATCCGCACCGAGCTCGCAAAGGCCGGCGTCCACCAACTTCGTTATGAGGAGCTCGACGCAAGCCAACTGAAATTCATCGAGAAGTACAGCAAGGAGTCCATCAAGCCCTTCCTTTCTCCCCAGATCGTCAACAGCCGCCACCCCTTCCCCCACCTGGAGAACGGGGAACTTTATGTGGTTGTTCGCCTTGAGGACCTCGATTCCGACAAGAAGAAGAAAAAGAAGAGCAAGTCTGGCGGAGCCGCAGACGCAACCCTTGGCCTCATCCCCATGCCGCGCCAATGCCGTCGCGTGATCGAGATTCCCGGGGAGGAGACGAGCTTCATCCTCCTCGAGGAAGTCATCGAGCATTTGGCGCAGTCCGTTTTCGACATGTACAAGGTCAAACACACCAACATCATCTGCGTTACACGCAATGCGGACCTCGACACCACCGAGAGCTCCGACGAGGCGGACACCGACTATCGCGAGCACATGAAGCGCATCCTGAAGAAGCGCGGTCGCCTCGCTCCCGTGCGTCTCGAGAGCGCGAAAGAGTTGTCGGCCACCGTGAAGAGCATCATCCTCGCCCGCCTCAAGCTCGAGGAGTACCAGACCTACGTGACACGGGTGCCACTCGACCTCAGCTATACCTGGGGAATCTCCGGCATGCTCTCCAAAGAAAAACGCGCGAATCTGGTCAATACCCCCTTTAACCCCGCCATCTGCGCACGAGTCAAACCGGGTAAGTCGTTGATCAAGCAGGTCGCCAAGAACGATTTGCTATTGTGCTATCCCTACGAGAGCATGGATTCGTTCGTGCAATTGCTCGAGGAGGCGGCGATTGACCCCGACGTGATCTCCATCCGCATCACATTGTATCGCCTCGCCTCCGTCAGCCGCTTTGCCGAGGCCCTCATCCGTGCGGCGGAGAATGGCAAGGACGTGACCGCCCTGTTCGAGTTGCGTGCACGCTTTGACGAGAGCAACAATATCAAGTGGTCCCAACGTTTCGAGGAGTCTGGATGTAACGTTATCTACGGCTTCCGCGAATTCAAGGTCCACAGCAAGATTTGCAGCATCACGCGCCAAACCGACAACGGCATCCAATACATCACCCAACTCGGCACCGGCAACTACAACGAGAAGACCGCGCGTCTCTATACCGACATCTGTTACATCACCGCCGATCCCAGTTTCGGCAAGGACGCCGTCAGGTTCTTCCGCAACATGGCGCTCGAAAATGCCGATGACCACTACAAGACGCTTTGGGTCGCTCCCCTCCAAATCAAAGCAAACATACTCAAGGGCATCGACAAGGAGATCGCCAAGGCCAAGAAAGGCAAGCCTTGCGGATTGTTCTTCAAGACAAACAGCATCACCGACAAGGAGATCATCGAGAAGATCGCCGAGGCAAGCCAAGCCGGCGTCCCCACCACCCTGTTTGTTCGCGGCATCAGTTGCATCGTCCCGGGTGTTCCGGGTTACACCGATAACGTCCGCGTCGTCTCCATCGTGGGTCGCCTCCTTGAGCACAGCCGCATCTATTGCTTTGGGGCTCCTGATGACCCCAAGGTGCGTATGTACTGCAGCAGCGCCGACCTCATGACGCGCAACATGGACAAACGCGTCGAGATCGCTTGGCCGATGATTGACGAGCGCCATCGCCAATACATCATGGATTACCTGTTCACCAGCATGCGCGACACCGCCAAGCTCCGTGAGCTCAGGGCGGACGGCGCATACACACCCCTCGGCTACTTCGGCGATCGAGACGAGAACGGCGAGATCATTCGCTACACATTCGACGAGAACGGAAACAAGACCGGTATCGCGTTGTTCGATAGCCAGACGTTCCAAATCGAGTTGGCGAAGCTCTCCCCATCCGAGCAAAAGGAAATGATCAAAAACCTGAGAGCACAATTTGAGGAGAAGGTTGCCGAGAAGCATCTTGAAGCAACTACCGAGCTTGAGCCTTTGGTCGATCTCGCGCCTGTTGCGGAGCCGGAACCGGTTGTCGAGCTTGAGATCGAGCCCGGGCCTAACCTCGAGCCCGGGCCTGTTGCGGAACCTGAACCGGAACCCGAGTCCGAGCCCGTCGTCGAGCTTGAGCCTGAGCCGGAGCCCGAGCCCATCGTCGAGCTTGAGACCGAGCCGGAGCCCGGGCCCGTCGTCGAGCCAATCGTCGATCTCGAGCCTGTTGCGGAGCCTGAGCCGGAACCCGAGTCCGAGCCTGTTGCGGAGCCTGAACTGGCTGTTGAGACCGAGCCGGAGCCCGAGCCTGTCGTCGAGCTTGAGCCTGAGATCGAGCCCGAGCCCGTCGTCGAGCCTGAGATCGAGCCGGAACCCGAGCAAAAATCCCAACTTCCCCAGCTCTCGGAAACCACACCTAAGAAGAAAAACAGCCGCAGCGAACTTGCATTCCGCATCGGACGCGGCCTCGCAAAGGCGACAATAAAAGGAATCTCAAGCGTGGCGGCGTTGGGGAGGAAGCTCCGCCGCCACTAGACAAAACCGTCACTAGACAATAGCAACCCAAACACAAAAGACAGTCTCAGGGACTTTGAACCACACCCCAGCACTCCCCCTACCCGGGCCCCGGACGACCGTGCCCGCGCTCTACGTCCATGACTACGTCTTGGACGACCTGCGTGGTGAATCCAGGGGAGGGTTCGGCATGCGGTCCCCCCGGCATGATGACATGCGGCCCCCGCACAAGGCGGCGTGCAGTCCCCGTGCGAACAAAAGGAGGCTCCCCGACGGGGAGCCTCCTGTCTTTCTCGTTCTCTTACCCGGACGAGCGTTACCGGCCAGACGTCGCGTGTCGCACGTCAGGCGACACCTGGCACGGCGCGCTGCACGTCGGCCGCCTCGCGTGGCCGCCTCGGCGCCGCTACCCTTTGTGGCAAAGGTACTGGATCGCGCGGGCGTCGGCCGCGTCGACCGCGCCGTCGCCGTTGACGTCCGCCTCCAGCCACATCCGCTGCGTCACCGCGGCGGTGAGGGCGGACGCGTCCTTGCTGGCGAGGTCGTAGGCGATCTGGGCGTCGACGATGTCCACGACGCCGTTGCCGCTGACGTCCCCCGTGCGGCTGGCGCGGGCGACCTGCGTCGCGGCCTCGTTCATGTCCATATTGGCGGCGGTGACGGTCCCGACCCTCTCGAACACCACGACCGCCCAGCACCTCTCGGGCTCCAGCCACACCATGTCCTGGCCGTCGAACGTGGGCGCGGTGCCCTCCTCGTACTCGGCGGTGGGGAAGAACCTCACCACCCATGCGGAACCCGTGTACTTATCAACCGTTGCGTTCTCGACCGCCTCGGTGTAGATCCCGTACTTGTTGCCGACGGCCTTGAAGTTGCTCGAGGTGGCGAACTTGTCGACCATGGCCTCGACGCTGTTGCCGCTGCTCAGGAACTTGGTCCAGTAGGAGACGTTCTGCTCCGTGGGCTCGTCCTTCTCCATCACGGAGTGGTAGAGGCGCGCCACGATCTCCTCGTTGGACAGGTCCGCCTCGCTCCAGGCCGGCAGGGCGATCAGCTGCTTGATGACGTAGTCGGCTCCGCGCTCCTTCAGGAGGTTCGCCCAACGGGCCTCCTCGCTTGCACTCGGAGGGTCTGTGCACAGCAACTTGCTGAACAGCATGCGGATGTAGGCCTTGCAGTTGTAGGTATCTTCTTCGGGCGCCGGGGGCTCGGTGATATCGAAGTGCAGGATGAGGGTGCCAGTGTAGGTGCCGATTCCTGAAACCTGGACTGTTGCTTGGCCAGGGGTCTTGTTCGCGGCGTATTCGACCACGTAGTCGATGCCGTTGAGCAATTGTGCCCCAGTGACGGAATCGGTCAAGGTGACGGCTGGGGTCAATACGAACCCAGTGTACTCCATCGATGCCAAGGGATCGGCGCTGATGGTCTCGCTTGTCAACGGTTTTGCTGCGATGGTGAACGTGGTGGTTCCCTTGCAGGAGCTGTAGATACCATCACCGGTCACGGTGGCGGTGTAGGTGCCCGGCTTGGTGAACTCGCTGACGCTCTCGCCGAGGTTATCGGCGTAGCTCACGAAATAGTCCGCGCCCTCGATCAGGGTCTCGCCCTTGGCGTTGGTCACCTCGACGGTGGGATCGGACACACCCATGTTGAGTACGAAGCCCGTGGCGGTGATGGTGCCAAAGGCGGCAGCGTCCTCACTATCCCCCTCGTCGGCCACGATGCGGAATTGCACATCGCGGGTGCCGGTGAAGTCCCCTTTGCCTTTGAGGTGGATGGTGGCGATGCCGACTGACGTGTTGTCGGAATACCCTTCGATCTCAAAGTCGGTCCCCTCAACGAGACCGACCTTGTTGAGGGTGATTTGGGGGATGGGGGTGCAAGCGGTTTGGGTCAACGTCTGATTCGCGATGTAGGCGACACTCACGTCCTTGCTGGTCAGGGAGCGCGGCGTGATCGTGAAGGGAATGGTGGCGTTGCCGGTGTAGTTGCCGATGAAGGTCACGATGGCGGTGGCGGCGCCGGCGTGGTAGTTGTCAGTGTAGGTCAGCGTGTAGTCCGTGTCCTGAGCAAGGGTGTGGCCAAACATGGTCACCGTCAGGGAAGGAGTTTGGTCCGTAGCGCTAAACTCCCTGCTCTCAAGCGCGGAGATGCACGTTTGGTCAACTTGGGCCGGCGCTATGGTAAAGGTCTTTACGACGGACCCGGAGTAGCCGCCCATGCCGAGGATGACGGCCTTTGCAGTACCAGCATTCACGTTGTTGCTGTACACCACGCGATAGTCGCTGCCTGCGGTAAGGGGCGTCTTGCCGACCACGACCTCAGTCTTGGGGGTCTTGGCGGTCGTATCAAAGGAAGTTTGGGTGTACTCCAAGGTCACAAGTGCGTCAGACAGGGAGGTCGTCGTGTCCTCGCTGGCGCTCTCCCATGCCAAGAGGGGGTATCGACCGTCGATGTTTGTCTTGTATGCGTCGCCCAATAAGCTTACGAAGCTCGCGGAGACCATCTCGTCGATGGACTTTGCGACGGGTAACGTGCCTGTTTCGTAAGGAGCTGCTTGGCCCTCGCCGCTTTCCGCGGTGCCCTCAAGGTAGTAGCTGGGGGCGTCGGTGGTGTAGCCGCGGTTGGCAAAATAGTAGGAGTTTCCACCGGTGATGCCTCCGACGAGGGGGGTGGCACCGTCGAGTACCTCGGCGTTGGCCACAGTGACGGTGCCGGTGTTGTAGCAATTGACGATGAAGTCCTCGAACTGGTAGTAGCTGATGCCGACGATGCCGCCAGCTTTGTTGCGGGCGCTCACGGAACCCCAGTTGTAGCAGTTGGAGACCTCCATGGCGTAGCCGCTTGTACCGACGATGCCGCCGGCGCTGTTGCCATTGCTGACGATCTCGGCTTTGTTGTAGCAACTTTCGATGGTCACCTGGTCGCCGAAGCCGCCATTGCCGACACGTCCGACGATGCCGCCTGCTCCACCGAGCGTGTCAATCGTCAAGGAGCCGGAGCAATAGAGTGTGCCCTCGAACCCGAGGTTTGACAAGGTGACTTCGCCGTAGGTATGACCGACGATGCCGCCGACGCCCTCAGTTCCGGTGACATTGCCGCGGACCACGAGATTCTTGATTGTGGCACCGTCGGAGATATAGCCGAACAGGCCCCAATCCTCGCCGTCCTCGCCTAGGACGGTAAGGCCGGTGATGGTGTAGTTTTGGCCGTCAAAGACGCCTTGGAACGGGGTCGCCTTGGATCCGATGGGATTCCATGTGGAATAGGCGGAAAGATCGAGGTTGTTTTGAAGGGTGACGGTATGGCCGGCATACGTTGAGCCCGCGGACACGTTTTCGCTGAGAGCGACAAGGTCGGCAGCGGTCGAGATGGTAGCGGGGGTAACCGTTACCGTGGCGATCTGACTCGTGATCGTGGCGGATTTGTACTCCTCGAACGTGTTGGTCACGACGCAATAGTAGGAGGTAGATCCGGTGTTCTCGGTGCTTACGGAAAGCGATGTCTGTGTGGCGCCTTCGATGGCGACGTTCTCGGCACCGTCTTTGCCGACCTGATACCACTGGTAGCTCAAGGTTCCGGCGCCGTCCTTGGTGGAGTCGAAGTTGGCCTCGATGGAGAGGGTCACGGGAGTGCATTCCATGACGTTGGTGTTAGCGGGCTGCGTCGCGATGAGGGGCGTGGCCGCGGGTGTGGTGGAAAGCACGGTGACCTTAACCACGTCGCTGCGGGTCGTTGCGTACAGGGAGCCGTTATAGACGTTGGTCACGTAGCATTGGTAGTAGTGAATGCCGACCTCGGTTGTAGGCGCGCTGAAGCTCGACTTCGACGCACCGCTTATGAACTGCGGGTTTGTGCCTATCTCGTCATCGACGGAATACCACTGGTAGGTAAGGGTTCCGGTGGATCCCAAACCCGTAGCGGGGCGGGATGCTGTTATCTCCAGGGTCGCCGTATCTCCCTTGGAGACCACGAGGTTTTCGGTCAGGGAGGTGATAAGGGGTTCGGATTCGTCGGATTGCCAGGACAAGATGGGGTAGGAGATGCTCTTGGTGAACGCATCGCCCATTTGGATTGCGAAGGAGCTGCTGGCCATCTGGGTGGCAGTCACGTTGCCGGAGTTGCTGACGATGGCGTAGCTGGAGGAGTCGGAAGCTTCGCTCCACGTGTCGCCGCCAAACAGGCCAAGGATGCCGTCATTTTGCACGTAATGGACGTTTTCCATGAGGAAGCGCTTCGCATCGGGGTTGTTTGAGTCGTACTCGTAGTACCCGATAACGGCCGCGCGTCCGCCAACCCCGCTCTTGGTGCAGGTGACCGTGCCGTAGTTGAAGCAGTTTTGCATCTCGATGCCGCGGAGGGATTCGTTGCCCCAAGTCTGCTTTTGGTCTTGGGGCTCCAAGGCTTTCATGGCCAAGGAATAGGTGCGCTTGGACAAGCCCTCGGGCAGCATGCAGGTGGAGATGTCGTCGTCATCGTCGATGGTCCAATTGGTGCCGTAGATGGCGATCTTTCCGGCCAAACCGCCCACGTTGTCATCCGCCGAGGTGATGTTTCCGGCGTTGTAGCAGTTCACCATCACCGAAGCTCCTTCAGAACCGTCGCTGGTGGAGGCACCGCGGAAGTATCCAGCGATGCCGCCGACGTATTTGCAGTAGGAGTTGCTGTCAGAGAGCGGCGCGGCGGAGATGGAGCCGGTGTTGCAGCACTCGTAGAGATGGGTTGCGCCGATGAGGTTCAGGCTGCCGTTGTAGATGTCGGGGACGCAGGACGCATAGCCGATGAGACCGCCGGTGTAATACGAGCCGGTGATCGTCGCTTTGTTCTCGCAACGGGTCATGTCGAGGTAGTCGCAACGACCCACAAATCCTGCGGTGTAGAGGCCACCCTTGACCGTGACATTGCCCGCAACGGTAAGGTCGGAGATGGTGGCGCGGTTGTCGGGGGACCCCATTACAAAGCCGAAAAGGGCGGTGTCGCGATAGGAGGTGCCTTCGGAGGAGGCGTTCGTCATGTTGATGTTGAGGGTAACGGTGTGCCCCGCGCCGTCAACGTGTCCGCGGAAGGGATGGCTTGCATTGCCGATGGGGGTGAAGGTGAGGAAGGCGGAGAGGTCGATGTCTTTCTCGATGCGGTAGTACGCGCGTCTTCCTCGATAGTACTCGTCCATCTGCATGTACTTGGAGAGTTCGACCATGTCCTCAGGCGTGCTGATCAGGTAGGGATCCGATTCGGTTCCCGAGCCTTGGAAGGCGGGAGAGAACTCGGATCCGTTGTCGACCACGATGGTGCACTGCGCGAAGTTGCCCATAACGTCGAGGACGGTGATCACGGTCTCGCCGGTTCCTACGGCGGTGAGCTCGCCGGTGTCAGAAACGGTTACCACGTCCTTGTTGCCGCTCATCCACGTGAGTTGGGCGAAGTAGTCACGAAGGTGGGACGGGTACAGGTCGGAGCGGGGGTTTTGCGATGCCGACAACGTGATGGTATCGCCCGGGTTCATGTGGTAGTAGTCGTAGTCGAGGGAGACGGACAGGGGGCTGGCGAAGCTGAGCTCCTCGATGTAGTCGCCATAGGACAGGTCGAGCATGGACTCGTTGAACGCCTCGATGACGGTGTTCCACTCGTAGGTGGCAACCTGTTCGGAGGTGTGATGGATGTGATAGGTGATGTTGTTGCGGGGACCGAAGACGTCATAGATCTCCAAGTCGTCGCTCTCGCCCCAAGCGGGCACCCCACCCAAGAAGTAGAGGTCGGTAACGATACCTTGGTCAAAGCACCCCTCTCCAAGGAAGAAGTAGAGACTTTTGTCGCCAAGCAGGTCGCACACGGGGAAGGTCATTGACTTCACGGCTGGTTCCTGCTCAAAGGCGCATCCGACGACAAGGTAGCCGTCCAATTCTTGGGGGACGATGACGTCCTCGTCTTCTTTGGACGGGTTGTAGGCGGTCAAGACGATGTAATCGTAGTTCTCATTGTAGATGTGATAAGTCCATTGACCGCTTACATGGGGATCAGGGTCGACGGGGGTGACGGGTTTATCCGGATCGGTCGGGTCCGTGGGGTCGGTCGGATCGGTCGGGTCCGTGGGATCGGTCGGGTCCGTGGGGTCGGTCGGATCGGTCGGGTCCGTGGGGTCGGTCGGATCGGTCGGGTCCGTGGGGTCCGTGGGGTCGGTCGGATCGGTCGGGTCCGTGGGGTCGACGGGTTCAGGCTCTACCTCGTAGTCGACGATCTCGAAGGTCGCGGATATGTTGCCGGTGTAGTTGCCGAGGCCAAAGATGATGGCGGTGGCACTACCGAGTTCGGAGCTGGAGGACAGGACGGCGAAGTCGGTCCCTTGCACCAGCTTCTTGCCAGTGAGCTCGTCGCGGATGGTCACTTTGGGGGTGATAACGGAGCCCGTGTAGGTGCAGGGCGAGATGTCCTTGACCGTCATGCCCACATCCGTCAAAGAGCGGGGGGTGATGGTGAAGGTCCCCGACACGGAGTCGGTGTAGTTGCCCATGCCAATCGCCGCAACAGTGGCGGTGCCGGCGTTGGTGTTGTTGGAGTAGACGAGACGATAGTCAACGCCTGCCGTCAGCGTGGTCAAGCCGACGTGCACCGTGGGGACTGGTTTCCAGGCGCGACCGTTGTACGCTTGGCTGGGGACGGCCTCCATGATCGCGTCGGACAGGGAGTGGGCCACGATGGAGAAATTCGCCTCGAGCGTGCCCTCGTAGTTGCCGATACCGACGATGGTGGCGGTGGCGGTGCTGCCGACGTTTTCGTTGTCCTTGCAGGTCACGGAGAAATCGACCCCTTGTACCAAGGGCGCTCCGTCGTAGGTCACCGTCACGGAGGGGACGATGGCGGCCCCGGTGTATTGCTGGTCGGGGATGGGGGATACCGCGCCCGCCGTGGTCAGGGAGAGCGGTGTCACGGTGAAGTGGGTGGTGCGGCAAAACGCCTCACCGGTGTAGCTCTCGGTGCTCGTGACGACGACCTTGTAGCGGCCGGCGTTAACGACTTCGGTGACGGGGTTGTTGTCTTCGTCGAAGATGGCAATCGTGTAATCGGCGCCTTCCGTGAGATAGCGGCCTTCTTCTGTGATGACATTTACGTTTGTGGTGATGGCCTTGCCTGTGTAGGCATGGTCCTCGGCGGCGACATGTACGTCGGAGATCTCGGATAGGGCAGCTGCGGCGTCGACCTTGCCATATCCGTAATAGTTGTCGCGACCCTCGCTGCCCAAGTCGACGGCGGTCGTGTATAGGAGCTCCTGCACCTCCTCCACGGTAAGGGAGGGGTCCTTCGCCCAAAGCAGGGCGGCGACTCCCGAGACCACCGGCGCGGCCATGGACGTACCGGAGATGCATACGGAAGCGTCGGTGTAGTTGATGCTGGTACTCCAAATGTTTACGCCGGGAGCTGCGATGTCCTTGTACTCGTTGTAGTCGCTCCAATTGGCGCGGATGTCATTGGAGGAGATTGCGACGACGGAAGTGCATGCGTCGAGGTCGGAGGGGTAGCTCTTCGTGGACACCCCGTCGTTGCCTGCGGCGCAAACGGTCAGGATGTCGTACTCGTCGCGCGCTTGGTTGATCAGATTCTCCAGGGCCGCGTCATAGGTATCGCCACCCAAGCTCAGGTTGATCACGTGGATGCCCTCGACGCCGTTGTCGATCAGGTCGAACAGGTAGGAATAGGCTTGTGCCAAGACGGCGTCGTCGGTTACGGCAACCCAACCCTCGGTGGCGTCGTAGTAGTCGAAGAACACCTTGATGGGTAGGATGCGTGCGTTGTAGGAAACGCCCGCGAACCCTACCCCGTTGTTCGCCTCAGCTGCCGCGATGCCCGCTACGTGGGAGCCGTGGAGGTAGTCGCTGTCCTCTTCGCTTACGTTGTAGGGGGACGAGACGATGTTGGTGTGGTTCTCGTCGTAGGCAAATTGGTAAGCGTGTTGGGTGTCGATGACCCCGGAGAGGTCCTCATGCTCGAAGTTGATGCCTGTGTCCATGACGACGATGGTCACGTCTCCATCGGTGGTGGTGTCACTCCATGCATTTGGCGCGTTGCAGTTTTCCAGATACCACTGGTTTATTGTGCTGCTGGAATCTTTGGTGACGTTGGCATACGGGTCATTGACCGCCAAGGAGGAGAAGAGCTTTTGATTGGTCTCACTTGCAAATGCAGAGAGGCCCCAACCTGAGGTCTTCCCGAACAGTTGGGAAGGGGATACCGTGCTGGTAGTGACGGTACCCACCAAGCGATAGAGGTAGTTGGGCTGTACGGAGGCGACATTGGGGTCATCCTTGAGGGACTCCATTGCTTCCTCCACGCTTACCCCCTCGGGAAGCGACACCTTATATGTCGTCTGCTGGTCACACGTCCCGAGGTTTTGGAGTTCGTATCCTCCCAACTTCCCCAAAGATTCGGCCGCCAACTCCGAGGTCGTAGCCTTCTTCGTCGTCACGATGACGGAGTCGTTTCGATAGTCGGCAAAAGCCGCAGTGGTATTTCCCACCAGACACCACGCCGCCACCAACACGGCGATGATACTGATTAGGAATTTGACATTACGCGTCGTACTCATGGAACCCCCTGTTCCTATAGATGAGCTGAAACATTAGGGAAAAACTATATTAGACAGCGAATAATAGTCAAGTAAAAATAGAAATCCGCTGCACATTCTCGAACTTTGGGTACAAACTTCGAGATGTAGAGAATAGAGCTGAATAATCCAAATTTGAAGATAATACTTATCAATGAATAATTACTGTGCTATCGTGGTTGAGATTATTTTCCCTAATCGATTGGCGGTTTGTACACACATGCGTTCGACTCCCCAAACTACGTCCCTGATACACAAATGTCTCAACGTTTTTCTTTCGGTTGTTTTGATAGTCGGCCTCTCACCGACTTACTCCTTCGCCGACGCGGCAAGCGCAAACGACCCTGCTGCAAAGCAAGAAGCAGGTGTTGTCGAGGAAACCCCATCAACCCAGAGTGTGGACGATTTCGAAGTGACGGCGACCGATGTTGTCGACTCGGAGGTCTTGGCGATCGATGGCGAATTGGTATCCCCTGTTGCGGCAGAGGCCCTTGGTGCCGATACCGCGCCTGACTTCGTCGCTCGTAACGTCGTGACCACCCTGTCCTACAGTGGCGGCACGGGCTCAAGTGACGATCCCTTCCTCATTTCCAACGAGGCCGACCTCGTAGCGCTTTCCGCGGCGGTCAACTCGGGCGAGAGTCAAAGTGGCGGCTATTTCAAGCTCGTTGACGATATCGAGGTTACGAGCTCCGATTGGGCTCCTGCCGGCATATTCAACTCCACCACAGAGTATCCCTTCGCGGGCACGTTTGACGGCGACGGCCACTCCGTCACGGTTGCCTACACGCGATCCAGTGGCGTCACCAGCCCTACTGGCTTGTTCGGCTATGTCAAGGGCACGGGAATCTCCCGTGGCGCCGCCACCATCAAGAACGTCATAGTCAAGGGGTCCCTCTCCTCTTCCCAATCCTATCTGGGCGGGGTCGTGGGATATGCCGTCAATGCCGTCGTCGAGGGTTGTCGTAACGAGGCGACCCTTAGCGGATACAACAACATCGGCGGTATCGTGGGGTCTTGCATGAAGGACGGGCTCACCACCACCCCTGACACGGTGGTTATCCGTCGTTGCCATAATGCGGGCAATGTGAGCGGCTCCACGATGAGTTATGGCCGCATCGGCGGTATCATCGGCGCGTTTGGTACCGGAGTCGAATCCGAGATCACCGATTGTCTCAACACCGGTTCTGTGACCGGCAAGGGCACCGCCGTGGGGGGGATTGCCGGATACTGGTATTGCGTCAACAGCGGTATCGCTTACATGGACAATTGCCTGAACGCGGGCGTGGTCACTGGGAGCAGCTACTCCAGTAGCGCCGCTTCCATTGTCGCCAGCTTCGGCGGCTCCATGTCCGGCAGTGTGAATAACTACATCACCAACGTCCATTCCCAGGTTGGCAAGGTGTACGCGGGGAGCGTTTCCACCAGCGCGATGTTGGGCTACTACTACAGCAACACCAGCGTTTCCAATTATGGGCTCATCGTCAACTCCGAGATGCCCCTTGCGTCGACCTCTGACATGATGGGCAAGTACTTCGCCCAGACCGAGACTGCGCCTGTTTTGAGGTGGGAGGCGCCGCTCAACCCCACGGTAGGGAAGGTCAGTGCCGAGGGGCTTACCGATGAGGGCGGCCTCAACGTAGGCGCAAAGGCTACGTTCACGGTCGACGCCCGCCTTCCAAAGATCGGGGACGGCGCGAACGGAACCATGAGCTATGCATGGTATCGTGCCACGTCCGCCCAAGTCGACCCTGCGACCGACACACGCCTCGAGGGGGATGCGAAGAGCATCGAGGCGAGTGTGCCCGCGAGCGGGACATACTATTTCTATTGTGTCGCCACCAACACGCTCAACGGTGAGAGTTCGTCTCTCGCCAGCGAACTTTGCGAGGTGACCGCCATTTCCGGCATCGAGCCGGCAACGCCTTCCGTCACCACCCAGCCGATCGGTGGGATAACCGAGCAGGAGGGGGAGGATTTCGAACTCTCCGTCGAGGTCGACAAGGATGTGGCGGGAATAGGCACCCTTTCCTATCAATGGTACAAGGCGACGGGAGATACGCCCAATTCTGCTGATGATCAGGCGATTTCCGGTGCTACGGATCCGACGTTCAAGGCATCCGCGTCCTACGCCGGTACCTATCGTTACTACTGCGTTGTCACAAACGAGTTTGACCTCGTGAAGCTCTCGACGACCTCGTCGGTCGCCACCGTCGAGGTGAAGCCGGCGGAGATTTCCACCGCCGAGGAGTTGTTTGCTCTCGCGGCGCGTGTGAACGGTCCGAACATCCGGTCCGCGGGAGGCGACAACGTTGCGGGGAAGACCTTTGTCCTTACGGAGGACATCGATCTTGGCGATGCGCCTTGGACCCCCATCGGTACCTACTATTACGACAACTACAGCTTCAGCAGCTCCTTCATGAACGAGTTCTCGGGTATCTTCGACGGCCAGGGCCACACCATCACCGGGTTGAACGTCGCGACGGAGAACCTCTCAACATGGCATACGAACTATGCCGGTCTGTTTGGTTACACCTTGGCCGCGACGGTGCGAAACCTCTCGGTTGAGGGTTCTGTCAACGCCTCTGACATGCGTTACGTCGGAGGTATCGTGGGCTATGCCGCCGGTTCCTCAACGCTTGAAAACCTTTTGTTCAAAGGCGATGTGGCTGCTTCCTCGCGCGTTGCCGGCGTCGTCGGCTTCATAGGCCAAAGGGACTGTAACTCGTTTGTGACAGGATGTGCCGCACAAGGCAAGGTCACGGCGAGCGCCTATGCAGGCGGCATCGTGGGCGTGGCGGGAAACACCACCGTCGCCAATTGTTACAACTGGGCCGAAATTGATTGCCCGTCCCATGCCGCCGGCATCGTCGGCAGTGTGTACTCCGGGTTTAACCTTGGTGGGGTGTCCATCGGCAATTGCTACAACGCCGGAAAAATTGACGCAGAGGACGATGGCGACGAGGACACCACTGACTATTACGGAGCCATTGTCTCCGATTACGCCACTACCTATCCGTCGGAGAACTACTATTTGGATTCCAGTTGCTCTCGCGACGCCTACATGGGCTCCCCAAACAAGAATAAGGCTATGACCTCGGCGGATATGCGTTCCAATGCGTTCGTTTCGACGTTGAACGCTGCCTCTGATTCTGATAACCCGGTGTTTGCCGCCAGCACTACCGGCGGGTTTCCGCAATTTGTTTGGGAGAGGCAACCGGTTGTTTGCCAAGTTTCCCTTTTCGTGACACCTCAAGAGGCTACCGGCGCGGAGGTTCATGTTTACAATGATGAGGGCACAGAACAGTTCGCCGCCATCGTCGAGGGTTTAGAGGCGGGGACCTACCGGTATTACCTGCCGGTCGGCACCTACAAGGTGGTCGCCAAGCTCTATGGATATACCAAGACGGAGTTCGAGCTGGTCGTTGACCAGACCGATGAGCCGATCTCGCAAGAAATCGCCATGTACGAGGCTCCGAAGCAAAACGTATTGTTTGACGTCTCCGCTGCCGACGGTGCGTCCACCGCTTCCGCTATGTTGTGGTTGGATTCTGCGGAGCATGGCAACCTGTACCAAGGCGTGCGCAACGCCTCCGTCGCATCGTTGGAGTTGCCGGTGGGCGTCTACACCTACACGTGGGTTCTCTCTGACCATATGAGTGTCTCGGGATCCTTCGAGGTGACGGAGGAGGGCTCTGCCGACGGCACCATCATCCGCGAAGGGGTGGAGTTGCCCATTCCTGCCGCTTGGAGCGGAAGCGTGAGCAAACCGGTCCAAAATGGCGAGGGGTATTATCTGGTCACCAGCGGCGAGGAGCTTGCGTGGTGCGCCCAGTGGGTTAACAGCGGCAACTCTCACATGGACATGCTGCTCATGGCCGAGATCATCCTGAATGCCCCCGACAACTACGCCAACCAGTGGACTCCTATCGGTGTCGGCGACTACGACTACGTGACCTACGACGTGAATCCCTTCGAGGGCGACTTCAACGGCCAGGGATACACCATCCAGGGCCTCTACATCGACAACAACGAGGACTACCAGGGCCTGTTCGGCGTCGTGGGTGGCGATGCGACCTTCGAGAACTTCATCGTAAGCGGCTTCGTACGCACCTCGGGAAAGGACGCGGCAGGCGTTGCCTCCTTCGTTGACACGACAAACGCGACGTTCACCAACGTCGGCAGTGAGGTCGACGTCTCGGCCAATGCGTGTGTCGGCGGTATCGTTGGAGAGGCAAAACCCGGCACCACGTGCGCGGTGACGTTGAAGTATTGCTACAACAAGGGTTATATCACCGGCACCATGGCCACCGATTACGAGTCCGATTATGCGGGTGGTCTTGTTGGCTGCGCGTTCACCGGCGGTGAGACCAACCTTGTGATCAAGAGCTGCTACAACACGGGAGACGTGGTGGGATTGGCTCATACGGCAGGTGGCATCATCGGCACCGGCTCATGCACCATCGACAGCGTCTACAACACCGGTTTGGTCAAGCACTACAGCGCTAGCGACGGGTATGTGAACGCATCGGGCGCTATCATCGGCGTGTGGACCGAGACGGGGGTGAGCATCACGGTCGAGAACGCCTCCTACCTCTCAGGTTCGAGCCCCCGTGATTTCGGATACGTGAACACGGCTCCGTCCACGGCCGCGACCTCGTTTGAAGGTCCTGAGTACTTCACCACGGCGATCTTGACGGACTACGACGGTTTCGCCACGCGTTACGGTTCCTCCTTCAACGACGGGTACCCCTACCTGTCTTGGGAGAACGTTTCCCGCGAGAAGCCGGTTGTTCCCTCCATGCCCGGCTCCGCTGAAAACCCTCACGTCATCTCCACGCCCGAAGACTTGGTCGCCTTGTCCGAAAGTGTTGCTGCGGGTCGCAGCTATGCCGCGGAATACGTGGTGTTGGCCAACGACATCGACATGGAAGGCGTCGCGTTCAACCCCATCGGCAACTACCGCAACAGCGCGGGGTGCTATTTCTCTGGCAACTTCGACGGCCAGGGGCATTGCATCGCGAACCTCTCCATCAACAGCCCCACGACGTCCTATGCGACCGACGAAGGGGCAGGCGTTGGCTTGTTCGGCCATACGCGTAACGCGACCATCACCCACCTTGAGGTCACCGGCGAGGTGTCCGGTACTATCTGGGTCGGCGGCATCGTGGGATATGGCTATGCCACCCATGTGACCAATTGCCT
The DNA here is from genome assembly GCA_963643505.1 of Eggerthellaceae bacterium. Taxonomy (GTDB): domain Bacteria; phylum Actinomycetota; class Coriobacteriia; order Coriobacteriales; family Eggerthellaceae; genus CAVEFW01. Next base: position 24,076 of record CAVIKF010000013.1, read on the forward strand.
GTCCCGGGTGAACGTGAGCGCTACTCCTTACGAGGAGGGCGACGGCCAGGGTATCTATGCCGGCGGCATCGTGGGCCAATCCTTTGCAGGTGCTGAGGGGGGCGGAAGCGTCACCGGATGCGCCTATTTCGGCACCTCAAGCGAGGCGGCTATCACCGTGTTGGGTACGAGCAAGGCCGCCGTTGCGGGCAACTACTACCTGAACAGCAAGAACACGTGCGGGACGGATAAGGGAGATCAGGGAGCGACCGGTGTTGCCTCCTTGGATACCCGCGAAATTGCTTGGGCGTTGAACACTTTGGATGGCACCCAGCCAAACGACCTCATCTGGGGCTTGAGCGAGACGGGTCTTTGCTTCTGCAACGGCGTGGATGTTCTTCCTTCCTATCGCGTGTTGCTTGACGAGTCTGTCGCTCTTTTGAGCGCGAGCCCTGAGTATCGTTTGGCAGACGAGGGGACAACCGTCACGATCGACGCGGTTAAGAAGGGTTATGACCTGACTTCCGGCGTCGTCGTCAAGACCCTGAACGAACTTGGCACCTACGAGACGATCTACACCGGGGTTATTCCTGGCGAGATCCCGGCTGGCTACTCCTTGCCCGCGGTCGGTGCTGACATGTACGTCTCGGTGAATGCGACTTTTGATCGTACCACTGACTACACCCTGGCGACGCAGGTCGTCTCCGCTGATGACGGCGTCGACCGCAGCGCCACGGTACGGTTCCACAACGCTGCCGGTATGGAAATATCGACGGCCCACAAGGGTGATACGGTGAAGGCCGTCATCGAATCCATCGACGAGACAAGCCAATACAAGGAGGCGAGTGCGTTCGGGTACTACGATGCGGCGCAGACCTCCACCGTGGACATCGAGCTTGTCGAAAACGCTTACGGTCGCGAGTTTGAGTTCGTGATGCCGGATGCGGATACTGCGTTCAAGGTTGTCTTGGAGGCCAAGGGGACGCTGCCGACCGAGCGTGACGGGTCCCTTGACGTCGTGGCAGGCGCCTTCCACGTCGCCAACGCCGCCTATGCGGACAACGGAACCCTTCTCAACGCCGACTTCATCGTCGACGACGACGGAACCGCGGGCATCACCACCCGCTATTACGACCACCCGCAACAGGTCGTGAGCACCATCTATAGCATGGAGGGTGGTCTGACCAGCGACGACTATTATTCCCAGTGGTATTCCTCCCTCGATGGGGACGGGGTGCGCTCCATTGCCCAATATACCGGTATCGACATTGAACGTTATTTGACCAAGTGGTGCGGCATGTCTGCTGACTTGTCGGACGACACGGCGGTGACCTTCATCAACGCTGACGGTGAGAGTGCCACGTTGACCGTTGGTGACCTGTCCGGGTTCGCGTACAGCTCCTACCAGATCGATGGCCCCTATGCTGGTGACTTCATGGCGCGCGGCTTGCCGGTGCTTTTGGCGGCTGGTGTCAACAATGAGGCGTTCAACCCCGATGAGTTGGGTCCGTTGTGTCTGGTGGTTGGCCAAAACAGCTATGACGAGGTCGGCGGCGGTGTCGTGCTCTCCGATGTGCGCAAGATCGTGGTGGGCAATGTCGAGAACGCCCAGACTATCACCCACAATGCCGCTCCCTACAGCGAATACCTTGACGCTACCATCAAGATCGATGTCCGTCGTGACGGCGAGCTCGTGGGTTCCCACACCTTAAGCGTCTCTGACGTCGAGTCCTATGTCGCCGCCCATTCCGAATCCGCGGTGAGCCAGTGGATCACCGGAACACGTTTTGGTGAGGGCGGAGAGATCCAATACACGGAGGAGACGGACCACTACCAGGGTGTCAATATCTGGGATATGCTCCTCAACGACGAAGAGCTTGGGATTACGGAGTACGACTTGTCGGATGGTAAAGCGCTATTCTACGAGGAGCCTACGAGCACCATCGATCCCCAATACTCCTTTATCGCCGAGACAAGCTTGGCGTATCTTGCAGGAACGAGCGAGGGCGGGTATGCCGCCAACAGCACGACGATGAACAACCTCAAGACGACGGGGGTCGAGCCCGTTCTCGCCACTGCGAAGAATGGCTTGCCCTTGGTGAAGTACTACTCCGATCTTGGATGTGTGGAAGATGCGTACAACTATCGCGGTCCCTTCATCGCCGTGTTGCCCCACAACGAGCAAGCGGGGGTTGTCGTCGAAGGTGGCGGCGATATGGACGCCTACATTTCGGCGTACTTCGGCTATATCGTCCTCGATCTTGGCGAGGCGTGTGACAAAACCGACCTGACATGGCTTATTGATGCGGTGAACAAGGATATGACCGGGTTCGTGGCAAGTGAGGACGGCTCCGGCGTCGCTTCCGACAAGGGCTGGGTCGCCACCGATGTGTGGACCACCTTGGCAAAGGCCTTGGGAGATGCGGAGAAGCTGATCGGCTCCTCCACTGCCAAGGTCCAAGAGGTAAACGATGCCTATGACGCTTTGATCGCCGCGTGGCAAGTCTCCATGGACGAACGCCATGAGTCAACGAGCGTGAGCGTGAGTGTGAAGGAAGGCGTTGGCGACGCGTTTACGGTCGCTGATCCTGCGTCCGAGAAAGGCGAGCTTTCCTGCATGGTTTGCGAAGCGGCTTGTGAGGCGGTGTGTCTTGCCCAAGAAGGGACGGTTTGCGCCAAGGAGGTCGTCACCACCGAAGATGGCTGCTATGTTGCCGATGAGATCCTCGTGGTGTTTGACGAGGAGACCTCCCAGGGTTGGGCTTACAGCACCCTCTCCTCGGTAGAGGAAGTCGATGAGGGCGTCTTGCCCCTCGAAATCAGTGCCGCGGACCTCGATGGCAATGACACCCTTGTCACGGTCAAGCTCGACGAGGGAACAGACGTTCTCTCGGCGGTCGAGGAGGCAAAGGGCCTCTCCGGTGTCGTTTACGCCCAACCGAATTTTGTGTACACCGCGTTGGAGAATGACAACGTTGACGAATTGAATGCCGAAGCGGAAGCGGTGAGCGCGTCGGGCTATGGCGCCTCCTCGGTCTTTGAGCCGAATTTCGTTCCCAACGACCCTGCCCTTTCGACGACAACCCCGTCCTCTTCCGCCGCGAATGCTTGGCACCTCGATTCCATCAACGCCTTCGAGGCGTGGGACGTGGTGCGGACCAACAAGACCGTGACCGTCGCTGTGTTGGATACCGGTTGCAACCTTTCCCATGAGGAGCTTGCTGGTCAGGTGTGGCAAGACTACGCATACAATGCCTACCTGGGATCCGCCCTTACCAAGGACTATCAGGGGCACGGTACCCACGTCGCAGGTCTTGTTGCGGCCCAGGCGGACAACGGTGTTGGAACTGCCGGTGCAAGCTACAACGCCATGGTGCTTCCCATCGGCGTGTTCGACACGCAGGGGGAGTATTGCTACACCAGCACGCTTGTGAAGGCGTATACCTACCTACTCTCCTATGCGGACAAGTTAAATATCCATGTGGTGAACATGAGCCTTGGCGGCTACGGCTCTCTTGACTCTGACGACTATGCGCTCATGGATTCCATCGCTGCCGCGAAGGACAAAAATATCGTCACGGTCGCTTCCGGCGGAAACGGCGACGACTACGGCAATCCCTACACGAAGGCGAGCTATCCGTCCGATTTCGAGGATTGTGTTTCGGTCACGGCCCTTTCCACCGACGGCTCCACCCCCACCACATGGTGCGACTACAACGACAACAAGGATATCTGCGCACCAGGCCTCAACATCTACAGCACCTACTATTCCTCCTCTAGTTCCTATAAGGTCATGAGTGGAACGTCCATGGCGTCTCCCATCGTCGCCGGTTCGATGGCGCTTCTTTGGGCCGCCGATCCCAATCTGACGGTTGATGAGGCCAAAAAGCTCATCTACGACACCGCAGCGCCCTTGACGGTCCCGAGCGGGCGAGAGGGCAAATACGGTGCCGGTATCTTGGACATCTCCGCTGCTGTCCACGCCTTGTCGGGCATTGTCATCTCCAATGACGACACCACCGTGTTCAGTGGCGACGTGTTGCAGATGGCTTGTCGTTCCACCAATGGGACTTCGGTCGAAGGTGTTGTGTGGAGCGTTGTCGACGGTACCGGTTCAGCCACGATCGATGCAAGCACGGGTCTTTTGAGCGCGCTCATGCCGGGCACGGTGACCGTCTCGGTGAAGTTTGCCAACATGGAGGAGGAGGCTGACTCGGTCACGGTGACGGTCAAGCCGCTTGAGGTGGGATCATCCCCGAAGGTCGCGCCCGGTGAGACTGGCCTCGACGTCTCTTGGGAGGCAAACTCCTTGGCAGCAGGGTATATCCTGGAACGCTCGGAGGACGGTACCACATGGGATCGAATTGCGACCCTTGGCACGGATGTCCTTAGCTACCGTGACGCTGCCGTGGCAAAGAATCGCCTCTATTATTACCGGGTGACTCCGTTCTCCTCCGTATCCCAAGAGGGCACTGGCGCGCCTTCCGATGCTGGGTGTTCCATGCGCTTGCAGTTGATCACATTGATTGATGGAGAAACCTCGCTTGCCACCAGCGATGAGGCTCTCGCCTTGGCTGTTGACGTGTTCAAGGCCCGCGGCGTGGAGTTGGATGCGTTGGTGTTGGTTCCCGACTCCGATGACGCGTGGCTTGAAAACGCCGCCGCCCTCTCGCGGGCAGGCAATGGGTATGTGATTGCTGTCGGTGAGGAGGGGTTGAGCGAGGAGGCGCTTGCCGACATAGCGCAACTCGCTCCTGGTGAGATTATCGTTTTGGGTTCTACGATCCAAATCTCTGACGAGGTTGCTGGGACGGTGGCTCGTGCGGCGTCCTCTGAGGTGGTGACGTCCTCTGCGGGTGCGGTGCCCTCTGCGGTGGTGACGCGCGTGAGCGGGGAGACTCGAGCCCAATTCGACGTGAGCGCCGCGAAACTCGGACTCGACCGCGGGGCGTGGGGTGACACCGTGGTGATCAGCTCGCCCTCCCACATGGACGAGGCGTATGCGGCGGCGGGGTACAGCCAGAGTTGCCAGGCCCCCATCCTGCTCACCAAGGACGAAGCCGCACCCTTTGCTGCATCGACTCTCTTGGCAGCCAAGCACTTCAAACATGCCATCGTGTTGGGCGACTCTGGTGCTGTGAAAACCAGCGCTGAGGGGTATCTGTCCCGCCAAGGACTCGAGGTGGGGCGAGTTGCCTCTGCCGGCGAGTTGACCGCCTTGGCGCAACTTGGGGTTGACCAGGGCAAAGCCTCCTTTACCATCGCGGGTGTAAACGCCTCTTCTTCCGTGGCTTTGACCCAGATCGCAGCCTCCCTCGTCGGGAACCTCGGTGGCGTCCTCCTCGGCGTTGACGACTTGTCCCTTGCTTCCTTCTCCACCCACTCCGATGACGTGGAGGCGGTGTTTGTGCTTGGGGCCGATGGCGAGTCTGTCGATGCGGGTGCTGCCATCGAGGTCGCTCTTTGTAGTGGCCAAGTCGCACCTGGGACTTTTACGGTCGGCGACCTTCCCTTTGCCGGTGGCTACAGGTTGATAACCTTCGAGCCTGAGAGCCTCCCGGCAGGAACGGGCGTGACTGTGGCGGGAACTTCCATGATGCGGAAGGGTGATACGCTTGTCGCCTTGTTGCCCAAGGAAAGCGCCGCAACGCTTACCGCGGATGACTTCGTGAGGTGCGTTGGCGCGCCTGAGTCAGTGAGAACGGACGGGGATGTGAGCGGAAACGGTCGTATAAACATCGCTGATGCACAGGCGGCTTATGACGTTGCGTGCGGGCGATACGACGGGTTCGCGAGCCTGCCTATGGGGGCATGGCTTGCCGCGGATGTCAACGGGTCGGGATGCGTCGACGCCTCTGATGCCCGCGCCATCCAATATGCGGTGCACCATGATGGGACATTTATCGTCTAGTTCACCTCGATCGCTTGCATGAAGGGGTTCCTTTTAGAGGCCCTTCTTTTGCCCACGTTTGGAGGCGATGCGAATTATCTATACATCTTCTCTCGCGAGTGCTCTCGGCGACGGTTCGAATTATTCATATATCCCATCTTAAATATATATGGTTCAGCTTCGAAATGGATAAACGTATGGGTGTTAGTGATTTGTGAAGTAAAGTAACTGTTCTTGTCAGATTATTCTCAAGCAAGATGTAAAATGCAGTTGGTTATGCTTGAAAAAGTATAAAAAAGGGAAGGGGTAGTACATGAAAAAGAACAAGACCGATTCAGTTTTGGCAAAGGAAGGGGGAGCGAAAATCATGTGGGCCAAACGCGTGTTGAACACGTTGTTGTCGACAGTGCTTGTCGTCGGTCTCATGCCGTCGATGTCATGGGCTGATGACGTGAAGGCGGCGGACGGGGCATCGTCGCCGGAGTCGATCGTGGCCACAGTCGACGCAGAACCCGAGGTTTCAACCGAGGTTGCAAGCGAGGCTTTGATCGTTGCCGAAACCGAGGTTGCGCCCCTGGTTGCCAATTCCGCAGTCGAGCCTATGGACGTTTCCGGCGATACGGTTACGATCGGAACGGGAACGGGTAGTAGCCACTACGGCCCCTACTACAATTACTACAAGAACTCTGGCGTTCAGATGATTTATACCGCCAGCGAAATTGAGAGCGCAGGCACCATCAACGCGATTGCGTTCTATTGCTCGACCGTAGACAGCAATGCGTGTTCTGTTTTCAAGGTGTATATGGGGCACACTTCCAAGACCGCTTTCAGCAGCACCAGCGACTACGTAGCTGCCAGCGACCTGACGTTGGTCTATGACAACAGCTCCTACGTTTTAGGTTCCGCTACCGGGTGGGAAACGATTGAGCTGCAGACTCCCTTTGAGTATGACGGTACCGACAACTTGGTCATTGCTGTCTATCGTCAAGCCAGCAATTGCAGCAACGCAAAGTACTACTATACGAGCACGGAGAACAGCGTTCTTTATCGTGGTAACGATACCTCCAATGGCTGTGGCATCGTCGACAACACGTCTAATTACACCAAGGGTTCCTATCGTCCCAATCTCCAGCTGACTATTGAGACGTGCGACCACACTGCGAAGACTTTCCATGCTGCGGTACCCCATACCTGCACTACGGACGGTAACGTCGCTTACTCCAGTTGCGACAGTTGCGGCAAGTACTTTGATGCCGACGGCAACAAGCTGAACAGCATCGTCGATCCTGCTGCGCATGTCTACGGTGAAGGTACCCAGACCATTGCACCAACCTGTGGTGAGACGGGCATCATGACCTACACCTGCAGCGTGTGCGATGCGGCCACCGAAGGACATGTGAAGACTGAGGTTATCCCCGCCACCAAGGCCCATAACTTCGTCGACGGCGTCTGCACCAACCTGTTGCGTGACGGCTCCACGGTTTGTGGCGCCCTGGACCAGTGGGATGGCACCACGCTCACTGAGCCCGCCCAGGTAGATGGCGTGTACCAGATTACCGAAGGCGCGGAATTGGCTTGGTTCATGAAAGAGGCCACTGCAAGCGCTTACGCGGGGAATGCCATCCTGACTCGCAACATCAACATGGGTACGCTGGCGAGTTGGTATACCGTGGGCGGCTCCTCTGGGGCAAATGGCTATCAGGGAACCTTCGATGGCAATGGCAAGTCCATCACCATGAACCTGACCTGCACAAGTGGTCCTGCCACGTTGTTCAAGTGCATCGGCACCAACGGTGTTGTGAAGAACTTGACGCTGAACGGCTCTTTTGCCTCTAACCTCTCAAGCACGGGTTATGCGGTAGCCGCAATGACCTATTGCAACTACGGCACCATCACGAATTGTGTGAATAACGCTGCCATGTCTGCAACGAGCACTAGCGCCACTGCCTATGCTGCTGGCTTCGCTGGTTACCAAAACTACGGTGCTATTAATCACTGCGTCAACCACGGCAACATTACTTCTGCTACCACCAGCACATACGGCAGCGCGTATGCGGCAGGAATCGCTGGCTATATGTCTTCTAATGCAGCTGGCGTGAACGGCTATAACGTGACCGTGGAGTACTGCTACAACGATGGCGCCATCAATGCCTCCACCACCGGTACGAATTCTAACTGCTATGCGCGTTCTGGTGGAATCATCGGCTACCATAGCTACAACTCCAATGGATACTTTTACGTTAACAACTGCTTGAACGCCGGCGCGGTTCAAACGGGCAAGCAAATTGGTGGCATTATTGCCGCCGTGGCCTACTCTCCTAGCTATGTGGGCAACCAGGTCTATAAGGATTGCTTCTATGTAGAGGGAACAGCAGAACAGCTGTATAACTCTACGAGCACCTCCGCCGATGCAATCACGATGACCAACTGCGGTTCCGCCTCCTCAAGTAACGTTGGGGATGCGATGTGGGTCGAGGAGAACCTGGGCGCGTGGTTTATCGATGTCTTGGGCCTGACTCCCACTCCTACCTATAACATCACCTTCGCGGTCTCCCATGCAACCGTGAAAGTCGACGGAGAAGCGGTGACATCTGCTTCCGTCAAGGGAGGCAAGACCCAAAGCTTTACCGTTGAGGCTGACGAGGGTTATGGCATTGACAGCGTCACCTTCGGCTCTGAAGTTTTGACTGCTGTTGACGGTGTCTACACTACGCCGCTTGTTACCGCTGCGACGACGGTTACCGTGGCCACCCACGAACATGTTTGGAACGACGGTGTCGTGACCACCAATGCAACCTGCGGTACCGACGGGCAGCGGGATTATGCTTGCACTGTTGGCACATGTAGCGCCGTCAAGAACGAGGTCATCCCTGCTACGGGCAAACACGACATTAAAGCGGTAGCCAAGGTTGAACCCACCTGCACGGAACCCGGAGCAGAGGCCCACTATAAGTGCAGCACTTGCGAGAAGCTCTTCTCTGACGCAGAAGGCACGACCGGGATTTCTGCTCCTGTTGCCATTCTTGCCACGGGTCACAATTACACGGGTGCAGTGACTTCCAACAACAACGGCACGCATAGCGTTTCCTGCGTCAATGGATGCGGCACTCCCCAGATCGTTGATTGCACCATGGAAGACACCACGGTGGCGACCGAAGCCGGTTGCACGACCGAAGGCGCCATGAACACGGAATGCTCCATTTGTAGCTATAAGAGCACGCGTGTCATTCCGGCTGCGGGCCATACCTATGTCAACGGCGTGTGCTCCGTTTGCAGCGCTTACGAGCCTTTGACCATTGGTACTGGCACGAGCCAGAATGCCTATCCGTATGTAAGCAATTACAAGAACTCCATCGTTTCCATCATCTACTCTGCAGACGAGATGGGTAAGAGCGGTGCCATCAGCAGTATCGCATTCGACCAGACCACCACGGGTTATGCCCACCAAACCACTCGCTGCGAGATCTGGCTTGGTCATGTCTCCGCTTCCCAGATTTCTGAAACCGACGCTTCAACGTGGCGCGCAGAAGACCTGACCCAGGTCTACAGCGGCACTCCGAACATGGGCGCCTCTGTGGGTTGGGAGACCTATGAGTTCAACATGAACGAGGGCTCCTTCAACTATGACAAGGACCGCGGCAACTTGGTCGTTGTGTTCATCCAGGATAGCGCGTCGTACAGCTCGAATGGTCCCAAGTATTACGCCTCCAGCGTCGCAGGCACCGTTGGCTATATGAACAGCGACTCCAAGAACTTCACCAAGGATTCAGATATCACCAAGGTTGCGGGCTATCGCCCCAATATCCGTATGGATTTCGTACCTGAGGCGGCATGCGATCACCAGCTGCAACAGGTGGCTGCCGTTCCTGCAACTTGCACTGCTCCCGGCACACAGGCGTACTTCCAGTGCAAGACGTGCGACAAGATGTTCGCCGACGCTGAGGCCACCACACGCATCTTTGCGCCCGTTGAGATTCCCCAGCTTGATCATAGCTACAAATATGCCGACAAAAATGATGGCACCCATGTAAAGACGTGCGCAACCTGTGATACGGTCCAAGAAGTCGAAGCTTGTGACTTTACGAGCAACCCGATCTACCAACCCGGTCCTGACGGCTACTACTATTGCCTGTGCGGTTCCAAGGCTTCCAAGAGTGTTGTCGAGCATCCGGTCTTGACGGTGGCCAACGAGTTGGTTTCTGGCAAGCAATATGTCATCGCCTACGACGGCCATGCTTTGACTGCCGGTGCGCCGAGCTCTGGCCATATGGCCGCGACGACGATTGACGTCACCACCACTAATCCCGAGGATATTGCCGAGGCTCTCATCTGGACCTTTGATGGATCTCACCTGACCATCAAGCCGACCTCAGGGAACACCAACAACTACACGTACTATCTTTGCAACACGACGTATAACCAATATTTGATGTATGCGAGTACGATTTCAGGATATTTAGCGTCAACTTGGGCCATGACGGACGGCGTTCTCCAAAACACTAACACGTCGATCAAGTATCCTTTCATTGCGTATTACGATTCCACCAGCAACTTCTACGGTTCTGCCGTCGCTTCCGATGAGGAGAATGGCATCCATAAGGTAACCGTATACGAGGTCGGCGAAGGTTCCGTTGCCACGTACACCCATGTGCCTAAGGTAGCTGCTCCCGTGACCGTAAACGGTGTGACTATCACCGCCCAGGATATCGAAAGGTATGCCACGGACGTCACCCTCCAGAAGAAGGGCGTTGACACAGAGATTCATGGCGCCAAGCTCTCCGACTTGCTCGAAACCAAGGGCGTGACCATGCCCGTGACATATCACCTGTCCTTCTCCGCTGCGGACAAGACGACCGGCGAGCAGGTTGCCTACACCAAGTGGTATCCATCCGACTCCGACATAGACGGAATCTACCTGTTCGTAGACTCCGACTACAAGATTTGCACCGCTGCCGACCAGGCTGTCGGAGGATACAAATGGATCTCCGACTTTAGCGCAATTACGATTGACGACCACACCTACGTCGACGGTGCCTGCGCCTATTGCGGCGTAGCAGAGCCCCCGGCACCCGTCTACGACTGCAAGGCCTACATCCGCCTGCTGTTCAGCAAGTTGCTGTGCACAGACCCCCCGAGTGCAAGCGAGGAGGCCCGTTGGGCGAACCTCCTGAAGGAGCGCGGAGCCGACTACGTCATCAAGCAGCTGATCGCCCTGCCGGCCTGGAGCGAGGCGGACCTGTCCAACGAGGAGATCGTGGCGCGCCTCTACCACTCCGTGATGGAGAAGGACGAGCCCACGGAGCAGAACGTCTCCTACTGGACCAAGTTCCTGAGCAGCGGCAACAGCGTCGAGGCCATGGTCGACAAGTTCGCCACCTCGAGCAACTTCAAGGCCGTCGGCAACAAGTACGGGATCTACACCGAGGCGGTCGAGAACGCAACGGTTGATAAGTACACGGGTTCCGCATGGGTGGTGAGGTTCTTCCCCACCGCCGAGTACGAGGAGGGCACCGCGCCCACGTTCGACGGCCAGGACATGGTGTGGCTGGAGCCCGAGAGGTGCTGGGCGGTCGTGGTGTTCGAGAGGGTCGGGACCGTCACCGCCGCCAATATGGACATGAACGAGGCCGCGACGCAGGTCGCCCGCGCCAGCCGCACGGGGGACGTCAGCGGCAACGGCGTCGTGGACATCGTCGACGCCCAGATCGCCTACGACCTCGCCAGCAAGGACGCGTCCGCCCTCACCGCCGCGGTGACGCAGCGGATGTGGCTGGAGGCGGACGTCAACGGCGACGGCGCGGTCGACGCGGCCGACGCCCGCGCGATCCAGTACCTTTGCCACAAAGGGTAGCGGCGCCGAGGCGGCCACGCGAGGCGGCCGACGTGCAGCGCGCCGTGCCAGGTGTCGCCTGACGTGCGACACGCGACGTCTGGCCGGTAACGCTCGTCCGGGTAAGAGAACGAGAAAGACAGGAGGCTCCCCGTCGGGGAGCCTCCTTTTGTTCGCACGGGGACTGCACGCCGCCTTGTGCGGGGGCCGCATGTCATCATGCCGGGGGGACCGCATGCCGAACCCTCCCCTGGATTCACCACGCAGGTCGTCCAAGACGTAGTCATGGACGTAGAGCGCGGGCACGGTCGTCCGGGGCCCGGGTAGGGGGAGTGCTGGGGTGTGGTTCAAAGTCCCTGAGACTGTCTTTTGTGTTTGGGTTGCTATTGTCTAGTGACGGTTTTGTCTAGTGGCGGCGGAGCTTCCTCCCCAACGCCGCCACGCTTGAGATTCCTTTTATTGTCGCCTTTGCGAGGCCGCGTCCGATGCGGAATGCAAGTTCGCTGCGGCTGTTTTTCTTCTTAGGTGTGGTTTCCGAGAGCTGGGGAAGTTGGGATTTTTGCTCGGGTTCCGGCTCGATCTCAGGCTCGACGACGGGCTCGGGCTCGATCTCAGGCTCAAGCTCGACGACAGGCTCGGGCTCCGGCTCGGTCTCAACAGCCAGTTCAGGCTCCGCAACAGGCTCGGACTCGGGTTCCGGCTCAGGCTCCGCAACAGGCTCGAGATCGACGATTGGCTCGACGACGGGCCCGGGCTCCGGCTCGGTCTCAAGCTCGACGATGGGCTCGGGCTCCGGCTCAGGCTCAAGCTCGACGACGGGCTCGGACTCGGGTTCCGGTTCAGGTTCCGCAACAGGCCCGGGCTCGAGGTTAGGCCCGGGCTCGATCTCAAGCTCGACAACCGGTTCCGGCTCCGCAACAGGCGCGAGATCGACCAAAGGCTCAAGCTCGGTAGTTGCTTCAAGATGCTTCTCGGCAACCTTCTCCTCAAATTGTGCTCTCAGGTTTTTGATCATTTCCTTTTGCTCGGATGGGGAGAGCTTCGCCAACTCGATTTGGAACGTCTGGCTATCGAACAACGCGATACCGGTCTTGTTTCCGTTCTCGTCGAATGTGTAGCGAATGATCTCGCCGTTCTCGTCTCGATCGCCGAAGTAGCCGAGGGGTGTGTATGCGCCGTCCGCCCTGAGCTCACGGAGCTTGGCGGTGTCGCGCATGCTGGTGAACAGGTAATCCATGATGTATTGGCGATGGCGCTCGTCAATCATCGGCCAAGCGATCTCGACGCGTTTGTCCATGTTGCGCGTCATGAGGTCGGCGCTGCTGCAGTACATACGCACCTTGGGGTCATCAGGAGCCCCAAAGCAATAGATGCGGCTGTGCTCAAGGAGGCGACCCACGATGGAGACGACGCGGACGTTATCGGTGTAACCCGGAACACCCGGGACGATGCAACTGATGCCGCGAACAAACAGGGTGGTGGGGACGCCGGCTTGGCTTGCCTCGGCGATCTTCTCGATGATCTCCTTGTCGGTGATGCTGTTTGTCTTGAAGAACAATCCGCAAGGCTTGCCTTTCTTGGCCTTGGCGATCTCCTTGTCGATGCCCTTGAGTATGTTTGCTTTGATTTGGAGGGGAGCGACCCAAAGCGTCTTGTAGTGGTCATCGGCATTTTCGAGCGCCATGTTGCGGAAGAACCTGACGGCGTCCTTGCCGAAACTGGGATCGGCGGTGATGTAACAGATGTCGGTATAGAGACGCGCGGTCTTCTCGTTGTAGTTGCCGGTGCCGAGTTGGGTGATGTATTGGATGCCGTTGTCGGTTTGGCGCGTGATGCTGCAAATCTTGCTGTGGACCTTGAATTCGCGGAAGCCGTAGATAACGTTACATCCAGACTCCTCGAAACGTTGGGACCACTTGATATTGTTGCTCTCGTCAAAGCGTGCACGCAACTCGAACAGGGCGGTCACGTCCTTGCCATTCTCCGCCGCACGGATGAGGGCCTCGGCAAAGCGGCTGACGGAGGCGAGGCGATACAATGTGATGCGGATGGAGATCACGTCGGGGTCAATCGCCGCCTCCTCGAGCAATTGCACGAACGAATCCATGCTCTCGTAGGGATAGCACAATAGCAAATCGTTCTTGGCGACCTGCTTGATCAACGACTTACCCGGTTTGACTCGTGCGCAGATGGCGGGGTTAAAGGGGGTATTGACCAGATTCGCGCGTTTTTCTTTGGAGAGCATGCCGGAGATTCCCCAGGTATAGCTGAGGTCGAGTGGCACCCGTGTCACGTAGGTCTGGTACTCCTCGAGCTTGAGGCGGGCGAGGATGATGCTCTTCACGGTGGCCGACAACTCTTTCGCGCTCTCGAGACGCACGGGAGCGAGGCGACCGCGCTTCTTCAGGATGCGCTTCATGTGCTCGCGATAGTCGGTGTCCGCCTCGTCGGAGCTCTCGGTGGTGTCGAGGTCCGCATTGCGTGTAACGCAGATGATGTTGGTGTGTTTGACCTTGTACATGTCGAAAACGGACTGCGCCAAATGCTCGATGACTTCCTCGAGGAGGATGAAGCTCGTCTCCTCCCCGGGAATCTCGATCACGCGACGGCATTGGCGCGGCATGGGGATGAGGCCAAGGGTTGCGTCTGCGGCTCCGCCAGACTTGCTCTTCTTTTTCTTCTTCTTGTCGGAATCGAGGTCCTCAAGGCGAACAACCACATAAAGTTCCCCGTTCTCCAGGTGGGGGAAGGGGTGGCGGCTGTTGACGATCTGGGGAGAAAGGAAGGGCTTGATGGACTCCTTGCTGTACTTCTCGATGAATTTCAGTTGGCTTGCGTCGAGCTCCTCATAACGAAGTTGGTGGACGCCGGCCTTTGCGAGCTCGGTGCGGATATCCTCAAACACCTTCTCCTGTTGCGGGTATAGCTGGTGGCAGCGCTCGTGGATGATTTTGATTTGCTCCGAAGAGCTCAAGCCGCTCTTGGTGTCAATGACGGGCGTCTTGAGGAGAGAGAGGTCGGTAAGCGATCCGACGCGCACCATGAAAAACTCTTGAAGGTTGCTCCAAAAGATGCTTACGAAACTCAACCGCTCCAGCAGGGGCACCGTCTCGTCGGCTCCCTGGTCGAGTACGCGCTCGTTGAAAGTAAGCCAAGATAGCTCGCGATTTTGCATGTAGGGGGTGATACCGCGATACTTCTGCTCGAACAATTGGTTGGTGGTGGGTCTATCGGTGCTCATGAGGGGATGCTTTCTCTCCGAACTATAGATACATCAATTTTACTCCTTTTACTTCACAACGCCGAGGTCGTCGCGTTTGATACCGAACTGACGCCGAACTGATACCGAACTGACAATGAACTGATGTCGAACTACAAATAAGTCGTTTTTGCTTCTTTTACCGGCAGCAAAGCGCCTTGGGGGTGTGGATGTTTTTCTGGTCCAACCTATGCGGCCAGCCCCTGCTTCTATGCTGCTTGTTCTGGTCCAACCTATGCGGCCATCCCCTGCTTCTATGCTGCTTGTTCTGGCTCAACCGGCCTAGGGTCCATCTCGCCTCGGGAGCATCCGGCGCGATGGCTGATTGCCCTCACCCGTCTCCGGCGTGAGTCGCCTCTATTTGAGTTTGCGTGTTGTATAGTGGACAGATACGCTTCCAAAAGCGAATGTTTTACTGTGTTTGAAAGGGATTTCCCATGACTGAACAAAACCAACAGGTAACGTACGCCGAGGCCGGTGTTGACATCGTCGAGGGGGCTCGTGCGGTCGATGCTATCAAGGAAACCGTCCACAGCACCTATCGACCCGAGGTTGTGGGTGATATCGGAGGTTTCGGCGGCCTGTTCAGCATCTCCGCTGCCAAGGACATGGAAGACCCTTTGCTCGTCTCTGGCACTGATGGTGTCGGCACAAAACTCAAGGTTGCCCAGCTGACCGGCAAAAACGACACGGTCGGTATCGATCTTGTCGCCATGTGCGTCAACGATGTGTTGGCGACCGGCGCCGAGCCGCTGTTTTTCTTGGACTACGTCGCGGTGGGCAAGCTCGATTCCACATCCATGGCAAAGATCGTCGGTGGCATCGGCGAGGGCTGTCGTCAGGCTGGATGTGCTCTTATCGGTGGCGAGATGGCCGAACACCCGGGCGTCATGGATCCTGACGACTACGACCTGAGCGGCTTTTGCGTTGCCGTCGTTGACCGTCCCAAGATGCTTGACCCTGACAGCGTCCGTGAGGGCGACGTGCTTATCGCCTTGGCGTCCAGCGGTCTGCATTCCAACGGTTACTCCCTTGCGCGCAAGGTCACGGTCGAGCGTATGACGCGCGAAGAGGCTATGGCCCCCTGTGAGGCTTTGGGAGGACAATCCGTCGCTGACGCGTTGCTGACACCGACCCGCATCTACGTCAAACCGGTTCTTAACGTCTTGCACGAGGTTCCAGGCGCCGTTCGAGCCCTTGGTCATATCACTGGTGGCGGCATTACCGAGAATCTGAACCGTGCGCTCCCCAAAAACGTTAATGCAGAGGTTGACCTCGGAACGTGGCCGGTCCCGCCTATCATCAAGTACGTCGTGGATGCCGCCGGTCTTTCCGACGAGGAGGCGCTCAAGACCTTCAACATGGGTACCGGCATGATCCTTATCGTCGATCCCGCCCAGGCGGAAGACGTCGAGGCGGCACTCGCCAAGGAGGGTGAGACCACCTATCGCGTCGGTCGTATCATCCCTGGTGAGGGCGAGGTCCAATATGCCAATGAGGGCAAGTTGTACGCCTACGGTGCGTAAAGACCCATTTCGCTGACTCCAGGCGTTGGCTCTAGAAGTCGAAGCTCAGGCCGTCGGCAGCAGGAGCTATGCGCCCGTCGTATTGTTCGCAATACGCTTCAAGCTCCACGAGCGTGATGGGCTCTAGATGTCGAAGCTCAGGCCGTCGGCAGCAGGAGCTACGCGCCCGTCGTATTGTTCGCAATACGCTTCAAGCTCCACGAGCGTGATGGGCTCGGCGTAATGCATGCACAGGTGGGTCAGGTAGATTTTCCCCGCGTCGAGGGAGAGGCCCTCCTCGATACACTCCTGTACGCTGTGGTGGCTTTGGGGGCAGGGGCACGACTTCCAATAGGTTGCGTCCATGGCGAGGATGTCCACACCACGGATGCGCTCGCGGGTCTCCTCCGGTAGGTGACCGGTGTCACTTGCGTAGAACATGCGCGTGCTTGGGGTTTCAATCAGGTAGCCGTAGGTGCCGGGAGCATGGGTGACGGGCAGGGCGGTGTAGCGCACCCCGTCGAACTCGTGGGTGTCGAATGGCTCCATGGTGTTGAAATCGAGAGCGTAATCCATGTAATGAAACTCTATGGCAACCTCGCCAAGGGTCTCGACGCTTCCGTAGGTGGGCAGTGCCTTCTTGGTGCGCAACTGGACCATGTACTCAAGCTCACACAGACCGGTGATGTGGTCCGAGTGGCAATGGGTGATCAAAAGCTCGTCAAATTGGCGGATTCCCTCGCGGATAAGTTGGTGGCGTGTGTCCGGTGGCGTATCGATGAGGAGGGTCGTACCTGACTCGATTCCTTGAATCATGACGCCGCAATCCCCCCTCCGTGCGCGGGGGTTAAGCCGTGCCTCGGTGCAGGCGGGGCAATCACAAAAGAAGGCGGGAACGCCGCACCCAGCGCCCGTCCCCATGAATGTGAAGCGATGGTTCTTAGTCATTTTCGACTCCTCATATCGCACTGAAAATAGTGGATGACTGCCACTATTATAAATTGACTTTGCCAAGGTCATAACGGATTTTTTCTTTTGATTTTCTACCAATTAATGACCCATTGCCAGTAGAAAAAAAACAGGGAATGGATATAATCTACTCTAATTGCCTGTCGAATACAGGGCAATTGTGTGTTGCTTGTTTCAGGAGCGCCGCAGGCCATGAGGGACGGGCCACCGTACTAGTTGAAGAAGGAAGTAGAGAGTCTCCTTCACATAGTACGTGGGCTATTTGGGGTTCAGCCTCGTTTCTCTACCGCTTCGGTTGTACGCCAAGGACCCAAGTGGGTTTGCGGTTTGCAGCCCGTGTGTTCGGGTTGCTGCGAATGAATCGAGCGATGCGCGGAATAGTTGGAAGACGAGAAAAGAGAGAGAGGGATGAGATGACGACGGAAATTGATATCCATGCGCCTGGAGTAGAATGCATCCGTACGCAGTGCTACTTCTGCCACGCCAACTGTGGTGTTCTTGCATACGTCAAGGACGGCGACGTCATCAAGATCGAGGGCGACCCCGATTACACCAATCAGGGCGGTTTGTGCTGCCGTGGTACGAGTGCTCTCCTGCATGTCAATCACCCCGGTCGCGTCAACCACGTGTTGAAGCGCGTCGGAGAGAAGGGCGAAGGCAAGTGGGAGCAGGTCGACTACGACCAAGCCATCCAAGAGGTTGCTGACCGACTCAATCAGATCAAGGCCGAGAACGGCGCTGAGAGCGTTGCGTCTTGCGGCGGTACTACCCGTACCGACGACTGGGCACGTCGACGCTTCCTCAACCAGTTCGGTACCCCGAACGGTTTCCACAACGCATTGCTTTGCTGGATTCCTACGTTCATGGCTGAGACCTGCGTTGCCGGTTGGTCCCCGTTTGAGACCGACTTGGGCGGTGCGCGCTGTTTGGTCTTGTGGGGCATGAATCCTGGCGCATCTACGTTGCCTGGCATGCACGGTTACTGGGATTTGATCCACAACGGCATGAAGTGCATCGTTGTTGATCCGCGTTATTCCGAGACGGCGGCAAAGGCCGACCTGTGGCTGCCTGTTTTGCCCGGTACCGACGCTGCTTTGGCTTTGGCAATGCTTTACTGCGCTGTCATGGAGGGCCTGTGCAACTTCGAGTTCTGCGCAACCTGGTGCGACGGTTTCGATGAGCTCATGGGCCATTTGGGCGATTACACGCCTGAGTGGGCTGAGGAGATCTGCGGCATTCCTGCCGAGAAGATCCGCGCTGCGGCAACCATGTACTGCACCAACACCCCTGGTTGCATCCAGTGGGGCTGCACGTGGGACCAGATGGGTTCTGGCTCCACCACCACGTCCCACGCACTGCAACTGCTCCGTGCAGTTACGGGCAACCTTGAGGTTCCCGGTGGCGACGGCATGCCCGGTCCTGCGATGAACTACCTCACCGACGAGGAATTGGAGCTCAACGAGCTTTTGCCCGAGGCGATCAAGGACAAGCAGATCGGCTCCAACAAGTTCAAGTTGGCTTCTTGGCCCGGTTATACTCTGATCTCCAAGACCAACAAGCGTACGTGGGGCAAGACCCTGCCGGCAGAGTGGTTCTGCGAGGCTCATGGCCCCAGCGTCTTCAAGGCAATCCTGACCAAGGATCCTTACGAGGTTCGCGCCCTTATCGTCAACGCCTCCAACCCGATGATGTCTTACGGCGACTCCAAGATGGTCCTCGCTGCAATCAAGGCTGTTGAGTTCTTGGTCGTTGTTGACTATTGGATCACCCCGACCGCCCTGTTCGCTGACTACGTCTTCCCTGCAGCCGGCGCGCTGGAGCGTCCTGTTATCGTCACCCACTACGGCGCAACCGACTCCCTCATGGGTGGTCGCCGTGCAATGCAGCCGAAGTACGATCGTCACACCGATATGGACTTCTGGCGTAAGTTGGGTCTGGCCTGCGGCCAGGATCCCGCAAACTGGCCGTGGGAGACCGAGGAAGAGGCATACTGGGCCATCATGGAGCCCATCGGATTGCCTGTCTCCTCCTACAACGAGTTTGTTGACAAGATCCGTATGTATTACCCGCCGCTGCACCAGAGCAAGTATCTGGCTCGTGGTGGCTTCTGGACTCCCACCGGCAAGATCGAGCTCAACTCCACGATCTTGCAGGAGCTTGGCTATCCTGGAATGCCGACCTATATCGGCTGCTCCGAGAACCCGATCGACCATCCTGATTTGGCCAAGGAGTATCCGATTCGCCTCACCACCGGTGGCGGGTTTATGCCCTACCACCACTCCGAGCATTTCAACATGCCCTATATCCGTTACATCTCCCCGGATCCGTACTTCAGCATCAACCCCGATACGGCCGCTGAGTACGACATCAAGGAGCGTGACTGGTGTTGGATCGAGACCCGTCGTGGCCGTATCAAGATGCGCGCCGATGTCGACAACGTCGTTGCTCCTGGCGTCATCATGTGCCCGCGTGGTTGGTGGTTCCCCGAGCGTGACGGTTCCGCAGATTTGGACAACCCCTTTGGTTGCCTCGAGTCCAACGTCAATACGCTGACCTCCGTTGACGACGAGCATTGCGACCCCATGGGAGGCTCTTGGGCCAACCGTGGCTTGCTCTGCAAGATCTACAAGTGCACCGCCAACGACAATGTCTACACCTACGAGGACACCAAGTGGTCCATCCCCGGTTCCGATCCCCGCAAGGGCAAGACCTTCGAAGACGCTGTGCATCGTATGCCGAAGGAAGTCATCAAGGCCCGTCCGGACCTCGACTTCGAGAAGCCGAAGAAGCCCGCAGAGGTTGAGTGCCCCGACGGATTCGAGTGGGCATGGCAGGACGGTTCCCTCTATCACAAGGCGACCAACTTCAAGCGCAACGAGGCTGGTTGGATTGTCAGCCCGCGCGACCAGAAGCAGTATGACCCTTACACTTTGTGGACGTTTGATGCTGCGAGCAACACGTTGCTCGACGCCGAGGGTAAGAAATACAGCCTGACTCGTGAGCCTATCGCATTCCTTGGCAGCACCATTTGCTATCCGGGTCGTTTCGAGGCCCCCTACGAGCTCCCCAGCGGCGTGACGTGGGACAAGGAAAAGGGCGTCGGCATGTCGTTCGGCCACCCTTACAACAATATCGCCGGTTGGTGCATCGATCCCCAGACCAATGTCTACTACGACGTCTGCACTGGCTACGCTCTCGACCCGGCTAACGATTGCCTCGTCGACGCCACGGGCAAGCAATACGACAAGCTGACCCGTCTCCCCAAGGGCGAGAAGCAAAAGTTCCTGAAGTGCATCGCTTTGTATCCGGGTGTTGAGTTCCCGCCCTTCAAGATGCCCTCCACTGCCAAGTGGGACAAGGAGAAGGGTTACGCAACCGCCTTTGATCATCCTTACGATCCGAAGACCGGTTGGTGCATCGAGCCTGATACGGATATCTACTACGACCCCTACACCGGTTACGCATACGATCCGATCTACAAGAAGCTCGTTGACCAAAAGACCGGCAAGCGCTACGACATCGATGAGAAGCGCGAAGAGGCTCATCTCTACATCGAGAGCATCGAAATCTTCCCCGGCTTCCCGAATCCGCCGTTCGACTTGCCCAAGACTGCAACTTGGAACAAGGACAAGGGTTACGCTGAGGCCTTTGGCAAGAAGTACGACCCGACCCTTGGTTGGTGCATCGATTTTGACTCCAAGATCTACTACGATCCGTATACCGGTCTCGCATACGATCCGAGCCAGAGCAACCTCGTTGACCAAAACACTGGTGAGCGTTTCGAGATTGCCACACGTGCACGCCTTGAGGATCCCGCCGCTGAGGCATTCAAGGCCATGGGCGATAAGCCGCCGGTTCTTGCTGCTCCCACCAAGGAAGCCCCCGAGGGCAAGCGTTACGTAAAGAAGCGCATCCAGATCACCCGTGAGGAGGCTGAGGAGCGCAAGGCTGCCGCTAAGGCCGCTGCCGCTGCCGCTAAGGCCGAGAAGACTACAAAGGCTGAGGACACCAAGTCCAACAAGGCCGCCGGTCCCGCCAAGCCCGCAGGCGCTGGCAAGAAGGCCGCCGGCCCCGCCAAACCCGCAGGCGCTGGCAAGAAGGCCGCCGGTGCCGCCAAGCCCACAGGCGCGACGAAGGCTGCCGGCCCCGCCAAGCCCGCAGGCGCTGGCAAGAAGGCCGCTGGCCCCGCCAAGCCCGCAATGACCAAGGCCGCCGGCCCCGCGAAGCCCGCAATGACCAAGGCCGCCGGCCCCGCTAAGCCCGCAGGCGCGACGAAGGCCGCCGGTGCAGCCAAGCCCGCTGGCGCGACGAAGGCCGCCGGTGCCGCCAAGCCGACCAAGGCTGCTGGCCCCGCGAAGCCCGCTGGTGCTGGCAAGAAGGCCGCCGGTCCCGCCAAGCCCGCTGGTGCTGGCAAGAAGGCCGCCGGTCCCGCCAAGCCCGCTGGTGCAGGAAAGGCTGCTGCCGCCGAGCCGGCTGCTGCCGAGAAGAACGTCGATATGGTCTACGTCTGGGATTACGTCCTCGAGGATGCTCCCAAGCCTGTTGCTGCTGTAGCTGCTCCTGCAAAAGCTGCTGGCCCCGCCAAGCCCGCAGGGCCAACCAAGGCTGCTGGCCCCGCCAAGCCCGCAGGCGCGACGAAGGCTGCTGGCCCTGCGAAGCCCGCTGGTGCTGGCAAGAAGGCCGCTGGCCCCGCCAAGCCCGCAATGACCAAGGCCGCCGGCCCCGCGAAGCCCGCAATGACCAAGGCCGCCGGCCCCGCGAAGCCCGCAATGACCAAGGCCGCCGGCCCCGCGAAGCCCGCAATGACCAAGGCCGCCGGCCCCGCGAAGCCCGCAATGACCAAGGCCGCCGGCCCCGCTAAGCCCGCAGGCGCGACGAAGGCCGCCGGCCCCGCGAAGCCCGCAGGCGCGACGAAGGCCGCCGGCCCCGCGAAGCCCGCAATGACCAAGGCCGCCGGCCCCGCGAAGC
>CAVIKF010000014.1:0-42258 GCA_963643505.1 Eggerthellaceae bacterium
TGACTATTTCAACTGCCTCACCGTCGGGTCGGTCATGCGTCCCGTCACCGACAGCAAACTCGTATCCCGCGCGAAACTTTCCTACATCATCGATGCAACCGCCGCACCGATTTGTATGATCGCGCCGGTCTCCTCATGGGCAGCCGCCGTCTCCGGTGTAGCGAGCGATCTTGACGTCGACGGTATCCAACTGTTCATCAGCGCCATCCCGTTCAACTTCTATTCACTTCTGACCATCGCCTTCGTTGTCGTCATCGTCATCATGGGTTTCGATTACGGTCCTATGGCCAAAGCGGAACTCGAGGCATACCGATCTGGTGACATCGGGTCCCTCGGCAACGACCAACCTATCGTCGAGAAGCGTGCAAGCCTTTGGGACATGCTCATCCCCGTCATCATCCTGATTATCTGCTGCATCATCGGAATGCTCTATGTCGGCGGTTTCTTCGACCCCGAGTCTGGGTACTGCGGCGACGTCATCAACGCGTTCGGCAACACCGACGCCTTCGTCGGCTTGCCTTGGGGTTGCGTCATCGCGCTGATTGTCTCCATCATCTACCTGCTCATCCGCCGCGTCGTCAACTTCAAGGACGCGATGGAGTGCTTGACGGTCGGCTTCCATTCCATGTGCCCCGCCATCCTGATCTTGACGCTGGCCATCACCCTCAAGGACATGACCGGTCTGCTCGGCGCGGATGTGTTTGTTGCTGGCGCCATGGAAGGCGTTGCCGGCGGCCTGTTCAACATGCTTCCCGCCATCATCTTCCTTGTTGCCGCGTTCCTGGCGTTTGCCACCGGCACAAGCTGGGGCACGTTCGGCATCCTCATCCCGATCGTCCTCCCCATCTTCGCAAACGACCCCACGCTGCTCACTATCGGCATCTCTGCTTGCCTCGCCGGTGCTGTGTGCGGTGACCATTGCAGCCCCATCTCGGACACAACCGTCATGGCATCCGCTGGAGCCAATGTCAACCACATCACGCATGTCAGCACCCAGTTGCCCTACGCTATAACCGTCGCGGCTATCAGCTTCGTGTGCTTTATCGTCGCTGGATTTGTCCAAAACGCGGTTATCTGCCTCATCCTTGGTGTCGTTCTCGTCGTTGTCGTCCTCTTCGTCCTCAAAAAGACCATCGGCAAGACCATCAACGGCGAGATGTTCGAAGGAGAAGTCCCCTCCGTCGAGAAGATTTCCGCATAAAAGGTAAAAACCCAAACAACGAGAGAAGGCCCCCGGTGGTGGGGCCTTCTTCGTTTGCGTGATAGCTTAAGCGACGGTCTGAGACAAACGGCTTAGTAGCGATCGTCAAAGATACGCTTGGTCTTCTTTTCGCTGCGGGGCAAGTCGCCTACGGGAACGGCCTTCGGAACAGGCGTCATGCCGATTTTGGCCTTGAACACCACGGCGAGATTCTGTTCGATTTGGGGCCACTCGTCCTCGGGAGCATCAGACTCGAAGTAGAGGTTGAGGTTGTCACGGCCATTCTCGTTGTTGATGTAGACCTGGTACTCGCTCGAGCATCCGTCCGTAAACGCGATGCATTCCTCGATGAGTGCCGGGAAGATATTGCAACCGCGAACCTTGACCATGTCGTCGGTGCGTCCGGTGATGATGTCGATGCGAGGATGCTTGGAACCGCACTCACATTCACCCGGGACGATGCGGGAGAGGTCGTGGGTACGGAAACGGATGAGCGGTGCGCCCTCTTTCTGGAGAGTCGTAAGGACGATCTCGCCCTCTTCGCCATCGGGGAGCAACTCACCGGTCTCGGGATCGACGATCTCGACATAAACGTAGTCGGACCAGATATGCATAGCGCTGTCGGCCTTGCAGTTGATGCCAATACCAGGACCGTACACCTCGGTCAGTCCGTAGATGTCATACAACTCGATACCGAGCTCATCGGAGATGCGCTTGCGCATCTTCTCGCCCCAACGCTCAGAGCCGATAACGCCCTTCTTAAGCGCAATCTTGTCCTGGAGGTTGTTCTTCTTGATCTCCTCGGCCATAAGCAGGGCAAATGAGCTGGTTGCGCAAAGGACGGTCGATTGGAAGTCTTGGAGGAACTGAAGTTGTTTGGCGGTGTTGCCAGAACCCATGGGAACGGCCATGGCGCCTAAGCGCTCGGCGCCCGCTTGGAAGCCGGTTCCTGCGGTCCAAAGGCCATAGCCCGTCGTGATCTGGATAACGTCCTCGGGCGTGCACCCCGCATACTCGTAGCAGCGTGCAAACATGTTCGCCCAGTCATCGATGTCTTTCTTGGTGTAGGGGATGACGACCGGCGTACCCGTCGTGCCCGACGAGCTGTGGATGCGTACAATCTCTTCCTTTGGCACCGCGGCAAGCCCCAGCGGATAGGCCTCGCGCAGATCGGCCTTCTCCGTGAAGGGGAGCTTCTCGAAATCTTCCTGGGTTTTCACCCCAGAGAGGTCGATGCCCTCGTATTTCTTCGCGTAAAAGGGGCTGCGGTCCTTCAGAGTCTTGAATTGGGCAACAATCATGTCCAATTGTTCTTGGGTCATTTTCATAGCGATCGTCCTTCTTCTTTCTCTATCGCAATGGAGTGCATTGTACGCTACTTTGCGAGAGCCCTCAAAGAGCCACAAGACTCAAAATGGAAGGTATCGCTTATCGAAGAAAAGGACCCGCCCGACAAGCGAGCAGGCACGCCCCGATGAGCGAGCAGGCACGCCCCGATGAGCGAATCTGTCTTTGGTTTTTCTAGCAGCGTGAAAGAGCGATGTCGATAGCGTTCAGGTTGAGGTCGACAAATCTCGGCTTGACGCAGACGCGAATCGCCTCCCGCAAGTCGTCGATGGTCAGGGGAAGGCATCCTGTGTCAAGAGCGGCTGCCAGCAATACCGTGTTGAGAGCCCTCGTTGTTCCAATCTGGGCCAGAATGGGAGCCTCGTCGACGACGATGAGCCGGGCAGGGGTACCTTCAAGGGACTTCTCGAGATTGCCTAAAACGTCCGCGGCACGATAAGGCGCGCCCGACAAGGAAGCCGTGACCGGTTGGACCGGCGTACTCGCGGTG
The DNA here is from genome assembly GCA_963643505.1 of Eggerthellaceae bacterium. GTDB lineage: Bacteria > Actinomycetota > Coriobacteriia > Coriobacteriales > Eggerthellaceae > CAVEFW01. Next base: position 3,039 of record CAVIKF010000014.1, read on the forward strand.
ACGATGGTCCCCTCAGGCGAAAGGAAGGGCAACGCTCGAGCAGCCTCGCCGGGCTCAAAGGCGACGATGAGATCCGCGGACCCCGCCGCAAGCAGGGACGACTGGACGTCCTCGCCCTTGTCGGCCATGCGCACATGGCTCGTCACGGTGCCACCGCGTTGGGCCATGCCGATGGTCTCGGCGCTACGCACAGCCCATCCCTTCTCTTGTGCGGCTTGAGCCAAAATCTTTGCAGCCAGAACCGTACCCTGGCCACCGATGCCCGAAAGAAGAATGTTCAACATGGTTTACTCCTCCTTCTTTGCGGCAGAAATCGAACCAAAGGGACAAACCTGGGTACAAAGACCACACCCGTTGCACAAGGAACGGTCGATAAAGGCTTGACCCCGCTTCTTGCTCTTCGGGCCTGCGGCATCCACATCAAACCCGATACCCGGACACCCAATCTCGGTGATACATTTCTTGCACCCCGTGCAGGTCTGGGGGTCGATCGTCACAGGTATATCCGGCTTCTTCAATTGGACGCAGGGACTCTCGAACACGAGAGCGGAAGGACCCGGGAAGTCGATAGCCACAGCTGCTGCAGCCTTCGCCTGTTCGTGGTCGAGTGGATTCGCTCGGACGATGCATTCGACACCAAGGGCTTCGAGCACCGCAGGGATGCTGATAGGCTTGCGTCTCTCGCCCATGAGCGTGACACCCGTGCCAGGGTGGGGTTGGCTACCTGTCATGGCAGTGGTGGCGTTGTCGAGCACGACGACAGTGATGTCATGACCGTTGTATACGGCATTGGCAACGCCGGTCATACCGCTGGCAAAGAAGGTGGAATCACCAACGAACGCGATCTGTTTCTTTTCCGGCTCAGCAACGGAGAAACCTTGGGCCATGGTGATGCCGGCGCCCATGCACAAGCAGGTATCCGTGGTGTACAGCGGAGCAGCATTTCCCAGGGTATAACATCCGATATCGCCGCAGTACACGGCCTCGCGCTTTCCAAGGGCCTGCTTGATTGCGTAAAAACTGCCACGATGGGGGCAACCGGCGCAAAGAACCGGAGGGCGAACCGGCAAAGGCGTATCCTCGGGCGCTTGATAGGAATAGGGGCTCCCCGGCAACACGAGTTGTTCGAACAGGGGACCAAGACCGCTTGGCGCATAGGCGTCAAAGAACGCGACGAGGCGGGCAGCGCAGTCATCGACATCGTTCTCGCCGCGGTCTCGCGTGTGGCCTGTCAACTTGCCAAGCACGTCGTAACCGGCGTGAATCTCACCAGCAAGCTTGCGCATCTCATCCTCGATGACGAAGTCAAGCTCCTCGAACACGATGACGATGTCAAGCCCGCAGGCGAAATCCGCCGCAGCCTCCCGGGGAAACGGATAGGGGGTGCCAATTTGCATGAACCGATAGGCAGGAAGGTTGGCCCCAAGCGTGTTGCTACGCTCCTCGAGCATCGAGAGGGCGTCACGCACGTAGGAAGCGGAAATGCCTCCAGCCATGATGCCAAGGCGAGGACATCCTTGCTCCTCCTTGCCGCCTTCAATAACAACGTTAAAGCGGGAGAGCAGAGGGTCGGAGCCGAAATCTGTCGCCATAGACTCAAGACGGCGATTTATCTCGTCATGTGCTTGGTAACTACGACGAGGGAAAATAATCCACTTCGGATCCTTGACGAACCCTTCTTCGGGAACGGGAGTCGCGACCGTCTTATCCTCCACCTCGAAAAAGGCGCTCGCATGGCACACACGAGTCGTCGGGCGGACGATGACCGGCGTATGGTAGCGTTCAGACAAATCGAAAGCGGCCTTCATCATCTCCGCGCCTTGCTCCGGCGTAGCGGGATCAAGCACCGGGACCTTGGCAAACGCGGCAAAGCGGCGGGTATCCTGCTCGGTTTGGGAGCTGATAGGACCCGGATCGTCGGCGACAAACAAGACCATGCCGCCACCTGTACCGACATAGTTGACGGACAACAACGCGTCTGCTGCCACGTTCATGCCCATCTGTTTGCAGGTATACAAGGTCCGCGCACCCGCATAGGACGCGCCGCACAACATCTCAAGAGCAGCCTTCTCGTTGGTGGACCATTCGACGTGCACGCCCTCCGCAGACCCGTCTGCGCGACGGGCCGCTACGGTCTCGATAACCTCGGAGGACGGCGTACCAGGATAACCCGCCACGACACGCACGCCGGCCTCCAAGGCGGCGCATGCGAACGCCGCGTTGGCCATGAGCAGCTTCTTTGTCACGATAATCCCATTCCCTCTACATACCGACGAAAGCATGGTCACGTCTCGAGTGCTACGACCATGCACAAAATCAAGGCGACGAGGCCGATAACGCGACCCCTTCGCCGCATCTACATTAGGCCTCGGCCATAGCCGCCTTGTAATCGATGATCTTTTGGCGACAGGTGTCGCAATTTGTGCCCATCATCTGAACCGCAAGGATGGCGGCGTTCTTCGCACCGTTAATAGCGACAGTGGCAACCGGCACGCCGCTCGGCATCTGAACCATGGACAACAGGCTGTCAAGACCCCCCAAGTCGCTTGTCTTCATCGGGACGGCGATGACCGGGCACGGCGTGTACGCGGCAACGACTCCTCCGAGGTGTGCAGCTTTGCCGGCGGCGGCGATGACGACCTTGATGCCCCTCTCGTGGGCGGTACTTGCCCACTCGTGGACCTCGAGGGGCTTGCGATGGGCGCTCGCGACCTTGACCTCATAGGCCACTCCGAACTCGTCGAGTTGCTTCATGCATGCTTCCATGGTGGGCATATCGCTGGTGGAACCCATGATGATGCCGACAACAGGGGTTTTCTCGTCTGTCATTCTCTCGTCCTTTCAATGGGGTCGAACCGCCATGAACACATGGTATGCATGCCGATTTCAACACTTTTCTCGCGGACCATAGTATAACGCGTGCGGCAGATTCACGAAGTCCTCCGAACTCACGAAGTCCTCCGAAAGGGTTACGCTCAGCGGGAAAATTCGGTACCATTCGCACCATATGCACAGAGGAGGAATCATGATCGAAAACGCAAACGCCAAACCTAAGCAGATGAGGCTGTACATCCTGTTCGCCATCGTAGTGTTTGGCACGGCGTTGGGCAACCTATCCCAAACGGCGGTCAACTCGATGCTAGGCAGCATAGACGCAGATTTTGGCATCGACGCAAGCCTCGGCCAATGGCTCACCACCTCCTACATGCTCGTCGTCGGCATCACCGTTCCCGCAGTCACCTTCATTTCCCGACGCCTCACTACGCGCGCCGTCTGTCTTGTCGCGTTCCTGTTCCTTCTCGTAGGCTCCGCCTTGAACCTGTTTGCAGCAACGGATTCGTTTTGGCTCATGGTCACAGGACGTATATTGCAAGCTGTTTCCGCAGGTATAACCATGCCTCTCGTCCAAGCGATAGCAACCGTGCGATTCCCCGCAGGACAACGCGCGACCGCCATGGGCATCGCGGGTATTGCACTCGGTTTTGCGCCCAACATCGGCCCCGTGCTCGGAGGCGTCATGACGGATGTTTGGGGATGGCGCAGCTTCTTTGCGCTGCTCTCGATCTTGACGCTCGTGCTTGTCGCGGCAACGCTTATCGGCATCGAGGGCGACTCAAAGGGAAGCAACACCGATGAAGGCGCGACGCTTGATACCCCCTCCCTCATCTATTCGACTTTGGGGTTTGGCGGATTGTTGCTGGCGATCTCGAACGCAAGCAGCATGGATCTGACCAGCCCGATGCTTTGGGCGCCCGCCATCGTGGGTGTCCTGTTCATCATCCTGTTCTTCCGTCGCCAAGCCACGGCTTCCCAACCCTTGGTAAGCCTTGACATCTTCCGTTACGGCCCCTTCGTCAACGGTATGCTCGCCCAATGCGCGCTCATGATGTCATACCTTGGAATCACGTTGCTTTTGTCGATGTACTGGCAAGATCTCTGCGGCGGATCCGCGACGGAAAGCGGTCTTATATTCATCCCTGCCACGATTGCGGCGTTGTTTCTCAATCCACTTGCTGGTATCGCGACCGACCGATATGGCGTCCGCCCCGTCGCCTTGATCGGCGGAACCTCATTGGCAATCGGAGCCATCGGGGCCGTATTCATGGACGCGACGACCCCGCTTTGGCTCGTTGCCCTCATTCAACTCGTCCGCGGCATGGGTATGAGCATACTCATGGGCCCCACAATGAGCTATTCGCTTGCAAGCCTTCCCCAAGAAATAACTATGGACGGAAGCTCGTTTATAGTGCTCATACGACAGGCATGCGCAAGCCTCGGCACCGCCGCGATGGTGTTGCTCGTATCGATGCTGGCACCCCTTGCGGCAACGGGCACCATCGGAGCCGCCCTTCCCTACCAGGTAGCCTTCCTATTTTCTGCCCTGTTCGCCGTCGTGATGTGGGTCATCATCGTTGCACGTATCAAGTAGGCAACAAAAGAAGCGGGGGTCTTTGAGACAAACTGGAACCTAAGGCGCCTCTTTCCTGGTCCGAATGGCCTCTCGCCTAAGGCGCCTCTTTCCTGGTCCGAATAGCCTCTCGCCCAAGGCGCCTCTTTTCTCTAGCCCAAATAACTTCTTGCCCAACCGCCAGCCATGCTTTTTCAGTTGTACTTCTGCTGCGCTTTCGCAAGACCGTTTTCGATGAGGAACAGGGTCGCCTCGGCCGCCAACCCCGTCGCTTGGGCAAAATCGTCAGCAGCCTCCTTCTTGGGGAGGGAGAGCACGTAGTCCGCGACGTTCATGCGTCCTGGAGGACGTCCGATACCGCAACGCACACGATACCAGTCACGTGTAGCGAGTTTATCGCAGATGGAACGCAAGCCGTTGTGCCCCGCATGTCCTCCACCGAATTTGATACGTATCGTCCCTGGATCGATATCAAGCTCGTCATGGATGACGATAAGGTGGTCGGGGTCGACTTTGTATGTCGCGCACAACTGCTTCACCGGACCACCGCTGACGTTCATAAAGCTTTGCGGCATGGCCAACACGACATCCTCGCCGCGATACACGCCTTTGCCCGTCTTCGCTCCACACTCGCTCTTCCAATAGCGCACGCCGATCTCCTCCGCGATGAGCGCGATGGTGTCAAAGCCGGCGTTATGGCGCGTATGTGCATATTCCTCACCCGGATTTCCCAGGCCAACGATGAGATACAAAGAAAGCTCCTCAACAAAGAAATCGAAATTGAACGAAAGTCGGCAAGCGGGTCGCAAGCACGCAAACCCAAACTTGAACGCCAAGGCAGCATGCTCACGACCCGCACAACGTCAAACCGTCACGCGACACGACAGCGTCGCATGATCGTGGCTACAGTTGGATGTCAAACAAATCGGAGACAGAACCGTTGTTGTAGACGTTCTTGATGGCAGCAGCCAAAAGCGGAGCAACGGAGATGACGCGGATCTTGCCCGTCTGCTTCTCCGCGGGGACCGGGATGGTATTGCAAACCAAGACCTCCTCGATGGGGGCCTTCTCGAGACGCTCGTACGCAGGACCGCTCAGGATGGGGTGGGTACAACAAACGAAGATCTTCTCGGCACCCTTGTCCTTCAAAGTCTGGGTCGCTGCAGCAATGGAGCCGGCAGTGTCGATCATGTCGTCGTTGATGATACAGATCTTGCCAGCAACATCACCGATAAGAGCGGTGATCTCAGCTTTGTTGTGACCCGGACGACCCTTGTGCATGATGACGAGGTCAGCACCCATCATGTCGCTGAACTTCTTGGCGGCCTTCGCACGTCCCACGTCGGGAGAGACGACGCAAAGTTTCTCGGCAGGAAGGTCTTTGGACTTGTAGTAGTCGGCAAGGATCGGTAACGCGGTCAGGTGGTCGACGGGGATGTCAAAGTACCCCTGGATCTGACCGACATGCAAATCGACGGTGATGAGACGGTCGATGCCGGCGACACTCAAAAGGTCAGCGACAAGCTTTGCAGTGATAGGCTCGCGGCTCGCAGCCTTGCGGTCTTGGCGGGCATACCCATAATGGGAGACGACAACGTTAATCGTGCGGGCAGAGGCGCGTTTTGCGGCGTCGACCATAATGAGAAGCTCCATGAGCGCATCGTTGACGTCGTATTTGTGATCGGCGGAATCGGCGACGCTTTGGATCAAAAACACGTCGTTGCCGCGGATACTCTCCTGGTAACGGGCGTAAATCTCGCCGTTGCTGAACTTCTCGAGGCGAATGTTGTTCAACGAGGTGTTGAGCTCTTTCGCAATCTGCTCAGCAAGCTCAAGGTTTACAGAGCCCGAGAACAACATCATGTTCTTGGTCATCTCAGTCATGCTAATGCTCCTATTCAAGATAAGGTGAGTTCAGAAAGCCCCGAGGCACCTCCGCCTCAGATCCTCTAGCCATACGGGGGCTATTGTAACGCGTCACAACCCCCACACGAGCTACGAGTCATATGTCAAGAAAACATTTCCCCGCACATGGTGCCCTTTGCTGCGACTTGGCATATTTCACTTCATATTTCACATCGATTGGCCGAAAGACCACAAGTTCTTCCGCCAAAACACCTTATAATTCTCGTTCGTCTAATCACACAAACAATTACGAAAAGGAGAGCACGTGGAGTTTGCGCAAATCTTCTCAATCGTCGTTTTTGTGGTGGCATTGGCGCTCATCATCAGCGAAAAAGTACATCGCTCCCTCGTCTCCATCGTCGGTGCTGTTCTTTTGATGATCTTCGTCTTCCCCCAAATCGGCGCAGAACAAGGCGAGGCCGGTTTTGAGCTCGCCGTCGGCACTATCGACTTCAACACCTTGGGTGTTTTGTTCGGAATGATGCTGTTCGTCTCCGTTGTCAGGCAGTCGGGAGTGTTTGAATACCTCGCCGTCAAGTGCGCCAAGATTGCAAAGGGCAACCCGTGGACCATCATGGTGTTGTTCGTCGTCCTGACCGCGGTTCTCTCCGCCTTCCTCGACAACGTCACCACCGTCTTGCTTATAGGTCCCATGACGCTGACGGTTTGTAAGCTGCTCGACATCAATCCGATCCAGTTTTTCATGGCCGAGATCTTGTCGTCCAACATCGGCGGCACCGCAACACTCATCGGCGACCCCCCCAACATCATGATCGGCTCCAAGGCCGGCCTGACCTTCTTCGACTTCATCGCCGTTGACACACCTGCCGTCATTTTGGTCATGATTGTGTTCGTCGTCATCCTCTACTTTGTCTACGGCCGCAAGATGCATGTCGACCAAGAGCACAAAGACGCCGTCATGGAGCTCAATGAGCGCAAGGAGATCAAGAGCAAGCCCCTGTTGATCCAAAGCATCGTCATGATGGTCGTCGTCGTCCTCGGCTTCATGCTCCACGGCACCCTCGGTTTAGAATCCAGCATTATCGCACTGGGAGCGGCCGGTATCCTTTTGCTTATCTCCCGCCGCAGCATCGAGTTCTCCCTGACCCAGGTGGAGTGGACCACGTTGACCTTCTTCGCTGGCCTCTTCATCATCGTCGGCGCTCTCGAGCATACAGGAACTATCGAGCTACTCGCCCAAGGCCTCATCGGCATCACAGGCGGCGACGTGTTCCTCACTATGCTCATCCTGCTGTTTGGCAGCGCGATCATCTCCGCATTCCTTGACAACATCCCCTTCGTGGCAACAATGTGCCCCATCTTGCTGTCCTTGGCGGCAACGGGTATGGATGTCACGCCTCTTTGGTGGGCTGTGTCTCTCGGTGCTTGTCTTGGCGGAAACGGATCGCTTATCGGCGCCTCCGCCAACGTGGTCATGTCCGACATCGCCAAGAAGAACGGTTACGAGATCACCTTCCTTGGCTTCTTCAAGACCGCATTCCCCATTATGGTCGTCACTGTCATCGTCTCCGCTATCTACTTGATCGTCCGCTTCCCACCGGTCGTCTAATCTTGATGCGACATGACTTGAAGAGGGCCTCCTTTGGAGGCTCTCTTTTTTGTGGCTTGTAGGCTCTCTTTTGTGAATTACCCAAGAAAACGCAACGAACGGGATTTTCGCCACTAAAAACTTTGATTGCCAACGAATCGTTCAGGCTTATTTCAGGTTGCCTCCCTATAGTGTCCAAATGTCAGGCGGGGTGGAACCCCCTTCCGGCAATAGGCCCCCAAACCCCTGTTTCCCCGCCTGACCCCTTCCTCGATTGTTCAGGACAACGCACACACCGCGACCCGAACATCTAAGAGGTCGCCAACTTTCCATCCCACCCCCTTCCTTTCCAGTTGGCGACCTCGTTTTTCTTTTCGGCACCATAACCGCACAATCCAAAAGAGCGCATGGTTTCAGAGCGCGAATGCGTATAATGGGCATACACCCGAAGAAGGGAGAAAGACATGCTCTACAAATCCATCATGGTTCCCTACGACAAGACCGAGCCCGCGTTCGCCGGCCTCTCTGAGGCGATTCGTTTTTGCCACGAAGACCCTGAGGTCGAGCTCCACATCGTGACCATGATCGACGTCGAGACCACAGCCGAGGAGGAACTCAACCGGATGTCCCTCCGCTCACGCGGTCACGGCATCGACATGGAAGACCTTGAAAGCTTGCGCGAGGAAATCCTCCTCGACGAGGTCATCAAGACAAGAGCAGCCTTGCGCGAACAGCTCAAACAACTCTCTAACTACGTCACAATCGAGACAATCGCGACGGGGAATCCCAGCGAGGAGATCATCACCTACGCAACCGAGAAGGGCTGCGATGCGATAATTATGGGCTGCCGCAACCACGAGGGGCTGTTTTCCTCCTTCGGAAGCGTAAGCCGCCATGTTGTGACATATTCGCCGCTGCCGGTTCTCGTCGTCAAAGGCAAGAAAAAGTAGCCGATAACGAGACGATAACGAGACGATAACGAGACGATAACGAGACGATAACGAGACGACAACGAAACGACTACAGACAGGCGGAAGCGCGGAAGCACTCCCGCCTGTTTTTTTCAGCACCCCATAGACCAACAGAGATGTTACCGAATGAATAAATGTCCGAATTATTAAAAACGCTGCTCAATTAGCGATTATCGTATAACACTGCTTTTTGTGCGAAAAATATACAAAAACTGATTCATTCTCGTTAACAATTATCTAGAAGCGGGGATATACTATGCGTATCTTCGCAAGATAGAGAGGGTGCCCATGTCAGAGAACTATTACATTGACACGCGCGGTTGCATCAATGAGCCTGTTCCCTTTACGCAGGCTGTTATCGACGGCCTCGCCCAGGGTGGTGGGCTATACGTGCCGCAAAGCCTCCCCCGTCTCACTGTCGACGAGATCACGGCGCTTGCCAATCTCCCCTATGCTGAGCGCGCTGCGGCAATCTACAAGGCTTTCGATGTGGACATACCGGCAGAAGTTGTCGACGAACTGATGGCAGATGCTTACGGCAAGCAGTTCGACACCGACGAAATCTGCCCGATCACCACCCTTGATGAAAACACCCACATGCTCGAACTTTGGCATGGTCCGACCAGCGCCTTCAAGGACATGGCATTGCAATGCCTGCCCCGCTTCTTCTCCGCGAGCAACAAGCTGCTTCGCGAAAGGGGCGAGCTCGACCACGAATTCATGATTCTTGTTGCGACTTCCGGAGACACGGGCAAGGCGGCCCTCGAAGGATTCCGAGATGTCCCGGGCGTGTCCATCGGCGTTATGTATCCCGACGGCGGTGTCTCTGATATCCAATTCCTCCAAATGGCGACGCAACGCGGCAATAACGTCCAAGTCTGGGGCGTCCACGGCAACTTCGACGATTGCCAAACCGGTGCCAAGGCCGTTTTCAACGATGCGGCTTTTGCAGAGAAGCTCATGAGGGAACACAAAATCGCGCTTTCAAGCGCCAACTCCATCAACTGGGGCCGTCTCCTTCCCCAAGTCGTTTATTACATCAGTGCCTATGGAAAGCTTGTAGCCGACGGCAAAATCAAGGCAGGCCAACCCATCGACGTGTGCGTCCCCACCGGTAACTTCGGAAACATCCTTGCCGCTTGGTACGCAAAGCAAATCGGCACCCCGATCGACATGCTTCTTTGCGCGAGCAACGACAATCGCGTCCTGACCGATTTCATCAATACCGGCACCTATGACATCTCCGATCGAGAGTTTGTCCTGACGAGCAGCCCCTCTATGGATATTCTCGTCTCAAGCAACCTCGAACGTCAGCTATTCGAGCTAACCGGTCGCAACGCAGAAGCAATCGCCCAATGGATGAGTGACCTCAATACGAAGCGTTGCTTCCGCATCGATCCCGAAACTTTCGCTGCCGTCAGGAAGACGCTCCGCGGCGACTCGGTCGACAACGCAACGTGCCTCCAAACGATTAAGCGCGTCTTCGAAGAGAAGAATTACCTCCTTGATCCCCATACCGCCGTTGCTTATCGCGCAGCAGAAAATCTTCGCGGAGAGAACCCCGTCCTTATCGCAAGCACAGCCCATTGGGCCAAGTTCGGAGTCAATGTGTACCGAGCCCTTCATGAAATCGGACCTGACGAGGCGTTAGGCGAAGAAGTCGCGAATCTCTCCGGTTGTGCGTTGAACCGTCTCATCGCCGAAGAGACCGGAGATGATAACATCCCCGTCGGCTTGGCGGAGCTGGAAACGCTCCCTGTTAGGTTTACCGAGGTCATCGAGGCCGGTACCGAGGATATAGAAAATGCCACTGTTGCTTTCATCAACACCCTGGCTTAAACAAAAAGGAAAAGGAGGAAACCCATGAGCAACCTTTCCAAACTCACCCCCCAAATCCGCCTGTTCATCAAAAATGACGAGAACGGCAGCAAGGCCATCTTTGGCAAAGGCGTAGCCGATCTTTGCCGCGGTGTCCAAGAGAAGGGCTCCCTGAATGCATCCGCCAAGGGTATGCATATGGCCTACAGCAAGGCATGGCGCATCGTCAAGGAGACCGAGAAGGCCCTCGGCATCCAAATGCTCAACCGCGACGGCGCTCATGGCTCCACCCTCACCGAGGACGGCGAGCGTCTCCTTGATGCATACTTCGCAGTTAATGAAGCGGTCCAAAAGTATGCGGAGGAAACCCTCGCAAAACAGTTGAAGTAACCGCTTCAAACATTGCGTTATCGATTACGCGCGCGTTTGACCTAGCAGAGGGGAATCGGGGGGCCTAAGTCCCTCGGATTTCCATCTGCTTTAAGGCAGCGGACGCTCGAGGCGAACAACGAGACCATCCCCTGATTCGGGAACCTCGACGCGAAGAGTCCACCCTGCCCGGAGGGAAAACGCTTTGGTCCCATCCTCCTCAAAAGGCCGTGCGGTCTCAGAGGGTGTAGCCATCCCTTCCAATCTCGCAAAAGGAACAACCTCGTTCTTCTTGTCAAAGGTTGCATCCTTCGCCCCGATGCCGCCATCCTCGGTAACCGCAATCTTCATTCCGATATCACCCGCCTTGTCCTCCGCTACCTTCGTTACGCTATCGCCCGCCCGGCTCTCCACGGAACCAAGCAGCGATGACTTCGACAAAGCATCAGCCATCTGCGCCGAAGGACTGGCTTGGGTGTCTTCCTCTCGCCCAAAACGATGAAGACACCCAAAGCAGGTCTCCATTTCGTCGAAACACCACGCTTTACATGAGGGACATTCCTTCATTTTCTCTCCTCTCCTGGGGTGAACGCGCCTAAGGCGATCACACGCCAATTCCCGCGAGCGCGGCGTGCGCATCGTGGCGGCGAGCGAACGCGCCTAAGGTGATCACGTATTACTCCCTGTCTATGAATGCATACTTGCAGTCTCTTTCATGCTTGCATCTTCTATCGTTTCTTCTTGCATGTGGCGCCACCCCGCACCAAGCGAATGGAAGAAGGCACATCCCTGGTCTCCTGGCGCAGGCCAAGGACTGCCCTCCCTCGCGACGCGCTCAAGCACGGCACAGGCCCCAGAACACCTCAAGCGCCTCCCCGCACGAACGTTGCGCTGCGAGACGACGACACGTCCACTCCTGTCAAGAAACGCCACGTCAATCGGGTTGCGCATACCTATCGTGTGGATATCGTGGCAAGGCGCCATCAACAAGACCCCCTCGACCGAGATGCGCCCCAACAACCCGCGTGCCCTCGTCCAAGGCGAGCACGCGAACGCGATACTTCCCAAATTGCATACTTGTTCCATACCCCTTGTCCTTTCATACACATTGGACGACAACACTTGTCTTGTCTGAAACTTGAACGCAGCTCACATACAACCACCGACAGGAGCCATCCTCCTTTATGAAGGTGGCCTGCGTTTCAGACCCGCTCTCCAGCAAAGCCCAACCTTTCAAGTCCAATTGCGATGCCACTGCATCAAAAACCTCATCGGCACGCCCATCTTCAATAAATCCGACAAGCGCCCCGTCTCCAGCAACCGTGATGTCACGACGCCCTGACAGATCGAGGCATTCGCGCGTAAACGATTCGGGAATCTCATCGATGCCCCTTTGCAACGAGACTCCCGAGATCACCTCCTCGATAAATTCCTCAAACTTGGCCTCTGTCTCCTCGCACGGCTCGAGGCACGCGCCGATCAGAGACGATGTGCCTGCCGTTACCGCCGACACCCAAGAAAACACCTCTCCGGCGGCATTGGCAACCGGAACGAAAGCCACGATAAGCCCCACAACGAGGATGGCGCGCACCATGCGGGAAAAATGACCACTCATGCAATCACCCCGGGATTGAAGGGATCGACCACAAGTGACGCAGAATGCCGCAAAGGGGCGAGAGGCACACCAAAGACCTCGCTCTTCAAGCCAAGGCCAAACAATGTCGGAGCGAACGTCAAGGTGGCGGTATATCGAACGCATTGCCCACCCGCGCTCTCCACCGATACCTCCACCCCTTCGTTGGAGGCGGAAAAAGCCTTCTCAAGAGCCGCCAACACCTTAAGCCGGCCTTGATCCGCGCCCTGCCCATATCCAAGAGACGTCGCATAAACCCTCACCGCTTGACGGGCCACCCGATCAAATGAGGCGCATTCCGAGAAGAAGGTGCAGGCATTGACCACGATGGCTGCGACCACGAGCAACACGGGCAACATCACGGCTAGCTCCACGGTCCCCTGTCCCGATTGCCGCCATTCCTTTATCGCCATACGCTCTCTCCTCCCACCTTTGGCAACACCTCACGAACCGCCTTCGCGACCTGGGAGATCAAGTCGGTCGAAGCCTCTTGGGCCGTGGGTGGCAACGCAATGGTGAGCGGGATCGACGGCCCCCCGTCTCCCAATGGCTCTATCGTTGCGATCTCAAACTCACCCGACACCTTTTCGACAAGGCTCGACTCTATGTCGCTTACGACCGAGGAGAAAAGCTCGTTTCCTTCCCCAAGCGTCAACACCCCCCGTTTCACCGCGAGATACCGTACCGCGAACCCCTCAGACCCTTCTTCGGCAACAAGCCCCGTGTTGACGATGACGGGTTTCAACGAGTCACACTCAGCAGGCTGAAGGCCTAAACCCTCAACCATCTCCCTCAATGTTTTCGCTGCCCATGTCCCAAGACCGCTTTCGCTGGCAAAAGGTATCGCGTTGACAGCACGTTCAATACCTCCCGTGACCGCATCCTGCCCCTCTCCGTAGGCGTATAGAAAAGCGTTCCAACATTCGAGGACGATCGCCAAAATCCCCGGTTTTGAACTTGTCTGGTCCTCGATACCCTCCAAAACCTGCGTTATGACGCTGTTTTGATCATCTGACGCATCCGCCAAAAGCGTCGCGCCCGACACCGCGGCGCGCGTTCCCAACATCGTGTCTGTTTGGACGAAAGACGTCTCAAATCCCTCCGATCCGCTCGTCTGGGAAAGGTCGACGACCAGGGTAATCACGCCGAAAGACCCAGCGGGGGATACATCAATCCGATACCCCTTGACCGCCTCAAAAGCCTCGCATATTTCATCAAGCAGCGACGACGCCTCCCGCTTCACCTCGCTTTGGATGGGGTCCAGTTCCTCTCGCGCCAACTCGTAATCCCGGGCCGCCTCTGCAACGATGCGGTAGTGGTATTCGAACCCGTTCTCGATCGAAGAGGAGGCTGCACATACCGACCCGAGAAGAGACGCCGAGAATCCGCACTCGCTGCAAGTCGGATATTCGCCCTCCTCCATCTCTCTTACTGAACCAAATCCGACAACCCCCGCGGCATTCGGACATGATGCGTACGAATGGAGCACCAAATCACCCTCATCGTTTTGGGTCATCGGATATATCGCTTCGGTATAAAGGGGTCTTTCACGCATCTCTGCCGTATTTCTTGGCAATAGCGGGAAATAGGCGCTAAAGCTGTCGCCCGTGTCGTTCACATATCCATGTTCAAGTTCCTCACAGGCATAGCGGTAGACGTTCTTGCGCAAGGCAGAACGCCCCTGCTCCTCAACGGAGGGGCCGTCGGGGGTCTCCTCTTGGTAGCGTTGCCGGTAATACGCTGTTGCTCGCTTGAGCGCAACGGTAAAAGACCAGGCGTCGACGGTGGTGTACATTGGGTTTTCGGCTCCGTCGAGTAACGCCAACGAGGCGGCTCTCTCATACATGCAATACCCTGGGTTGTTTCCGCAATCAGCTTGGTACGCCCGCTGTTTCGCCTCATTGGCTTTTGTCGCCGCCTCTTCTGCCTTCTCGCCACCCTCCCGCAGGTCATCCGCCTTCTCATCCACCGACTGTTGCGCCTGCTCGATCTCGCCATTCTCGTCGATCTCGACTTTCTCGCCCGCCCAAGGAACGAGGATCGCCAAAGCCAAGTAGTCGGAGGAGCCTGCCGTGTCATTGTTCTTTTTTGCCACATTCCAAGCACTTGCAGCAGAAAGAAACGGGAGCGTCTCTTGATAGGCGTTGAGGGCCTTTGCCGCGCCCCTCGAGAACGTGTTGCGAGCGGATGCGATGTTCTTGCCCGCATCGATCAGCGCAGGAGCGATTGAGGAGGTAACCGGCGTGCACAATGCCGCGACACCAAGGCCCGTCGAGGCAAGGCTGGTGAGGGAGAGAGAAAGCACCAAGGCGTCGCACACGCGAACAGCGACCATGAACTGCCCCACCTGGTTCTCTGCGGCAAGCGCTGCCGCATCGGCAACGTCTTGGATTGCCGCAGAAACCGTCGAGAGGCGATATACCTGCGCGCAAGTAAACACCAAGGAAAGAGAGACGAGCAAGGCGACGACCATTCCAAGGGTCGTATAACCGCTCTCCCCCTCCTCTGTCGTGAAAAACAGACGGTTCGCAAGAGGCCCTCTCCTGCCGCTAGCTGTCATTCCAATCACCTACCCACGACGAGGGATCAGACCCTGAGCGCGAAGAAGACACCCATCCGGGTTGCGTCGCCATCTCTACCTCCGTTCGAATCTTCCAACAACCGTCACCATCAGTCGACCCCACCGCATTACACACGAAGTCAATAAGAGGCAGAGGTTTGAGCTTGTTCTCTATGGACACAGCGACGCTCTCGCTTTCTTGGCCCCCTCGGGTCTCAATCTCCCAAGAGCAAGAGGATCCGGCATGCACATGAAAGCAATCCTGTTGGGGAACGGCGGCAAGGCGTCGCCTCACAAACCCCTCGACAACACCATCTTCCCCCGCCGGCAACGTGCTCAGCAAACGACACGCCTCGGATGCCGTCGCCTGCATAACCATGCGATCGTAGAGATAGATTCCCGGCTGAACGAGCAACAAGACGCATCCCAACAAGATGGGGACGAGCAACGCCGCCTCAACGGTGGATTGCCCGCCATTCCGCTCGTCGAGAACATATGCCCACGCCTTGGAGCCCTCGACTTTCCACCCCCTTCGCCGTGACACAGCTTCCTCCCCGCTCTCAATAGGAGAAGACGTCGGCAACCGCGCCGGTCGAGCCCGCAACATGATGGGAGGCAGCAGCGGCCGCATGCTCCACCAGGACCCCTTGCCCCGCAACGCGACCGATGGCGGCAAGGCCAACGATGACGCACAGCAAGGCCGCGGTGACCACCGCGAACTCCACCGTTGATTGACCTGCGCAATCACAACTCCGCAAGCGTTTTCTCCACGAACCTCTCATAGCACCCGCTACAATCCGTTAATACCCTCAGAGATGGCATCCCATAGCTCTTGGAGCTTGGGACGAAACACCATGATTGCCAAGATCGCGATAACAACAAGGACGCCTACCAGAATCGCGTACTCGGTCGTCCCCTGACCGCTCACATCCGCCAAACGCACCCGCAAGGCAGTCCGACCTTTCACGAATGCGTTCAACGATGCCTGCTCCATCCTTTTGACCAACCCCATCTTGATCTCCTTCCTCTAGAAACCTTCTATCAACTCAAGCAGCACCGGCCCGAGCACTAACAACAACATGGCTGGCAAGATAAGCGTCGCCGTGGGAATCATCATGCGTATGGGAGCCTTTGCGACCTTCTCCTGGCGCAAGGCCCGGTGTTGCGCCTGGGTGTCTTCCGCCGCCTTCTCAAGCTCAGGCGCCAACGACGTTCCGAAATGCATCGAACGTCCGATGGTATCGACAACACGCCGAAGCGTATCGGAATCATAGGAGCCTGCAAGTTCCACAAGGGCCTCTTCTCGGCTGACAAGACCCATCGCCCATTTCCTTTGAGCCACATCGCATGAACGGGCAAACCCTGTCTCAAAGTGGGTCGTATACAGTTGGAAGCTTCGATCAAACGTCAATCCGCTTCTCAATCCCAAGGACACGACCTCGAGAAACTCCGGAAGCTCATGGCAACAAGACGTCGAACGGTCCTCAGAAACCCTTCGAAGAGCGAGGGCAGGGGCGCACAAACCCAATATCAACCCTCCCAAACCGAGCAGGAGCGCGAGCTCATTGGTGAGACAAGCACCGAGCACCGCCCCAACCGCTCCTCCCAATAACCCCAGACGCACGCGGGATTCCCCTATGGTTTCCAGGGAGATATTCTCCGCAACCCCAGAGAAGCGCAGAAGACTCGCCATACGTTTGTCCGACAACAAACCCCCTCGCAACCAGACGGGAACGAGCATTCTTGTTGAGCGGCTCGCGAGTCTGCGATGGAGGTTTCCCACGTATGACAAAATCGCACGCTCAAAACCGACTATGCCCAAATCATCGAGCCAGTCGTCTCGGCCATCGCCCACGCACGTTGCGGCGCGTCGTTGACGGGCCCTTCGATGCTCAAAACCAAAACGCGACAAAAAGAATCCGAGCATCCCTGCCGAACCAGCCGCGACTACGACCAAACCTGTGCCAACCATCACTGCGCAACCTTTAACATCTTGCGAACCAACATGATTCCCGCGGCCTCCATGATCACGGCTACGGCAAGCAACGCCACCCCTGCCAGACTCTCAAAGAAAGCATCGAGGAACCCTTCGCTCATCAACGACAGCAACGCCATCAAGACGAAAGGCATCAAGCTCACCACTTGGGCGGACAAACGCGCCTGGGCCGTTTGGACATGAAGGGAGCGACGCAGGTCTATCTCGTCGGCAACCATGCGCTGAGCATTGCCTAACACCGACGAGAAACTGCCTCCGGATTGGTGTTGTACGTCCAACGCAACCGCCACAAAGGACAACTCCTCGACCCCTTCTATTCCCCTGATGTTCGCCAAAGCCTCACGCGGCGTCTCGCCAAGCTCGAGCGCGTCCGCACATCGACCGAAGGCCACCGACATACGCCCCTGCGTCTGATCGGAAACCTGCCTCATGCTTTGCACCAACGAGTAGCCGGACTGGAAGCAATCCCCCATGATGCTCAGCGCATGGGGCACCTCATTTCGAAGGGATTCCCGCTCCTGTTCCTTCCATGTTTGGAGACGCACCACAAGAGTCGCCACAAGGAGCGCATCCAACACCAACCCACCGAGCACTGTCCGCGTCAACAAAGACCCAAAAACCGCGCAGACGACAAAGAGTGCCAGGACAAGAGAGACCAGGGACTCTTGAGGACAAGCAACCCCCACGCTCTCGCACCGACGATGCAAGTCGCCCGCAAATGTCGCCACAGGCCTTATGCGCAACAACGCCAAAGACGCCCCACGAAGAACCGGAACGCCATTCCTCAAGGTAATCGCTACGACGTTTTTCAAAGCTCCTCCGAGATTTGGAGCTCCTCCGAGATTTGGAGACCCCCCGCGATCTTGCGTGGACAAACCACGCGCAACGTCCCTTCTCAGAGCCGCAAACAAAGACCAGGACGCCAAAGCGGCGGCCAAAAACGCAGCAATGATGCCAACAACGCCTAGAACGGATCGCATCTCCACAGCCTCACCTCCTCTTCCGTCGCCGCACCATAAGCAACCAGCTGGTTTAGCCACGAAGGCTCATCGACCCAAATACCAACCATTGACAAGTGGTCAGCCTTATACAACGTGCGACAAACGCAGCGGCGCTCATCCGCGTCGTAGTCCACCTCGCTCACCTCGGATACAAAACGACACCCTTTGGGAGAGCGTGCTGTTTGGACGATAAGGTCAAGCGCAGTCGCGATGTTCGCCTCAACAACGTCCACAGGCAAGTCAGCGCTGTAGCGAACCATCGTTGTCAGCCGGGAGACGACTTCCTCTGGGGCATTGGCGTGAAGGGTGGTCAGAGAGCCATCATGTCCGGTGTTCATCGCCTGAAGCATATCGAGGGCCTCAGCTCCGCGGCACTCACCGACCACGATGCGATCGGGTCTCATGCGAAGGGAGTTGATGACCAAATCACGAATGGAGACAAGCCCCTTTCCTTCAGCGTTTTCCGGACGCGCCTCGAGAGAGACGACGTGGGGATGGTGCAAAAATCGCAACTCCGCCGAATCCTCAATCGTCACAATCCTCTCGTTCGGGTCGATCTCGCATGACAAGGCGTTGAGCAACGTCGTCTTACCCGAGCCGGTTCCTCCCGAGACCGCGATGTTTTTCCTCATCCGAACAGCCCAGGTCAAAAACTCCTCCAACCCTACGCCGAGAGACCCCATGTCCCGCAGGTCATCAAGGGTATAGACGCGTTCGGAGAACTTTCTGATGGTCACAACCGGCCCCACAAGCGAGAGGGGCGGCATCACCACGTTCACGCGATGCCCTTGGGGTAATCGAGCACTTACCATAGGCGACGACTCATCGACACGCCGCCCCAGCGGACCCAAGATCCTGTCGATGAGAGCTCTTAGCTGTTCCTCGCTCACAAAGGATTGGGTACTGGGGTGAAGGCGACCGTCCCGCTCAAAAAACACGCGGTCAGGCCCATTTACCATAATTTCCGTAACCGTCTCATCAGCAAGGAGGGGCTCGAGCGGACCAAATCCAAACAAGCTGTCCAACAACTCATCCACCAAACAACTTCTCGTCTTCTCGTCAACCGTTGCCCACAAGGGGTCGGAGAACACCTTGTCGCATGCCCTTTGCACTTCGCTGCGAGCACGGGCCGGGCTCATCACGTTCAGCTCGGCAAGTTTTTCGGAGGGAAGAAGCTCTTGAACGCTTTTGCGCAAGGTCACGAAACCAACAACCTCGATTGGCGCTTCCGTGCTCATCCCTTGGGCGTTGGCAACGCGTTCCTTTAAAGACATGGCTGTTCCTCCCTCGATCGGCCGGTAAGCATCCCCCAAAGCGAAAACCGCGTCGATGGGCGGGTGGTCTCAACCTGTGGCATTTGGGGAACCAATTCCCCCAACATCACCCCAAGACTTTCGACAAGGGCGTTGCGTGAAGTAGCAAGCTCCAAAGCGTTTCCCGCCGCAAGCAGCTCCCCGACCTGATCGCCACCCCAATACAATTCGCGCGCTGTGGCACCATGCAAAGCGCAGGAAACATCTATGCTTGTGTACAACCCTTGACGGCTGCACTTGTTCACCGCAAACACCAGGGGGCTTACCGCAATTCCACACCGCATGCACAAGTCGAGCGCACGTTGACACGCACGAAGCGAGGAGGGGCGCTGATCTATGACGAAGAGGGCACGGGAGCATCGCTCGAGAAGGATCATGTGCTCATCAGCCCAAAAACTCCCCGTGTTGGCTATGACGACATCAAACCGCGAGCACAAAAGATCAAGCACCTCCGACAGACGCGCGACGATGTCCTCCGCAAGTTCAAGATTACGGGGCGCGCAAAGCAAGGCAGGCATATCCCCCGTATTCGCAACCTGGTTGATACGAGCCGGAGCCGCCAAGAGCTCGTCGAGACTCAAGGCCCCTTCGACCCCAAAAGCCTCCCTCATGTCTCCAAATTGGAGGTCGAGATCGACAAGCACCGTCTTGAGTCCCGCTCGCTGGGTCAACACCGCGGCCATAGCCGCTATCGCGCTTTTGCCGCTTCCCCCGCTCGCACTGATCACTGGCATAAGGAACGCCCGTTTTGCGAGAGCGGGTGCCGATTGTCCTTTTGAGAAGCCACCGACGACCTTTAAGTCGTCAAGTCTCTGTGGTCGATCAGACGCCGCGACATCTACCGTCGCTGAAGGCTCGGCGGCATTCACGCGAGACACAGACACCACCTGGGGGATGGGCCTCTTTTGCTCCTTGTCCACAACAGGCACCGCCGCATGCTTGCCCAAAGGTTTTACCAGCACCTCGCTCATGCGCTCCTCGCCGAGATCTTCTCGGCAAGCACCGTCCTTACGTTCCTCCTGCGCGTGGGCCAGACGACCCCGACCCAACTGCTCCGGCGCCTCGTGGGAGGCACGTAAAGCCAACTCCTGGTCATCGTGTTTCCATCGTCCGTAGCGTGCGATGAACTCCGCTTGGGTCAACACGCCGTCAAGGCCAGCAATCCTCGCACGGCTCATCAACGACCCCGAAGGTTCCAAGGAAACGAGAAACACCGCTCGATCGGGACGGTCCGTCTTCAAAGCCGCCGCTAGATTGATAGGCTCCACCTCGTCGTTAGATGCCACCCAAACCTCGACCACCTCGCTCGCCTTCGCCAACGCGCGACGTACCTCCCATGCCCCCGAGAACGTTCTTAGCCATGTCTGGGCGACAAGGTTCTCGCCTTCGAGTCCCAACCAGTCCGGGTGGGCCAAGCTCATCTCATCGACACAAAGAACCACGCTTTTCACTTGCTCTTCCTTTCGTCTCAATTTCCCTGGGATTGGCTCGGTAATGTGAAATACAACTCAGAGCTTTGGGCCGCCGCCACCATCTGCTCGACCAGGGAAGGATTGACGGCGATAGTTATCCAAGAAACCTCGGACTTTGAAGAGGTGCCTCCCTCGGTCGAAGTCGTGCTGGTCGCAAGAACGAGAACATTGTTAGCAATGCGAGTTGTCGAGGTGTTTCCCGTCGCATAGAGGTCGACTGTCATGCCGGCGCCAATCGCCCCGCCCACGGCTTGGACGCTCTTCGCAGGCACGCTGAGCGCAGTCTGCCCCGCCGGCACATCGATAAGGGATTCGATGTTGCTGAATCGCTGTTCGAGCACGACTTCCCCCGCCATGATGGAAGAGGACGCCTTCTTTCCGACGACGTCGTTGGAGGATTTCACCGCCCCATCGGGCAAAAGATCGCTAACCCATAGCTTCATGGTGACATCAGCCGAGGAGACAGTCTCACCAGGAGCGATATCGCGAGTGGCCACACACACCTCGAGCTGTTCCCCACCGTAGCGCGATAACGCCTCCATGCGCTCCGATTCAGCCTCCGACCGAACACCGTTTGTGTACAGCAACACCGCTAACGCGCATACGATGCCGCACACGATGCTGGCGATCACCGCCCTTCGCTGGCCCACGATCCATCCCCCTTTCTCTCATGAGAAGCGACGCCAGCGCAAGAAGGCATCAAACAACACCGAGTACACACGCAATCTTTCTTCGCTAGCGCCGCTGGATGCATTCTCCCTGAGACGTATCCCCACAGATAACCGTCACCTGTTCCCCTTTTTCCGCACACCTTGGAGATTCCGCCCAACAAAAACACGAGCAGAAGCCACTAGAAACTCCTAAAGTCGTACCCGCACTTGTCTCGTTCTTGTTCTGTTCTTGTCCGCAAAGTTGTTCACTTTCTCTCCAAAAGCCGCCCCAGCTAACAAACCCCCTAGAAAAAGCCCCCGTCTTGTGGCAAAATACTCTACGCATTCGGTCGATTGGCGCAGCGGGAGCGCAGGTGCCTTACAAGCACAAGGTCACAAGTTCAAATCTTGTATCGACCACCAGTTTTCACAGGTCGCGCGGTGTTTTCGAAGTGATGCCGCGCGACTTTCTTTTTAAAGTTCAAAACTCGGTTCAAATCTTTCATCGATCACCAAAAAAGATCAGACGGCTGAACGCTGTCTGGCCTTTTCTTTTCGAGAGATAGCTTTGACGCTTTAGCGACTCAATGATGGATGACGACGGTTACGGGGATGCGAACAAAAAGTTGGATCAAGTTAGGTCTGGAAAGGATGTCCGCATGACAAGGTACACACAGGAAGGCTGAGAAAGGACGCTTGACGTCTGGGATCTGGCGAGGTTGGCGGATTTTCGGCGCTTGACGTCTGGAAAAAGGCGAACCTTACTAAGAATTTGATCAGTCACCCATGTCTCTCTCCGCAAACCCCAGGTCAAATGAACATCTCTATTTTTGCTGTTACGACAACTGCGCGCTTTGAGACGCCAACGCCCGAAACGCGCCAGGTTGGTCGACAGCCAGACGCCCAGCGCCCGAAACGCGCCAGGTTGGTCGACAGCCAGACACCAAGCGCCCGAAACGCGCCAGGTTGTAGACGGTAAGCTCTTTTTACGTGCCAGACGGAGGCCTCCCCGATCAGGGAACCCGACCTCGCAACATACGGCTCTCCCGCGCAGCGGCCCGACCTCGCAACAACCCGTCCACGCAACCCATGAAAAAAGGGTCCCTGATGAACTGCCTCCCATTTCTCATGTCCAAGAAACGGGATGCCGCTCAGGAGGAACCCTTGCGTAACTCGTCGAAAAAAACGCTAGCTCTTCATAACGAGAACGTCACAACGGCAATTGCGAATGAGATAGGTGCTGACGCTGCCGACAAAGGCATAGCGGATGTTGGACAAACCGCGCTCTCCACAGATGACCACGTCCGGATTGAACGGCTGAATGAGTTGTTCGAGCAGGGTCTCATTGATGCGACCTGCCGCAACCTTGAGGTTGACCTCACCAACGACGTCGCTTTCCTTGGCGCGTTGGAACACGTCTGCCAACTCTTCCTCGATACGCTGGGCACCGACCTCGCAAAGCGCCGCAAAGTCCACGCCGTTGGCCTCGTAAGGAACCGAGTCGATAACATGACCGAACAGGATGTCCGCACCATCATTCTCGGCGATGCCAACCGCATGCTCAGCCACCGCTCGCATTGTGGAGCTGCCGTCAAGAGCAGCAAAAATTCGCTTATAACGCTGTGCCATGGTTGCCTCTTTCGTCGCTGTTTACAAAACTTCCTTGCGCGGTCATTGCGCGTCATCGCAATTGTACCGCGTTTTTGTTTCAGTTATTCGACATACGAGGACAAACGATTGGACGCGTAGCCCCATGCCTGGTCTTCTAGGGTGGTGTCGTACCGTGCGATATCCGTGAACGGGTCGATAGGCATCTCCTCCGCCCACTCATCAAGCACGTCGTTGGTCCCATCGAGCTCATCCGCGTCCTCATAGGGCCACGTTCTTTGTTCCCTGACCTGGCCCGCAACACGTTGGGATTGATAGATATGGGCCATGCTGTGGACCACCGCGAGGGTGACGTCTGTCGGACTTGTCAAACGCTCATAGACCCACTCGGTCTCGTAGGTGCCCTGATATTCGATCACCTTGTCTGTGTCGGGGGATTCAACGCGAACCGCAGCATAGTTGACCATGACGCTTCCGTCGGCGCGGACAGTGGCAATGACCTCCTTCGGAAGAATGACTTGGGTCGCCTTGACCGAGCCGGTGTTTAGGCGGGACGCCTCGGTTTGGATGACACCCGCAAGGTAGCTCTCCCGTTGTGAGGAAGACATCTCGGCCCACTCAAGCGCAGTCACCTTACCGCTCGCAGAGCTCGAATAGGACAGGCCTGCGACACTTGCAAGCGACGTCGCGTTATACGCAAAAATACACAATGGCACAACGAGACCGACGCACACCCCGATGTATCCTGCACGCAACGGACCTAGACGAAAGGCAAAAAACACAACGCCGGCGACCAGCACGGCAACGGCCAAGGGGATGAGCGGATTCACGTATCCAATGACAAAAAAACCGCCGGCCGCCAAGGATACGAGCACTCCGACGACAAGCCCTTCAAGGGGATGGGTGACGAAGAGCACGAGAAAAGTGGCAACGCCGATTGCCACAATATATATTGCCCACAGACCCGTCTGGCTTTGAGCGGGGTTCGCAGCAACGTCGAGCCAAAGGAACAAATAGTGGGAGAGCTTCGATCCGACCAAGGCGAACGTCACAAAGAAGCCGACAAGCATTGCGGCATACCTTATGAAGAACCCTTTGATATCAGGCGACATGGACCAAACCTCTTTGCTACCGATACGCCACAGTCATGACTTAGCCGCGTGGTGCTGTGGTGCTTATTTTTTGCTTCTAGCATGATAACCGTCTTGACCCGAATATCCCAGCACCCAATTGGATAGGCGAGAAACAAGGTGCCACCACCTGCGACAACCCTCGTTTTTCCACACTATCGTCACAGACACGCGCCGAGAAACAACACGTGCTCAGAATTGCTTTTTGTTGATTTTTTCAACTCGTTATCCCCAAGTTGTCCGAGTACGCTATGATAGGGGACGCGTTCGCGCCAACCGCTCGCCAACCGTACTCCGGCGCGACGCCCCTGCTTCTTTTCCCTACCCCTTTGATACCAGAAAAGCCCCTTGGGACTTTTTTCGTTACCAAAACAAAAACCCTTGGGACTTTTTCGCTATCGAAGGCAAGACGCCAAGGCCGGGCCTCTTAGCGCGAAGCCATAATCAGCATCTGCAAACGGTTCTCGATGTTTGCAAACGAGACGTCCGGGTCGTAGTCGAGAGGCAAAATCTGCACATCCGGGTAGAGCGCCTTGAGCTTCTTGACAATACCGCGACCGACCACGTGGTTCGGCAGACACCCAAAGGGCTGCAGGATGACAAAAGAGCGACATCCGTGTGCGGCATGATGCAAGATCTCGCCCGGAATCAAAACGCCCTCACCCGCATCGAACGTGTGGTGGATGATGGGGTCGCTCGCCTTCGTCAGGTCCTGCATCCGAGTGGGAGGCTCATAGAGCGGGTGGGCGGCCGCGATCTTATCAGCAGCGTCGTGGGCAAG
Organism: Eggerthellaceae bacterium; assembly: GCA_963643505.1. GTDB lineage: Bacteria > Actinomycetota > Coriobacteriia > Coriobacteriales > Eggerthellaceae > CAVEFW01. The sequence continues at coordinate 28,203 of CAVIKF010000014.1, forward strand.
GTTGAAGATGTCGCTCTCGATCTTGAACAGGGCCTTTTCCTTGAAAGGTTTCGCGATCTTGTATTCGATATTTTGGGCATTCTTGTAGAAGTATGACTTTCGGATAACGTCGGTCATACGCGCCTCGATGATCTCCATGCCGTTTGCCTCGAGATAGCGCTCGATATCATGGTTTGCGCCAGGGTGGAAATTAAGGAGATATTCGCCAACGATAAGAACCCTGGGGCGCGGGTTGCTTCTGTCGTACTTGACGCCCTTCATAGTCTCGATAGCGGTTTTGAACGCCCTCTTGGCGCCAGAGATGCCGTTTGTCGCCAAGCCTTCCATGGTGACGGCGAGCGCTTTCTCAAACGCGGCGTCCGCACTCCCCGGCTCCAACTCATAGGGACGGGTCTTTCGCAAAAGTTCCTCAAGGGCGTCGATCATCGGCAAGCCAAAGGCAATGCACATGGCAGTATAAAGGTTCATCTTGAACCCGGGATGAACGTTGTGATAGTCCACGTCATCATTGGTGATGATAGGTACCTGTTGGTATCCGCAAGCATCCAGCGCTTTACGCAGGAGGGCGGTATAGTGGGTCAAGCGACAATCGCCTATGTATTTGCCCATGGCGATGGCGGTCTTGTTCACATCATAACGACCGCTGTTCAACGCCTCGAGCGCCTCACCAATAACGATTTGACAGGGGAAGCAGATATCGTTGTGGACATATTTCTTCCCAAGGCGAATCGCCTCGTCATAACCCACCGGCAACGACTCGCAATGTAACCCTTGACGCGAGAAGGCGGCACTCATAAGGCAAGAGAACGCATGGCTCGTGTTCGGCATCAAGACCGTCCTTTCCCCAATGTCGTCCTTCGTGAACTTTTGGGGATATGGGTCTTGCAGGGCATGTATCTCAGGGCGCACTCCGATCTCGCGCTTCATGTCCACCGTTTCGATGAAGCTGCGCACGCGGATACGAAGAGGCCCACGGATATCGCTCTCGTCGAGTTTGAGCACCAGAGGACTCTTGTTGGAAATCTCGTGCATGATGCGGATAATCTCGTCGGACAGATATGCGTCATGGCCACAACCGAAGCTGACGACCTGGACATATTCAAGACACTCGTTTTGCGCCGCAAGAACCGCGCCAGAAAGCATACGGGCATGGAAATTGTTTGTGATGTCGATAAGGCTTTGGCTCAAGTCGACATCGTTTACCCCCGGAACGCTGTCGATCGTCATCACGGGAATGCCAAGGTGTGTAAAAAACGTAGGCAAGTCATGGTTGACAAGGGCGTCGTTTTGATAGGGACGGCTCGCGAGGACGATCGCGTACGTATCTTCGGCCTTGACCTTTTCCAACACCTCACGACCTCGCTGCCGCAAAGCGCGCTCAAAGGAGGCCTGTGCCTTGTCTGCCTCGACAATGGCTGCAAGGACGTCACGGCGGGAAATACCAAACGTGCTCTCCATCCACTCAGGCAATTGCCGATCGCGATCTTTGTCGCTGTACCAGTGGAACAGGGGGTTGTCATAGAGGACGCCAAAACGGTCCTGTGGGTTATCCGAGTTGCGAATGACCATGGGATAGCCTTTGACGACAGCACACATCGAAACGCTTGTCTTCTCGGTGTTCTCCGATCGGACCGCCGTAATCGTCGGCATAAAGATGCGGTCGACTCCCGCACGAACAAGCCATCGGATATGCCCATGAACCAATTTCGCGGGGAAGCACACGGTGTCGCTGGCAACCGCCGACAAGCCATCCTCGTAGATTTTCCTCGTGGATAGGGGGCTGAACTTGACCGTAAAACCGAGCGACTCCCAAAACGCCTTCCAAAACGGTGCCGTCTCCCAATAGAACAGGGTGCGCGGCAATCCGATCGTCACACCGTTGTCGGGCAAAATCCGCCCGTGCCCCCAATCTCTGAACAACATCTCTTCTCGTTCGTCAAACAAGTTGGGGACGGAGGCGATGGCCTCGTTGGCGGACCTCAGCGCCTTGCGGGTCGTCTCGTCCCTCGGATCGCCTATGACCTCGCCCTTCGGGCAACGATTTCCCATGACATAGCGAGTGCCATTGGCAAAGGTGATGCAGGTACGGTTGCAACGGTTCGCGCAAAACGGGCAAATGAGGTTGCTCTCCTGCTCAAAGGCAAAGGAGTCGAGAGCTTCAAGCCCGATGAAACGAGAGGGACGGCGGCCGGTCCTCGGGTCGATTGGAGCGCTCTTGCCACTCTCGCCTACCCGGCTTTTGCCCTCCATGAAGCGCTTCGTCAATTGGGCGACACCGATAGCCCCCATGAGACCGGGGTGTTTTGCGCGCGTGACCTCACGCCCGATAAACTGCTCAAAAGCCGCCAAAACGGCGTCGTTTTTGAAGGTGCCACCCTGCACAACAATGTGTTTTCCGAGAGCCTCAGGCCCCGACACACGAATGACCTTGGTAAACACGTTCTCGATGATGCTTCGGCACAAACCGGCCATGATATCTGCCGGAGTCTTGCCGTTCTTCTGCTCGGTGACTATGGAGCTGTTCATGAAGACGGTGCAGCGACTTCCTAGTTGGGCAGGGCTCTTGCTCTCGAACGCAAGGCTGGCGATGTCCTCGACAGGGATGTTTAGAGTTGTGGCAAAGTTCTCGAGGAAGCTGCCACACCCAGAACTGCAAGCCTCGTTAACAAGGATGTTGGTGATAACGCCACCATCAACCCAGATCGCTTTCATGTCCTGGCCACCGATGTCAAGAATGAACGACACCTCAGGTTCATATTGTTGCGCCGCAAAGGAATGCGCGACGGTCTCAACAACGTGATAGTCGGCTTGGAACGCCTCGTTGAAGAGCAGCTCCGCATACCCGGTCGTGCCTACGCCAAGGATTTCAAGGTTCGCATCGGCGGCGGCATAGCGTTCCCGCATGGTAATGAGCGCCGCCCTCGCGATGTCAAGAGGCTCGCCTTCATTGTTGCCATAGAACGAGTCCAGCAAGCGGCCGTCCTCCCCGAGCAAGGCAAATTTCGTAGTCGTCGAGCCGCCGTCAATGCCGAGATACCCACGAACAGTCTCACCGGGGTTCGGCTGGTAGGGCTCCTCGGGCTCCAATGCGGTCCTCTCGAGGAACTCGTCTCGCTCCTTTTCATCCGCAAAGTACACCTGGCTTCTCGCAGAAATCTCACCGACATGGTCCAACCGGTGGGCGACAGCATGGGCGATTAAATCCATATCGAGCGTTGCCGGCTCCTCGCCAAACAACCGATCCAAGGAGAGGGCGGCACCAAGAGCGATCATCAACTCGGGACGTTCGGGAACAACGATATCGTCAGGACCCAAATCAAGACGCTCGGCAAACACCTTGATGAGACGCGAGTTGAACGTGAGCGGTCCACCCTCGAACACGACAGGGGCAACAATGTCGAGACCCTGGGCCAAGCCGCCGATGGTTTGCTTTGCAATGGCATGGAAGCAAGATAAAGCAAGATCCTCTTTGGGGGCACCCTGATTCAAAAGCGGCTGTATGTCGGTCTTCGCATAAACACCGCAACGGCCCGATACGTCATATACGCGGACACCGCGACTCGCGTATTCGTCAAACTCCTCAACCGGAATGCGCAACAACGTCGCCATCTCGTCGATAAAGGCACCTGTGCCTCCCGCACAGCTACCATTCATGCGCATGTCGGTGGCATGGATCTTGCCCGTGTAATTGTCAACCGCAAAGAACACCATCTTCGCATCTTGGCCACCGAGCTCGATGGCCGTACGCGTTTCGGGATAGCGATCTTGAATAGCGATTGCGTTAGCGGTCACCTCTTGGACGAAGGGGAGGGAGAACGCCTCGGCTAGCCCCATGGCGCCACTGCCACAAACCGCCGCGCGCATAGGGGTTTGCGGGAATTGGGCGACAAGGCGAGAAAGCACCTCTTGAGTCGTCTCGGCTTGGCGTGCATGATGACGAACATACTCCCCGAACAACACCTCGCGGGTGAGGGCATCGATTGCCAACACCTTCACCGTCGTGGATCCCACGTCGATACCGACGTGAATTTCAGAAGGTCCCGTTACCGTTGATCTCTCAATCACGTCGCCCAAAATACACCTCAAAATGCCTGCAAAGACGGCACACCGTCGCTAGTCCCTTACCTTTCCCTGGCGATATTATACCGTTCGCCGCAATAGAAGAAACGGAGCAGAATGGGGCATTTTGTCGAGTTTTTGCTTTGGGTATCGAGCGTTATGTTCGAAGAACCTGGCTCGAAGGGTTCAACTGGTTCGAATGGTTCAACCAAAAGCAAGAAGGGAGAGAGAGCCGCACCATGCCGCTCCCCCTCCCTCGCAAACAGGGGCGACGGTGAGCATCATGGGCAACACGAGTCGCACCATGCCGCTCCCCCTCCCTCGCAAACATACATGCTATTGGCCAAAAATCGCCTTCTTTAGCATCGGATCATCGCTGGCATGCTTGTACACATACTGCTTCTTGGGGCCATGGGAGCGGGCATCCGCCTTGGCCTTGGCCTTGGCCTTGGCCTCTTCCGCCGCGATGCGAGCTTGGCGCTCCATCTCAAGATTTGCGACAAGCTCTTCGGGGTCAAGTCCAAGTTCTTTCGCGATCTCCTCAACCCTCTCGATAGCCGGAAGAAACTCCGCCTTTTGCACTCCTTCAAGAGCCGCAGCGAGCGTCTTCTCCGTGAAATACCCTTGCTCCCTTACCTTCTCAATCGCCTCAATGTCGTTGTTCTTGCCACATACATAGCAAATCTCGTCCATGTTTTGAGTAAACATCTTGTCGATAGTATCCTTTGTCACCGGGGACAAGAAAATCGGGTCATCGAGGCGCTTTTGAATAAGTTTGATCTGGTCATGGAGTTCCCCGACGCATTTTTCGCCCAAGTCGAAACTCGAGGAGTTGGTGATAGTGAGGTCGTAGCAGAAATACACCGCTTCGACGTTGAATCCCTTCATGACGCCAAACGCATTACCAAGCTGGCGAATGCCGCGCAACGTGTTCGGAAAGTCGAAATGGAACAGGGTGTGCCCCTCGATGGGCTTGTTCTCGGTCTTCATATAGACGTCGGGAATATGACACCCAAAACCGAGGCCTCGCACACAAATTGACTTGATGTTGTCAGAAAGAGTCAGCTGCTTGATTCCCATAGTCCCATTTAGCGCATAAGGCGCAACGATGCTGACTTCATCCGGAATGACGAGGATCGGGTCGGATTGGTCATAAACGACCGCCTTAGAGGTTTTGTCCTCGAGACGTTCGCACAATAAGCCACCAACCTTATAGAACTTCTTTTGGCCCTCAGCGACCGTGATAAGCCTCAAGGAGGAGGCTCCCTCGTCATGGTGGGCACCTGCGGTGATCAGGGCCGTCTCACCCAGATATTCAAGGGCGGAAGGAATCTCGAACTCGACAAGAGCGGTGTCAATGAACGCATCCTTCTCGATACGCTCCACCGTCGATGCCATGGAAACCCATTCCAAAGAGCGGCAACCAGAGAACGCATCCTTCTCGATGACCCTAAGACCCTCAGGAAGCTTAACGGCATTCAGGGCCGCGTGTTTCATAAACGCATTTGCCTGGATGATCGTGGTACCCTCGGCAATCCTCACCCTCTCGATGTTGGGCTCAAGAATACGGACGAGACGCACCTCGCCTTCATCGATGCGATAAAGACATCCCTGGTCGTCAAGTCTCAGCGTCGGGCAATCTTTGTCGATGACAAACGTCGCATCAGGGCCGGACAATACCAAAGAGGTTCGGGCAACGACCTTGTTTCCTAAAACCTTTACCGTCTTGGGGACGCGTAGCTCTTTGATGGCCGTTCCGCAAAACGCCTCATCGCCTATCGTCTCGACTCCCTCGTTCAAAACGATGCGTTTCAGGTCCTTGCAGTTGCACAACGCCTGGTTTCCCATGGTCTTGAGGCGCGGCGGAGCAATGAACTCCTCGATACCGGAGCGAGAAAGCGCATAGTCATCAAGCCGCTCAACCGTGTCCGGCAAAACGATCTTCTTTACGCCCTCAAAATTGCTTGCAGCCTTCTTGGCGATCTCTACAACGCCGTCTGCAATCACATAGGACGTGACAGGTCGCGCAAGCGCTATAAACGTAAGGCCGTCCTTGGAATAGATGCCGATACCGTCCGTTGAAAACTTCTCGTTTTTGGGGCTGATAGAGAACCCCTCAAGCTTGCTCTTGGCAAACATGCCCGGCTCGATACGCTCAAGGGACTTACCTAGGTGGAGGATGCGCAACTTCGGCAAGTCAAACACGTTCGGTTTGACTTCGATGATTCCATGAGGGAGATAGAGTTCCTCGATGCTTTTGCATCCGTAGAACCAGGTAGGATCATATTTGGTTGCCATGCACGCCATAACGACCTTGCGCAGGTTTGTGCAACCACGAAACGCATAGGAGTGCAACACCCTCACGCACTCGGGGATAGAAACCTCCTCGAGAGTCTCAAGGGAGAAAGAGTCGGATTCGATGACACGAACCGGCAATCCTCCTATGGTTTCAGGAACAGCAATCGTCCTTTTTTCCGACGCGCATCCGCGAATGATCACCTCGGCGCCGTCAAACACGATATAGCTCCACACAATCCCAGCACCATCGTCAAATGAGCGCAACTCGCTCTCACGCGCAGCCTGTTCCGCCTCCGCCTTTGCGCGGCTGGCAAACACCGCCTTCGCAAATTCCTTGGTACGTTCTTGTTCCTCAAGGGTTCCCTTACCATCGGTAAGCATACTGACCCCTCCTCATTTCTCTCTTTTTTCTGTGCAAAAAATAGTACCGCAAAAAGAGAAGGGGCTCGCCAACAACGCCGACGAGCCCCACAAAACGACACCTGTTACCTACTTCGAAAGTCCCTCGGACTCCATGTAGGCGACAAGATCCTCCTCCCACGTGGGCATGTCGACGCCAAACATCTCGAGCATCAAACTCTCGAGCACAACATTCTCAGCCGTCTTCTTGTCGGTTGTCGGGTTGAGGACCTTGCCGGGCTCGTAGCCCGCGATCTCAAGCACCTTCTTCATGAACTCGAAACGACTCGCGCGACCGCGTGTTGCGATGTGGAACGTACCGAAACGTTCCTTCTCGACGGCACGCATGACGAACTTCATGTATGTCGACAAAGACGTCGGCGCCGCATACTGGTCCATGCGGGCCTCATACCGCTCGCCACTCTTCGCCGCCTCGAGGACCGCCTTCATCTGGCCGCCGTTGACGTTATAGAGCCAAGACGAACGGACGATGATGCTCTTTGAGGTCGTGTCGCGGACCATGACCTCGCCGGCACGCTTGGACTTGCCATACGGGGAGTCAGGGTGTGGGTTGTCAAACTCGTTGACGGGTTCCTCGAGCTTGGAAGAGTACACGTCGTCGGAGGAAATCTGGACCATGATGGCGTCGACGGCATTTGCGACAAGCGCAACGTTGCGAGCGCCGAGCGCGTTGACCTCATAGGCCTTCACACGATTGTTCAAGCTCGTTGCGTCACGACGAATGCCGGCGCAGTTGATGATGGCGTAGGGGCGAATCTCGTTTGCAAAAGCCTCCATGCGGTCAACCTCGGCAACACTGAGCTCGGCATCTGTCGCCACGACGGTGTAGCCGAGGGACTCAGCATACTTCGCAAACTCGCTGCCAACGTATCCCTTTGCGCCGATCACCCAAATAATCTTGTTTTCGCTCATATCTTTACCTCTCGAAAAGGGTGCGAGGCGATTGCCCTGCAACCGTTTTTACTCAGCGGCTAGTGTTTCTTCCTCTTTCTCGGTCTTCTCAAGACTCATGGCAACAGCGGCGTTGATGGCAGCCTGCTCGGATCCATCGGTCAACGCCTCAGGTTCAGAGGCACCCTCAACAGGATCGAGGCCCGTGGGCTTGTCTTCTTTTTGGGCACTCTTCTGGTCCTTCTTGAAGAGGAGACGCTGCAAGACGATGAGGGCAACAACGAGGACGACGCCGATACCGTTGAGCATGAGCGGGAACGTCTCGCTAAAGCCCGTAAGGGGAACCATCAGCAAAGTGCCACCGACGGCGGCAAGGACGCGAAACACCGGGTTGATTCTTTCGAACAGATAACCCTGAAGACCAGCAGCAACGCCGAACAGACCGAACATGGCCATAGCGGCGTTCAAAACGATAAACACCATGGAGACGTCGCCCTCGAGAATCAGGGCCGGGAAGAATGCGAAGACGTAAGGCACGATGAACGCGGCAATGGCTATCTTGGTCGCATTGACGGCGGTCTTCATCGGCTTGGCCTTCGCGATAGCGCTGCCCGCGTAGGCTGCTAAAGCAACAGGAGGCGTGATGTCAGCCACAATTCCGAAGTAGAACACGAAGAAGTGGGCAGCAACCTGGGGGAGACCCAACGCCATGAGGATGGGGGCGCAGGTGGAAGCCATGATGCAATAGTTCGCGGTGGTCGGAACGCCCATGCCGAGGATGATGCAGCAAACCATTGTGAGGACAAGGCCGATGATGATGTAGTCACCGGCAGCAAGAACGACGACGTTGATGAGCGTGGAGGCAAGACCGGTGACGGTGATGCAGCCAGCGATCATGCCCGCCATAGCACAAGCAACCGCGACGGAGATGGCGTTCTTGGCTCCGGCAGCGAATGCGTCGACGGCAGTGAGGAGCGCGATCTTGCACGTCTCGACGAAGACGCTGCCGACCGTTTGGCCCTCTTCGCGCTCGCTCAGGTTCGTCGTGAAGAAATTGATGAAACCGATGATAAAGGCACCGGCGATGGAGATGGCTGCGGAGGCGGCCATGGTACGAGCGCCGGTCGCCACGAGCCAAACGAGCAAGACGAGCGGGATGATCAGATAGACGTTCTTGGCCAGGTAGCTCCACTTGGGCAATTGATCCCTGGACACGCCCTTGAGACCAAGCTTTTTAGCCTCGAGATGGACCGCGCAGAAGATGCCGGTGAAATACAACAGGGCGGGAATGATCGCCTTGGCACAAACCTCGATGTAGGGGATGCCCATGTACTCGGCCATGAGGAACGCGGCTGCACCCATGATAGGAGGCATGATCTGGCCGCCCGTGGAGGACGCCGCCTCCACCGCGCCCGCAAATTCAGGCTTATAGCCGGTTTTCTTCATCATCGGGATAGTGACGGAACCCGTGGTGACAGTGTTTCCGACGGAAGAGCCGGAAACCATGCCGCAAAGGGCAGAGGAGATGACGGCGACCTTTGCAGCGCCGCCGGACGACCATCCCGCAACACGGTTCGCGAAAGAGATGAAGTAGTTCGCGATACCGGTGCGCTCAAGGAACGCGCCAAAGATGATGAACAGGACGATGTAGGTGTAACAGACGTTCGTCGGCGTGCCGATAATGCCGCTTGTGGTGTAGAACAGCTTCTGCACGTTCTTGGTGAGCGCCAACATGAAGTCTGGCTTGTACTGGAATTGGTAGTAGAACGCATAGATGATCAAAACTCCGACGACGACGATAATCGGAATGCCGACGCATCGACGGCAAAGCTCGAACATGACCAAGATTCCGATGACGCCCAAAACGACGTGGATGGTCTCGATACGGGCACCCATCAACAGAATGTCGGTGCAGTTGAACGCGAAGTACAAAAAGCTGCCCGCACCGACAAGCATGAGGACAAAATCATACCAAGGGATATGGTTGACCTTGTGTTTCTTCTTGTTTGCCGGATAAACGATGAAGCCGATGATGATAACGAACGCGAGAAAACGCGCCAGGCGAACCTCGGCCTGTTCTGTGGAGAACAGGGTGATGCACATACAGTACACCGAGAAGATCACCATGAAAGCCGTGACGACGATCTTGGGGATACCCTCCCACACACGCGTGTTCGACTCGATGTCGTACTTGCGCAAGACCTCTTCAGCATCCACTTCGCCGTTCTCGGCGGTGGCTACATCGACCTCGGTCTCTTCCTCCTTCTTTTTGAATAGTTTCATTCCAAGCCTTCGCTTTCTCTTAAGTTTTGCGTTCTTAAAGTTTTGCGCTCTTAAAAAACCATGCCCAACGCATGCACCCAAATCATCCGGCGCGCATGGTCTTTAAGCCAGACAAAAACGGGGCTGCGGCAGCCGAAACCCGCCGCAGCCCCCAAAAGATCCACCTAAAGCTGAGTACAGCTCGTGAAACCTACTAGGCAGTCTTGACGGTCTTGCCCTTCTCGGCGAAGTACTTGGCAGCGCCGGGATGATACGGGACAGAAGTCATGGACGCACCGAAGTCGAGGTTGACCTCACTGTACTTGGCATGAGCACTGACCTGGCTGGATGCGCTCTCGAACAGGTCCTTCGTGAAGGTGTAGATCGCATCTTCGGAGACGGAGTTGTCAGCCAAGACGACTGCGGCAACAGCAACGGTGGTGACATCCTCTGTCACGCCGGAGTACGTGCCGGCCTTGATGGTGTTCTCGGCATAGTAATCAGAGGAAGCGATGAGCTTCTTGACATGGTCCGCATCAAGGGAGACGAGGTAGGCAGCCTTGCTGGTGGAGAGATCGGTGATGGCAGTGGTGGGAGCACCTGCGACGATGAAAGCAGCGTCGATCTTGCCGTCCTTCAGGGAATCAGCAGAATCGCCGAAGGATTGGTAGACGGGACTGATGTCGTCGATGGTGATGTCGTATGCACCGAGAACGTCCAGGGCGTTGAAGTAAACACCGGAACCGGCGGCACCAACGGAAACGGTCTTACCCTTGAGGTCAGCAACGGTTTTGATGTTGGGGTCGCACGTAACGATCTGGACGGACTCCGTATACAGAGCGGCGACAACGGAGAAGTTCTTCACTGCGCCGGTCTTCTCGAACAAATTGGTGCCGTTATAGGCGTAAGCCATAACGTCAGACTGGCAGAAAGCCAATTCGGCATCTGCGTCCTGCAGGGCCTGGACATTGGCCTGGGAGCCATTGCCCGAAAGCGCGTTGACGGTAAGATCAGTGTTATTGGTTGCGTGTTGAGCGACAACGGAGCCGAAAGCGTAGTAGGTGCCGCTCTCGCCGCCGGTCACAAAACGCAGGGACTCACTGGCCTTGCTGCTGGAGCCGTTGGAACCACCGCCACAGGCGGTCAGGCCAACAGCAAGAACAGCCGCCAATGCCAGCGAAGCCAAAATAGCAAGCTTCGATTTCTTCATTGGTTTCCTCCTTGGTTTTCCTCTTTCACAGGGCCGATGACCACACCTTTACCTTCCCACCATGAAAAGTGTAGCAATCCAAAATAATATAATAAGATGAATGAGTAGGAGAGGGCTCCAGGAATCGAAAAACGTAAAAAAACGAAACGTGAGCGGCAGGTGAATTCACCCACACGAAAGCCCGCAAGGGAACCCGTAAACGACGTCACTTTATATGTCACTTTATCAAACTGAAGCGTTCTGCTGTTTTGTGTGAACAAAATCTACGGGAAGCGGCAGATATTCAGACTGGGACGGATTTTTCACCTGCTTGCACATCATTTCGTATAACTAACCCCAAAATACCCATTTTGCAATGCGTATTTGTCCCGTCAATTCAGTGCGATTCGCGATTGTTCGTGGTATAAAAGTAATTCGCAAGCAAATGCCTGGGCCTGGAGCAAAACCGGACCCTCCGAGCTTGGGTTAATGTAGGAAATAGGAAAGGAATTTGAAATGACGAAAATCGTCAATTCCTGGAACGACTGGGATCCGCTGAAGCACGTGATCGTCGGTCGTTGCGACAACGGCATGATTCCGCCCGAGGAACCGGCCACTTCCGAGAAGGTGCCCGTCGACTCTGACATGCGCGGCATGTGGGGTTTGCGCCCGCTGCGCACCGTCGAGAAGGGCAACGAGGCTCTCGAGCGCTTGGTGAAGATCCTCGAGGATCGCGGCGTCAAGGTCGACCGTCCGACTCCGCTGCAATGGAACCAAAAGATCGCCACACCGGATTTCACGAACGACTCCATGATGGGCTGCATGCCCCCGCGCGACGTTTTGCTGACCGTCGGCAACGAGATTATGGCTGCCGCCCAGTCCTTCCGCTGCCGCTACTTCGAGTATCTCGCCTATTGGCCGCTGATGGAGAAGTACTTCGAGGAGGACCCCGAGTTCAAGTGGACCCAGGCTCCGCGCCCCCGTCTGACCGATGCTTCCTACAAGCATAACTACTACGACGAGTCCATCTCCCTCGAGGAGCGCCTCGTCCGCACCGCCAACAAAGACTTCGTCACCACCGAGGTTGAGCCGATGTGGGATGCCGCCGACTGGATGCGCATGGGCAAGGACATCTTTGTCCAACACGGCCTAACGACCAACCGTGCCGCCATGGACTGGATGCAGCGTTACTATCCTGACCTGCGCATCCATGCCGTTAACTTCCCCGGCGATCCCTATCCGATCCACATCGACGCGACGTTCGTGCCGCTGCGTCCGGGCCTGATCATCAACAACCCGGTTCGTCCGCTCCCCAAGGAGCAGCGCGCGATCTTCGAGGCCAACGATTGGCAAATCGTCGAAGCCGCCCAGCCCGCTCACACCGAGCCGCCTGAGCTTTGCTACTCGTCCGTTTGGCTGTCCATGAACTGCCTGGTTCTCGACCCCAAGACCGTTATCGTCGAGGCTTCCGAGGTTTACCAGATGGAGCAGATGGACAAGCTCGGCATGAATGTCATCCCCTGCGACATGCGCGACGCCTACCCCTTCGGTGGCGGCCTGCACTGCTGCACGGCAGACATCTACCGCGAGGGCGGTTGCGAGGACTACTTCCCAAATCGCGTCAAGGACTGCACCTTGGTTCGTCCGGAGATGTGGAACGACTAATTCCCGCTCGCAAGACATCGCACCTGCTAGGAGGCTCCGCATGGGGCCTCCTTTTCTATGCACGCGAAGATGCACGAAGCGCCAAAAGACGCGGTTACTCAGCGGGTTTCTTGTCCCCTACGTTGAGTAGGATGACCGAGGCAAGAATGAGAAGCATGCCGATGATTTTGACCGGACCCGCACTTTCGCCATACGCGAAGATACCAAGAAGGGCGCCTACGAGGGGTTCTGCGGTGGCAAGGATTGCGGCACGACCCGCTTCCATGTGCTTGAGGCCTAGGGTGTAGAGCAGGAACGGCACAATGGTGCACAGAACGCCGATACCGAGGAACACGAGCCAAAGGCTGGGTTGGCCCTCCGCGATCGCCACCGTTCCCACATGGTCACTCAAGGACAAAGAGGCGACAGCTCCGACGGCGAACGTCCAAAACGTCACCGTCATGGTGTCGTAGGACCTAAGAGCCACATTGCCAAAGATGGAATAGAGGGCGTAGAAAATACCGCCGGCCACACCAACCGCCAAAGCGATGGGCGAAAGTCGCACCGCGCCCCCAACGACACCAGCAACAAGAGCGCAACCCGCAAAGGTCATGACGAGAGCTACAAGTTTTTTTGGGGTGATGCGCTCCCGGAACACCACAGCGCTCATAAGCATGACCCAAACCGGTGAGGTATAGAGCAAGACAACGGCAACGGAGACCTCGCTCATCTGCATGCAAGCAAAATAGCAGATGTTGAACAAGGTGAGGCTGATAAAGCCGGTTCCGATGAACATCCAGATATCGCGGATACGGATGCAGAACTTGCTCCGATCGGTCAGAAACACGATTAGGGCCATTCCGATCGCGCCGACGATCATGCGAACACCGGAAATCTGGAATGACGTCATCCCGGCCGCCGTCATGATGTTTACAAAGAGGCTGATACACCCCCAAAGCACGCCCGCACCGAGCACGCAAAGCGTTGCCTTCTTGGCGTCCATCAAGCCTCCTTCCGATTCTCGGTTGATCGGTTCGCGGAAAGTAAGTCTTGACATTATAAACGACCATCACGCAATCGGGGACGCCCGCCAACACTGTGCCGTGTAACAGGGGTGACAGGTGCCACGTGACAGTCACCTGTCACATGGCACATGTGACAAGAGGATTACCTCATGCCAGAGGTCATGCCGCAGGATCGGCAGATGGCCTCGAACTCGTCGGACTGGCAAAATCCCCTCACGACGTCGACGCGGGTGAGGCCCTCGTCGGCCATGCGGGCGACCCAGGCCGC
>CAVIKF010000015.1:0-39868 GCA_963643505.1 Eggerthellaceae bacterium
CTGTTAAGGGCATAGGTGATGTTGTGGCTTGCCAGCGTTTCTTGCAGTTTTGTCAATGCTTGTTTGATGTGCTCGTCCTTTTCTTCCCCGTTTTTTCCCGCGTCTTCGCCAACTGCCTCTCCCTCGCAAACGCCTGCGTCTTCACGAGCGGCATCGGCAACCGCCTCTACTTCGCGAACGCCTGCGTCTTCACGAGCGGCATCGCCTTCGTCCAAACAATCGCTTTCCAGGGCAAGTCTCATTTCAACAGCGTTTTCGTCGTTTGGCGCATCCCGCAAAAACACAATAAGAGCCGGATTTTCGTAGTAAAACGCCGCCATGCAAAAATCGTAAAAGCAGTCGTACAAAATGCTCACAGTTTCAACGGGAAGTCGCGCAGATGTCTCCACCAATGCCGCACACTCAATGCCAGCAGCGCGCAAATCGGCGGCAGTTTCACTAATCATCAACGAAATGCGTTCACTGTCAAAATTGCTGTCTGTGCCAGCTTTGTACAAGGTCAGGTTTCCTTTTCGCTTGCAATAAGCAACCAACATCTTAACGATCAAAAGTTCCCGTTTGCGTTGGCGGGCCTTAAGGGGCGAGCTCTGATTTGGCAAGTTATTAATTCTTTGCGCTATTTCAGATACTGTTACAGAAAGCGTGGCACAAATTTCTTCATACAACTCTTGCAGGCGCTGCTGGCGATACAGCTGCGACTTTGCTACGCCGTCTTGTTGCAAAATCATATTCTGCCGCAATAGTTTTTGTTCGAGTTTTTCCAACCGTTGCTGGTTTTTAGCAATAGGCGTAATGTCTTCGGTAAAAAGCCCCAAACCGCCACTCAATTGAAAAGCACAATACCGTCGGCAAGGATCACTGGGGAAAACGAATTTATGCCAGGCAGTCTTTTGAAACGAAGCTGGCAGCATATGGTAGGTTGAACACTCCTCCGTCCCCTGTTCAATCTCCCCCTGTTCAATCATCTCCATGCAAAGCGCTTTAGCCTGCGGCAACAACTCTTGCGCGCAATTGGATTGCATAACCACAGTGCCTTCTGTATTTATTATCTTTGCGTCAAAAGGAAGCTTGAAAAACAGCTGGTGAAACAAAGGATATGTGGGCAACAGCTTAAGCTGTAGGCACATTTCAGCAATGGCAACAATAAAAACTGTGCATACCAGGGTGATGTTTGATGCAAAAACAACCGCAAACCGCGAAAAATACAATGCAGAGTAAACCGCTATCAGCGCCGATACGCCAACGATCAGCAAGAGCGCGGGCAAAAGAGAGCTTCGTGCGTTTAGGGCAATAAGAGCAAAGGAGCCCATCATTAAAAGGGCAATCCATGCGATGATGGTAAAGTATCCCCATTTATACGAATACGGCGAAACGTCGTAAAACATGTTGTAATCAAAGGCAAAAACCTGAAAGTGAAAATTGTTTGTTAAAACCAACAGCAAAAGAGCGCCTGAAATAGCAAGAGCGATTAATTTGACGGTTCTAAACGACTTAGAGTTCTGAAGTGCGGAGACGTGAAGCACGCAGAAGAAAAACTCCAAGGGAATAAATAACATGGGAGCGTAAAACAAATACCACAGCAATGTGATAGCAAGCGTTGTTCTGGCGGCATATTTAAGCAAACACACTATGAGCCAAAAAATCAGAAGCGCTACAACAGTAAGCAGGTATCTGCGAATTGTACGGTCTGAGCAGCGGAAATAAATAGTCCCACCCCACACGGCTAGCAGGGGGCACAACAACATCATAACACCCGAACTGGTAGTAAAAGACACTCTGGTAGGGTCAAAGGGGCTGGTGGTGGGGCTTATGTTACCTACCCAAAGAACGCAAATCATAAGCGTGGCAACAAGCACAATGGTGCAAGTAATGAAAATGCTCCTCTTGCCTTGGTTGTTGTCATGCACAATTTTGGTCATGGTGTTTTCCGTAACTCTACGATTTGAACAGGGGACGTTTGAACAGGGGACGGAGGAGTGTTCAACTCTCGGTCTTAGTCGATACTATAAATGAACACTCCTCCGTCCCCTGTTCACCCTCCGTCCCCTGTTCACCCTCGCAAACATCCCCCACTAAATGAACACTCCTCCGTCCCCTGTTCACCCTGTTCAGCAACCCATTACTTTACAATGTCCTTGAGATCGGCACCGATGGCCTTAATACGCTCGTCGTACTCCGGATGCAAAGCAAGAATGTGGCGCGCAAGGACCAAAGAACACACATACACGGCCTGCCGGCTGCCCTCAACGACTTCCTCAGCCTCCTTGCGCTCAGCAGTCTTTGTCGACTTCATAAGCTTGTAGATAACGCTGCAGATATACCCTTCCTCGTCGATCTTGTCCTGGTTGATGTCAAGTGCCTCAAACAAACTTTGAATCCTTTTGTCCTTCAACGTGACTTTGCCATAGGTGAGACGTTTCATATAGCCGTTGCTTCCCACGCGAGTCACGTCCATATTGGTCTTGGTCAGCTGTCCACAGCAACACAGGAAGTCCTTGAACAACGGATCGTCCATCCACTCGCTCTTAAAACCGGGAAGATGCTTCAACATCTTGTCGTTTACACCCGGAACCTTAGGAACCGATTGGAACGTGATGAGGTCGAGAAAACCCATGGTCACTCCTATCGCACGCTTGGCAAAAATCGATCTGATTGCGACAAAGTATACCGCGTCCGAGCCACTCTCACTGATATACCGCGGCGGAATGCGACGGAGGTTGAACAGGGGACGGAGGAGTGTTCACGCGTCCGCGTGAACACTCCTCCGTCCCCTGTTCAACCTCAACCACACGCGACCCGCCCCGCAGCATGACAAGCGGAATGCGATAGAATTGTTCAAGCAGTGACGCATCGAGGATGAGGATCATACGTGGGTATCGAGATTGAGCGCAAATGGCTTGTCGAACTTGAGAACATCCCCTTTGACCTGGAAAAGGCCGAGAAACACCACCTCATCCAATCCTATGTATGCTTCAGTCCCCAAATTCGCCTACGCAACGTTGATGGCGGCTCTCGATTCATAATGACTGTCAAACCCGGCCGATCTGAAAAGGCGGCGTTGTCGCGCCCCGAATTCGAGGCTGAGATCACCCGCGAATCCTACGAGGACTTATTCCGAGAGACGATCGGCAAGATTCTCGAGAAGACCCGCTATATCGTGCCTGAACCAAACGACACTGGACGCAAATTCGAGATAGACATATTCGAGGGCGCGTACGCGGGGCTTTGCGTCGTTGAGCTCGAATTTAACTCCGAGGAAGAAGCCCAAGCTTACCCCACGCCCGAGTGGTGCACGCGCGACATTACTTATGAGCCTGTCTTCAAAAACGTGGTGATGGCGCAATCCTGATATGTGCAAATTAGCGCATCCGCTCAGCCTCTTTTGCCTTGCGAGCATATACAACAGGCTCAAACGGGACTTCAAGGCTTATTGATATCGACCTGATGCGCCAGCCCCCCACGAGCGGCCTCACGCACGACCCTCCAACAGCGACCTTACGCACGTCTCCCAGAAGCAACCCACAAGAGCGGCCCTACGAAACAATTCCCCCAGAGCGGTCTTCCACACAACACCCCAATAAGTATCCCTACGACAGCAACTTCGTATCGGCTGCCTTCTTCATGTACCACTTGCTGAAGGCAGCAAAGGGCTTGTTCAGCACCATTGCAAGAATCAAGACCGGCACGACAAACAAGGCGACCAATCCGAGCTCGATCCAGAAATCGTTTGCATAGACGCCAAACATCGCAGCTCGCAAAGCGTTCACGATGTGGTAAGCCGGCACCCAAACGCTGATATCCTGGACAAATTGCGGAAGGACCACAAGCGGATACGAGCCACCGCAACCTGTCACTTGAACGATGAGCAGCAAGACACCGGCAGCCTTGCCGAGATTTGCAAAAGAGGTGACGAGCATATACATGATGAACGCCATGACAAGACCGCTCACCATCAGGGCAAGCATGAAGTAGAAGGGGTGTTCTGCCTGGACACCGAGGAAGAACAGGGAGCCAATCCCCAAGACGAAGGATTGTGCAAGACTAATCACCGAAACGACGCCGAAGTGCCCCAGGAAACGTTGGCGACTGGTAGGCAATTTGTCTTGAGGGAACTCATCGAGCACGCGTTGGGCGACGCGCGGTTTCACCAACACCATGCAAAGCAGGGCACCGATAAACAAGGAAAGCGCCGCGTAGAACGGATACATGGAGGAGCCGAAGTTCGCAGAGGAATTGATAGCGGTGCGCTCAACACTCACCGGTGCGGCCAAGGCGTTAGACAACGTGTCCACCCCGGAGTTTAAGAATGCACGAACGACATCAAGACTGCCGCTGTCTATCGCCTCATCGAGGCCGTCGCACGTCTCTCGTAAATCGACGGCCATGTTCGAGACGTCTGCCGTGACGCTCTCGAGTTTGCTTTGTGCCGAGACGGTGCTATTTGCCGAAGCCTCAAGCTCGTTACCTATAGCATCAAACTTGCCATTGGCGGCGTTAAGCAACGTGTTGACCGAGCCTGACAAAGAAGCGACCTCGGAGGAGAACGAGTCAAGGGATGCGCGGAAAGTATCGTTAAAGGCGCCCTTGACGGCACGTAAAGCATCTAACGCGACCTGCGCCTTGATCTTAATCCATTCATCCCCGCCGATCGTGCCCATAGACTCGGCATCTTGCGCGGCGCTCTCAAGGGTCGAGCTCAATTCCTCCAACTCGATAATGGCTTTTTGCAGGCTCTCGATCGCCTCAGCGTTTTCCGTGGGATTTTTCTGGAGCTCTGTGAGAACCTTGTTGTATTCAACAATCTGGTTGTCGATGGTAGCCTTTTGAGTACAAAGATTGGCAGCAATCTGCGTACCGGAAACGCCCTCGGCGGAATAACTCTTATCGATGATCTTTTGGATTGCATCCATGGAATTGTCGATTGCCGCATCCATGGCATCGAGCGACTCGCTCAGCGCCGCGGAGATCTCGGAGGCGGTCTTCGACGACTCCTTGAAATACGCCGTGCCTTCGTCAAGCGCCTTTTCAAGGGAATGGGCAGAATCCGAAGAGGTAAGAAGGAGTTGGCGCGCGGAGGACATCAGTTGGGAATAGGAGCCCAAGACGCCGGCGGTATGGTCGGCGCGGTTGGCGATGGAGCGCAATCTCGCGGAGAGCTCAGAAAGCTTTTTGAGACCCTCCTCGGAGTCAAGATAGTTCGTCGCAGACTCCGCCAACGACAGGGCAATAGAGTTGATGCTGTTCGCAAAAGCCTCATTGACCTGGTACGAAACAAGATTCGCGCCTTGACCCAACAACTGAGGGGATATTGCGTTGATCTTCACATTTGAGTAGTACGCAAGGTCAGTGGTCTGCGCATCGGGTTGGTAGAACGTCAGCATGGACTCGCTGAACTCCTCTGGGATGACGACCGCCGCGTAGTATTTACCCGACGCCGTCCCATCAATGGCCTCTTCCTCGTCAACGAATACCCAATGAATCTGGGTGTTCGCGCGCAAGGAGGAGACGACGGTCTCACCAACATTGACCCTCATGGGCAAAAGATCGCTCTCAAACCCCTCATCGGAGTTCGCGACAGCGACTGTGAGGTTGTCCATGTTGTTAAAGACGTTCCAACACGCAAGTACGTTGTACCACGTAAACAAAGACGGCATGATGATCAAACCCAAGATGATCATGGCGGTGATGATGTTGGCGCCGATAAGCTTCACCTCTGAGGCGAAAATGTGGAGGACGTTACGCACGTTTGCCTCCGCTCTCCCCTTCCGAGGGCGCCGGTATCTCCGTCGGGGATCCCTCGGTCACACGCCCACTCTCATTGCGCGCAACGTTCGCCTTGTGCCAAGCGTCATATTCGGCCTTGGTATCAAACTTCCAAAAACTCGGCGTGTTCTCGTTGATAAGCGTTTCGGAATCCTCCGTCTCCTTGACGGCATTTCTCTCGACGGCAACACGAGTAAGTTCCCTATCATCCATCTCGTTCATCACGATCATGGCTGCATAGTTGTTCTTGATGGTCTCAAGTGCCGCGAAGAAAACCATCGCGACAGCAAACACGCAAAGCCAAATAGTCAGCGTCACCGCGCGATCAAGTTGCAGCACGCTGCTGATGATACCCGTCACCAAAGGTATTAAGACCAATAGCACGGACGCGGTGCAGACCATGCGGGGATAACAACGCGAGAATGTCTCGAAACGCGCTTGCAACGCCCTGCCGTACTCCTCACTGTTTGCGAGGCGCTTTAGGACCTCGGCAGCCCTAAACGTACGAGCAGGCAATTCCACGCGGTCACCATTCAAAAGGCCGGACAAGCTGATCTCACGAGCAGCCATGCGGTTGACATTGGCGAGCATGGGTTGGAAGATCAAGCCCAAGGCGAGGAAAAGCACGAAGAACACGACAAGCACCGCTAGGTCTATGAAATAGTCATACCCATAAAACCCGCACAAAGCCTCGCGAACCGCGCCAATTCCGTACGTAAACGGGAAAAGTGGGCAAAGCGCCTGGTAGAAAGGCTCCGTCATCTCAATGGGATACAAACCCGTTGCCGAGGGTATCTGCAAAAACACCAAGACGACGCAAAGGCCCTTTCCGATATGCATAAACATCAAAGACAGGGCATAGATGATGCTCAGATACGCAATGGAGCACACCATCGACGCGATGATAAGCGCAGGCAAATTGACGATGGAGACCCCCAAGAAGATGAGACCGACGCAACAGATGACTCCCTGCAACATGGCAGGTACGCAAAAATAGAGGAATCTGCTCAGATAGCGCTGCTTGAGCGTAAGTTTCTCAAAGCCCTCATCATCAGCGACATTTTTGAACACCACAAGGAACATGAATGCGCCGATCCAGAACGTGAGGTTCATGAACAAAGGAGCCATGGCCGCACCATAGGAAGTAAGCTCGAACATCTTCTCCGTCTTGATGGTAGTCGGCTGGGAAACGAAGTCGGCGATGGTCGAGGCGTTGAACGTATCCCCATCAACGCCAAGCACCTCGGTTATGGAGGCAAGCGTGAACAATGATAAGTCGTTTTTCAATGTCGACAGATCGTCTTCAACGCCACCGAGCAACACATTGGTGCTTTGAAGGGAGCTGCGCGCATCGTTAATCACCAAGTCGAGCTGGTCAATGAAGGTGCGCGACTGGTTCAAGATCGTGGAGTTGCTCATTATGACCACGCTCAAAGACGCGGTGGAAGAGCTCAAACCGGAAAGACCTCGGGATGTCGCAGGAAGCATTTGGGCAAACAACAACTGGTTGTACGTCTCAAGGTTGCTAATCGCATCCCTGACCTCCTCGCCACAACCCGCCTCCTCGGCATAAGGGATAAGCTCAGACAAGAGTGCCAATGCCTCAGAGACGCTGGAATAGACAACCGGAGCCGTCCCGTCGATGGTTTGGGACATGGTGTTCGAAATCTCAGAAACCTTGGTAAGCGAGGAGCTTATAGCACCCATCCCGTGGTCGATGGTGTTGATGGATGAAAGCGCCGTGCCCTTCGTGGATTGCAAAAACGCAAGCTTTGCGTCGACCTCAGATAGGGAGTCGCGTGCCTCTTGGAGACTCTCGATCGCGGAGCCAAGCTTTGCGACCGAGGTATTCTTCACCTCATTGGTGGAGTCGTCTACGTTTACGAGCGCCTCGTCGACAACGTTAACCACCACCTCGCTAATCGTCTTCACGAAGGTGGAGTTGACGGTTTCTTCCAAGACCGTACGGCCCGAATCGGTGATTTTCGGAGAAACGGGGCCCTCCTTCTCGTTCACATAGTAACCGATGGTCGGTTTAGTGAAGTTTCCCGAGGTGATAGACATGATATTTTCGGAAAAACCATCGGGAATGACGAACACGGCATAGCTTGCGCCGGAGTTCAGGTGTTCCATGGCCTCATCATAGTCCTCGAATCTCCAGCCAAGCTGTGAGTTCTCGACCAACTTGTCGACAATCATGTCGCCAACATTGAGCGAGCCGGTCAAATCCGAGGTTGTACCCTGGTCCTCGTTAACAACGCTCACCTGCATGTTGCCAGTGTTGTCATAGGGGTCCCAAAACGCGACGACGTTGTACCAAGTGTACGCAGAAGGCAATACGAGCAATGCGAGCATGACAAGAAGAGCTGAAGGCGCCTTTAGCAAGCGCATAAGGTCGCGCCCCAGAACACGAAAAACATTGCCCACGATATCGCCTCCTTCCAGGTTTCCAGGTAAACTTTTGCGACGTTTAATTTTTTTGCAACTGTTCATTATAAGCGTGAAGTTGGTGAACGGGCAGTTTGTCAACGGTCAAAACATTGCGTTCCTAAATAAAACAAAAAGAGCGTAGGAAAGACCCGACGGGGCGCTTTGGCGGCAAGCCCGCGGGTTGCGGCACCTGCGACGGGGCATCAGCGGCTTGCGGCACGAGGCCCTGGCGGCGAGCCCGCGGCTTGCAGCACCTGCGACGGGGCCTCCGCAAACGTCTCAAAGCATTACTTGCCCGAAGGCC
This sequence comes from Eggerthellaceae bacterium, assembly GCA_963643505.1. GTDB lineage: Bacteria > Actinomycetota > Coriobacteriia > Coriobacteriales > Eggerthellaceae > CAVEFW01. The sequence goes on from CAVIKF010000015.1 coordinate 8,498, forward strand.
TCATAAGGACAACCGGCTCGGTCTCCACCGAGAGGATTTCGTCTTTGATTCGATCGAGGCATTCCACAATCTTGATGTTTTGCGGACACGCGTCCTCGCAAGCGTAGCAACTGATACACTCGGTGGGCATCTTCTTGCCTTGGTTGAAATTGACAACAAATCCGACCTGGTATTTTGCGGCCTTGGCATCCCCGTAGTTGATGTAGTAGTTCAGCGCTGTCATAGACCCGGAGATGCCAACTCCGACCGGACACACCTTCGCGCAATAGTCGCAACCGGTGCATTGGATGATACCGCTTGAATTGAGCGCCTTTTGTGCACGATCAATCGCGTCTCGCTCGCGCTCGTCGAGCGGCTTGAAGTCCTTGAACGCACGACAATTCTCCTCGACCATCTCGACGGTGTTCATGCCGGAAAGCGTGGTAAACACCCCCGGAGCGCTTGCAGCGAACCGCAAGGCGACCGTCGCATAGGAATCATCAGGCATCGCCTCATCAAGGATGGCCCTGACCTTGGCGGGAGGATTGGCGAGCAAACCCCCTTTTACCGGCTCCATGGTGACGATGGGAAGGTTGTAATTGTTGGCCACCTCTACGCATTCGCGCTCACGGAAGGAAGGGTTGTCCCAATCGGTGTAATTGACCTGAAGCTGAATCAACTCAGCCTCCGGGTACTGCTTGGTGAGACTCTCGAGTTCGTCAGGCATGGCATGGGCCGAAAAACCGATGTGTTTTGCGAGTCCGCGCTCTTTCACGCTCTTGACGAACTCCCAACAGCCAAACTTCTCAAAGGAAGCCGTGCGCAACCCGCCAAGGTTGTGCATAAGATACACGTCGACATAGTCCACGCCAAGGTTCTCGAGGGATTCTTGGAGTTGTTTCTCGAGATCTTCCGTGCAAGAACAATTGGTCCAGGTGACGCATTTGGTCGCAAGGTAAAACGAGTCGCGAGGATAGCGCTTGACAAGGGACTCGCGCAACGCTTTCTCGCTGTTCGGGTACGCCCAGGCAGTGTCGAAGTAGTTGCCGCCGGCGGCCATGTAGGCATCGATCATCTTGTTCGTGTATTCGATGTCGATGGTGTCCGTCTCTCGACCGGCAAACCTCATGCAACCAAACCCAAGTGGACTGACCTTGCTCACGTCAAACGTCATTGTTCCCCCATCTCGATTGACACGCAATACTGTGACAATCATAATACCCGACCCGCAACCACTCGCTCGGGTATGTTTTAATGATGCGAGCACGTTCGATAGCCCTCAATGCGAAAACCGAGGAAAAAAACAATGACGTTATTCTCTGTCGCCACAATCCCAGGCCTGCTCATCCTGTTTTTCGTCTACCGCAAAGACCCCGTGGAAAAAGAGCCGCTCAAGCTTCTTCTTTCCCTGTTTGCTCTCGGATGTATCTCGACGATACCAGCCGTCATTTTGGAACTTCTTGGCACCTTTATCTTGTTTGGCGACGAAAGACCCACATCCCTTATCGGAATGTTTCTCGACAACTTCATCGTTATCGCTTTGGTCGAGGAGCTTTGTAAGTTCTTCTTCCTGCGTTTGAAGACATGGAAAAGCCACGAGTTCAACTACTTATTTGACGGAATCGTCTACGCCGTGTTCGTGTCCCTCGGTTTTGCGGTCCTCGAAAACATCTTCTACGTCCTCGAGTTCGGTATCGAGACCGGCATCGCCCGCGCCTTCACCTCCTTACCAGGGCATACGGTGTTCGCCGTCTTCATGGGCTTCTTCTACGCCCACGCAAAGCTCGAGCAGGTCAAAGGCAACAACGGGGGCGTCAAGCGAAACCTTACTCTCGCCATCGTCGTCCCAACCATTGCACATGGTGCATACGATTTCCTTGCCTCGATAGAGTCCGATGCCGCATTCCTGCTTTTCCTCGCCCTGATTACTGTCATGTTCATCTACGGCCTCTACCTGATCTTCCGCGAGTCGAAGGCCGCCGTTTGTCTCTTTACCTCAAATCCTGTAGCCAACCCCGTCGAGATAGGTATGAGGAGGGCCCCAACTGATCCCCGCATCGGCGCCATCCCCACCCAAACGTCCCAAATTTGCCAGGTCCAATGCCCGAACTGTCGTTCCTGGATCGTCCCTGGTGGCCATTTCTGTCAAAACTGCGGCATCAAAATCGACTAGACAGGCACGAAGAGATGAACGTGCTTTCTTGCCCTACCTCCGGTCTTGTCGTTTTTGCGAGCGATCAAGCGCACAGAGGGAGCGCCCAAGCCCTTGCCGACAAGCTCGGCGTCGCCTTTGCAAATTCCTTTGACCCGAACGCCTTTGATCCTACGACGAACCCCATCGCATTGCGTTTTGGCCCCTGTGGCCTTGTCCTCACGGACGGCAACATGGAAATGCGCGGCGACTTCACCCGCATGGTTGCCCGCATCAAGCCAGGTCACCTGTCGGGTGAGCTGCTTGTCAAAGCGGCCAAGGTCAAATACACAGACAAGGCCAAGGACGCAGACCAAGTCAAAGGCACAGACAACGTTAAAGGACAAAATCCACCTCTGATCATCGACGCCACGGCAGGTCTCGGCGAGGATTCCCTGCTCTTGGCAGCTGCGGGTTTTCGCGTGTGGATGTTCGAACGCGACCCCGTCATCGCCGCACTGCTCGAGGACTCATTGCGTCGGGCGGAGGATGATCCCAGGCTCAAAGACACGATCGCACGCATGAGGCTGCTCAAGCGCGACAGCATCACCTCCTTGGCTTCCCTGCCCGAGCAACCCGACGTGGTGTTGCTCGATCCCATGTTTCCGGAACGCCAAAAGAGCGCAGCGGTCAAGAAGAAGTTCCAACTGCTCCACCGCCTCGAACATCCCTGCACCGACGAACGGGAGCTCCTCGACGCCGCCCTTGCCGCCAAACCGCGCAAGATCGTCATCAAGCGTCCCCGAGGAGGTCCATACCTTGCAGGCGCCAAACCCTCCTACAGCCTGACCGGCAAGGCGATTCGTTACGACGTCATCGTGCTTGCGCGCTAAGGGTCAGAGTTGGAGGCGAGGAGGCGCCTTGCCCGCGGGCACGACACTTTCGCGCCACCTGCTAGCATCCCTCGAGATAGGCGCTACCTGCTAGCATCCCTCGAGATAGGCGCCGGTTTGACGATCCCAAAGGTGGGCATATTGGCCGCCCGCCTCGATAAGCTCCGCATGCGGGCCGTCTTCGACAACGCCTCCATCAGCCAAGACGACAATCCGGTCGAGACTCGCGACCGTCGATAAGCGATGTGCCACGACGATGCACGTACGTCCTTGCATGAGCGTCTTGAGGGCGTCTTGCACCATCTTTTCGCTCTCCGAGTCAAGTGCGCTTGTCGCCTCGTCAAGCACCAAGATCGGACGGTCGGCCAAGATGGCGCGAGCGATTGCGACACGCTGACGTTGGCCGCCGGACAACTTGACGCCACGCTCGCCGGTGACAGTCTCAAAGCCTTGAGGCAACTTCTCGATGAACTCCAGGGCGTTTGCCATACGCGCGGCCTCGACAATCTGTTCGCGGGACGCGTCGGGGCGACCATAGGCGATATTTTCGGCGATGGTGCGGTGGAACAACAAAGGCTCTTGAGGGACATACGCGACCTGTTGACGCAATGACTGTTGTGTGGCCTGGGAAATGTCCTGGCCGTCCACAAGGATACGGCCCTCTTGGATGTCGGACAGGCGAAGCAAGAGTTTCGTCAACGTCGTCTTGCCCGCACCGCTGGCACCCACGATACCGACGCGTTGGCCCGCGAGGATCGAGAGGTTGAAGTCCTTGAACACCCGGGTTATGGCTCCGCCTTCCTCGTAGCTAAATCCGATGTCTTCAAATTGGACCGCCCCGTCGCCAACCACAAGGTCCACCGCGTCCTTCACGTCCTCAACAAGTCGGGGCTCGTCGAGCACAACGGTCATACCGCTCGCGTCACCGAAGGCACGATTGAACCGTTGGAAGCCGGCGTTGATGAAGTTGAACTGGTTTGTGATGTTGTAGGTGTAGGTGAACATGAGAACAAGCACACCAGGGGTGATACCGAACCAAGTATTGCCGCCGGAGATGAACACCGCCACCACGCCCATGATGACCACGGTGATGATCGCGGTGATAATTCCGCGCGTGAGGCTCGCCCACATGCGCTTGGAATCTTGGGTGACCACTTGGCGATTGGCGTCGTCGAACAGCCCCCGCTCGTAATCCTCGCGTCCGTAGGTCTTGACCGCCAAGATATTTGCAACGCTGTCGGACAGCTCGCCCGAAAGGCGATTTTGCGCGCCCGCCGCCCGTTCGTTAAGGTGCAGGATGCGCTTATACAGGGCATAGGACACAATCGCATAGACCACCAACAACGCCATCAGCACGCCTACGTACAGGGGCACTACCGGTAACAAGACGACGCAGGTGCTGACGATTGAGGTAAACACCGCCAAGAACGGCCAATTCATGTTCTCGATGCATTGAGAGTAGGCACTCATGAACTTGTTGGTCTGGCTTACCAACGTCCCGCCTAACCGGGAGGAATGAAAACTCATGGATTGGTTGCAAAGGGTGTCAAAGCACATGGTCGCAAGGTCATAGGAGACCGCGATCTCAAGCTTGTACAGGAGATAGTCTTGGGCCTTGCTGGCCGCTTGGCCGACCACGTTCACGCCGATAAGCGCGATGATGTAGGGCATGAAGACTTCGAACACGCGGCCGGGATCCACGCCCCCCTCAGCCACGCGGTCGACGATCAGACTCATCACATAGGGATTGCCGTAGGACAGAAGGGCGATATAAGAAAACGTCGCGACGATAAGCCCCACAAAGAAGCCCCAATGTCGCCTTGTCGCCACCCAATAGTAGTGCAGCGTCCTCATGGTTGTCGAAGCGTTCTTAATCAAAGAGTTCTCCCTCATGCGCATCTGAAACACAGGAAGCATTGTACTCCGACAAAATTGGCTTGCCCCTAAATCGGACAAGAAAGCACCTGCGCGAGAGTGCGGCAAGCGCGCGGCCGCTACACGCACGCGAGAGCCACCAGCGCGCGGCCGCTACACGCACGCGAGAGCCACCAGCGCGCGGCCGCTACACGAACGCGAGAGCCACCAGCTCCGGCTGGGTTTTCGAACAGGCTATCGATCCAGCTCGATTCCGTGCGCAAGGCGCCAGATGTCACGCTCGGTGCAGACGTTGAGACCGCAGCATTGCTCGGGTTCCAAATCGTAGCTCAGATATGCCGCGGAAAAGATCTCGGTCACACGCTTGTAGTAAGGCAGGTCTGGCGCGGCCATGGAACCCATGACGGGGCAACCCGCGGGCATCCATGTGCTCGACGTCGGGATAATGCCGCGACTCGCGAAGTACTCCACGCCCTCGGCTAGGGTATCGAGGCTTTCAAGGCCGATGATCAGGTTGCTGAACGCCTTGTTGGGACCGTATTTCTCCGCAATGTACTCGAGAGCACGAAGGTGGCGCTCGCGGGTAGTGAACTCAATCTTGCCCGGCGTGATGATGCGCGCCCGATCCAAATCCCACACCTCCACGCTGCAGGCGATCTTGGTGGCACCGAGCTCGAAGTAGCGATCGATCAACGACAAGTCCTCCGGCGGCGTGATGTAGAGCAAAATCTCACCCGGGATGTTTTCGATTCCTACATGCTCGTTTAGGGCCTCCAGATAGCCCAAGATGAGCTCGGACTCACGCTCGCCGCGGAAGGTGGAACCGCCCGTGATCTGGATGGAGCTGCATCCGCACTTGTTGATTGCGTAAGCGACTATCTCAGCCACATCCTTGGCGGGAACGGGAGGCGGAAGCTTCTTCTTGCGTTGGGCAAGGCTTTGAAACTCAAGGCCGGAGTAGCAATATTGACAAGGCTTCCCTGCCGCCGCGAACTCGCAGGGCCAAAGGCACTGGAAGGCCACCCAATCGATTCCCTGCAGCACCGCGTTGCCCACGTACGGCAAGCCATCAGAGGTCTTTTGCTCGTAAAAATCGTTTTTGGGCGGGAACGTGACATAGTCGACATGCTCGCCTTTGTAGGTCAGCTCGCAACGAGGCTCCCCGCCCGGTTTAACAGGGTCGGAGACGACGAGCGCGAAGTCGGTGGTCAGATCCTTGGCATACTTCAAAAGTTTGAGGGTATTCCAACTCAACATGCCTTTGAGGTTCTTCAGGTGGAAACCCATGTCCGTGAGCTGGACAATCGTCCCATCAGACAGGCGAAGGCAATTGCAGCAAAGAGGACTCTCCGATAAGCGAGCGTGAGGCTTGAACGTTTTGTAGACATCCTTGTCGACGTTCATTCCTCGGCTTACCAAAAGCCCTTTGAGCTCCACTGACGTACATTCGATTCCATCAATCACATACGTATTCATAATGCCCCCGAAAATATGTCCCAGAAAATGCCCAAAACGAGACGGGCCGGATATGTGTTGGAGGTGCATATCCGGCCCGTCTCTATGTGTTTCAGACAATTTCCATAGTAGACGCTGTCTACTACTAGCGCAAGACCAATTTTGAATTTTTTTTCGTAAACGGCCAAACAACCCTTTGATTCAACCCTTTGAATCGCGACCTCGCGTAGCCGGTCGCGACCCCGCGATGCTTGTTACAACATTCTGATATCCGACGCAATCTCGCGTAGCCGGTCGCGACCCCGCGATGCCCAGATGCGTCTCCATGCAGTGACCGACGCACTTTCCCTTCGTCGGCGCTCCTTGGGACAACAAAAATGCTAGGATGGCTTCACGCAAAAATCGCGCTCACAAATCCGCACAAGCCTTTGGAAAGGTGACACCATGTCTCAAAAGCAAGTCAAGATTGCGATGATCACCGGCTACCTCGGTGCCGGCAAGACCACCCTGCTCAACCATATCCTTACCAACACGGAGGGCATCCGTGCCGCGGTCATCGTCAACGATATCGGCGAGGTCAACATCGACGCCGATTTCATCGCGCGCACGGGCTCGGTCACCACCATGGATGACAGCCTCATCCCGATGACCAACGGATGCATCTGCTGCACGCTCTCCGAGGACCTCGCGAACCAACTCCGCGAGATTGCCAACTCCGGCAACTTTGACTACATCATCATCGAGGCATCTGGCATCTGCGAGCCTGTACCCATCGCCTACACCATCTCCGCATTTTGCGAGGAGGGCGAGGAGGGCGATGCGCCCATGGCTCTTGACAACATCATCTCCGTCGTGGATTGCGCCCGCATGTTTGACGAGTTCAACGGTGGATCCGACCTTGTCGACGAGGATGCCGAAGAGGACGATATCGTCACCCTCATCATCGAGCAGATCGAGTTTTGTTCCACATTGATCCTCAACAAGACCGACGCAGTCACTCCCGAGCAACTTGCAGAGCTCAAAGCTATCGTTCGCGGTCTCCAAAAGGATGCCAAGATCATCGAGGCCGTCCGCGGCAACGTCGATCTTGCAGACCTGCTCAATACCGGCCGCTTCGATTTCGAGGGCGTCTACAACTCCGCTGTCTGGGTCGACGCCATGACGCACCCGGAAGAGCACAACCGCGACCACGATGAGCACGAGGCCGCAAGAAAGCACGAGAACCATGGGCACGGGCACCATGAGCACGGACACGGACATGAACACGCGCATGACGAGGGGCACGCGCACGACCACGGGCACGGACATGACGAGGGGCACCATGAGCACGGCCCTGGTTGCACATGCGGCCATTGCCATGAGGAGGGCCACGACCATGTTGCCGAATTTGGCATCACCACTTTTGTCTACGAGCGCCGCAAGCCTTTCAAAATGCAGTCGTTGCAGTACTACGTCAGCCACTGGCCGCGCAACATCATCCGAGCAAAGGGCATGATATGGTTTGAGGAAGACCCTGACAACTGCGTTGTGTTCGAACAGGCTGGCCGCCAAATCTATGTCACGCCTAACGGCAAGTGGGTCGCCTCGGCGACCGCCAAGGAGCGCGAGGAGATCCTCTCCGAGAACCCCCACCTGTTGGAAGATTGGGATGAGGAGGTCGGTGACCGCATGATCAAGCTTGTCATCATCGGCCGCAACATGGACCGCGGCGTTATCGAGGCATGCCTCGACGCTTGTCTCGCCGACTAATCTCAAAAGCATGACAGTCACCTGGCACCTGTCATGTCCATGGACATGACAGGCACCTGTCATGCTTCGTCACAGTTGCGCTTCATTGCCCGCCTCCGACGACCCCCTCGCCTGATCCATTGCCCATATTTCCACTCTGTAAACGCTGCAAAACGGGACTGTTTCTGAAAACAAGCGGTAACAATGGGCGAATACCGTTTCCCCCATGAAGTCGGATTTTGGAAATTCGCAAAGCCAAAGCAAGGAGGAAACAATGAGTAACGTCCCCGAGATCTATGGTTCGATGGTGTTCAACGAGCACACAATGCAGGAAAGGCTCCCCAAGGACACGTTCAAGAAGCTCATGAAGACGACGAAGGAGGGCGCACCTCTCGACATCGAGGTCGCAAACGTCGTCGCCCATGCCATGAAGGAATGGGCCATCGAGCACGGGGCGACACACTACACCCATTGGTTCCAACCTTTGAGTGGCATCACCTCAGAGAAGCACGACGGCTTTGTCACCCCCCAAGATGACGGAACCGCCATCATGTCATTCTCCGGCAAGGAACTTGTACAAGGCGAACCCGATGCCAGCAGTTTCCCCAACGGCGGCCTGCGCGCGACGTTCGAGGCCCGCGGCTACACCGCCTGGGACCCCACCTCCTACGCGTTCATCAAGGACGAGGTCTTGTGCATCCCCACCGCATTCTGCAGCTACACCGGTGAGGCACTCGACAAGAAAACGCCGCTGTTGCGTTCTATGAAGGCAATCGATGAGCAGGCCAACCGCGTGCTTGCCCTCTTTGGCGAAAAGCCTGCCCGCGTCACCGCGACCGTCGGCGCCGAGCAGGAGTATTTCTTGATTTCCGAGGAGATGTATGAAAAGCGCATTGACCTCAAACTCACCGGGCGCACCCTGTTCGGCTACAGCCCCTGCAAGGGCCAAGAGCTCGAGGAGCACTACTTCGGCGCGATCCGTCCGACCGTCAACAATTTCATGAAGGAGCTCGACGACGAGCTTTGGGCGCTCGGTGTCTCCGCGAAGACCAAACACAACGAGGTCGCACCTGCCCAGCACGAACTTGCGCCGATTTTCGCTGACGCAAACCGCGCCATTGACGAGAACCTGCTCACTATGGAAAAGATGCGTCTTCTCGCCAGCCATCACGGCTTGGTTTGCCTCCAACACGAGAAGCCCTTTGACGGCATCAACGGTTCCGGCAAGCACAACAACTGGTCTCTGTCCGCAGGCGACAAGAACCTTCTCGATCCTGGCGACAAGCCCGTGGAAAACCTCCGCTTCCTCGTCTTCCTTGCAGGCGTCATCGAGGCGGTTGACAACTACCAGGAGCTTTTGCGCATGTCTGTCGCATCCGCCGGCAACGACCACCGTCTTGGTGCCAACGAGGCACCGCCCGCCATCATCTCAATCTTCCTCGGTGACGAGCTCGGCTCCATCGTTGACGCCCTTATCACCGATCACAAGTACGAAGGCTCCAAGAAAACCATCATGGATCTCGGAGTCGACGTCCTCCCAAGCTTCATGAAAGATTCCACCGACCGCAACCGCACGAGCCCCTTTGCATTTACCGGCAACAAGTTCGAGTTTCGCATGCCAGGCTCCGCCGTCAACCTCTCAGACGCCAACATGGTGCTTAACACCGCCATGGCCAAGAGTCTGTCGGATTTTGCTGATGCCATGGAGGGCATGTCGGGTGAGGAATTCGAACTGGCAGCATTCGGGTACGTCAAGAAGACCCTTGCCGACCACCAGCGCATCATCTTCAACGGTGACGGCTATTCGGCCGAGTGGCCCATCGAGGCCGAGAAGCGCGGCCTTGCCAACAACAAGACCACCGCTGACGCTCTGCCTTGCTTCGTAGCCCCCAAGAGCATCGCCTTATTCGAGAAGTTCGGCGTACTGACGGAGGCCGAGGTTCGTTGCCGCTACGATGTCAAGCTCGAGAAATATTGCAAGCTCATCAACATCGAATGCCGCACCATGCGACGCATGCTCCGCCGTGCCTACCTGCCTGCCATCAGCGCCTACGCATCCAAGGTCAGCGAACATATCACCAACATCAAGCAGGCAATGCCCACCATCGACACCGCCGACCAGGAGAAGTTGTTGGTACGCCTTATGGCCGGCCTTCACTCGGTGCAGTCAACGTATGAGGAAATGGCGGCCAAGCACGGCGAAATTGTCGAGATCGAAGACCCCCAGGTAGCCGCGAACGCTTACGCGCACGAGCTCATTCCTTTGATGGACGCAGTGCGCGCCGAGGTAGACCAGCTCGAAATCCTCGTGCCGGGACCGGATTGGCCCGTGCCTTCCTATAACGAGATCTTGTTCTACGTGTAAACGCGAGATTGTGCCCGAGCTCAAGCTCCCACGCATGGATGCTTGAGCTCGGGCGCCTACGCTCGGATCCACACGCACGGCACCCCCTCGCATCCTCCACCTTCGCCCCCACGTCGCACATTCCCCTCAGGCGAGCAAGTTTTTCGCCCCCCTAACGTGCTCGCCCCATAAAAAGCGGAGGTTTCGGCACCCCGCGTTTTTTTCGTTTTTGTTAACGATGCGCCGAAGCCCTTCCCTCTCGCGCAAATCAAGCGAAAATGGAAACCGTGTTCGAACGCAGCGCCTTGCGCCCATTCGACGCCGAAACGGGAACATAGAGGAGAGCAACCAGGTATGCTTATGCAGTCTATCCATGAGGAATGTGGGGTTTTGGGCATTTACAGCCCGGTAGAGACGGCGCTTCCCTACCAGATGAGCGCGGGCCTTTGCGCCCTCCAACACCGAGGGCAAGAGTCATGCGGCATGGTGATCAACAAAGACGGGCTTTTCAAGATCCACAAAGACATCGGGTTGGTAAATGACGTGTTCACCCAAACGATCCTCGAACGCATGGGGAATGGCTCCCTGTCCGTGGGTCACGTTCGCTACGGCACTACCGGCGGCAACGAGCTTTGCAATGTCCAACCGATCGTTGTCAACCACATGAAAGGCCACATGGCCCTCGCCCACAATGGAAACCTCACCAATGCGTTGGAGCTGCGCACCGAACTCGAGATGGAGGGGTCCATCTTCCACACCACTGCAGACACCGAGGTCATTGCCTATGTCATCACCAAAGAGCGCCTGAACGCACCTTCCATCGAAGAAGCTGCCAACCGTGCCATGAACCGCATCAAAGGTGCCTACTCCCTCGTCTTGATGTCCCCCACCAAGCTCATTGCGCTCCGCGACGAGAACGGCTTTCGTCCTCTTTGTTACGGCACGACACCCGATGGCGGATACGTTGTCGCCTCAGAGACTTGCGCCCTCGACGTCCTTGGCGCCACACTTGTTCGCGAGATCGACCCTGGCGAGATCGTCGTCTTCGACCGTAACGGTGTCCACTCCATCCGTGATCATTGCGAAAAAAAGCCCCGCACACTGTGTGTGTTCGAAGCGGTCTATTTCGCGCGCCCCGATTCCGTCCTCGACGGGATCTCAATTCACTCTGCCCGCGTCCACGCCGGAAGGCTGTTGGCCCGAGAACATCCTGTTGACGCTGACATCGTCATGGGCGTTCCCGACTCTGGACTCGATGCCGCCGTGGGTTACGCCCGCGAATCCGGCATCCCGTACGAGATCGGCTTCACGAAGAACAAATACATCGCCCGCACGTTTATCGCCCCTGGCCAGAGCAACCGCGAACGCAAAGTGCGCCAAAAACTCAACCCGATAGCCGACTCCGTTGCCGGCAAACGCATCGTTTTGATTGACGACTCCATCGTACGCGGCACAACCTGCAAGACCATCGTTTCCATGCTTCGCGCGGCTGGGGCAAAAGAGATCCATATGCGCATCTCAGCCCCGCATTTCCTCAACCCATGCTATTACGGTACCGACATCGACTCTCGCGAGAACCTTATCGCCGTCGGCCGTAGCGACGAGGAGATCGCCTCAATTATCGGCGCCGATAGCCTCGGCTACCTCAGTGTCGACGGCGTCACACGCCTCTTGGGTGATTGTCCCGAAAAGGGCTACTGCACCGCTTGTTTCAACGGCATCTATCCCGTAGACCCCCCGAGCGACACCCGCAAAGACCGCTTTGAAGGCAGTATCACCTTATAGGGAGGGCCTTGTAGAGCAAGCGTTATAGAGCAAAGAAGCCCACTGGTTAAATTACCCCCCATTTCTTGGACGCGAGAAGTGGGGGGTTTGGGGCGGGGCATTTTTATGGGCGCTCGGTGTCTGGGTCTTGGCCAGCCTGGCGCATTTTCGACGCTCGGCGTCTAGCTAACTCTCTGAATTAACCAAATTGATGCATCGCACATCAAAACTTTTCATCAAACGGCATGTTGACTTCATTTTTTTGGGCAAGCTCAAGTTTTAAGGTTTGCCACACAGTCTCATGAGATTGACTTTAGACGCCAAACGCCGAAAATGCGCCAGGTCGGGCGAAAAGGAGACGCCAAACGCCGAAAATGCGCCAAACAAACAACGTGCCTCTAACCCTGCCTGCTACACAAGGTGGGAAAGACCCAACTCCTCGGCAAAAGCCTCACGCATCTTGTATTTCAAAACCTTGCCAGCAGCGTTCATGGGGAACTCATCCACAAAGCGCACGTAACGGGGAACCTTATGGCGCGCGATGCTGGCTCGGCAATAATCCTGAAGCTCCTTCTCGGTCATTTCCTGCCCAACCTTGAGCACGACAGCAGCAAGCGCCTCCTCGCCGTACTTCTCGTCAGGAACTCCTATGACCTGAACATCTTGAACCTTGGGATGTGTGTAGATGAACTCCTCAATCTCCATCGGGTAGAGATTCTCTCCGCCACGGATGATCATGTCCTTAAGACGACCGGTAATGATGGTGTTTCCATGCTCGTCAAAGCGACCGAGGTCACCAGAATGCAGCCAGTTGTCAGCGTCAATGGCCTTGCGGGTTGCGTCGGGCATCTTGTAATAGCCCTTCATCGTGTTATAACCGCGAGAGCAAAACTCGCCAATCTCTCCCTGCGGCACTTCCTCACCGGTGTTGGGGTTGATGATCTTGCACTCGACGTGAGGGAAGTTGTATCCGACCGTCTCAGTGCGCAACCACAGCGGATCGGTCCACGCGGACATGACACAACCCGGAGAGGTCTCGGTCTGGCCATACACAGAAACGATGCCGACCATGTGCATCTCGTCTTCTTGGGCAGCACGCTTCATGAGGTCGGCGGGGCACCCGGCACCGGCCATGATGCCAGTGCGCATATGGGAAAAGTCGGTCTTGCGGTAGTCGGGATGGTTGAACATGGCAATAAACATCGTCGGAACACCGTTGAACGCGGTGATGCGCTCCTGGGTGATGCAGGACAGCGACGCCTTCGCGGAAAAATAGGGCACAGGGCACACCGTGACACCGTGGGTCATGGAGGACGTCATGGACAAGACCATGCCAAAGCAGTGGAACATCGGGACCTGGATCAGGAAGCGGTCAGCGGTTGACAGGCCCATTCGGTCACCGATGCATTTGCCGTCGTTGACAACGTTGCGATGCGTCAACATAACGCCCTTGGGGAAGCCGGTGGTTCCAGAGGTGTATTGCATGTTGCAGACGTCATCGGGTTTAACGGCAGCAGCAAGGCGTTGGATCTCCTCGAGCGGCACGGATTCCGCGCGCTCAAACGCCTGGTCAAAGGTGAGACAACCCGGCATCTTGAAGCCGACGGTAATGACGTTGCGAAGGAACGGCAACTTGGCGCAATGCAGGGGCTGACCTGGGACCGAATCCTTGATCTCGGGGCAAAGCTCGTTGATGATCTGCTCATAATCAGAGTCCAGAGCCCGATCGATCATGACAAGCGTGTGCGTGTCGGACTGGCGCAGGAGATATTCCGCCTCGTGGACCTTATAGGCAGTGTTCACCGTAACAAGAATGGCGCCGATCTTAGTTGTCGCCCAAAAGGTGATGTACCACGCAGGAACGTTGGTCGCCCAGATGGCAACCTTGGAACCCGGCTTGACGCCCATGGAGACGAGCGCACGGGCGAAATTGTCAACGTCGTCGCGGAATTGCTCGTAGGTACGCGTGTAGTCAAGGGTGGTGTACTTGAATGCGAATTGGTTGGGGAATTCCTCTACCATACGGTCGAGGACCTGCGGGAACGTCAGATCGATAAGCTCGTCCTTCTCCCAAACATATTGTCCCGTGCCGTCATGGTTGAGGAACAGCGTCTTCTTGGCGCTCTTCGTGTCGTCGAAGCGCTCCATGTAGTTGGTGAAGAACGGGAAGATGACCTCGGGGTCGGTCAGCTCCTCCATCCACATAGGTTCCCACTCCATGGAGACGAACCCAGCGTAGTTGATAGATGCCAAAGCGTCGATGATGCCGGCGATGGGGAACGTACCCTCGCCAACCAGGCAAAAATTGCCCTCGTCGTCGGAGTCGCGAAGGTGGACATGCTTGACATAGGCACCGAGATTGCGAATGGTGATGGCCGGTTTCTCGCTATTGTCACGATAGGTATGGTGCACGTCCCAAAGAGCACCGAGGTAGTCGCTGGCAAAACCGTCCATGATGGCGGTCAAACGCGCGGTGTCGGCAAAGATGCCGGTCGTCTCGATAAGGAGGACGATCCCTCGTTTCTCAGCGTACTCAAGCAACTCAGAGATGTTCTCGCGAACGCGGCTCTCGTTATCGTTGTGCGCCTTCAAAGCGACAAATTCCGTGCCGGTCTCGTTGGCGATATCGACGAGCGCACGGATCTGGTCGGTGTTGTCCTCGTCGCCGGAGATGTCGTAAGAGGTGTCGTAAACCGGGATCACAAGGCCGCGATCGCGCAAGGATCGTGCGGTGGCGCGGGTATTGTACCTGTCAAGCGCTCCGCCCTTGCCGACAAGCTGCAGATTTTGTTGGGCATCGCGAATCTCAATGCCCTGGAAGTCCATCTCGACGGCAAGCTCAACAAGCTCGTCAAAAGTACGATCGGACCAACCCCTCGTAGAGAAAGAAAGCTTCATTAGTTTGCCTCCTCGTACACAATTTTGTTCACAGCGTTCACAAAGGAACGGATAGCAGACCCAACAATATCAGTGGAGATACCGCGTCCGGAATAGATTTTGCCGTTGGACTCGAGCTTTACGATGGTCTCGCCCATCGCCTCCTTGCCCTCAGTAACAGAGCGAATCTGGAAGTCATCCAGCTCAAAGTGGCGGCCGACGATTTGCTCGATGGCGAAGAACGCAGCGTCGATGGGGCCATCCCCGATGCAAACCGCCTCCAGGGAGGTATCGTCTTTCTTCAGTTCCACACGAGCGGTTGCCTTGATGGTGTTACCCGAGTTGATGATGTAGTTGTCCAAGATGTAGGTGGGCGGAACCTGCAAAGCAGCAGAGGCGACGATGGAGTCCAACTCACGGCTGCCGACGCTTTCCTTCTTGCGGGCAATACGGCCAAACGCCTCGTACACGCTCAACGCGTCCTCCGGAGACAGCTCGTAACCCAACTTCGCAGCGGCCTTGGTCACCGTTTCCATGTCATCGCGGATGGTCAAAACGATGCTCTCATCGGCATCCGCGACACTCACGACGTTGGCATTCCTGGCCTGGCCCTTCTCACAAATCCAAGCGACCTGGGCCATGATGCGGTTTATCTCAACCGTGTGGATCGGGCAGGTTACCTGGCAGGAATCCTTCTTGAAGTCCATGACCTTAGCGAGCTTGTTCGTGGTCGTCATACCCATGGGATACGACGTGACCTTGACCTCGCCAGCACCGGCCATGATACCGGCAATCGCACAGGCGTCGGCCATGTACACCTCGTCCGCGCACGAGATACCCAACGTGATGTCACGAAGGGCGGGAATGTCTTCCAAAAGGCCGGCGACGAACTCGCCAAACTCGTTGGGAAGCATGGCGCCCGCCGCATCATTAATAGTGACCGTGGTGGCACCTGCATTGACGGCTTCGGTGACAATACCGCAAAGGTACTCACGATCCGCGCGGGTTGCATCCTCGGCAACGAACTCGACATCGTTGGTGAGTGCGGCGCATTTCGCAACCGCGGCAACAACAGCCTCGACCATCGCGTCGGCCTTCTTGCGGTAGATATACTCCATCTGAGCCGGGCTTACCGCAGCCCTGACCTGAAGACGGGCATGCGCGGTCTCGCGCATTGCCTCCCAAATCATCTCGACATCACTGCCGTCGAGGGCAACCGGGACCGCAAGCACACTGTTCTTGACAATGGAGGAGATGGACTTGATGCGGAGGTTGTCGACCTTTGGGGAGGTCACGCCCTCAATCTCGATGACAGAGACGCCAAGTCGGTCTAGTAGCTTTGCAAGCTCCAGCTTCTCCTTGAAGGAAAGCGTTAGGGCCTTCGCGCTCATCGCTGCTTGCATAGTTACATCGCCAACGCGCACTTCTCTCATAATCAACTCCTGATCTTCTCATCGTGCAAACCTAACTTCACGCTTCTGATCACGCAATTTCGAGTCATATTCCCAAAAAACACGAAGAAACGTACGAAACGCTTATTTTAGTCGTACTTGTGAAGATTTTCTTCAAAATTTACCCAATGGACACAACGTAGCACAAGCGTGGCAGGCGTGGCCCCCCGAGCATGGCGGCATTCCTCAACACGCATAACACTGCCTGCGCCACACCGGCCCGCCCAAGCGTAGCGCCCCGCCCAAGCGTGGCGGGTGTGGCGGCTCCCAAGCGTAGCGCCCCGCCCAAGCGTGGCAGGCGTGACCCCTCGATCCGCGCCGGCCCCCGATCCGCCCCGGGCGCGCCCGGGGCTCATTTGCCTATTCCCAGCCACGACGCTTATAAAAGACGCTACCATAAAGACATATAAACAACACCTGACCGAGGAATACGCCTGTATAGGAGGCCATCATGGACGCAGCGCAAAAGGAACGTCTCGAACTTCTCAGCCAATCCGTTCCCACCGCTGCGCGCGCAGCGCAGGAAATCGCCGAGCTCGAGGCGACACTCGCCCTCCCCAAGGAGACCGAATACTTCCTGTCCGACCTCCATGGCGAGCACACCGCCTTCGCCCACCTTCTCAAGAACGCATGCGGCGCTATACGCGTTGCCATCGCCTGTGAGTTTGGTGATGACTTGACCGAAGACGAGCGGCGCGCCTTTGCAACGCTTGTCTACTACCCGGCGGAGAAGACCCCCCTCGCTCTCGCAGCGGCCGCGGATGCTGAGACATGGTACGCAACGACCCTGTCCCGCCTTGTCCGCCTTGCCCAAAGATTCGCGGCGCCCTACAGCCCCGCACGCGTGCACCAATTCATCCCGGCGGAGTTCTCGCCTCTCATTGACGACCTTCTCGCTGAATATGGCGTTGAGGGGCGCGAGACCCACGCCTTGGCGGCCCTTGCGAGCACCATCCGCATCCAACGCGCCCCCGAGCTCATCGTGGCCCTCGCAACCACCATCCGCCACATGGCCGTCCCCCACCTCCATGTCATTGGCGACGTCTATGACCGCGGTCCCGCAGCCGAACTTATCATGGACGAGCTGTTGGCCACCCCCTCCGTTGATATCCAATGGGGCAACCACGACATCGTGTGGATGGGCGCCTCCTTGGGACAACGCGGATGCATCGCCCACGTCGTGCGCAATTGTGCCCGCTACGGAAACCTCGACATCCTTGAGGACGCCTACGGCATGGACATCTCGACCCTGAAGGATTTCGCCCTTAAGGCATACGCCGACGACCCGTGTGTCGCTTTCGGCCTCAAAGGCGACTCGGGGCTGTCCGATGACGAGCTTGCTCTCAATATCAAGATTCAAAAGGCCATGGCCATCCTCCAATTCAAAGTCGAGGCCGCACTCATCGACGAGTACCCCTGCTTCGCCTTGGAAGACCGTAAGCTCTTGGACAAAATCGACTTCCAGCGAAACACCGTCGTGGTCGACGGCATTGAGTACGCACTCACCGACACCGTCTTCCCGACCGTGGACCCCAAGGATCCCAACACCCTCACCGCCGGCGAGGAAGCGGTCATGGAAAGCCTACAGAACGCATTCATGAACTGCGAAAAGCTCCAACGCCACATAGCGCTTTTCCGCGACAAGGGCTCCCTTTACAAAGTCTGCAACGGCAATCTCTTACTCCATGCCTGCGTTCCGCTGAATGCCGACGGGACGTTCAAGGAAGCCAACATCTACGGCGAGATTTGCAAAGGACGCAGGCTCTACGAGGTGTGCGACAGCTACGTCTTGGCCGCGTTCGGAAGCGACGACGCGCAATTACGCAAGCGCGGGCGCGACCTTATGTGGTGGATGTGGCTTGGAGAGGCGTCCCCCCTGTTTGCCAAGAGCAAGATGGCGACCTTCGAGCTCTACCTCATCGCCGAGAAGGAAGCGCGCAAGGAGGTAAAGAATCCGTTCTACTCCTTGTTGGGCGACACCGAGGTGCTCGCGCGCGTCTGTGCCGACTTCGGCCTTGACCCCGCAACGGCCCACATCATTTGCGGACACGTCCCGGTCAAAGTCAAAGACGGCGAAGATCCCGTCAAGTGCAATGGACACGTCCTCACCATCGACGGAGGGTTCTCCGGCGCCTACCAAAAGACCACCGGCATCGCCGGATTCACCCTCATCTCCAGCGCCGACTCCTTAATCCTTGCCTCCCATGAGCCGCTCTCGTCCACCAAGGCCGCCATCGAGGACGACATCGACATCCTCTCCTCTTTACGCACAATCGAGACCTACGAGCCGCGCAAACTCACATCTGACACCGATCAGGGCGCGGCAACCCAAGCTCGCATCCGAGAACTCGAGGATTTGCTTGTCGCATACCGTGACGGCGTCATCGCGCAACGTTAAACTAACAGAGTTGAACAAACAACGAAGGGATCACCATGACCGCACAATCTATCATCAGCGTTGCCGAGGCGCGCAACATCATCCGCGAGAAGATCACCACGCTTGGCACCGAGCGCGTCTCCATCCTTGACGCTGTAGGCCGCGTTCTTGCCGAGGACGCCTTCAGCGACATCGACGTCGCATCCTTTGACGACAGCGCCATGGACGGCTTTGCCGTTATCACCAAAGACCTCGAGGACGCAAGCGCCGACAACCCGGTACAACTTGAATGCGTCGGCCACATCGGCGCAGGCTCTGTCTATGTCAACACCGTCACACCCGGACAGACCGTGCGTATCATGACCGGCGCGCTTTTGCCTGACGGGGTTGATTCCGTCGTCAAGATCGAAGACGTCACTTTTGAGGACGAGGGCGGCGTCGGCGACAAGATCACCTTTTCCGCCCCCACAAAGCTCGACAAGAACATCCGCCGCGCTGGCCAGGAAGCCCGGGCGGGTGAGAAGATCATCGAGGCGGGCGACGTCATCACCCCCGCAGGAGCAGGCCTTCTCGCATCCTGCGGCAACCTTGAGGTCGTCGTCTACAAGCGCCCCCTTGTCGGCCTCATCTCCATCGGCAGCGAGTTGGTCGACGCCACCGAGAAGCCCTCGCGCGGCATGATACGCAACTCCAACATCTGGGCAATGCAGGCAAACGTGACCGCAGCGGGCGCCATCCCCAAGGTCTACCCGACCGCTATCGACGATAGCGCCGTCATCAAGGCGACCTACGAGTTGGCTGCAGCCGAATGTGACGCCGTCGTCTCCACTGGCGGGGCGTGCTTGGGAGACTTCGATCTCACCGCAGGCGTCATCGAAGAGATCGGAACCCTGTTCTTCCAACGCGTCGACGTAAAACCCGGCAAGTCCCAACCCTTTGGCGAGATCAGCGGAACCCCGGTGTTCATCCTCTCCGGAAACCCCGCCGCATCCTCCATGGGTTTTGAACTCTATACCCGCCTTGCCCTGCGCATCATGCAGGGTTACACCGACACCGACCGCGCCACCGTCAAAGCCCATATCACCAAGGGTGTCCGCAAGAAGGATCCCCGCATGCTCTTGGAGCGAGCTGTTCTAACAACGCGCGAGGACGGGGAGTACGAGGTCACCACCATGAAGAACCAATCCTCGGCCTTGTTTGGGGCTCTTCAGTCATGCAACTGCTTCGCCGTGATTCCAAGTGGGTTGGACGAGGTCTCCAAAGACGACTTGGTGACGTGCATCATCACCACCGTGGATGAGAGCCTTCCCCTCCACGTGTAGGTGCGTTTTGCGCTGCGGGACTTATGCCTCCAAGGCCGTTTTTACGCGCCCATAGTGCAAAAAGATCCCCTGCTCGTTGAGCTCAGAAATCTCGTCCCAGGTTGCGAGGCGACAATCCAAGGCCTCTTCGGCTTGAAGCACCACGTCCTCAAGGGCGAAATCGATGGTGAAACGGTACATGTTTACAATATAGTTGTCGCCTCTCTCGAGGTCGACGTTCTCATAGGTGTAGACCGGCACAGGGTTCTCATCGGGAACCACGAGTCCGACTTCCTCACCCACCTCGCGAATCACCGCCTGGGCAGACGTCTCGCCAGCCCTGACGCCGCCGCCTGAAACCTCCCACCAACCGGCAGCCCAATGCTTGTCCAAAGAGCGCCGGGTGATAAGAAAGCGGCCTCGCCCGTCCTGGATGATGGCGAGGACATAGAGCATGAACTGGCCTTCCTCCATGAAAGCACCCTCGCGGGCCACCGTCAGTCCGAGTCGGTTCTGATCCTTGTCATAAATGTCGATAAGCTCTTCCATGGGGGTCCCTTTTCCCGTTTCAAGGACAAAGCCAACTCGGTCATTGCCCTGATTATCGTTATTTGCGTGGCACATTCTACACCCGTTATGTTCCGCTCAATGAAAACGTTACAATGGTGTACATGTCTACAAAAGCGAAAACAGTCATAGCCTTGGCGCTCGTTCTTGCCATGTGCGTCTTCATCTTCGCCATGTCCGCGAAACCCGCAACGGACTCCGACAGGTTAAGCCTTGGCGTCGTTGACCAGATCATCACGTTGGTCGTCCCCGGATTTAACGACATGGGAACAACCGAACAGGCCGCCTATCAAAGCTCTCTTAACCATATCGTTCGCAAGTGTGCCCATGCCACCGAATTCGCCTTGCTGGGAATCTTGGTGTTCAACCTGCTCATCCAATTGACGCGCATTCGTCACAAGCTCGATTCGCGCGACTTGTCGTTGCGCATCGTCCCCCTAGCCGCCGTTGCCTGGGTCCTCTCGACGCTGTATGCTGCCACCGACGAGTTCCATCAAATCTTCGTTGCGGGCCGTTCCTGTCAACTCACCGACGTCTGTATCGACTCATCAGGCGCGGTTATCGGGATTCTCATCTCTTGCGCGATACTTGCCCTGATTAGACAAAGGTGCCGACATTGAGCCACAAGCTTGCGAGCAACGCGATGGAGAGAATGGCCGCGACCGCGACGAAGATCCCCCGTATCGGCGTCCTGAACGCAGGGGAGATTCGCAGGTCGTGGGTAAGGGATTTGGCGCCGATCCAGACATGCCAGCAAAGCGCCGAAATCAACGCGACCGCGGCGATGGCGACAAGGATGTTTGGCGCATCAAGGAGCCGTTGAGCCCCGGATACATGCCAAGCGAACATCAAGACGATACAGCCACCCGTCGCCCATTTGAGCAACTGGTGACGCCGTTTGCCCTTGCTGGCAACGCGAACCTTGTCAGTGAACATGCTGATAGTGGTCGCAAGACTCATGATGATATGAAAGCCGATGACGCCCGCCCCGATCCAAACCGTCCAAGCGAGCGTCCCACGCCACCCGCTCAAAACCGCAAAGACGCCAAGAGAGGCGTGGATGAGGAAAAAGACGACGATGAACGCCGCCGCAAACGCATTCGGCGCGCGCAAGGGATTAAAGGGCTTGCGATAGCCTATTTCCTTGTTCACGGGTTGTTGTGAATGATGTCTGCTCATGATTCCAGTATAGCTTTGCCCTTCTCATCTGACGACCGCTCACCTATGGTCAAAAGGACCATCATGGCGGCGATGAACAGACAACCGAGCACGTCGACAAAGGTAAACGTCACACCGAGTATCAAGACGCTGAACACCATGGCGGACACCGGCTCCAAAACACAGGCAAAGGTACCCAAAAGCGCCCCCGCGTCTTTGAGGCCTTGCGATGTAAGCACATAGCCAAGTCCTGCCCCCACAAAAATCGTGGCCCCAAGGGCAAGCCACCCATCCCACCCAAACGCCAACGTCTCGGCCCAGGGCTGGGCAACCGGAAGCAAAAAGATACCGCCAAGTACAAGCGCAAGGGAGTTCACCGGCATCGTTCCGTATGCGCGAAGCGGCTCCAAGGGTATGGTGTTGTGGAGAAACATCAAGACGCCGTCTGCCAGGCAAAACAACAAGGGCAAAAAGCCTATTGCAAGCTCAGTGACATCGCCTTTCGTCGCGATGCAGAAAACACCCGCAAAGGCTAAAACGATGCAAAACAGCTCAATTTTTTTGGGCGCGCACCTCTTTCGAATACAGGTGAAAAGCATGACGTACACAAGGCTTGTCTGGGCGATAAGGGAATCGCAAGCAGCACCCGCGGACCGAATCGCAATGACGTATACAACCTGCATAAGAGACATGCCCAAGATCGCATACGCGACAGTCAAGGCCAAGGCACGCCTGTCATGTAACAAAGCCACAAGGGCGGCCCTTTGCCTTGCGAGGGTGATGACAAGAAAAACAATGCCGGCGCAAAGCAAACGAACACACCCTACCCACGAGTCGCCAACCTCGTAGTTGTTCGTCAGGTAGTTGATGCAAACGCCAGAAAAGCCCCAGCACATACAGCCGAGGCAACCTAAAACCATTCCGCGAATCTTCTTATTCATGGGGGTATTGTAGCGCACGGGCAACAGCATCGACGATTACGGAGGGAGTGCGGGCATGGCGCTCGGGCGGGCAGTCTCAGGCGCCTCCTTGCTCCTTGCTAGAAAGCGACTGCAAGCAATCTTTTATCGCCAGCAAATTTGGGAAAACGATGCCATCATTCTTGAATGAGATATTTACTTCAAACCTTAAAATAATCCTCGCTTCTTGTCGTTTAATTAAACTGCTTTTCCTTTCTTATACCCCCCCTTTTTCTGTCTCCAGTATTCAAGTAATCGTCAAATCCATGTATTTTAATCACAACAAATAAACGTACTGGGATTAACTGGTTGGGTTGTTTTTTAGTTGAAAACAGAACGGGGAGTGCATGATGAGTACGACGAGCAAGCACCGTGTTTCTACCGTTGACAGCCGCGGGATGAATGTGCCGTTATCCACCAAGTTCTGGAGCGTTATCTGCTCTGGCGCCCTTGTCGTAGGAATGAACCCCATTGCTGCATATGCGGCGAGCTCCGTAAGCTCACTAAACGCCGCAAACGCACAATCCACTGCTCAAATTTCCGATGAGGACACAACAACCTCTGATCTTGCAGCGACCGACTCCGAGTTCGCCGCAACGTCTGATTTCGCAGCGTCCACCTCCGAGCTTGCAGCGTCCACCTCCGAGCTTGCAGCGTCCACCTCCGAGCTCGCCTCCGACACGAACGATAACGGTGTCTGGGACGGGCAATCTGCTAGCAAGTGGACACGCGGAACCGGCACTGCCGCCGATCCGTATCTGATCGAGAGCGCAGCGAACTTCAACTACCTCGCCAATGTCGTCAACACCACAAGCGAGCATTACAGCGGAGTATACTTCTCCCTCGCCACTGACCTCGATTTGCGCGCTGGCAATTTCGCCGGCATAGGCGTCAACTCTTCCTCAAACTACTTCGGAGGAAATTTTGACGGCAACTACCATTCGATCACGGTCGCAATGGAAAGCTCCGCCTCCCAAGAGTCCTTTGGTATTTTCAGCTACGTCAAAGGCACCGATGAAGCTCCTGCAAACATCAAAAACTTTACGGTCAAGGGCTCCTTCAACTGCATAGTCGATTCCACTTGCTACGCAGGCAGCGCCGTCGGCGCACTTCTTGACGGCAATATCTCCCGCGTTCGCAACGAAGCAGACGTCCTCTATACCGGCAACTCCCACTACACCATATGCACAGGCGGAATCGTCGGCTACGCATGGTCAGGAACTATCAATATCGACCAATGCAGCAACGTGGGCACCGTTACGGGTAGCGAAAACGGATATGCGGGCGGCATCATTGGCAAGGCAAATGGCGCGGTCCATGCAACCATCTCAAATTGTTACAACACCGCATCCGTCTCTGCGGGCTCTGGCTCTTTCGCTGGCGGTATCAGCGGTTGGGAAGCACCTGTCGTAAGCGACAAGGCAGATTACCTGAAGACCTACTACAGCTGCTACAACGTAGGAACGGTTGAGGCCAACAATGAAGGTGGCGTCTTCGGAAAATTTCAGTACCAGAGCTCAGTCAAGCAAAATCTGAACTTCTTGACCGATATATACTGGGCTCAAGAGGCCTGCTACTTCTTGTGCTACAGCGGCAACGATGTCAGCAAGAAACAAATCGCAACCAAGTCAAATGTCAAGATGATGACATTGAAGGCGATGAAGGCTCACGGGTTTGTCACCCAATTGAACAACACCGATCCTGGCACCTGGGTTTTTGACAGCACGGCCAACCCCCAAAACGACGGCTATCCGATGCTTGCATGGGAAAATCCGGGCGCAAGCAGCGCCATCACCCTCAGCGACAGCGACGTTTCCCCTCTCTCCGCCCAAACATGGACGGGCAAGGCCATCACGCCGAGCATCACCGTCACCTACGAAGGCGAAAACCTCGTTGAGGGAACCGACTATACCGTCGAGTACGCAAACAATACCGAGGTCGGAACCGCTACGGCAACCGTTACCGGCATCAACGGTGTTGAGGGCAACGTCACCTTGACATTTGACATCCTCGCTGACACCGTCGCTATTCCTACAGGTGCTTCCGGCCTGACATACAACGGGGACCAACAGACCGGTATCACCACAGGGACCGGCTACACAGTTTCAGGCACGACCTCAGCGACGAACGCCGGTACCTACTACGCCACGGCGACGCTTACCGATGCGACGCATTACACGTGGAGCGACGGCACCACCGCCGCCAAGACGATCGAATGGACCATCGACAAGTACCTCATGGCCACCCCCACCCCAGCAAACGATCTAAGCTATGTGGGATTTGAGAAGACCGGCGTTGCGCACGGCGAGGGCTACACCGTCACGGGAGGTGCGGCAAAAGACGCTGGCACCTACGAGGCCGTTTGCACCGTCGATGACGCCACGAACTACGCATGGGCCGAGACCGGCACGGACAAGGTTACCGTCACCTGGTCAATCAACAAGGCAAAGGTCGCCATACCTACCCCCAAGTCTGATCTCGTCTACAACGGCAATACCCAATCGGCTTTTGGCGAGGCTCCTGGCTACGTCTTGACCGGCCACACCGCCGTCAACGCTGGCGAGTACACCGCCACGGCGACACTCGTCGACACAACTAACTACTGCTGGTCGGATGGCACGACCTCTGCCAAGCAGATCTCTTGGTCCATTGCCCGCGAATTGGTCATCGAGCCCAACGCAGCTTTGGAGCTCGAATACAACGGAAGCGAGCAAATAGCCGTAAACGAGGGTTATGGCTATAGCCTCACCGGCACCTTCGCCGCGACGCTTCCCGGCAATTACACGGTATGCGCCATCCTCGACAACAACCATATGTGGGCCAACGGCTCTATTGACAACATCGAATACAACTGGACCATCACCGCCCTGACCGCAACTGTCCCCACCGTGGTTACCGGGCTGATCTACAACGGCACCGACCAGATCGGCATCACGGGCGGCGAAGGCTGCGATATCGCAGGAAGCAGCGTTGCCCAAAACGCTGGCACCTATCAGATCGTCCTCACCCCGTCTGAGGGTTATACCTGGGCCGACGGCACCACCACCCCCCAAGCATTGACGTGGTCCATCGAGCGTGCCTCCCTCGACATCCCCGCAGGTACCTCCCTTGAGTACACCGGCAGCACGCTCAGCGCCATCACCTGTGATGAGACGCTCGTTGCAGCGGGCGCCTACTCCCTCAGCGGCACGTATGAGGCAAAATACCCTGGTACCTACGAGTACACGATCACTCCTACTGAGAACTACCAATGGAGCGACGGGACCACAGACGCCAAGGTCGTCGAGTGGAAGATCTACCGCAATGTCGAGAAGAAGTTCGGAGTCACCCGAGAGTATGAGAATCTTTACAAGGGTTGCTATCAATACTTCTGCTGCACTCACGTAGGCTACGACATCGCATCGTTCCAATGGCAGTGCTCCGAGGACGGCGGCGCTAATTGGGTAAACTGGACAGGGCCGACCGCTAACGAGGATTACGTCTTCGCGAAGGTTCTCGACAGCTACAAGCGACTGACCATGCGCATGGTAGCAACCACCACCGACGGCGATGTGTTGGTTTCCAACTCGGTCGATTGGGGTATTGGCGGGCCGACGGCAGTTCTGACCAGCAAGACCGTTATTGTCAACATGTATCAAACCTTTACGGTCAACACCTACAATCTGGACACGAGCGTCCGTGCATACAAGTACCACTGGTATTACTCAGTCGACGGTGGCCAGACATGGGGCATTTGGAACAACGACCGGTACATCGTAAAGAACTCTTGGCGGATGCGCGCGACTTCAACGTTTGCAAAGCACCTGATGAAATGCGTAGTCGAGCTTAATGACGGCACGATGGTAGAGTCCAACACCGTATCCTGGAACATCCTCCTGTAGCATCTCCTCCAGACGCTGTGCAAGCGGGCCCCGACCTCGACGGTTGGGGCCCGCTTCATGTTTTATGACGGAAAACTTACGCGATTCCGAGAAAAACTCCTAAGGCTCGTACCACGAATGCCACCATATAGGCTATAACGCACTGGAGCGCGACAACACCTAAGGCCCACTTGCCTCCAAGCTCCCTTTTTACGGACGCGATCGCTGCAACGCAGGGCGTGTAGAGAAGGCAAAACACCAACAAGCTCGCACCCGCTACCGGAGTCAGGGCCAAAGCGATCTCACCAGCCTCGCCAAACAGGACACCCAAGGTGGAAACGACGCTCTCCTTTGCGATAAACCCGCTGACGAGGGCCGTGACGATACGCCAATCCCCAAGACCTATCGGCGCGAACACGGGAGAGATGACACCCGCAACCACACAAAGGACGCTTTCAGCCGAATCGGTGGTAAACGCCAGGCTCGGCGTAAAGCTTTGCAGTACCCAAATGACGAGCGTCGCAACAAAGATGATCGTGAACGCGCGTTGAAGGAAGTCCTTCGCCTTGTCCCAAAGCAAGTGGGCAACATTTCGTGGTCCCGGGAAGCGATAGTTCGGCAATTCCATAACAAAGGGAACCGCCTCACCCGCAAACGCCGTGTTTTTCGCAAGCAGCGCAACAAGAACACCGACGACGATGCCGAGAAAATAGAGTCCCGTCATAACGAGAGCTGCACAGTCCGGGAAAAACGCCACCGTCAAGAATGCGTAGATCGGTAGCTTTGCCGAACAGCTCATAAACGGCGTCATCATGATTGTCAACTTGCGATCTCGAGCGCTAGGCAGGGTGCGGCTTGCCATGATGGAGGGGACACTGCACCCAAAGCCAATGAGCATCGGAACGATGGATCGTCCTGAAAGCCCGATTTTTCGCAGGAGCTTGTCCATGAAAAACGCGACTCTGGCCATGTATCCCGAATCCTCAAGCAGGGACAGAAAGAAAAACAGGGTCACGATGATCGGCAAAAACGACAGGACACTTCCAACGCCACCGAAGATTCCATCAACCACAAGCGATTGGATGGCCTCATCGGCTCCAGCCCCCTCCAATGCTTGGGCGCACATTTCCGCTAACGCGGTAATCCCCGTATCGAGGAGATCTTGGAAAAACGCCCCGATGACATTAAACGTCAAGAAAAACACGATGGCCATGATGGCGATAAATACCGGTATAGCCGTGAAGCGACCCGTAAGGATGCGATCAATCTTCTCGCTACGTGCATGTTCGCGGCTCTCTCGGGGTTTGACGACCGTTGCCGCACAAACGCGGTTGATAAAGCTGTAGCGCATGTTCGCCATAGCAGCGGCGCGGTCAAGACCGCATTCCTGCTCTGCCTCCAAGACGAGATGCTCTATGGTCTCAAGCTCGTTTTGGGTCAGGTTAAGCTTGTCGATAACCAGCTCGTCGCCTTCGATGACCTTGGAAGCAGCAAACCGGCGTGGAAGCCCTACGCGCTCGGCGTGGTCCTCGATCAGATGCATAATCGCATGTACACAACGATGCAGCGCCGCGACCTCACCTTTCGACTCGCAAAAATCTTGGCGCAACGGTCGCTCCTGATATCGGGCAACATGGACCGCATGGGCAACCAACTCATCTACTCCCTCGTCCTTGATGGCGCTGATAGGAATCACCGGGATGCCAAGTTGTTGCTCGAGCTCGTTGACAAGGATCGAACCGCCATTCTCAACAACCTCGTCCATCATGTTGAGGGCCAAAACCATGGGCATATCCAACTCGAGAAGCTGCATGGTGAGATAGAGGTTACGCTCGATGTTGGTAGCATCGACTATGTTGATGATGCCACAAGGTTTATCTTCCAAAAGGAATTGGCGCGTGATGACCTCCTCGCTTGAGTAAGGGCTTAGAGAGTAAATGCCGGGCAAGTCCGTCACAAGGGTCTCTTCATGCTTGCGCATGACGCCTTCCTTGCGGTCGACCGTCACCCCAGGGAAATTGCCGACATGTTGGTTAGCACCAGTAAGTTGGTTGAACAACGTGGTCTTGCCGCAATTTTGGTTGCCAACAAGGCCGAAGGTTAAGGTCGTCCCTGCAGGAAGCGGATTCTCGCTTGAGGAATCATGGAAGGGACCCTCCTCTCCAAGCCCTGGATGCGGACGCTCGTGGGGATGGGTATAGGATGTGCTGATGTCAACCGAGGAAGGATCGCAAGAAACCTCGGGGCCAAACATGTTTGACGTGGGACAACAGATATCTTCTAGGGAGACCTTCTCCGCATCAGCCAGACGCAACGTCAACTCGTAGCCGTGAACGCGAACCTGCATAGGATCTCCCATGGGTGCGAGTTTGACCACCTCGACGCGTGCGTGAGGTATAACCCCCATGTCAAGAAAGTGCTGACGCAAAGACCCTTCTCCGCCCACGGACGAGATCGTCGCCGACCAACCTATGGGCAAATCGCGCAAGGTCTTTGCCTTAGCTGCTTGGGCACAAGCCCAATGATTACCCGTGCAAGAGTTGCAAGCGTCGGACTTGTCGACACCTGGCTTGAAAGCGTCCGGCTTGCGGGCGTCGGGCTCGCAATCGTCGGGTTCGCAAGCGTCGGTCAATGATATTTGTGGAGCGAGTTGTTCCTTGCAGGAATCCCCCACCTCTTTGCTATTGCGTTCATTGTCGCGGGCTTCAGCCATGGCTCCCACCTTTCGTACCTGATAAGTTAGGACAGTCTAACATAAAAGTTAGCCAAAGATAACGCGATATTACATTGAATCGGATTTCGAACGTGCCCCGGGCCTCACGCTCCCAAGGCACCGAGAATAACCACGACGCTGCAGAATGCGCCCTGCGATGAATCTTTTGCGTGGACTCATAGCAACCCGCGGACGGCAGCGGCACGGGGCGGGACGCGCTGCGATGAATCTTTTGCGTGCACGCATACCTGCAACAAAGCGTTATACTTTCAAGGCTACAAAAAGCCGTACGTATGAGGAGCGCGAATGCTGTCAGAACGTCTGTTGTCGAAAGTGGTAGAGACCATAGCCAAGCATCGATTGGTGCTTAATCCCACGACTGACACGACCTATCCCCTGCCAAATCCGGGCCAAAAGTACATGTTGTATATGCATGTCCCGTTTTGCCAGGTGCTATGTCCCTACTGCAGCTTCAATCGTTATCCCTACCAAGAGTCAGTCGCCCGTCCATACTTCAAGAACCTCCGTCGCGAGATGGAGATGCTTAAGGAGATGGGATACGACTTTGAAAGCCTCTATATCGGCGGCGGAACGCCCACCATCATGCTTGACGAGCTTTGTGAAACGATTGATGTTGCCCGGGACATGTTCACCATCAACGAAGTCTCAAGCGAGACCAACCCCAACCACCTGACTCCTGAGTACATCGAGGCGCTCCACAGTCGCGTCAATCGCCTCAGCGTCGGGGTCCAAAGCTTCAACGACGATCTTTTGAAGCAAATGCAGCGTTACAACAAATATGGCTCTGGAGAACAAATTTACCAACGCATCAAGGATGCAGCCCCCTATTTCAACTCCATCAACGTGGACATGATCTTCAATTTCCCCTCCCAAACCGAGGAGATCCTTATCAACGACCTTGAGAAGATTGCCACGTGTGGTGCGCAACAGACCACGTTCAGCCCCCTGTACGTGTCCAATTGCACCATGAACAAAATGGCCGAGGTCCTAGGAGCCATGGACTACAACCGCGAGTATCGCTACTACCAAATCCTCGACGGTGTCCTTGCTGGCGGCGACGACCCGCTGTTTGAGCGTCATACCATTTGGACCTTCAATCGCCTGGACAAAAAGACCGGAAAGAAAGCCGCCACCATCGATGTCGAGGAGTACATGGTCGCCTATGACGAGTACCCCGCTATCGGCTCGGGCGCCATTACCCACCTCGACGGACACCTATTTGTGAACGATTTCAGCCTTACCGACTACAACGAGCATATCGAGCGCGGCGAGATGTCCATCATGGGCAAGACGAAGTTGTCCAAAAAGGACCAGATGCGCTATTGCTTCCTTGTCAACCTCTACAAGCTGCGCCTCGACAAGTTGGCCTTCAAGAAGTATTTCGGGTGTTCAGTAGAACAAGGCCTCTCTGTTGAGATGGCATTCATGATGGCCAATGGCGCCTTCGCCACCAACGACGAGAAGGAAATCACCCTCACGACCATGGGCCGCTACCTGACGTTGGTCATGTATCGCAAGTTCTTAAGCGGTATGAACAACCTCCGCGACCAGGCTCGTGAGACCCTCGTCGGTCGCGACCGCGACCTGTTCGAGGGCAAACTCATGTTTGAGGACGAGATTCTTGCCGCAAAGGAGAACGCAAAAGACTAGGGCCCGCTCCGTCGTAGAAAGGCCTTCGTGCTTTTGGCGCCCGCCGCCGGTACGTAGCCTCTTCTCGAAGGCGAGCCCCGCTGGCACGTAGCCTCTTCTCGAAGGCGTGTCGAGGAGCGTTTGGCACCTGCCGCCGGAGTTGGCACGTGACATCCCGTCGAAGAGTTTTTGGCACCTGCCGCCGGAGTTGAACTTACGAAAGAAGCTCCCGTGCCGCTGCCTCAAGCTTCGCGAGGAGCGCGTCGGCCTGTTCCTCGGTCGCTCCCTT
>CAVIKF010000015.1:39878-41816 GCA_963643505.1 Eggerthellaceae bacterium
CCTTGGCAAACATGTAGGACTTGATCTTGGGCTCAGTGCCAGAGGGGCGAATCATCAACTTGTTGCCGCCCTCAAGTTGGAACTCGAGAACGTCAGAGCCGGGCATCATCTGCTCGGCAGCGTTGCCGTGGCCACCGGTTATGGGCATAGCAACGCCTGGCTTGTAGTCAACGAAGCGCTCGACCTTGAGTCCGGCGATCTTTGCAGGCTGTTCTGCGCGAAGACCCGCGGTGATGGCATCCATCTTTGCCGCCCCCTCAGCACCAGGATAGCCAACAGAGATAAGGCCGTTTTTGTAATAGCCGTACTTCTCGTAGAGGGCATTGATCGCATCGACCAAGTCCATGTCCTTGGCGCGGTACCAACGAGCCATCTCGCAAATAAGCATGCTGGCGACGACAGCGTCCTTGTCGCGCACATGCGCACCCGCAAGGTAGCCGTAGCTCTCCTCGAAGCCGAAAATGTAACGTTCAACCTCGCCGGCGGCCTCAAGCATCCCGATCTGCTCGCCGATGTACTTGAAGCCGGTGAGGGTGCGGCGCAGCTCAAAGCCACGATCCAAGCACAGGGCATCAGCCATGGCGGAGCTCACGATGGTGGTGACAACGACCTTGTCTGAGAGGTCCTCCCCACGAGCTGTACGCATAGCGCAGATATAGTCGGTGAGAAGGATGCCGACCTCATTACCCGTCAACAAGACCGGCTCTCCGTCCTTGACGACCGCGATACCGACGCGATCGGTGTCCGGATCGGTTGCGAGCAAAAGGTCGGGTTGAACCTCGGAAGCAAGCTCAAGCCCGAGTTCAAGTGCCTCGCGGATCTCAGGATTGGGATAAGGGCACGTCGGGAAGTTACCGTCGGGAACCGCCTGGTGGGGCTCGACGGTGACATCAAAGACGCCAATGCGCTCAAGGATGCGAGAGACGCATTCGAGGCCCGCACCGTGAAGCGGTGTGTAGACAAGCTTGAGATCACCCTCGGCTCCACCTAAGGAGGCGGCGGCGACGTTGTCGATAAAGCGGTCAAGGGTGTCGTCACCAATCCATCTGACAAGGCCAACCTCAACAGCCTCGTCAAAGTCCATAACCTTGACGTCATCGAAAATGTCCACGTCGGCAATCTCGCCCTGGATAGCTTTGGCGCCCTCAGTGGTGATCTGGCAACCGTCAGGACCGTAGACCTTGTAACCGTTGTAGGCGGAAGGATTGTGTGACGCAGTCATGCAGATGCCTGCCGAGCACTTGAGATCACGTACGGCAAAACTCAACGCCGGGGTAGGCTCGATACGAGGATAGAGATTTGCCTTGATACCGTTCGCCGCAAGAACGCCAGCCGCAATCCGGCAAAACTCCTCGCCCATGTTGCGGGAGTCGCGGGCAATCGCAACGGAAGGATTCTCGAAATTCGCGTTGAGATAGTTTGCGAGGCCTTGGGTAGCTTGGCCGACGGTGTAGACGTTCATGCAATTGGAACCGATACCGATGATACCGCGAAGGCCTCCGGTGCCGAACGACAGGTCACGATAGAACGCATCTTCAAGAGCGCGCTCATCATCGCGCAGAGCCATAAGCTCCTCCTGGTTCACCTTCTTCGCGCAAGCAAGCCAACGCTCGTACTTCTCCATCACACTCATAATCGCTTCCTTATCTCAACAGGAGTAATTAGCACAATGCTCAAATTATCAAACACACCGAGGAAAACCACAAGGTCAAAGGAGACAAAACCCCTGGGGAATCGGGCAGGACCCTAAGACCATGCATCCAAGCATGACATGCATCCAAGACTCGGTGTCACATGTCACAAGAGGATTACCTACCTCATGCCGCTCGTCATGCCGCAGGACTGGCAGATGGCCTCGAACTCGTCGGACTGGCAGAAGCCCTTCACGACGTCGACGCGGGTGAGGCCCTCGTCGGCCATGCGGGCGACCCAGGCCGC
>CAVIKF010000016.1:0-32819 GCA_963643505.1 Eggerthellaceae bacterium
TCATCAGCGGTGGTCATTGGATAGCTCACCGTATATTCTGAGGGGTCAAGCACATTGCCTGCCGCATCGATAACCTTGACCCAAGACGGCGTCTGCTGCTCCCAATTAAACGTGGTTGCGGCAGCTTGGATGGCACAGGACGAAATATCGCCCTTGTCGATACCGTAGGCAACCGTCTCAGACAACGTACCCTCATAGCGACCCATGCCGACGATGGTCGCTTGATAGGGCTTGGACCCCGAGGTGACCGCGCGCGCATCCTTCTCAGGTACCACGCGGAAATCGGAGTTCTGATACAAGACAGTACCGTCGGACAAAGATATCGAGATCTCAGGGACCGGGTCGTTGGCAGCGGAATATTTCGCATTACCCGTCAACCTTGCCTTGGCGCCGACCGTGGTGATGTCGGTCTTGGCAAGCTTTTCTTGCCAATTGAGCTGCGGGAACGCACCGTCTGCGCCCACGGTGAAGTACACGCTCCAATCGCTGGTGGTCAACAGGGAATTAAGCTTTCCCACCGCGCTGGAGGACTTGAGCTCGTCGGCCTCCATCATATTGTTGTTGTAGTCCGTGCCGTCTCTGGTATCGATGGCGGTGTTGCCTAAGGCTATGCCCTTAAGATACAGGTTGTCGTGGACAACGCCGTTGTTCTCGCCCACCAACGCCGCGGAACGGTATCCCTCGTCAGCAACAACATTGCCGGTGGAGTAGCAAGAGTAGATCTCGGGGAGGTCGTAAACAAGGTTATCCGGAGTTGCCGCGTTGTTGTAGGTGTTCAAGAATCCCGCAATGCCGGAAGCGTAATATCCCGCACGGGTAATCGTCTCGATGGTTCCGTGGTTATAGCACACGCCAACAGAGCCATACGTGCTGCCGACGATGCCCGCAGGTGCAGGCTTGTTCCAACGGCAACCCTTGATGTAGCCGTCGTTGCCACAACCGGTGATCTCAGTCCAACAACCCGCGCTTCCCGAGATACCACCCACCGATCCCAAACCGATGATCATACCCTCGTTATAGCAATTGGTAACCGAAATGGTCCTGGGTTCCGTCTTGCCTTCGGAGTCTTTCCAAACATAGTAGCCGGGCTCATAGACTTCCTGGGTGTCGGGAGCACACGCTGCCTCGTACAAGCTCGTGCCGCGTAAGGCGCCGACGATGCCGCCGACACAATTGCCGCCGTGTTGGCGCTCAGGAGAATCTGCGGTGCCAAGACCTGTGTGGATAAGGCCCTTGTTGGTACAACCCGAAACATTACCAGAGCAATAACCGACGATGCCGCCAACACAACGGGTGATCGAGTAGGTCTGCTGGCCAAAGCGGTCCTTGTCGCTCATGCCGGTGATGTCGAAGTTCAACGTCCCGGCATTGGTGCAACGCTCGATGGATTGCGCAGTGTCGATGCCCTCCACGGTCTCGGAGCCAAAACGTCCGACCAAGCCGCCGATGTTGCCAGCAATATAGCGCATGTACTCACTAGTAGCATCGTTGCTGATAACGCCTTGGGCAGAGACGATGGAGAGGGTACCGGAGAAGGAACAATCGCTCATCGCGGTACCGAGATAGCCAACCAGCCCACCGATTTCGGACATGGTGCCTGCCGTCCCGAGCTTGGATGCGACGTCACTGGATACCGAGACGTTCATGCTGCTCGTGCAATTGGTGATAATACCGAGGCATTCACCAGCGATGGCTCCCACGTATTGAATCTTCTCACCACCGGATTCTTGAGTGACTTTCAACTCACCACCCACGATGTTGATGCCGTCGATGGTGGCCTTCTCCCCCGCATAACCGAACAATCCGATGTCGGTTGCTGAGTCCCCGAAGTCGATGACCGGGCTCAAAAGGCGCGAGGCGCTTGCATGGAAAGTCCCTTGGAAGGGATGGTCGGCCGTGCCGATCGGGGTGAACTCACACCCCGTCGAAAAGGTTGTCATGCTCAAGGTGATGGTCTTGCCCTCAAAGGTATCCACACCCGTGTTGACAAGTTGGGCCAAGCCGTTCATCTCTCCCAATGTGGAGATGGCAAACTCGGTCTTGGACGCATCATACCAGGTGGTGACGGGCGTGGGGTCTGCCGCGGCAAGCAGGGAGACGTCCTCCCCCGCCACCGAGTCCAATGCCGCCAGGTTCTGCGCCGCCAGGTCCAATGCCGACGTTACGCCCTCATTGACCCCCGCAGCAATACCGCCATCCTCGGTCGCAAGCGCCGTGGTGGAAATGCCACCCACCAAGGCCAAACTCATGGCTGTTGTGACAGAAGCTCCCACAATCAAACGCTTGACGGCCAAAGTCCTGGGTGTTGCTAGTGCTACTACCTTACTCATTCTTTGCCTCCGTGTTCTCACTTGAGCCTTCGCCTGACAAATCCTCTTGAAGCATGTACATCTTGCCGGTACGAGGATCTTGATACACCATGCCAAGTTGGTTGTAGCCGGTACCGGAACCGTTCACGTTTGTAAAATCCTCGATATCGGTGACCTCGGTGTAATCGGCTTCCTTGGTAACCTCGGTCAACTTTGACACATCCAAGTTCCATGCGGCGACAAGGGCAAGCATGAGGCCGCAGGCAAACACCAACATGACGTCAGCGAGGTTCACCAATCCGACGCGAGGATCGGCATCTTCCGCGTCGACATAGCTGTTGTTGGTAAACGAACCGCTGCTGAAGTCCCTGCGCGCCATGGCTACTCACCACGCTTACGCGAGAAAGGGGAAGGCTTTGCAGGGTTCTCGATGACCCCCGACGGCAAGGCGACACCACCCAGAGTCGGCAGATTCGCACCCTCTGCGCGTCCCTCCTCCGCTTTCTCGAGGACGGTGCTCATGAGGCTCTCGACCGCGACGAGGTATTCGCTGTACCAACGCTTGCGCAAGGTCGAGCAGCACATGGCGACAACGGCGCCGACAAGGCCTGCAACCGTACCGTCAAAGGCAACAAGCAGACTGCTGGAAAGGATATCCACGTTGCCCTCGCCCATGGCGACGATGCCGGGTCCTAGGGGGATCAAGGTGCACATAAGGCCCATCATGGGAGCAATCTTGGTCACAAGGTCGGTGTGGGACACGATACGGCGATAACGGGAATCGACCTTGGACGTCTCGCTCTTGGCAAGCGCGAAAAGGTCCTCATCAGGCAGACCCATGTTGTTCGCGACCGTGGTAAGCGCCTCTTTTTGGGGAACGAGAAGGTCGGTGTCCTTGATGACGTCCACAATCTTATCGTAGTGGGCGTCATGTATGGCGTTGATGCTGTCCGCCATGGTCACACGAAAATGGCGCCGCTCAGTAAAGTACTCGACAATCACCGAGCCGACGCAAAACAGCGCGTAGGCGATAAGGAGCAACAATATGATCATGACGGGGATCTGCAGCGCAGCCGCCACGTTTCGCATGATCTCCTGGATGTAAAGGGACAGGTTTTCCATTATGACAATCTCCTCCTAAAGCTGGCATATGCAGCAATTCCACCGATAATCAACGACGCTAAGGCGCCGGGTATCGCAAAGGGCGACAAGGGGTTGTCGAAATCCCACTCGCCAATATCGCTTTTGTTCTTGCTCATCATTTGGTAGATGCGCCATTGTTTTGCTTGAGACTCTCCCGTGTCACCTGCGGCGCTTGATGCCTGACCGCCGTTGGCGATGGTGGTATCGGGGGACTTACCCTCGTTGTCGCCTTGGGCAACTCCTGAGGTATCATCTCCGCCGATGCCGCCCGAGTCTCCGTCGCCGCCACCGGCACCGCCTTTTCCGTCACCATCCCCACCTGAGGGGTCGATGGTAGGGGCGCCCTCGAGCGTAATCATGATCGTGTTGATGTAGTAGATTTGGTAAGCGGAGTTCATGGTGAGGTCGGACAGACACCCGAACACAAGGCGGAAGCGCGTGCTCTCGTCCAATTCCTTCGTGGGGTTCGCTTCTGACTCACCCCAGGTCTGGTTAGACTTAAAGGCCAACATCGGAGGCACGATCACGCCCCCTGCCTTACTTCCACCAAGATCGTAATTGGGGTAGTACCAACGATCCACATCGAAAAGCATGCTCCATGAGACCGGGTTGTCATAGCCGTCGTTGGTGCCAAAGGAAAAACGCGCGATATCGTCGTCGTCGATCACGTTGCTGCCACCAGAGGCGTTGGAATCACGCTCAAGCAGGTGAACAAGGTCCTTGAACAGCCAACCTTCAGCAGATATGACGCCGTATCTGCTACCCGCCATCAACGTGTAGTTATAGGTACATGACGTCAAGCGCGACATGAGTTCATCGTAGGTATAGGTCTTTTCGTACATGATCTCATCAGGGCGCTCTTCGTAGGCGACCTTGATTGTAAGGGTGTTGCTGGGGTTGTAGTGGTATTGGCCCGTATCCAATTGGATGTTCGCGGTATCTGACACCTCCACGCCGCCGACGCCGCCAACCGCTTTGCAAACGACATACGCATTGCCAGAGTATTGGGAGGTCCTGAGACGACCCGTCTCCTCGTTTATGGTAAACGGTTCGGTAGCGCCGCCGACGTTCCAAGTGACCGTCGTACTGATCCGGTCTCCATTGAACGTGCTCTCCTCGCGGACGACATTGCCGTCGGCATCTACCCAGGTGACCTTGACATACAACTGGGAATAAGACTCCTTGTCCGTGAAGACGGTGACGCCTCCCCAACGCTCTCCGATAACGTTTCCATCCTCATCGAGGATATCGACCTGGCTCACATACTCGCCGTCTTGGCCATCAAACACGATAGTGACGTCCTTATAGGGCGCGCTGCCTTGATACTTCGTCGGATCAGCGATGGTGCAGCGGACTACGACGCTGCCGTTGGACATAGGCGTTACCTTGCCCGTCGGGTCAACCTTGGCAACCACGCCGCCCGCGACCGACGCGTCGTCAGGATTTTGCTCGACGATTGACCAGCTTAAGAGAACCTCGCCCATCTGACTTGTGGAGTCCGCCGCTTCGACCTGGTTGCCATGGTTGTCCTCATACCAACCGTTGAGTTGGACGGTCTCACCCTTTTTCAAGATGGTTAGGGGACGATAGGCCGCATCTTCCCAATCCTCATCAAGGAAGTGCCACACGCCAAAATCATCCGGCTCGTCATACTCAACCATGACCGTATCGACATAGTAGACATCTTGGGAGGGCGTGGCTGAGCCTGAGCCGGTGCCCGTGCCGCCGGTGCCGGTGCCGGTGCCGGTGCCCGTGCCGCCGGTGCCCGTATTGGTCGCGGTTCCTGTGCCCGTCCCCGTGGCGCCCGTGTTGCCAGCGGTCCCCGCCGCATATGCGACAGACCCGGTGAGATAGTTGGTCACTCCCTGGCTAAACCCACAAAACAGTGAAAGCATCACGGCTAGGATAACCGCCAAGAAGCCTTGGGCAATTGTTCTTATCATCACGCGCATAGAACTTCCCTACGAGCGCTTCGTATATGAGTTGCCGAGCATGTCCTCGACCGTCTTACGATCGACATCCACCTCATACATAGCCTTGAAGAATTCTTGGGTTACCTCGACCATGTCCACATCGTAATATTGGGGATACAAAAGATTCGCCACCCAATGGATGCCGATGAGGCGGTTGACTCCAGGCGGGCGGTCGCACCATGCCCAAGGCTCGTTGGGCATCGCATAGACGCGGCCATTCTTCACCGCGGTGATGTTGGACCAGTTCTTGTTCGTACGGATGTCATCCACCGCGCCACCGCGTGTGTCCACATCCCATCCGATGATGACCTCAGGGTCCCACTTGATAATCTGTTCAAGGGACACATCGGTCATGCCGCCGCCATAGGTTTCCTTGCAAACCGCGACATCCTTCGCGCCGCCCTCGAGAAAGCCGAGCATGTGTTGGCTGCTCTCAGGCTCGGTTTGTAAGCCCTCGGGGCCCTCGGCATAATAGACGCCGATCTTCTCGTTCTCGGGAATCGTAAGGACGATCTTGTGGATACGCTGGTAGAACTCGTCACAAAAGCTCGCAAGCTCCTCGCCGCGACTCTCGCGACCGAGAATGTCGCCAAGAAAACGAAACGCTGTGGGGATCTTGTCGAAGCTGCCATCCACCAACAAACACGGGATACGAGTCTGGTCTTGGATCTCGATCGCCTCGGAGATGTTTTGTTGGGTCAGCTCGATACCCGAGATCGAGAACATGATGTCAATCTTTTGGGTCAAGAGTTGCTCGCGGTCGATCTCGCCGTTGTTGTGCAGCGTTCCAAGGTAGGGCAAGTTCGTAATGCCTTCAGGCAGATAGGGCAAGCTGCGCTCCTCGAACTTCGCCGCCGTGCCGCCGAGCAGGTCGGGACAAAGACAGGTGATATAGACCTGGGCTAAGGAGCTGGTGAAGAAAACGCTTTTGATATTGGACGGCGTCGGTATCTCCACCTCGCGCCCAGCATGGTCGGTAACAGTTCGAACGCCAAGGATGGCACTGTCGGCAGCCTCCTTGGCGCCGCTGCAACCGGTGGCGCCCGCAGCAAATGTGACGAGCAGGCCGCCCGCAAACGCCTTCATGAACACTCTGCGTGAAATGTTGTTATTCATGACTCTTTTCCATTCCCGCGATTTGATCCTCTTGCGCAAGACGTTCCTCGCGTCCCTTCATGAGAGAGATGCAGACGCGCACAGAGCGCCCCTGCTCAACCTCCACATCAGCGACACGAACGTTGGTGTGATAGATACGTTGCAAATTCTCCGTGGTGATGGTCTCGGTAGGTGTCCCGTCGTCGATGATGATTCCATCCTCCATGACCACGACGCGATCCGCGCAAAACAACGCATGGTCGGGGTCGTGGGTGACCATGATGACCGCAAGGCCCGCACGGGAAAGCTCGTGCATTCGGGACAGGACAAGCTGTTGATTGCCGAAGTCAAGCGCCGCCGTCGGCTCGTCCATGACCAACAACTTTGGTTGCTGCACCAACGCGCGGGCAATGAGCACAAGCTGTTGTTGGCCACCGGACAGCTCCGTGTAGACGCAGTCTGCCAGGTTTTCGATGGAGAGTTGTTGCAACGCACGATACGCGATAGCGCGATCTTTTTTGGACGTACCTGCGGAGATGCCGGTCTTGTAGGGAGTGCGCCCAAGGATAACCACGTCAGACACCTTGAAAGGGAACGGCGGCGTGTGGGCTTGGGGAATGTAGGCGAAACGTTGGGCCCTCCAACGCTCGTTCATCTCGTGAACCGCCTTGCCATCGATGGTCACCTCACCCGCGAAGGGCTTGACAAGGCCGAGGAGGTTTTTCAAGAGCGTAGACTTTCCACAGCCGTTAGGGCCGATAATGCAGACAAACTCACCGGGATAGACGTCTAAGGACACGCCGTGGACGATCTCCTTCTTATCGTATCCCGCCTTGAGGTCTCTGACGCTTAGCAGTGCTTGCTCCATGGCTACCACCCCTTCATGTTCTTGGCGTAGATGAACACGAAGAACGGGATGCCAAGAATGCTTGTAAGCAATCCGATAGGAATCTCCGCGGCGAACAACAAACGGCAGAAGTTGTCAACAACAAGCAGGAACACTGAGCCGATAAGCATGGTTGCAGGAATGAGCACCTTGTAGTTGGGGCCCACGACTGCGCGAGCGAGATGGGGCACGACCAGGCCGATCCACCCGATAACGCCCGCAACGGACACCGAGCAACTCGTGATGAGCGTCGCTCCGAGAATGACGATAAAGCGAGTGGAGGCCGTGTTGATGCCAAGGCTTTTCGCCTCTTCCTCGCCGAAGGAAAGCACGTTGAGCTTCCATCGTTGGGAAAGTATGAGGACAAACCCGATCGCCATGGGCAAAAGCGCCAAAAGCAAATCGGAAACGGTAATTCCCGCAAAGCTGCCCATAAGCCAAAACGTGATCGAGGGCAACTTGTCATCGGCGTCGGCAACAAGCTTGATGATGCTGCTGCCACTTTGGAACAGGCTGCTGACAAGGATGCCACCAAGCACAAGACCCAACAAGGCATCTGAGCGAATCGCCTTGTTGAGCAACATGACAAGACCGACCGCGGTAAGTCCGCCAACAAAAGCGAAGAGTTGGATGTACAAGTTGCTCAGATTGAGAAGCAAGGCAAGACACGCACCAAAGCTTGCGCCAGTACTTGCACCAAGAAGATCAGGGCTGACGAGTGGGTTTTTGAACATACCTTGATAGCTTGCTCCAGCAGCCGAAAGGGCAGCACCCACGAGAAGCACCATGATGATACGGGGAAAACGGATATTGAACAGTGCAGTATCCATGTTCACATCATTGAGCAGCAAAGTGGCAGCATTCTCGCTCAATCCAAGTATATATATATTGTAAAGATACTGAAAATGGTCAGGAATAGCAGCGAGGATATCGGGCACGCTAAAAGAGTAGCGTCCCATCATAAATGAGATGCAGAAGGCGGCAACCAACAACAGGACTAGGCCTAAGGTCTTTTTCCAACCGAGCTTTGCGTTGAACGCTTTTTCCGCAGCAGCGAGATCCTCTGCGCTGAGCTGGAGATCGTCTTGCATTGTTGCTGCGTCAGAAGTAGTCACTGTTCTCATTCCAAGCTATAGCGGACAGTATACAGTCGTTCATTATAACGGGTTCTTATACTAATTTCAGCATTATTCAATATTTAATATGTATATTTGTGCATATATTCTTACCAATAACACTGCTATAACCACCGTGAGAGCAGGCGTCATCGCGCGGGCACGGCGAGACTTCCGGTACGTACCCACATGACAAGCACCAGGTGCCTGTCACAAACCGGAAAGACCTGACAAGCACCTGGCAGCTGTCACATGGAAAAACCTGACGGGCACCAGGCACCTGTCACACATGGTACGTGGCACAAGGAAAGGGAGGGCGCCCCGAAGGACGCCCTCCCCCAATAGAGTTCGCTTCATGACAGGCATCGATCATGTGACTGGCACCTGTCACACATGTCACAAGAGGATTACCTACCTCATGCCGCTCGTCATGCCGCAGGACTGGCAGATGGCCTCGAACTCGTCGGACTGGCAGAAGCCCTTCACGACGTCGACGCGGGTGAGGCCCTCGTCGGCCATGCGGGCGACCCAGGCCGCGACCTCGGCCTCGGAGCCCTCGCGGTCCATCATCGCCTTGTAGCAGTCGGCGACGAAGGCGGAGTCGGTCTTGTTGAAGTTTGCGTACTCGGCGCTGTCGAAGAAGTTGACGGCGATCTGGTAGCACGGAGTGCCGCCGATCAGCGCCTCGCACTGGACGTTGAGGCCGTCTACCTCGGCGGCGCGGCCGAGCACGACGGTGTACATGCGCGACGCGAAGGCGGTGACGCCCGGGTTCTTGTCGCGGGGCTCGAGCAGGTTGGCGCGCAGCCAGTCGGCGGAGCCGGCTCCGATGCCGTAGCCGGCGCAGACGCC
Source organism: Eggerthellaceae bacterium (assembly GCA_963643505.1). Lineage (GTDB taxonomy): Bacteria > Actinomycetota > Coriobacteriia > Coriobacteriales > Eggerthellaceae > CAVEFW01. The sequence goes on from CAVIKF010000016.1 coordinate 9,374, forward strand.
TGCGAACTCGGAGGACTCGGCGAAGCCGGCCGCCAGGGCGCACGCGCTCATGCCGTTGTCGAGGTAGCCCTCCCACATGGCCTTGCCCGCCTCGTCGGCGGAGCGGTTGAGCATGGTCTGGTAGACGTTCTCGACGATCTCGGCGTTGCTCATGCCCGCAGCCATGGCCTTGAACTCGGCGGAGTTGTAGAAGTTGTAGGTGACCTGGGCGGCACCGGAGGCTTTCATGCCCTCGACCTGGACGGCCTTGCCGGCATCGTCGGCTATGCGGCCGAGGACGTTCTTGTAGAGACGGTCGACGAAGCCCTCGACGCCTTCGGCATCAGGGACCCGGTCAAGCTCCGCTTTAGTCCATGTAGTAGACGGAGCGAAACCGTTGAAGCTGTACGGATTGCCGCTCAACTCCGTGGTGCCGTCAAGAGCAGTGTTGCTGAGAACACGAGAGATGGTCGCATCCGTTCCAGAATTGCTCTTATAGTAGTTGTAGCCCTCGGTGAACTTCTTGTACACGCTGTCGCGATCATAGCTGAAGCCAAGGTTGGAAAGCTCAGTGCCGGCAGGCAAAGCCGCGGTGGCATAGATCCAAGACATGGCTGAGGGCAGGCTCTCGTCGGTCAGATGGTAGATCTCGTCGCACCAGAACGTGGAGAGCTGCATGTTGGGGAACAGCTCGGGATAGATGACGTCCATACCATATGCGCCATAGATCAACTTCTCCATCGTGAAGTTGGAGCCATTGGTGATGCAGGGAGAGCTGCAAGCATAGGTGATATCGGCCGCCATTTCCTTTGCTGTCTCAGACGTTGCATGCTTCTCGATCCACTCCTGCCACTGAGTAGCAGTCAGGCTGTTTTGCGGGCTGTAGACAACGTCGCAACCTGCAAGGTCGTCTGCGGTCGCATAGTACAGCGTATAGGTGGTGGTGGAGTTTTCAGTGCTTGCGACAGCGCCGCCACCCTGCTTCTGTGCGTAGACGTCGTTGGTTTGCAGCTGGTCAACGACCAACGGGGTCCAGCTTGCACGGCCGTCCATAGGACCAGAGCCGATGTTCTCGGTGTAATCGTACACAGCAACGATGACCTGGTCCTCATTGGTGTAGGTCGTGGTCGTACCGGTGCGACGATCGGTGGAAGAGTAGTTGTACGGATACGCAACGTAGGCGACCTTCTTCTTGAGGTCGGGATTTGCGCTGATCTGGGACAACGTATAGTACACAGAGCCCTTGGAAAGCTCCTCGATGTTCAAAGCGCACTCAGTGGGAGTCTCGGAGTAACGGTTGGAACGGGGAAGCATGTTCGCGTTCTTCCACGTCACAGCCTCGTCACCAACGCCCGGGTTGTCAGCAGTGGCGGCGATGACCTTCTCGGCGGCCTCAGCCAACGTGTATGCAGAACCAACGAAAGAGTACGGACTGTTGTTGTTGGGCTGAATCAGCTCGGGGCTGTACGTCGCGTCACCGTATTGGGCGAACGTAGAATCATAGGTCCCATCCTCTTTGGCTTCGGGTGCATAAACCTTGTCGGTGCCCTTCGTCGCAGCCGCGGAATACTGACCATTATTGATCTGGGAAATGTAGGTCGCGGCGGCGGAGGCGTTCAGGTTGTTGTTAAGCCAAACGACATCCGGGCGATACTTGAAGCCGCACCACACGCCAGAGTTGGAATCCCAGTCTGAACCACCGTTGGTCGTGGTTGAAACGGATTCCCAATCGCTGTACTGGGAAGAATCCAGACCAGCGTTGGCTGCATACAGGTTGTAGAACGTGTTCCAGTTGTATGCGTTGGCACTCTCGTTGGCGGAAGTGGCCCAAACGCCAACGGTGCTGTTCTTCACAGCAGCGTCATACGTACGGACAGTCGGATTGCCGTTACCGCCGTTACCGAAGTACGCAGAGTTAGAGATTCCAAGGTAGTCCGGGCCGGAGGTGGACCAAGCCTCAGCCCACGTGGTCAACACCTTGTATTGCGTCGCGCCCTCAGTGTTCGCAGCGACAAGGTTACCGTCAGCGTCCTTCCAAACAGTATTGGTAAGCGGCGTGGTCGGAACGGTCCAATTAGCACCGTCTCCTCCAACCGTAGTGGTACCGGATGCAAATGCCGTTCCCACCCCGGTAGCAGTAAGAGCTGCAGTTAGGCCAACAGCTGTGATGGCCTTCCTCCATTTTCTCATGCACGATCTCCTTTCACGAGTCGCATCAACGACCATCCTGGCTATCGGGAACCCCACTCATTACCTTTGGAGTTAGCAATGGTCAGGTATAGTCCATTACCCGCAGTATTCTAGCACCGCAATATTCTCATTCGCATATGTTTTTTCTCAAACATAATGAGAAATCAACCGAGAGGCCCTTTCGTTCCACTGTCTCAAACTTCCCCCCCACCTGCAAAAACGTAAATTGGGTCTCACGATTTGGGAAGCGAGACAATCAGCCAAGAACAAACGCCTTGAAGAAGTACTTGACGTTGCCGAGCTGCTTTCGGCATGCCTTCCAAAAAGCGTTGTAGTACGCCTCGATGGCCAACACGTCCCCCTCTTCGACCGGCTTTTTACCGTAAGCGGTCTCGGAGTAACATATCGCAAGCGACTTCAGAGAAACTCCGGACTCAGCATCGAAACGATATACCGCATTCTCGCTGGAGGTTCCAAATTCCAACATCGTCTGGCCGGCCGGAACCGATATTCCAATCCGCCTGAGCTTCTCAAGCAAGAAGAGAAACACGGCCTTGAATTCCTCGTTGGGACCCAATGCGGCAAACTTCTCGAGCCGCTTTTTGCGGTTAGCGCGCCGCATAAGGAAGTAGCCCACGACAAGGGCGACGGCGAGCAGGGACAAGATCAAGATCAACCACGCAGCAGGGTTGCCTTGCGTGTTAAACGCATCCACGATGGAATCCAGGTTCAGACCCATGAAGGCGTTGTTTTGCTCGCCGTCGTTGGGGTCTTGCTCAGTATCGCCGGTCGCGGGCCAACGGGTGCCGGTTTGCGACTCGATGATGTCGTCGGTCGTTCGGGAATCATCGTTGGTCTGGTCACTGGTCATGTCTGTCAAAGGCCGCTGGTAATCCATAGAGGTGCCGTGGACCTGCAACGTCTCAAGGGCACGGTACTCCGTGATGAGTTTGATCTGTGCCGCTTGGGGATTGAGCGGGGCGATGACGCCAAACCAAAGGCCCGCGCCCAACAAGACCGCGACAAAGGTGGAAGCAAAGGCAACGCCTATACCTGGCAAGAACGTGACCTTGCTCAAGCTCGTCGCACCAAGCATCGCCCTTTGGTAGTTCTTATAAACCAACAGGGCTAAAGTGGCAAAAACGAACAAAAAGACACACAACACTTCCTGGCGTTGGTAGAACAGCTCGATGAAGCCTGAAAGGAACGCACCGACGATGAAAAACAACGCGGCACCCACAAGGTTTCGCGTGACGAGGAAGCTCACGGTCGCCGTCAGCGTGATCACCATGGCAAAGATGAGGTAGTTTTCCTGGTTGTCGACAAAGATCTGCCCGCCCGGCGTCATAGCGATACTGGCCAGCCAAACGACGATGAGAACGGCGGCATACGCGATGCCACCGATAAGCATGCGCCTTTTGTCTGCCGCCACCACATAAAGGACAGCCAGGCAAACGATCACCCCTACCGCAGGGATGGGACCATATTGCAACCCCTCGTCGACATAGAACCCGTCAAGCAGGCTGTAGGTCAGCGCGCACGCCGCGACGGCCACAAGCAGGAAATCCCACAGAGCGTATTTCATATAAGAGCTGTTATAAGAGCTGTTCATCTTCTAGGCCTCCGATTCCGTGCCAAGCTGGGCGGCGGAGGAAATCACCAAACGAGTGATGCCGGCCTCATCCAAACGTCGCAAGGGCCTCGTAAATTCCTTTACCTGTTGGCTGTCCATAGAGGGCGGTACAGTAAGCAACAACACGGGATTGCGCTTGCGTAACTTCAAGGAGATGAGCAACGACACCACCTCTTCGTTGACCTGGCTCGTACAGAAAGCGATGTTGTCCTGCCCGTGCAATTGGCCACCCTCGCGACGCAAGATCTCTATCGCCTCGCTTCCGTCGCCGGGCTTGATGCGAGGCAGAACGTTCGTGAGTTCGGAGAAATCCTTCGCGTTCAAAAGGCGCAACTTGGACTGGCTGCCATACTTGTCGCTGAACTCCAACACAGAATCGATACCACGGGAGATTGCGTACTGGTTCACCGACAAGCCGGATTCCACGATTCCGTCAAACACGCACATCAAAGACTCCTTGTCATAGTCAGGCGACGATGTGTCCAAGATGATGGCGATGCCGGGGTTGTTGAAAGTCTCGAACAATCTCGTGAGGTACTCCCCGCTCGGATTTTGAGCCGACAACTTCCAATGGATGGTCTTGATCGGATCGCCCCATGTGTACTCGCGCACACCCGCGTAGTCCATGTCGTCAACGGTCAGCGCCTGTTTGGGTTTTTGGCTCTCAGATGAGACCTCGCTGGACAGCACCACCTTGTCCGTGTCGAAAAGTCGCGGCAAGACATCCACCCTGTGACGCTTCTCGTTGACGATCGTGTAGGTGAACAGGCCGAGCAAGTCGTTGATCACGATCTTTTGCACGCCTGCCGCGTACGTTCCGATATGGTCGAAACGCGCTTGAAAGCGAAACTCGTGGTTCTCGCGGGGCATCAAGGTCATGGGCACCGGAGTCACCGTATCGACATCATCAAACAGATCGGAGATGTAAATGTGGGCATCAAGCCTCATCAACGGCAAAGGTGAGGCGTTGTTGAACATGAGCACAAAGTCGATATCGCTTCCGCGCTCACAAGTTGGGGCAAGGGAGTCCTCGCTAAAAGAGAAACCCCTCTTGATGATCTGCAGGTAGGCAAAGGAGACCACCAACATCAACACCAGCGCCAACAAGGGCAGATAGCCGATGACGTTGTTCACAAAGATAGGGAGCAATGAGCACACAGCAAGGGCCACCACGACCAAAACCACGCGGGCCACGACGTTTCTCCAAGCTCCACGCGTGGTGTCGGAGGTTGGGGCCTCCTTCTTTTTCTTGAAACGAACCATTGGTTATTCCCAACTCCTTTGGCGAATCGCCAAGATCCAAACAAACAGGGGGATGGCGACAACGGAGACAACCGTGGACATGCCGATAGACATTCCGTCGTAGGTGATAAACGTACCGATAACCCCGCACGCGAGAAGAATAAGCGCGCCGGTCAAGATATTGCCCAAAAGCTGCTTTCGGAACTCGCTGCCAAACACCGCACGCACGATGAAGGGGACGATCAGGGAAGCCATGGCCACCTGCCCGGCATTAAGTTGGGCGACCAAGATCATGATCGAACCGCATCCCAAGGAGATGAGGCGCAACTTGTTGGGATTGACGCCTAAAAGATGGGCCTCGGCATCATCGAAGGAGATCAGGTTCAGCTTGAAGCGGAACAAGACCACCGGGATCAACGCGACAAGACCGCCGCCGATCAGGGTTGCATACGACCACACACCCGTGGAGGCGGTCGCGTTTTGGAGGTAGTAGTAGGCCTGCCACGTCGAATCGTCCATAAGCACCGCTTGCGCATATTGGATGAGGATGCCCAACAACTGGCTGATGATGGTGCCCATGAGGATCATGTTCACCACGTTGAAGCGGCCACGGCCGCTGATCCACTTGCCGCCCGCCATGACCAACAAAAGCACAGCGATGCCACCGACGATGGAGTAGAGGTAGTACCGATCGACATACTGGGCCGCCGTATAGCCATACTGCAAGACCAAGATGAGCAATGCGAAGTTGATGCCGTTTGAAACGCCAAGCATGCTCGGGGCGGCGATGGGGTTGCGGAACGTGTTTTGGTACAACATGCCAGACAGGGCAAGCAACGCGCCACAGGCACAGTACTTGAACACCAACCACACTTGGAGCATGCAATCCGCATAGCACGGCAAGCTTGCTACCACGTCGCGATACGCCGAGACGTAGTCAGCGTTGTGGAAGATGCTTGTGAAGGTAAGGCTGAACCACGCACCGATGCTTTGCAGGACTTGCAAGGGCGAATAGAACGTCCCCACATGGGTCGAGCTGAAGCAAAGCGAGAAGATGACGAGCGCGGCCAAGGCGCCACCGAATATGCCGTACTTCACGCGCATCTTGTGACGGTCTTCCATCATCAGATGTTCTGCGCGGGCGATGCTGACCGAACCGCTTTCCGCCTCATCCGTCAAGGCAAAAGCGTCTTCGCTTTGCATCTTATTGAACGCACGGGACATGGTGCCCTTCTTGGCAACATCCGCAGGAGACGAGGATTGAGGCTTGGCGCCCAAAACGTCCGCCACCTGGGCCTTGGATGCTCCCGGTACCGGGGAAGCTTGCTCTTGGCCGGGAACCATGGTGTCACGCAAGTCGATGCGTACCACCTCGTCGGCACGCAGGGCACGACCGTCGACGAAAACGTACTCGTCGTTTCCTCGCTTCTTTCTAAAGCCACTGGCCACCGGAGGACCCCCTTCCACGAAGCGCGATTACCAAGAAAGACACGCAACCGATGATGCCCGTGATGACACCGGTACTGCCGCTCACAATGTAGGGAATGCCCAATTGGGTCACGTAGAAGACCGCGGTCACCATCAAGCCGCCGATAAGGGCGCAGGCGGGTAGCAAATAGCGAAAATCGGGGCCTATCAACTTACGTGCGATATGCGGCACCATAAATCCGACGAAGTTCAACGGACCGCAAAAGGAGACGACCAACGCGGTCATGATCGTGCATACGGCAACCATGATGTTGCGGGTGCGGGTGGTCGAGATACCCATGGAGCGGGCTTCCTCTTCGTTGAACGCCAGCAAGCTCAGCTTGCGCGCCATGAAAAAGCAAAAAATCATGCAGGCAAGAAGCGGTATCGCAAACACCGCCACACTTGAAACCGTATAGGCGCCGGTAAAGGTCATGGTAGAGGTCTGCGCCAGATACGTCGCCATATCCGTGTCGCCATGGGAGTTAAGAAACATACGGATCCAATTGACGATTAAAGCGATCAAGGTGGTAAACACCTGACCAGCGACGATGAGGGCGACGTTGTTCACCTTCCCCCTACCGGCGATAGTCGCGATAAGCATGATCAAAAACACGATGATCGCGCATCCCAAAAAGGAGGAGATAAAACCACCGAAACTGCTCATGAAGACCTGCAACGGAGACATCGAGTCATATAAGCTCAACAGCTCCGAGTAGGAACCGTTGAAGGTGTTAGAGGGCAGATTGGGATAGACAAACACCGCGTAGATGATGGCACCGATAGTACCGCCGCTAGTGACGCCTAACGTAGAAGGGGACGCAAGGGCGTTTTTAAGCGAGCCTTGAAAGATCCCGCCGGACAAGCCCATGGCGGCACCTGCCAACAACGTCACGAAAATCGTCAGGATGTAGGAGCCGTACATGGTGTCCGTGTTCGTGAAAAAACCGATGAACCCTTGGAATTGGGCGGCAAGCTCAGAGGCAAGCAGGCCGATGGCGCGCTGGGGAGCCGGGCGGCTGAACACCTGCGTGGGCAAGATGCACGCCAACACGAACACGACAAACAAGACGACACCGATGACGACAAGCTTCTTTATGCGGGGGTCGAGACCATAACGGGCATCTTGCTCAGCCGCGTAGATGTTCACCTCTTCCGACTTGTGGAAGCGGATCTTGCTATAGGTGTAGTCAGGTCCAGCGTCTTGAACCTTGTCGGCCTCCTTGTAAAGCAGGTTCGCTTGGTACTCGGCCTTGGCATCCTGCTCTTGCTTTTGTTTCTCGGCCGTGTCCGCACCGGGAACCATGGTGCCCCCACCGGTTTGTATTTTCAATTTGGCCATGGTCACCCCCTAGTTGAACAGGTCAGACTCGGACACGTTGATACCGTAGAAGTAGGAATAGAACTCGGAAACGTAGCCCATCCAGTCGAAGCCCGAACCCTTGAGCTCGGCGCTTACCCAACCGGAGACGAGGAAGGACTCAACACTTCCCTCGGTCCAATCGCAAAACTCACCGCTCGGCATGACCAAGACGTTAGCAGAGGACAGGGAGCTGCCAAGGGGATTGTTCGGGCTCGCGGCACTCGGCAGTCCTCCCTCGTTGGCACCGATGCAACTCCATATCGGGGTAGAACCCGCCATTAGGGCGCCAGCGGTACCGATGCCCGAGCCGGAAGTGACATACCCAAAGGGATGGTACATGCCGTTATCAAGAGCACTGTTGTCCAGAATCTCCTCCTTGATGCTCTCGCTGGTCACGATGACCGCAGGCATGGCGGTAGTGCCCAGTCCCGCGGCAAGGCCCAAGGCGTTCTCCCCTGCAGCGCCGTTCATTGTGCCGGAATCGAGCAGGGGATGCGCCATGTTGGCCAAGGCGTTCGCGCTGAGCAATTTGACCGCCTTGCTGTACGCCCATGACGATGACGTCGGGGAGATCTGGGAAGTCGCAAACTGGAGCACCGGGATCTCGCCGTCGGCGGCTTCGGTGGTGAGCGCCGCCGCGTTGTTGATGGCGCCGCCCGCTTGGATATAGTAGCTCACCGGCGTGGTGGCACATCCTGCGCTTGCGTATGCAAGACCTGAGGCAAAGCTCGTCCCCGTATGGATCGCACCGGGATCGTAGTCATCGATAAGCACCGTGTAGAGAACGGGGTTGGTACTGAAACCGAGCGAGGAGGTACCGTTGTATTGCAACACGCGGCTGACATCGTTGGCGATATCTTGGGCAAGGCCGTTGTTTGCCCCGGATATAACCTCGTCGTGCATATTCTCGTACTTCTCGGCACGCGCAAGGGCGTCATTGCCATATGCCGCGACTTCGCTGCCCTGCAACATCTCACCCACGGTGTCCACGTCCTTCAAGATGTTTGTGGACGTATTCAGGGAGGCCAAGGTGATGAATTGAACACCTGCGTCGTTGAGCTTCTTCATGGCGTAGTCGTTGAGTTGACGGGTGTACGCGGCCGCGTCGGTCGTGATGATGTATTTCGCCCCGGAAGCGACAATCGCGTCAGCGTCGATACCGTCAGGGCTGCCGCTGTCCGACCAACCGGCAACGGCGGAGTTATCCACACCGGCAGCGTTCAAATTCTCCAACGTCACGGAGTCTGTGGCTGCCAAGGCGCCCGAACCGCCGATCATCTGGACGATGATGGCGTATTGGCCGTATGCCGCCACGCTGTTGACGCGGGGGACGTCGGCATCAAGGTCGATGATATCGAAGGCGATAGTAAAGTCCTTGTCGTTGCCAACACCTTGGGAGGAGGTGGCGCCTCCGGTGCCGTCATCCTCGATGGGGTCCTCCTCGCCCTTGCCCGCGCCACCCTCATCAGGCGTCGGATCGTTGATCGTCGTACCGCCGAGCTCGCTCGCATCGTTAGACACCGTTCCCTGTTGTTGTTCGGGTTGGGATTCCTCGTCAGGCTGGGGCTGCTCCTCCTCCTCGGCAGGGGTGATAGCATGATGGAATGCATCAACGCTGTCCGATTGATAGAAGAACACCGACTCGCTGGCCTCTATGCCATAGAAGTCAGGGGTGCTCGAGAACTCGGATTTCTTGGCGATGTAGCCGTTGGTGTTAGGCGTGGAGCTGTACACCACCAGATTTTGCACCTGGTCGGTGTCGGGCTGCTCGTCGCTGACCTCCATAGAGGACACCTTGTCGCTGTCGATATCCGAGGTCGAGTCGTTGATGTAGTACTTGTTGGGGTTGTCGTAATCGATGAGATCCGAGCTTTGGTCGTAAATGATGTCCTTCAAGGCGTCGGAGTCACGACAACCCGTCGCAGACGCCATGAACAAGACCAGGGCGGCACTCAACGTCGCAATGGCGATACGCCGCGCAAGGCGAGACCTGCTCTTAGATGTTCGTACCTCTTGTTGTTGGAAGCGCATTACTTATGGCCCTTCAACTCATCTTCGTCGGCATAGGGAACGGCGATACCCGCAAGGATGCTTGCGATGACGTCCTGCTCGGTTCGGCCAAGGACCTTTGCCTCATGGCTCAAGGAGACGCGATGGCAAAGCGTGAACGGAGCCAGATACTTCACGTCGTCGGGAAGCACGTAGTTGCGACCCTGCAACAAGGCGTAGGCGCGGGCCAAGGACACAAGCGCGATACCGCCACGCGGGGAGGAGCCGATCTGCAGCTCGGGGTTGTCGCGCGTGGAAGTGACGATCTCGACGATGTAGCGGAACACCATCTTGGAGATATACACCTGCTCAGCGATGCCGCGCAAAGCCAAGACGTCTTCCTTGGTAACGACATAGTGCAAGGCCTGTTTCGCGGTGTTGCCGAGCTCGAGAACGTTTACCTCCTGTTCAAAGGCGGGATAGCCCATGGAAAGCTTGACCAGGAATCGGTCGATTTGCGCCTCGGGTAACGGATAGGTACCGAACTGCTCGATAGGGTTTTGGGTCGCCAAGACCATGAAGGGCTCCTCCATTTGGTAGGTGTGGGAGTCGACGGTCACCTGGCGCTCCTCCATGGCCTCAAGGAGGGCGGACTGGGTCTTCGCCGAAGCGCGGTTGATCTCGTCAGCGAGCACAAGGTTGGAAAACACGCCGCCGGGGCGGAACTCGAAGTTCAACGTCTTTTGGTTGTACACGGAAAAGCCGGACACGTCCGAAGGCATGACGTCGGGGGTGAACTGGATACGCTTGAAGTCGCAATCGATGGAGCGGGCCAAGGTGGACGCCAAGGTCGTCTTACCCGTTCCAGGAAGGTCCTCCAACAACACATGGCCCTTGGCGATGAGTGCGAGCACGACCATGCTCACGACCTCCTCCTTGCCGATGATGACGGTGGAGACGTTGTCTACGATTTTTTGGATACCGGCCTGTGCCGCGTCCACAGTTGTTTGTTCCAACATAGCTAGCCTTTCGCTTCGATGGGTGGTGGTTAGAAAACGGGAGAGCACATGCGCATGATCTCGCCCTTGGTGTTTACGAACTCGACGATCTTCACATTCACGCCGTAAGCCTGCTTCATGTTTTTCTCGGTGATGATGTCCACAGCGCGGCCGAACTTCATCGGGTTGTCCTTTTGCAACAAAACCACATTGGAGTTGCACATGAAGGCATGATCGGGGCTGTGGGTGGTCATGACGACGGCATATCCTTTTTCTGCCAAAGACCTGACTTTGTCGATGACGCGTACGACGTTGCCGTAATCCAATGCCGCGGTTGGCTCGTCGAGGATCAAGATCTTCGGTTGTTGGGCCAAAGCGCGGGCTATCATGACCAGTTGCAACTCGCCGCCGGAAATATCGGTATAGACCTTGTCGCGCAGGTGGTAGATGCCCATATCCATGATGGCGTTCTCCACAATGTGGTAATCGTTGGCCGTCGGTTGGCCAAGGAAGCCGACCTTGTTGATACGGCCGAGCAACACCACGTCCTTGACCTGGTACGGGAAGGGCGGTTTGTGGTTTTGGCTCACGTACGCCATGGTGTCGGCAAGCCGGCTCGGGCTCCACGAGGCGATATCCTCACCATCGACCGTCACCTTACCGCTTTGCAGGGGCAACAAGCCCAAAAGGGACTTGAACACCGTGGACTTTCCGCACCCGTTAGGGCCGAGTACGCAACAGACCTCCCCGCTTTCTACTGAGAAGTTCACATAGCGCTGCACGGCCTTGCCGGACTCGTAGCCGCAATGTGCATCATGCATCTCTAGTTTCATACCGTTTCGAAATCCTTAATCCTATCGACTGACAAGGCAATACCTTGCCGATACGTTTTCCAAATTGGCGGAGAGCCCGTCACCCATTTGCGGCGTTTGCGATGTTCGCCGTGCTCGCGGTGCTTGAGCTCCCAAAGTCACCCGCTCGTGGTGGTCGCGGTGTTTGTGGTGCTCCCTGAGCTCTCAGCGTTCGCGGTGTTTGTGGTGTTTGAGCTTGTGACCAAATATTTGGACATATCGGTGTTGTAGGGAACATCGCTGGGCATGGGGTACAACAAGACGTCATACCCCTTCACAAGATCGGAAAGGTACTCGCTGGAAGCGGTCTTCCAAAGGCTGTAGCCCACGCAATCGCTGAAATACCGGTGAAGGGACGAGGGCATCGAGGAGAGGTCGAGGTTGCCGAGGCTCTCGTCGGTTCGCGGCAAGGTGAAGGACTGGTCAACCCAGATAAAGCACACCATCCCGTTGTCGTTGAACACGTTGGAGAGGCCACCTGTGGCGGTGCTGTTGAGCTCTTTGGTATAGGCCTCGGAGTACGAGCTCGTATCGACGCTCCAACCCATGGAACCGTTGTTGCTCTTTACATCCTCGTCGTTGCAATACAGCTCAAGTATGCCTTTGAAGGATTGGTAGGTCATTTCAGAGGCCATGAATTGTTGGCGAATCGCCTCAACCTGGTTCATATCCTGAAGAGACGGCTCCGAACCGGAGACGTTCATAGCAAAGCAATAGGACTCCTTGATCTCCCAGTCTATGGAATAATCCGGGGTGCCCGTTTGTTGCTCCTCGTCGCTCATGTGGCTTTGCGCGACGCTCGTGATGTAGTCGCGTACCTCGTCATCTAACGGCTCAGGGGTGGCCACTTCCTGGGCGCAAAGCTTTGTCTGCAACAATTGCTTGCGATAGCTCTCTCGCAGACCCGCCAACGTTTGGCCGTATTGCTCCAACGTCTGTTGGAAGATGGCGTCGTCGTTGAACGCGAGCGATTGCTTCAAGGTGTCAACCGACGCATCGATCTCCTCTTCCGATACCGTGATTCCCAAGGCATCGCACCTCTCTTGGATGGCGGCCTCGGTAAGAAGCTCGTTTACCGTGGTCAGGCGCAACCTTTCTGGCGTCAAGTTATATGCCGCGAGGAATTGCGCCCACTCGTCGTCGGACGCCTCGCCATACCCCATCTGGGTCTTATATGTCTCTATGTAGTCGGTGACGTCTTGCTCTTGGACGTACTTGAACACGCCGTAGCGCGCCGCCGCGCCGACAGGGGCGATGGCCCCGATGGCAAAGGCCCACGTTATGGCTGCGGCCACTATGACAAGGATCGCTGCGACCACAAGGGCGACGATGCGTTTCGGCCTCCCGTTACTCTTTGGCTTCTCGTCCACCTCGGTAGTGCTCAAAACAATGGTTCCCTTCGTGTTCTATCGTGTCGTGTTCTATCGTGCGCCGCTGGTAAGGCCATAGCCTTGGCAAATTGCCTCAAACTCGTCTGATTGGCAAAATCCGTACACAAGCTCATCTACGCTCATGTGGGTATCCTGCATGCGCGTCGCCCATGCACTCACCTCGGAAGAGGACCCGGTACGTCCGAGAATCGCCTGATATGCGACCGTCACGATCTTTGTGTTGTTATATTTCTTGTTCGAGAACTCTTGGCTGTCGAAGAAGTTCAAGGCAATCTGGTAGCACGCCGTCCCGTTGACAATCGCCCCGGCTTGGACGTTGAGGCCTTCGACCTCCGCATCTCGGCCGAGGACCTCGGTGTACATGCGCTTCGCGAAAGCAGTGGCACCCTGGTTCAGGTCGCGATCGTTACCACCGGAGTAGATCTCTCTACCATCGTCATTCCAAACCTTGTCGGCAAAACCGCTGTAGACCGGGATCTCGTCGTTGTTAAGGCCGATCTTGCTGAAGTAGTCCTTGTACTCCTGGGCTTGGCTAAATCCCGCGATAACAGCGCGAACCGACATGCCGTCGTTCATCTTCCCAGCCCAAAACGCCTTGCCATCCTTGTCGGAGGCACGGCCAAACATGACCTGATACACGCGCTCGACCGTTTGCTCTGCCGTCTCGCCCTTGGAGAAATACTCGGCAGAGTTGAAGTAGTTGTACGCGATCTCGGCGGGAGCGACGCCGCTTCGCAAAGCGCTCACCTGGGCAGCAAGACCTTCGGCATCGGCGCTGCGACCGAGGATGTTTCTGTACAGGCGCTGGGCAAACGCCTCGACCGGGTCGCTGGATTGGGCCTCCTCGATGATAAACGTCGTCTCCAACGTCCCGAAGTAGGTGCCAACTCCCGTGATCGTGACGGTTGCCGTGCCGGGTTCCACGTTGTCAGCGTAGGAAACCGTATAGTCCTTGCCCTCGGTGAGTGTTTGTCCCGCATAGGTCACCACGACCTCCGGGGTAAGTGCCTGACCGGTGGCAGTTTGGGTTGCAATCGTGGAAAAGGATGCGTTGGTGAGGTCGAGCGCGACCCCGCTGACGGTGTAGGTGGTCCCACCATACGTGACCGAACGCGGAGCTTGAGACAAAATCGCCCCACCCGTCAAACCGACAAGCTGCGCAGTCGACGCATCCGTGATCTTGAAGAGGTAACCTGCGTTCTCGAAGGTATCGCCAACGGTGATCTCGGTGGAAACCGGCTCGACCCAGGCTGACTTAAAGTACGCATCCGCGGCGCCCTCCAAATAATCAAAGGCGCCGACCACCGCCAAGGTGGAGGTTTCCGCCAACCCGTGCTTGGCAATCAGGTCAACAAACTCGTCCTCGATCGCCTTAGCATCCGCACTGGTGCTGCAGGTGATCAAAACGCCGTGGGACACAGCGGCATATAACGCACCCGCAGAGACATTCACGGGGTTGGTGGCGTCGACCACCACTATGGTGCCGTAGGTGTTAGAGCCCGCATTCACAAGGTCGCGGGCAAGCTCAATGGAAGCCTGTGTCGCGTTATCGCCCTCAAGGACGCGGGCTGGGGTCTTGCCGGTGTTCGAGACGATCTGTTGCTCGACGGCTGAGGAGACACAAGAGGTGTCACCGATAAGCATGATATCGGTGATGCCATCCGCCTTGAGCATCTCAAGGTCGCTCGCGTCCAACGTCCCGTCATCTTGTAAGAAGAACACCCGCGACGCATTCGCATAGGCCAGTTGTGCCGCCGACTCCGTGATAAGCTCCTTGGTGGAACTTGCCACGATTGCGGTAGTGCCCCAAGCGGCAGACCAGTTCTTTGCCTTGAACTTGCTTATGGCCGCATGTGAGAGCTCTTGGGCGGTTGTGGAGTCCTTGCCATAACGTGTGCCGTTCTCGCCAGCACGCTCGGCGACGTAATCCGCGAGATACCTCTCGTCGGTTGCGACCGCAGATTGGGGAACCTGTTGTTGGGTCCCCAAGATGATATAGCGCTTGCTCTTGGTGAGCATGCAACCCTCCATCATCTTGGAGTTATAGTCATCTTGGCAGTCATACATCATCAAACCGCTTCCAGCGCCAGCAAAACCTGCGCCCAACAATTGGTTGCGCCAATCGTTAGAAGGCAAAACGACGTTGAAGGCAGGCGTTTTCTCCATCAACGCCGCTGCGGCATATACCGTGTTGCCGATGTACTCGGATACGCTGTCACGCAAATACTGCGTGGTGTCCGGGCAAGGTTTTTCCAGATAGAACGTCTGCCACGTCGTAGCGGTGTCAGCATACTCACCGGTTCCGACCGCGCGCACCATGTAATATCCAGCCGAGGAGACATCGTCGATCGTGCAGGTTTGGTACGTAGTCTCATAAGACATCGTGCCGCGATAGCCGTCTCGTATCGTGGTGTAGCCCTTTTGCCACTCCAATGTGAAAGCAGAGGAGTCAAGGGCGGACCCGTCTGCGGCACACGCTACGATTTGGTCAAGTTCGGGAATGGAACCATCCGCTTGGACCTGCAACGTCGGATACGTGGAGGACCCCATGCCCATCGACGTGGTGGGAAGGGTTCCCTCGTAGTACTTTTGGATGCTCGGGGAGCTGACCCAACCATAGTCAAGGTCCTCCGGATCTACGGCTATCGCCTGGGCAGAGCCGCTGAAATAGTCATATGCGCTGGCGAGAGTATGGTCTGCAATACCCCACACCTTGCCTTGAGGAGCCGCGGGCGCTTGCTCGTTGAGGCTCCCGGAGTAAAGATGGGTCGCGTCCTCCTTGTTATACATGATCGGCACGGTGCGGGTCACGTAGTTGCTCACGAGGTTGTTGTTGGAGTTTGTAGAGCGCTCGATGGCCTTATAGGTAACGGACCCGAGGCAATCGTTGAGCTTGGCAGCGTCATCCTCGTTGCCATAGAAGTCGACGGTGTAGTAGAAATCCTTGACAAGGACATACGAGGCACCGCCGGTGCCGGAGGGAATGCTGACAGTCGCACACTTGCAGACGATCTTCATGCCAGAGTAGGCATTGCTCAAACAACTCGTACCAGCAAAATAGCTCTTAGGATCTTGGACAACGGGACCCTCGCAAACGATCTCCTTCAAGCTCGAGCAACCGTCGAAGCAGTACATGTTGATACACGCATTAGCGTTATAGACCTTCTCCAGGCCCTCGCTTTGAGCGTATTCCCTGGTGGGATAAGCCGTAAGCAGCGGAATGTCGATGGATTCCAAAGCAGAGCAACCTTGAAATGCTCCCCATCCGAGGAATTGAATCGTCTCGCCCTCGAAGTTGACGGATTTCAGGTTTGTGCAGCTACGAAACGCATAAAAGGGGACGTTCTCCACACCGGCAGGAATATTGACCTCGGAGACGGTGGAGTTTTGGAACGCTTGCGGAGCAAGGTAGGTCAGCCCAGAAGGAAGAACGACCTTGCCGATGCCGGAGTTGTTGAAAAAAGCCTTCTTGCCGACCGCGTAGACGGTAGCGCCATCGATTGTGTCGGGAATGACAAGCTCACCGGTTCCGTTTTGCGTGACGCCGGTAATGGCAGCTCCGGTCTCATCGACCGTATAGGTGAGCGACCAACCATTTGCGCAAAAGACGATTGCGTTTTCGGAGGATGCAAAGCGATCGGTTGCCGTGACATAGGACTCGGCATCAAGGGCTTGCTCCTCGCTCAAGATCGACTCGTCATCAAGGGCTTCCTCCTCGCTCAAGATCGACTCGTCGTCGCCTTGGGAGGAGGGTGTGGCAAGGGCGACAGAGGGTACCATAGAAAACGCCATCACACCAGATAAGAGAAGATTACACGTATGTTTTGCGACGCTCATCACAGCTCCTTATTTGCTAAAAGTAAAGATATGCCCGTTCACAACTAGACTCGGACCGATATTATAGGAATATAAGTATAAATTTGCATGAACCAATTTGCCTTAACCGAGGTTTTTTGCCGTAAACGCATTTACAATCCATGGCCGATGGCAGGCTTTTGTCACACAACGACTGCTTTATGTCCCGCATCTTCCCCATCGCCCCTTTGGGTTCCTAGCGCGCCTCCCTTACGACGACGTCCTCGTCGGCGACACCGCGCAACTCGTCCGGAGAAACACTCGGAACGGCAATAGAATCGAGGATCGATTCGATGACGCTGCGGGCATCGCGCCCGTTGACCTTGGCCTCGTGGGTGAGCATGAGACGGTGGGGCAAGACGAAAGGAGCGAGGTATTTGATGTCATCGGGCACGACGTAGGTTCGTCCGCGCATGAGCGCATTTGCTTGGGACAACGCAATGAGCGCCAAAGAGCCGCGGGGGCTCGCGCCGCAACTGCACTCCTTGACGGTACGGGTGAAGTTGACGATTTGGACCGCGTAACGCGCAACGGAGCGGGAGACATATATCTCGCCCACCAGTGATTGGACGCCCAAAACGGTCTCCCTCGACGCGACGCTGTGAATCCTTTTCTTGGCGGCTTGGCTTTTGAGAACCACGTCGACCTCTTGGTCCATGAGGGGGTAGCCCATGGAAAGCTTGACGATAAAGCGGTCAAGTTGCGCCTCGGGCAACGGATAGGTGCCGTATTGCTCGATGGGGTTTTGGGTCGCCAAGACCATGAAGGGCTCGGACAGTTGGTAGGTGTTGCCATCTACCGTGACCTGTCGCTCCTCCATGGCCTCAAGAAGCGCCGCCTGGGTCTTGGCAGAGGCGCGGTTGATCTCGTCGACAAGGACGAGGTTGCTCATGACGCCGCCGGGGCGAAACTCGAACTCGTTGGTCTTTTGGTTGTAAATCGAGAAACCGGTGACGTCGGAGGGCATGATGTCGGGCGTGAACTGCATCCGGCTGAACTGGCACTCGATAGAGCGGGACAAACCCTTTGCGAGGCTTGTCTTGCCGGTTCCGGGAAGGTCCTCGAGCAGGACGTGCCCCTTGGCCAAAAGGCTCATGACGACGAGCTCGATGACCTCGCGCTTCCCGACTATGACCGTCTCTATGTTCTCGATGATCTTTTCGATGACGTCAGCGGCGTTTGCTGCTTGTTGGTCGGTGATCACAATTCCTCCTTACCGTTTGCGCCTTACCGTTTGCGCCTTCCGTTTGCGCCTTACCGTTTGCGCCTTCCGTCGAACTCCGGCGCGCACATCCTCATGATCTCTTGGTTGTCGTGGGTGAACTCGACGAGCTTGACGTTGATGCCGTATGCGTCTTGGATGTTCTCGCGAGTGATGATCGAGGGGGCAGGGCCAAAGATCATGTTCTTGTTGCGCATGAATAACGCGACGTTTGCACCGGTCATAAACGCATGGTCAGGGTTGTGGGTGACCATGACGACCGCATAGCCCGCCTTAGCCAATTCGCGCACCTTCTCGATGACGCGCACCGCATTGCCGTAGTCAAGTGCCGCGGTAGGCTCGTCCATGATCAGCAGCTTCGGCTCTTGGGCCAGGGCGCGGGCAAACATGACCATCTGCAACTCGCCTCCAGAGATATCCACATAGGGGCGGTCCCGCAAGTGGAGGATGCCCATCTCCTCCATGGCGTTCTCGACTATTTGGGAGTCCTTGCGGGTAGGCTTGCCGCTCATGGATTTGCTCTTCGCGATACGGCCGAGCATGACGACGTCCCTAACTTGATAGGGAAAGGGCTGGGTGTTCTTTTGCGCGACGTAGGCGATTTGTTCAGAGACCTGGGCCGCCGTCCAATTGGTGACATCGGAGCCGTCGAGGGCGATGGAGCCTTGAAGCAAGGGGCGGATTCCGAGGATGGTCTTGACCAGAGTCGTCTTCCCACATCCATTCGGTCCCAGAACACAACATACCTCGCCGCTCTGGACGCTGAAATTGACGTACTTTTGCACCGGCTTGTCTTTGTCATAGCCCACAAAGGCATCTCGGACAACGAGTTTCATGAGGCTTTATTCCCATCCTCTCATCTGTTTGGACATGATGATCGCGAACAGGGGCATCAAGGCGACACCTAAAACGAAACCGATGCCTTGGCTAACCGCGATAAAGGGGATCACATCGGTCTATATCGCGGCAAGCGCCCTGCTTCGCGTGGCGCCCTCCGCTTTTCTGGTGCTTCCCTTAACCACGACCGCCTCATCCTCTATACCGGTTTACGTATATAGTCTGCCTGAAACGTACCGTTCCATGATACTCCTTCAAGGTTGATTTCGTATGCGAAATATATCTAAGCGAGTATAATTCACACGCGCTGCAACCCGGGCACGCACTGCTCGGCGTTCGCCGCGGGTCAGTACGCGCTGCAACCCGGCACGCACTGCTCGGCGTTCGCCGCGGGTCAGTACGCGCTGAAACTGGACACATCCCTTTAGGCGCGTACCTTTGGCGTGTCCCTTTGTTGAAGACGGCTCCCGCAAAGCGCCATCGCCCATGACGTAGTAAAATGGATTATTACGCGCAGCGTGTAGCGTATGTGGCGTAGTGCGTATGGCGAAGCTTCTTTTGCGGAGCGCGAACGACGCAGCGCAAATGGCGGAACGCTAACGACGCAGCGCTAACGACGCAGCGCGCCCCAATGAAAGGAACATCCATGCCTTGTGCCGATATGCCAAACGTGTCCGACGAGGAACTCGAGGTCATCGAAAAGCTCCATGCGGTGAGCTTCAAGATGCTGCTCGACCTGGACCGCGTGTGCAAAGCCAACGACATCCAATATGTCATCTCCGACGGCACCCTCTTAGGCGCCGTCCGCCACAAGGACTTCATCCCCTGGGACGACGACGCCGACGTGAGCATGACGCGCGAGAACTACGACAAGTTTTGCAAGGTCGCCGACCAGATGGGTCCCCATTACACCCTGTTTCGCCCGGAGTTGCGCACCGACGAGTTTTGGGACCACGTCACCCACCTGCGCTACGACTTGGTCCAAGTCCCCGACGGAGCATACGATCTCGATATCTTCATCCTTGACCGTGCGCCCGCAAGCGAAACCGCGTTGTTCCCCTTCCGCCTCAAGGTCCTTTGGGGCATGAGCATGAGCAAGCGCCGCAACATCGACTACTCAAAGTACGACTCCTTCGTGGGAAAGGCCGAGGCGTTCCTGTTAAGCCTGCTAGGCAGGCCGTTTTCCCTGGAAAAGCTCAACCGGATGTATGTGAAGTCCGCATCTAAGTACAACGACGACCCCAACGCCACGAAGATGTGCCAATCCACGGCCATCCCCTGCGATTGGGGCGCCAAAAGCTACGAGGCCTCATGGTATGACGAACCCATTGAGATCGAGCTGCACGGCCATATGTTCCCAGCGGCAAGCAACCCCACCGGCCCGTTGAGCGCCATGTATGGGGACTTCATGAGCTTCCCGCGACCGGAGTCGCGCGTTCCCAAGCACATCCACGGCATGGCAGACCAGGTCAAGTTTCTCGACGAGGCGTAGAGACCATTGGCCGAGCGGATCTCATATACCAAGAACCACGAGGAGATCCTTGCCGATTGCCAACGCGTACGCAAGCCCGCCACCCTTTGGAATCTTGCGGCATCCCTCATCAACGCCCTCACGAGCGTGGCGTTGCTGTTCATCCTGACCCGTGCAACCTCAGTCGAGATCACAGGCATCTTCTCCATCGCCTACGCCAACGCCAATCTTTGGCTCAACCTCGGCAAGTGGGGCATGCGCTCCTACCAGGTCAGCGATTGGGCACAACGGTTCAGCTTCAACGAGTATTGGGTGAGCCGCCTCTTTTCCACCTTAATCATGATCGCGATGGGCCTTCTGTGGCTTTGGTTCACCACCTACACCAACAACTATTCCGACTACAAGATCGCTGTGGTCGCCGTCATGCTCGTGTTCAAGGCGGTCGATGCGGTTGAGGACGTCTACCACGCCCGCTACCAACAACAAGGCCGCCTTGACGTGGCCGCCATGCTCTTGACCTTGCGCCTTGGCTCCACCTTGGTGTTGTTGGCAACGCTTGTCGCCTTCACCGGCGACCTGCTTATGCCTCTTGTCGTCTCGACAATCTACACCACGGTGTTCCTCGTCATCTCCGTGCTCGTCCTCGCAGCGAAAAAACCTTACGGCAGGCGCAGCGGTTCCGTCCGCATGCGCAACGTGTTCGAGCTCCTTTGGGACTCCGCGCCCCTCGCCGCGGAGTTGTTCTTGACATTTTACCTGACCAATGCAGCGAAATACGCCATTGACGGCATGATGAACGACGCCGCCCAAGCGGTGTTCAACTTCATCAGCATGCCTGTGTTCGTCGTGGCGTTGCTCGCAAGTACGATCTTCAACCCCCTCATCGTCGAGTTCACCGCCCACTACAACGAGGGTCGCCGCGCTCCTTTCATGGCCCTTTGCAAACGGCAGCTCCTCACGATCCTCGGCATCACCGTCGTATGCGACGCGGCTATTGCCTTGCTCGGCGTGCCTGTTTTGGGGTGGTTGTTCAACACGAGCCTTGATGCATATTGGCTTAACATGATCGTCCTTATGACCGGCGGTGGGTTTACCGCCCTGTCTTTTTTCCTCACCAACATCATCGCGGTCATGCGTGTCCAAAAGTGGCTGCTCGTGGGATATGTGCCCGCAGCCCTGTTCGCCCTTGTCGCCGCGGGCCCCTTCGTGGAGATGTGGGGCCTTGACGGTGCAAGCTGGGTGTATTGCGCCTCTGTTCTCATTCCTGCGGTGTTGTTCTGCATCATCTGCGCCATGTTGTTGCGCAAGCCTTTCCCGAAGGAAAACGATGACTAGACCGATCATCTCCCGACGTATTGCCGTCTCGGCAGGGTTCACCGTGGTGACAGGATGGCTTGTCTCGGGATGTACCGCAACCCAGACCGCCAATACCAAACCGGCCACAAACGTGAACCCGGATTACTCCCAATCCCTTGTTGGAGTCACTCTCCCCCACGCTGTCGACGAGAACGGATTTCTCTATTTCAACGACGAACGCGCATTGTCCCTTTTGTGGTTCACCGACATACACGGCAGCGAGGAGAACCTTTCCCGGATCATGGCGTGGCGTGGGGCTCACAATGACTACATCGACGACGCGATTTGTACCGGGGACATGGTCTATAGCAATTGCGAAAATGACTTCGACTATTGGACGTTGAACGGAGCCGCAGCAACGCTGACCTGCATCGGCAACCACGATCGCAATTGCGGGGCCGACGGTTTTGATTTCTCTGGATTCTCTATGGCAGACGCCTACGAGCGCTACCTGTTCCCCTTCATCGGATATTGGGGTGACACTCTCCACCACAACGCAGGCTGTACGTACTACTACAAGGACTACCCGCTCAAAAAAATCCGCCTCGTCGTGGTGGACAGCACCGAACAAGACGAGGACCTCGAGGCACAGCTGGCGTGGTTCAATGCCACTCTCGAGGCAACCCGACCCCTAGGCTACACCGTCGTCGTCGCTACTCACTTCATGCCGCCAGGGGCGGACAAGCTCACCTGCAACTTCTCCACTACCGAGCAAGACCCCATATCTTCAACGCACGCCAGGCACGTTTTGCCCCTCGCGTTTGTTGAGGCCGTCGACGCGTACAAGCAAGTCGGCGGGATCTTCGCCTTTTGGATGTGTGGACACTACCATGTTGACATGGTGTGTCACGCGGAAGGTCACCCCGACCAACTCGTTATCGTCCAGGCGTGCGCGGTGTGCTGGGACAACTTCGGCGACCTCTATCGCGAGGAAGGCACCACCTCCCAGGACTGCTTCGGATATATCACAATCCACCCCGCAAGCAACCGAGTCCGCCTTGCTCGCATCGGCGCGTCACAAACGCATGCCGGCAACCACCGCGGCCACATCGTTATCGACTACAACACCATGGAGATCATTACTTCAGCCTAACGGATAGTAAAAAGAGGAGCAGGAGTATCACCACGACAATGGGACGAGCAAACCTTTCCCGAAGGACCCTCCCGAAGAAAGCTTTGCTTCATGGCAGCTGCCACATGGCGCGGCACGCCATCATGTGACAGATACCCTGACAGATGCCTGCCCTGGTACCCCTGACAGGTGCCAGGTGCCTGTCACAAACCGGTGTGCAAACCGAAACATGACAGGTGCCAGGAATCTGTCACCGTGGCATTGCCGGAAGCGAGCTATTTCGCGTCAACCAGAGCAGGCCAAAACGAGCCAAAAGAAAGGGAGGATCCCGAAGGATCCTCCCCTACAGTGCTCGCTTCATGTGACAGGCACCTGTCACATGTCACATGTCACAAGAGGACTGCCTACCTCATGCCGCTCGTCATGCCGCAATCCTGGCAGATCTTCTCGAACTCGTCGGACTGGCAGAAGCCCTTCACGACGTCGACGCGGGTGAGGCCCTCGTCGGCCATGCGGGCGACCCAGGCCGC
>CAVIKF010000017.1:0-31410 GCA_963643505.1 Eggerthellaceae bacterium
TGACAAAACTGCAAGAAACGCTGGCAAGCCACAACATCACCTATGCCCTTAACAGAAAAATAGGCTCTTTAAACCTTACCGTTTTGGTTCAAAAGAAAACAATGCTGCAAGAAAGCGCGACCCCGCAAGACGCTACAAAACAGCAAAGAAGGGCAATCCAACAAGAAGAAAATGCGACCCCGCAAGACGCCACAAAACAACAAGAAAGCGCAGTTCAGCAAAGAACTTCAATCCGACAAGAAGGTGAAGGTGGGCAAAATGAGTGAATCGATTTGCTTTATCCCTCATAGCGTGCTTATGGCACTCTTCTTGCTCTTTGTTGCAAGCGCAACTGTTCAAACGATTTTTTTTGGATTTAAAGTTTTACAAAGAAGCCCTGGCAAGTATTATTTTGACCTTGTTGTGGAAGCAAGCTTCGTTTTTGTATTTCTCATCTTGAGCGCTCTTTGCTGGGATCTATCTAAAGGCTATCCAGGATTTTATCTGGGCCTTTTGTTTGACTGGATAAATATAACTCCGCTCTCTGCGTTTATTGCTGTTGTAAGCGCTCTGTCCCTTGCCCGTGCAATCCTGCGCAAGCAATTTCGCTTCGCGTTGGATGGCTTGGCGTGCTTGTTCGCTCTTCCTGTCATATTTAACGCAGAAAATCCATGGTGGTGCGCCATCTTTGTTGTGAGTTCCCTCTATTTTACGGGCAGAACGGCGTATGCGATGATGGGTGCTTGGACACAGCGCCATGAACACCTCTCGTATTTTGCTGCCATAGAGGGCATGTACAAACTCCCCGAAGGGCTCATGTGCTTTGCAAAAAATGGAGAAATTATTCTTCTCAACGATGCAATGCGCGCCTGTTTGGCTGAGTTTTCGCTATCGACCGACCTTTCCAATGCACTTGTGATTGTAAAACGGATACGCGAGATGGATAATGGTGCACCTGCAGTGCAAACGCCGGCAACGAAGAGCGCGCCTGCGGCCCAGAAAGCGCCAACAACGCAAAACGCGCCTGCGGCCCAGAAAGCGCCAACAACGCAAACGTCGGCAACATCTCAAAGTGCACCCGTAAGCAATATCCGCGCGGTATCCCCCTCGGGAAATGCGTATCTTTTTACCTTTGACGTTATCAAGCTGGGTAAAAAACCTTGTTACTTGATGATGGCACTTGATATAAACGAAGAAGAGCTCTTGTCGCAAGAAACACAAAAAGTGACGCGTGAACTCGCAAAACAACAAGAGCAATTGCGAGAGTCCCTGCAACATACGCAAGAGGTAGCCAACAACGATGCGCTTTTGTACATGCAATCGCGTGTGCACGACATCATCGGTCAGCGCCTCTCAATTCTTCACCGCTATCTGGAAGACGACAGTACTTCAGAGGAATTGTTCGCCAAAATTCGCCCTCTTCTCAACAGCATTTTGGATGATCTTGAAAATGTTGAAGAGGTCGACAGCGTCACCGAGCTTTACTCCGTTGTGTATGCCTTCTCCCTTATCAATGTGAAAATAACTATTTCGGGCAAATTGCCGCAAGATACGCGGTGTTCTCATGCATTTGTGCAGGTGATTCGTGAAGCGTGCACCAACGCCGTTAAGCATGCTCAAGCTGCATTGATTAATGTGGTTATGCAGGAAACAGCCAGCTTCGCGCTCCTTACCATTACCAATAACGGCGAACCATTTACGGGGGTCCTTTTACAAGGAACAGGCTTGCCGGGCATGGCTCGTGCTATCGTGTCACTTGGCGGGGAGTTTGATGTACAACCGGAAAACGGGTTTGCCATTCTTGCGAAGGTGCCGCTTCCGATACCTTCGCCGTCGTCCTCCTTATCGGCAACGCCGACGGCCGCAAAAGTCGCCCCGGCAACGTTGTCGACCGCACCAGAGAAGGGACTTGCATGATTCGCATTCTAATTGTTGAGGATCAAGCAATGCTTAGGGAATCGCTTTGCTCCACTATAGGCGCCCAATCAGACATGGAAGTTGTGTCCAGCCTTGCTGATGCGTCCTTGTGTATAGAAGAGGTGAGGTTAAAGGCCCCTGACCTTGTGCTCATGGACGTCTGCACCGAACATGATCAAAGTGGCATTACCGCCGCTGCACAAATCAAGGAAGAAAATCCGCAGGTCAAAATAGTGATCATGACAGGCATGCCCGAGATTACGTTTGTCAGGCAAGCCCGCGAAGCCAACGTTGACAGCTTTATGTATAAGAACGTGGGCACCAACGAGATGCTTTCAATCATTCGTTCCACTATGGGAGGCTACTCTACTTATCCCCGTTCAGAAAAGGGAACATTTAGCGGAACTGCCGCGCTAACCGATGTCGAAATAGACATTTTGCGCTTGGTTTGTGAAACAAAAAGCCGCTCAGAGATTGCGGCAGAGCTATATTTAAGCGAAGGAACCGTGAAACGCCATATTTCGGACATCTTGGCAAAAACGGGCTACAGCAACATTTTGAAGCTCGCTGTTCATGCGGTATCGAACGGTTACATTGTTCCACGCATGAACAGAAATTCGCACTCAAACGATCGATAGGGCGCGTCCCGAAGCGGGCGCCGCACCGACAACGGGGCGCGTCCCGAAGCGGGCGCCGCACCGACAACGGGGCAGGTCACAAAGCGGGCGCCGCACCGACAACGGGGCAGGTCACAAAGCGGGCGTGAACCCCTTTCTTGGGCTTTTAGAATATTTTTTTGAGACATGTGTCCAAGTTCACGCGCTTTTTTTAAGCCACAGGTACATCGCATTTTTAAGCACTTTACTTAAAAATAGATTACGCAGGTAGTTTTGTTGCAATGAAACGACTTGCGGGAGAACGTGCACATTCTCGGTGGGATAGGCGTATGCGGACGTGCCCGAGTGGCGAAATTGCGGAAGCTGCGCCTTGTTGTAAACGCTTTCAGTGATTCAGGGAAAGGGGCCTTATGAAGAAGCTTGTTATAGTCGCGCTTGTCATGACCTGTGTTTTGGCGGTGCCCTTTATGCTTTCGGGCTGCTCAAGTTCTAACGGTTCAACATCGTCAAACGTGGAGAATTCACAGAACGCCCAGGAACCGGAGAGGCCAACTTTCCAGGGCACGCCAGGCGAAGTTGACTTTGATCACCTGAAGGCCGGCTTAAAGTATTACTTGGATACCAAAGGTGCAAACTACGATGGCATTGCTATGGCGTTTGAGAACGAGGGAACTGTATTTCGTGAAGACGACGGCAAAACCATGGCATACGAGTGGAACTCAAAGGATCCAAATAATACCGTTGTCGTAACGTTTGAAACTTCCAATGGCAGGCCAGACGCTTGCACCGGTATGAGTTGGTCGGGCGACGAAATTAGAGAATATCGAAACAGCTTGGAATAGAAATAGTTGCGTGACAACAGAGGGGAAGTGCTCATTATGAAAACAAAGTCGAGAGTTCTCGTATTCGCAGCGATTGCTTGTGCGTTGGCAATGTGCCTTGCCTTGGTTGGATGTGGCTCAGGGTCAGGCTCTAAAAGCGACATCAAAAAAGACCTAGTCGGCACATGGGAGCTCACAGAAATGTCTGATACCACCGCAGATGACATCGAACTTATGAAATCGCTTGGATTGAACGTTGAATTAACGTTTGCAGAAGGTGGCGTTTTTAAGTGGGGCATGTTTGGTGAAGTAGTCGAAGGAACATGGGAAGCGAGCGACGCTTCTAAAATTGCCATTAAGGCCGACGGCGGAACAATGGATGCTACCCTTAAAGATGGGAAGCTTAGCTTTACCGCAGATGGTGACAGCATGACCTTTAAGAAAACAAGTGATGATATTAAAGACTTAACTGTCACGAGCGAATAAAACTTTTACACGAACGCGTTTGAACAGGGGACGGAGGAGTGTTCAACTCACGTCCCCTGTTTCTTTTTCGCGCGTTTGAACAGGGGACGTGAGCAGGGGACGGAGGAGTGTTCAACACGCGTGAACAGGGGACGGAGGAGTGTTCAACAAATCAAGAGCGCGCAAGAGCGCGCAAGGCATTCGTTATGCCTTTGAGATTGTTCCTAATGAAATACCGGTGAGACGCTGAATTTGCCTCACTCCAAGCCCGGCATCCTTGAAGGCTGCTATTGTAGCATTTCTCTTAGCTGGGTCCATTCCCTTTATGTTCCCCAAATCACCGCCTGCCAAGCTTTTGGCAATTGTGAGCGCACGATCATCGTCTAAGTGTGTCTTGGAGGTGGCCACGTCAAGAATTTTATCCTCCTGTCCATCTAAAGTATGGAAAGAGACAAACTGATCCATTCCCCCAAATATGCCCACAACATCAATAGGTGATAACGCAAATCTTCCTGCCAGGTAATCGTTATAGCTGCTCCATTGGTAGTCGCACCCAACAGCTAAACCCGCTTTCATCGGATTTTGGTGGATATAACGTATGACGGTCATGAGATATGCGTCGGAATCAACCGCTTCACTTTTAAAGCGCCCTTGGAAAAGATGGCCGCTACGGCCGTGTACAAGATTGAAGTAAAGGGCGTATCCTGAACCTATTCTGCGCATTGCGTGAGAAATATTTTCCATCGGCGAAGCCACCAAAATATGAACATGATTGTCCATGAGGCACCACGCCAAAAGCTCAATACCCTCGTCGATGCAAATACTTTTCAAGAGGTCAAGATATCGTGATTTGTCAGCCACATTTTCGAATATAAGTTGCTGGCCAACTCCTCTAACCATGATGTGATAGCAGTTAGACTCACATGTTTGTCGAGCGGTTCGCATGAATACCCCCCTTCAACTCGTTCGATGAATAGTATATCGAACCGAGAAGCGAACACGTCTTCGACACTTGTTCAACACATAACCACCGCGGGGGAATGAACACTCCTCCGTCCCCTGTTCAAACGTCCGGGGGAATGAGCACTCCTCCGTCCCCTGTTCAACCCAGCGGAGGGGTTAGTCTCGCCGGCGGTCTGTCCCGTTTTCGGAATAGTAGCGAGCCTTTGCTTTGTACATTGCGAGGTCGGCGTTTCCTAAAAGCTCGTCGATGTCGTCACATTCATCTGCGGTAGCCCATCCGACCGAGATCGACAAGGTCGAGATATGAGTACCGCGCCATGCCTGGGTTTGCTTTCGCAGCGTTTCGCTGAGTTCGACGAGATCGGAGGCATTGTTCTGCATGATGGCAGCGAACTCATCTCCACCGATGCGATAACACTCGCTATAGGGTCCGTAGGTTTTTGAAATGCAGTCTGCCGCGCCGCGTATGAGTTCGTCACCTGTCACATGCCCTAGATTGTCGTTGGCCGCCTTAAGGCCGTTGATGTCAAAGACGACCATGGTTGTCCCCGCGATGTCTGCCTCCTCGCGAAGTAGTTGGAGGTGGCTCTCAAAGCAACGTCGATTAAGGAAATCGGTCAATTGGTCACGATCGCTCAAGATTTTGCTTTGTCGTATGAGGTTGAAGCGATCGTACTTGATACACATGGCGTAGGTGCTTATGGCCATGCTGATAGGGCCATATAGGAACAGATTGATAAGATTATTTTGCAAGAAGGAATTCTCTCCGGGCGCGGAGAGTTCGACAAAAAGGTACACGGCCATCATTGCGGCGATGAACAAGATCATGCGCCAGGGAGCCATGGTGAATAAGAGCGGAGCCGTCAGAAGAATCACGAAAAAGGAGACGGTGGCCTTGTTTGCCGTTGGCGTAACGGCAATATAGAGGGTTGAAAGCAACAGCAACGCAATGAAAAAGTAGATGCAGCAGCGAGAGATGCGGGTGTTTTTCATTGCGGGAGTGAACGTAAGCGCGCAAAGTGCCATGAGCAACAGCGCCGCAAAACCATAGAGATAGCGAAAGTTGCTGATATCGGAGAGGAAGAACGATGCAATCGTCAAAAGCAGCATAAAGATAAAGGACACAGCGGAGGTCACACGAAGGCCCGAGCGATTCGTCTCGTTGATCTCGTCTTCGAATTCAGAAAATACGTCGCTGCTTATTTGTGCGTATCGAAATAAGCTTTCAACTTTTGTCATGGCTTCTCTCTGCTCGTCACATGATATCTCTGCCATATCGGCCCTTGTTGTATTTTCCTACTTTTTCCTCTTTTCATGGTAAGTCTTAATAAAGATCAGAGAATGGCATGTTAATTTAAAATAAGATCATCGAGCGGTTCTGTTTGAGAAGCTATCTTGGGTGCAAGAAAGAAGGACCGGGCTTAACGGGAACGTCCGGTCCTTCTCGTGAGCGCGTGGGAGGGCGCGCTTTCACGTAATTCAAACCCAGCGCATACTCTTTGTGCTAGGAGGGGGTGCACTCAGAGTTACAAAGGGTCTGGGAATGCTACATACAGGTATATCCACCAACTTTCAATAAATCCTGTACTTCGTCTACTACTACTACTACTACTACTACTACTCGTGACTGCCTCGCGAGCTGTGCGCCGGGTTTCTTACTCCCGTTTTGCACTGGAAACAAGATATGAGTAAACTGACTTCTTATAAATACCCAGATTAGAAATTTTTTAGGAGGTCAGTTTTGATAACGGTAGAGCTCATTCGGGAGCCAGGTGCCGCAGCGCTTTATATGCAGCTGTATGAGTCGCTCAAGAAGAAAATCGAGTCGGGGGAGCTCGTTGCGAATCAAAAACTCCCCAGTAAGAAGAAGCTCGCAACGCATCTTCATATCAGTGTCAAAACTGTAGAGAACGCCTATTTCCAACTTGGTCTTGAAGGGTATATCTACTCTCGAGAGAAAGTCGGATATTTTGTAAGCAGCATTCAAGGTTTTTATCACGGCGCCCAAAAAGAAAGAGCTGTTTACCATAGTAAATACCGCGAAAAGAAATTCCGCCTCGATATCAAGGCAAACAAGACCCCTCCCGAGATGTTTCCGCTGTCGGTATGGACGCGCTTGGGACGCGAGGTCGCTGCTGATGAGGGGCGTCGCTTGCTTGAGACGGTCCCTTTTAACGGGGTGGAACAACTTCGCAAGGCAATAGCCGACCATCTTCGTGATTTCCGCGGTATGGAGACATCGCCTGATCAAATCGTCATTGGTTCGGGGATCGAGTATCTCTATCATCGAATTATCCATCTTCTTGGTCCCGAATGCGTAATTGGCATGGAGGATCCAGGACATAGTCATATCAAGAAGATTCTTGCCATCGAGAACGTGCGGTATCGTTGTATCCCTATGGATGAGAGCGGTATTTGTGTCGATAAGCTTGAGATGAGCGATTGTGTTGCAGTTCATGTGTCACCTATGCACCATTTCCCTTTGGATCTTACGATGCCAGTGCAACGACGCGTTGAGTTGCTGCAGTGGGTTAACAAAAAACCCGGCCGTTTTATAATAGAAGACGATTACAACAGCGAATATATCTACCAAGGCGCTCCGGTACCTCCGATCTACGAGCTGGACGTTCGCCAACGAGTCATTTATATGAACACCTTTTCGAAGAGCGTGGCACCTTCTATTCGTATTGCTTACATGGTATTACCAGAGCCCCTTATGGATAGGTATCTCAATACGATGAGCTTCTACTCCTGTACGGTTTCAAGCGAGGTCCAGTTCCGTCTTGCGAAATTTATCGCAGAAGGCCACTTCGAGCGTTATATACACCGTGTGCGTCAGTGCAATATCGAACAAAGGAAAATTGTCCAAGAAGGTTTTGTGCAGTCTGTTGTCGCTCAGAATGCACATCTTGTAAAAAACGTTGCTGGAACACACTTTCTGATCCGCCTTGAAACCACTCGTTCCGACAAATACGTGAAAGACATACTTCTCAATCATGGCATCTTGGCCTCATTCGTCAGCGATTATTGCGAACAGTTGATACCAGAGCTGGATCACCTTCTAATTTTGAACTATTCAAGAGTTATAAGAGAAGATATTGACTATCTTACTGCGATACTCGATAAAGCGATACGGTAATGAGCAGGCGTTTAATTGATTTGTAATATAAAAAGAGCACCTATTTATACTACAAACTTAATTAGGAACAAAACTAATTTAGATTATTCGAACTCGAGTTTAATGGCGCGATGCAACATTGCAGGTCATTGCCATTTTCGTATCCTAACATGGCGAAACATCAAATAAACTTACATTTATCGTAGTTTTAGTCCAAAAATACTATACTAAATTGAGAACAATAGCGGTTTTCGTTCCATTTGTTTAGAAATTCCTACACTGACCTGCGAGTTACGATATAATTCCTCAGGCGCATGTAAGTGCGAGAGAAACATTAGAATCAATTAAGGAGACTACTATGGCACTTCCTACTATGACTCCGGAACAGCGTGCCGCTGCACTTGAGAAGGCTGCTGCTGCCCGCAAGGCCCGCGCTGAGCTCAAGGAGAACATCAAGAACGGCAAGGTTTCGATCGCTGACGTTCTTGCTTCTGAGGACGACGTTGTTAAGAAGACCAAGGTTGCTCAGGTCATTGCTGCTCTGCCTGGTTATGGCAAGGCTCGCGTTACAAAGCTCATGACCGAGTGTGGCATCCAGGAGAATCGTCGCATTGGCGGCCTCGGTTCCAAGCAGAAGGCTCAGCTCATCGAGAAGCTCATGTAATCCTTCTTACGTCATAGATCGAAAGGGCGCCGATGAGTTCGGTGCCCTTTTATTTTTTACTGTGGGCGTCCTTTTGATGGCGCCTTTTGTAGCTTTACGATCTCTTTTTAATGAGGTGGCACCCCTATATTGGCTCCCTTTTTGTGGCTTTTCGCCTTAAAGCTTGGAGATCGTAACGAGTATCACGCCGATTCCTACTGCTATGGCCCCAAGAACGCGAAGATAGTCAACCTTGATTTTCTTCGTAGAGAACCAACCAAAGGTATCTACAAATATTGCGCCGACGAGTTGGGCCACCATAAGGCAACAAAGAGCAAGGCTGACTCCTAGCGCGGGGGTGGCGATCGTAATGCATGGCACGCCGATTGCCCCATAGACGCCTCCGGTAAATTTCCATGCCTCGATATTCCTCATGGGGGTGATATGGCCCTTGTTCGTAATGAGCGTGACGACGAGCAGAATTGCGAATCCAACGATAAAGTTCAGGGTACTCGATTCCAGCGTTCCTATAACGGAGCTCATAGCCGCATTAGTCGGTGTTTGAACTGCGCTTGCGATTCCTGACGTAAATGACAACACTATGCAAAGCAGCGTTATACGGGATGCGCTTTTGAGGCTAGTCTGGTCTTTATTGCTCCCTTTTATTTGAGATATGTAGACCAGGATAATGCCCAGCAAGACGCA
Organism: Eggerthellaceae bacterium; assembly: GCA_963643505.1. Lineage (GTDB taxonomy): Bacteria > Actinomycetota > Coriobacteriia > Coriobacteriales > Eggerthellaceae > CAVEFW01. The sequence goes on from CAVIKF010000017.1 coordinate 9,229, forward strand.
CATGCACCCAAAGAAGCGAAGCAAGGTGATCTCGACGCGCGCCGTCTCGAGCAAGCCGAAAGCGTCTATAACCATAGCACCCATGAGTTGCCCCAGCATCATCAGAGTCAAGCAAAGTGCCGCACCAAGGTGGGGAGTGCAATAGGCCATGGTGAAGACGATGAAAACGCCATATAAGCCACCCATCCATTTCCAAGGCTGGGCCGTGACTATCGCGAAGAAGTCGCCCTGTCCGAAAAAAGGGCACATGAGTCCGAGGACTATGAGGCCACCTGCAAAGGAGACGAGGCTCGCTTGAACGACACCGACAAGGTGGCCGAGGGCGGCGTTTGTGGGCCCTTGGGCGGCGGTGGCAAAGCCAGCGATCATCGCGAGAATTATAGGGAGCAAGTATTCCATGCCCTTGATTTTATCGAATTTTGAAGGAAATCCGCAAAGAAGAGCCTCTACGTGCGGCTTTGCGAGTACTCGAATTGTGTGCAAGATGTGGTTTTCCACAGCGCCGCAGGTAGAAAAGTAGACTCAAATTTGTTGAAAACATATCACGTAAATACGTTTTCAACAATGAAATTTATATTACAACATAGAATACAGTCATAGAATTCCACAATTTGTGTAAAAAGAACCCAGTTTCCGCAGGTACACGACGCAATAGTTCTTATTGATGCCTTCAACCAGACGTTTACCTCTTCGAGGGGACGACGTTTGGGACGGCGGGGCAGGAGCTACCCAGCTATGTAACCTGTCACCAAGGAGTGGACCGAGGTATTCAGTAGGACGGGGACAGGAGTCGCCCAACTATGTAATCGACTCGCACGACCTGCCCCCGAGCGGCCGTTAAGTGTTGCGAGGGTCCAGGCCGCCCAATTCCCAACTTATTGCGGAATTTTGCATGCGAGCACGGCCAGGACCTTTTTCAAACATGTATGAGGCTTGTCACTCTAGCGAGTAAACGAGGCTTGTCACTCTAACGTTGGGCGAGATCGGAAAAGATACTCATGGTTTGGAATCGTTTCGCCATGAATTCGTCGTTGAACACGTTATAGAAGAAGGCTTGAATCATGTCGGTTGCAGGTTGACCGGCCATACGTGCATACCAGAAATTGAAACAAAGCAATGTCATGATGACATCAAGGGCGATGTATGCCGTCAAGATAATCGTCAGGGGGCGCCGTGCTTTTTGGGGGATGCGATTGATCAGGTGGAACGTGTCTGGCATAAGGATTTTGATCCAGACAAGGCCTACCAACCCCCAAACGATAGCGATGCCTAAACAGGTATGACCCATCAAGTTGAACGGTTGATCGATGTAGCTCCAGGCAACGATTCCGAACGCGGATTCAAAAAACCAACCAGCTAAGAATTCAAACGATGCTCCGACGAAAGCGGCAATCAAAAAAACAGTGATCGGCTTTGCGTGCTGGAAGCGATGGAGACTTACCGTCATCAGCACACCGCCTACGCCGTAGATGGGGGAGAGCGGGCCCCAAACAAGGCCGGCACGGTTTTTCCAAACACCGTCAATAGGGTAACTAACCAAAGTCTCAAGCACTAAGCCGACAAAACTGCAGACAAGGAACACCCAAAACACATGGAAGTAATCCATGTCGATGTGCTCATCTTGGTTTCGCTCGATAAAGGCGACAAGGGAGCGAGGTCTGTCGACCGTAATCTGACCCTCATGTTTTTTCCCGTGCAACATCCCCAATCACCTGATCTCCAACAAGGAAGAATAGCGCAATCCGAAGCTCGCTGACAGTGGATTTATTAGGATTTTTGGATTACTTTTGGTGCTATTATAAGACCATGTCCAATATACCTAAGGCGAGGTGGTCTGCACGCTGGCCCGGGCGGTAGCCTGCACGGCGGCTCAAGCGGCTTTTTGCACGCTGGCTCAAGCGGCAGCCTGCACGCTGGCCCGGGCGGCTGTCTGCATAAAGCACGCGCCCGCTCAGCGCCCGTCCGCCTTGCTTTAGGAACTATGTACAAAGGGGGAATTTATGCCTATTAATCCGAGAATCGTCGAGCTTGTCGACAAGGGTTTGGCCGGCGAGGGCCTGACCGAGGAGGAATCAGCTGAGCTTTTCGCGGTCAACCCGTACACTGCTGAGGGCGCCCATGTTCGTTGGGGCGGATGGATGCTTGCCCGTCGCGCGAGCAATGGCGTGGCCGAGGTACATGCGCAAATCGGTATCGATGCCAGCTCTTGCCCGAAAAACTGCGAGTTCTGCAGCTTTGCAGCATGTAACGGCTTGCGTCCGCCCAAGCTGGAGATGCCCAAGGATGAGGTTGTGCAATTCGCGAAGGCCTATGACGAGGCGGGCGTGAACCTTATGTGCCTTATGGCTACGGCTCAATACGACTTCGATAAGTACTTGGAAATGGGCGCGGCTGTACGCGAGGTTATAAACCCCGAGACGCCTCTTATGGCAAACATCGACGACTTCTCCTATGAGCAAGCGCTCAAACTCAAGGAAGTCGGTTTTGACTGCGTATACCATGTAGTCCATATGGGAGAGGGGGAAATCACCAACATCGACCCCAAGGTACGCCTCGAGACGATGGCTAACGCCAAGAAGGCGGGACTTACCCTTTCAAGCTGCGTCGAACCGATCGGCGCCGAACACACGCCCGAGATCATCGCGAAGCGCGTAAAGCAACTTATGAAGCTTGAGCCGGTGAGCGCCGGCATCGGTTTGCGTGTCAATGTGCCCGGTACGCGTTTCGAGAACGATCCCAAGAAGGGAAAGATCGATTGGGGCTTCATGTCGGGCGCGTTCCGTCTTTCTGTCGGCTTGAAACCTGCCCTTTGCGGTAATACCTATCTTGCAAGCGACTCCGGTTCCAACTACAGCTGGGCGGAGGTGGGCACCAACCCACGTGATGCTGCTGAGCGCACGGGAGCTACCGCGGGCATCGGCCACGGTGTCACCGAGAGCAAGTATGGTTTCATCGCTGTTGGTTGGCAAATGCTTGAAGGTCCCTCACAAGGTTGGCGCCTCTAGATGCTTTTGCAGCTTTTTTGAGCGAAAATGAAATTAACATGACGGGGTGGGGCAATCGTTTGCGAAGCCCCCTCCCGTCTCTTGTGTTCGCCTTTTGTATTCTGGTATGTCTAAGCAGGAGGGAAGGGAAGCATGAAGGCATTCACCAAAGAAGAAGTTGAACTGATCGACCTGGTCGAAAAGGGTATGGAGGGACATGGTCTCAGCGACGATGAGATGTGCCGCCTGTATGCCACCGATCCCCGCAGCCGTGTCGCCTCGTATATACGATGGGCTGCAAATGAGATGGCGCATGAGAGCGGAGACGGTCTTGCCGAGATACATGGTCAAATCGGCCTCAACGCAAGCCCTTGTCCGAAGAATTGCAAATACTGCAGCTTCGCCGTGTGCAACCACCTCCGTACGGAACGTGTAGAGCTGCCGGTTGAGGAAGTGCAGGAGTGCGCCAAGATCTATATCGACGAGGGGATCAACTGCATGGTTCTCATGGCGACCGCTTCGTATAAGTTCTCGAAGTTCCTTGAGATGGCCCAAGCGGTTAGAGAGGTGATACCTGCTGATTTCCCCTTACTCGCGAATTGCGAGGACCTCACCTATGAGCGTGCGCTGCAACTTCGAGAGGCTGGAATCAACGGGTGCTATCACGCGGTCCGTATGCGTGAGGGGATCGACACGGACATTCCCGAGGCTGAGCGTTTGGCGACATTTGAAAACATCCGTCGGGCAGGGTTGTCCTTGCAGACGTGTGTCGAGCCTGTCGGTCCCGAGCACACGCCTGAGGAGTTGACCTATTACAGCCGCATCTGTTTGGAGAGCGGGGCAAACTCGGCCGGCGTGGGGCGTCGCGTGACGCTTCCGGGCACGCTTGTCGCTGATCGCGGCATGATTTCCGATTTGCAAAACGCGCGCAATGTCGCGGTCTACCGTCTTGCGGCAGGCTTTAATCCCAAGTTGCAATGCGCCATGGCTACTAGCCTGTCAGCCGCGGCAGGTGCAAACCTTTCCTGGGCGGAAGTTGGCACCAACCCGCGTGACTCGAAGAGCCGCACGCAGGACGGCGGGCGCGGTACCAATGTCGCGCTCAATCGCAAGTTCTTCCAAGCAGGAGGTTGGGACATCCTCGAGGGACCGAGCCAAGGATGGATATTGCCAAAGCCGACTGAGGCTTAGGGCCGCGGCGCACAAAGACTCGCACTCCTAGCTTCTCGGCACCTCGTTGCGTGAAAGGTCGGCAATTACGCTCATCGCGTAGCCCCAAGCTTCGATGTCAGCTTTGGTTGTATACGGTCCAAAACTGATGCGCGTCGTCCCTGGGATGCCGAGAGCTAGTGCGAGTTGGACGGCGCAATGGGCTCCGCATCGAACCGCCACGCCCATGCTTCCAAGCAACATGGAGACTTGGATCGACTCGAGCTTGTCAAACGTATAGCAAAGCAGCCCTGTCGCCCCGTCCGCTTCCTTGTGATCGCCGAGGATTCGGATCCCAGGAATGAGGGAAGCAACGCGCAACGCGTATGACGTCATGGCCGCAACGTGCTTCTCGACGTGGTCCATCCCGATCATCTGGAGATAATCGATAGCCTCGCCGAGCGCGATTGCCTGGGAAATCGGGGGTGTTCCGGGTTCAAAACCGTAGGGGGCCTGGCGATAATAGGTGCCCTCGTAGGAGACCTCGGAGATCGTGCCGCCACCGATTTGGGTCGGCACCATCTCGCGAATGCGCTCAGGTCGCGCCCAAAGGACACCGATACCCGTGGGGCCTTGCACCTTGTGGCCGGAGAGCGCGAGGAAATCGATGTCGAGGTCTACAACATCGATGCGCAGGTGAGGTGAGGATTGGGCGGCGTCCACGACAAATGTGGCCCCGACTTTCTTGGCCTCGGCGCACATGCATTTGATGGGGTTCTCCAAACCGATGACATTTGAGGTCTGCGCTGCACAAACGAGCTTGGGCTTGCGTGCGAGAAGGGCCTTGTATGCCTCCCAATCAACGCGACCAGACGGCTCAATGGGTATGAACTCCAAGATTGCGCCCGTCAGGCGTGCGGCTCGTTGCCAGGGAAGCATGTTTGAGTGGTGTTCGTTGCACATGACAAGTACAAGGTCGCCCTCGTTGAGGTTGTGTTGGGCCCAAGCTTGCGCCACGAGGTTGAGTGAGGTGGTCGTGTTCGTCGTAAAGATGACGTCGCGTGGGTCGGCGTTGATAAATGATGCGACCTTTTCGCGCGCAGCTTGGTATTTCCCGGTCGCAAAACCAGCGTTTGCGTACACGCCGCGCCAAATGTTGGCGTCATAGTGGGTCGCAAACTCGCGCTCTGCCTCGATGACGGGGCTCGGTTGCAGGGATGTGGCCGCTGCATCGAGGTAGACGAGGGACGCGTTCTCGCGCGTGTTGAGCAAGGGGAAGTCGTGACGATTGCGCATGGCCCACTTGTTCGCCTCCTCAAGCCCAATGATTGGGTCAGATGCCAACGACGCATCGAGGCGCTCGAGGAACTCTTTAGCGGCTTTGACATGGGGGTTTGTAGCGGTTCCCTTTGCTTTTGCCACGCGCGCCTCGTACTCGGTCGGAACTTTGCGAGCTTGGTAGATGGTTGTGAGCGCGCTTGGGGGCAACGCGCCTGGTTTTTGGGCTCCGACAATGTAGACATAAGGGCCGAAAAGTTTGTCCTCGTCCATGATGACGTGGCGCCCTCGATAGGTCAGGCATGCGAGTTGTTGGGCACCTTGGGCCAAAGGGAGCCTGTTTGCGAGAGGCCGGCTTAGGCGGTCGATAAAGGAAAGGGGCAAGATCAAGGGCAAACCTGCGCGCCACTCCACCCACGCCGTCGCAAAGTCGATCGAGGTGTCCTCTTCGAGCGTGGTGCGCATGCGACGATAATGGCGCGGTTCAAATCCGACGCTGTCGGCATGGACGAAGAGCAGCGAGTCACAATTTTCGGGCAATACAACCTGGTCACGAACCCAAAGGATGAGGCCTCGTCCGAGAAGCTCGATTTGGACTCCATCAGATTCTGCCTCCAGGACGCCCACCGTCTCGGCGTCAAAATCAACAATCTCTATCTCGCCAGAGCACCCTTCGAGTGCCGCTTGAATGTCGTCGGCAACAACAGGATCGACTATGACGGTAACACCATCAACGCCAGAGGAGACAAGCTGGTCAACGGTGCGGCGAACGGCAATATCGCCGTCATATCTTTGTAAGGGCAGGGGAGCGAGAGACTTGGGGTCGATATCCGCAAAGCGTTTACGAAATGCCTCCACCTCCTCGTCGGAGGCTCTCTCCAACCTCTCCGCGTTCATCTCCAACTTCAACGGACGCTTTGCAATATCGAGCGCCAATACGACACCATGCGTTTTCCCCATGTTCTCGGGTGAGGTTTTGTCCATATCGTACGCATGGCGGAAATAGTCGTTCTCATAGAAGATACCAGCTGATTTGATCATGATTCGCTTCTTTCTTGGACTCGATGTTAGTTTCTTCTGCTAAGACGTTCGTTCTTTTTCAGGAGCGGCCACGTCAGGATGACGATTACAGGAATAGCGAGCGCAAAGATCGCTCCGACGTCGAAGCTTGCAGCTGAGCCGGAGTTGTCGACGAGAAACCCGCTGATCGTGGGTCCTAAAGCCAAACCGCATGTGCTTCCGGCCGTAATCCATGTGATAGCTTCAGTTATGTTGTTTCCGCTGGTGACATGTTCGCAAACCTCGTTCACCGTGATGAGGAAGGGCGCATAGAACAACGCAGCGATACCCGCAATCACGAAAAGAGAAGCAGGGGTCTCGATAAACGCCATAAACCCATAGGCGCACCCTATCAAAAGCGAAACGACGAGGAGGCGCCGCGAATAGCGCGCTTGTAATCTGAGGAGGCCAAACATGAATCCTGAGATAACCGAGACCGCTGATTCTAAGACGAGCGCGACACTGGATACAGTTGGTTGACCGACCTCCTCGGCGAGCGCGATCGTGGCGGTGTCGAACAGGCCGTAAAACACGCCGAGGCAAAACATCAAGACAAATAGGACGAGGACGATTGGATTGCTCAAGATAACGGCCGACTTGCTCTCGCTTACATCGGTCCTCTTGTCCCACCCCGGTTTCGGCTCGGTGTTACGCGAACTCACCAGGAGGACGACGCCGATGACGCACATGATGCCGCCCACCGCCATTCCCGCAATCGGTATGGTCGCTGCAGCGATCGCGACAGCTGCCGCCGGGCTGATCATGAAGGCGACATCATCGATGACGCCCTCATAGGAGTAGACGGCCTTAATTGTCGGAGCATCGCGTCCAAGAAGCCCGGATTGGACGAGATAGGTCCATCGGGCGCGGGCTAGCGATTGTCCAGCGGGCAAAAATCCCATGAGTACGGCGCCAAAATATGCGGTAACAAAGGGCAGAGCGCCTTGGACGGCTGCGAGAAGGATCACGAGGCCGCAAATAGAGATAGCGCTCGTAGCAGGTACGATTTTGTTTTGTCCATGCTTGTCGATTTGTCGAGCAACCTGCGGACTGAGCGCAAATTGGGAAAACGCTATGACGGATGCGATGATTCCCGAGTCGAGAAAGCTACATCCTGCAAGCGTCATCATCGATACTGAACCAATAGTGCGCATGTATCCGTACAGACGCATGAAAAACGCCCCGATGTCGAAACGGAGGGCAGATTTCACCGCAAGTATCGCACGGTAGCCAGATGTGTCGAGCAAGGTAGTCATAAAGTTCTATTTAAACGGGCTATTCAAACGGACGGGCTATTCAAACGGACTAAAGAAAGGTACTAGATTATCTTTCGAGATTCAAATACAAGACTATGTCAAACAATGGTATTGTACAACTATCGTGTTCCCAAACGAGAAAGGTGTTCCTATGGAAACGTATTACGATCCGGCTGATCTTGCCATGTTCTCTCCCAACGGTGTAGGCGAGGGTGCCCCCGAGCTTTGGGAAAAGTATATGGCCTACTATGGCGCTGTGTTTGCTGATGGCGCTCTGACGGCACGCGAGAAGGCTTTGATCGCACTTGCTGTTGCTGCTGCTGTGCAGTGCCCATATTGCATCGATTCCTACACCAACGCTTTGCTTAACCAGGGTTGCGACGAGTCCGAGATCATCGAGGCCATCCATGTGGCAAACGCCATCCGCGGCGGCGCAAGCCTCGCCCATGGTGTTCAGGCGAAAAAGATCGTAGACGAGAACGATCTGTAATATTCGGTTTTTATCAGGTGGGCCCGCTGTCTGCGTGGTGGGTCCACCTAACTCTTTACCTCTAGAGTATTCTGCAAAAGCTAGAGGTTCAAAAACTTCCCACGCAGCCATCTGATTGTTTGGCTGCGTAATGACGCAAGGGGGATTCTGCGATGCCCGATAACGTGACGCCTTTTGACGAGGAGCACACCGAGCTTGCAAAAGCGATGCGTGCGTTCCCTCCGTTTGTCGATTGTGTGGATGAGGAATATCGATGGGGGCTCGATGATCTCGATGTCCTCCAGGTCAACATCACGCGCAAATGCAACATTGCTTGCAAACACTGCCACCTTGAGTGTGGCCCCAACCGTGAAGAACACATGAGTCGTGAGCACCTCGAACAATGCCTTGACGTGTTTGAGACTCGCGGGTTTAAGACGCTTGACATCACGGGCGGCGCACCTGAGATGAATCCCGATTTCGAGTGGTTCATCCGCGAGGCTGCTCATCGCGGTATCCCCATGATAGTACGTAGCAACCTCGTGATCCATGAGGCGCCTGGCTATGAACATTTCCCCGATTTGTACGCGGAGCTCGGCATCAATGTTGTCGCATCGCTGCCGCATTATCGTGAGCGCAACATGGAGAAGCAGCGCGGCGCCGGTACCTTTATGCCGGTCATTCGTGGCTTGCAGCGCCTGAACGCGCTCGGCTATGGCAAGGCTGCTCCTACCTCGGAAGGTTGTTCTGGCTCTTGCTCTACCGATATCGCGCATGAGCCGGAAAGCCCCTTTGAGGCCGATGGTGCGCCTAAACCAGGCTATAACGCCAAGGGGCAAAAGCTCCAACTCGACCTCGTTTTTAACCCTGCTGGCACTGCGATGCCGCCCGATCAGGCCACTATGGAGGCCGAATACAAGCGTCGTTTGTCGGAGGACTACGGAATCGTCTTCGATAACCTCTTCGCATTCACGAATGCACCGGGCGGTCGTTTCGCCTTGGCCTTGTTCAGGAAGAACAAGCTTGACAGCTACCTGACAAAGCTCATAGATGCGTTCAACCCGAACACGGTGCCCTCGATGATGTGTCGCATGGAGTATTCGGTTGCGCCTGATGGCCACCTGTATGACTGCGATTTCAACCAAGCGGTCAATATGCCTTGTCGCGATGGACGCATGATCGGCGACTTGCTCGATATGGACCAACCGCTCAAACGAAAAATCGTCTTTGGCAACCATTGCTATTCCTGCACCGCAGGCGCTGGCAGTTCTTGAGGCGGCTCCACGGCGTAGGTCTACGCCTACTGATTTCAACCAGGGAATCTAAACAATTTCAAGCTATCGAATCAGCTTCTCCCAAGTGTTTTTGAGTTCGGTGTGGGTAGGGTCGAACGTTGACGTAGCCAAAGATACGAGTCGTTTGGTCTGGAATTACGCGACGAACGCCCAGGAAACGCGTTAGAATAACTAAAGGGTTCTAAGCGGCTACACCAATATTTTGCGCTCTATCAATATTTTACGACAGCGGTAAAAATGGGGTGAACGACGAGATGCTAAATAAGAGGCTTGTGCTCTTAGCTATAATAGCCGCTCTTGCGTTGTGCCTTTCCGCGTGCGGGGTGAACACAAATCCGGAAACCACCAGCAATCGTCCCGTTATCACCGTGGGTAGCGAGGACTACCCGCCTTTTGTGGATATGGACAACAATGGGGACCCTACCGGGCTTGATATAGACATCCTCAGGGAAGCGTTTGACCGTCTCGGTTATGACATCGGCTTTGTCAATATCAATTGGGAGGACAAGGACGACCTTCTCGAATCCGGCGAGGTTGACTGCGTGACGGGAGGTTTCACCGTAGGTGGACGGGAAGACGACTACCTTTGGGTGGGCCCCTATATGGATAGCAATCAGGTTGTGGTAGTCAACAGCACAGGAGGTATTTCCTCTCTGCAGGATCTAGAGGGCAAAAACGTTGCTGTTCAGGCATCCAGCATTGCAGAGGATATGTTGCTCGAACACCTCAATCCAAATATTCCAACAGACATTCAGGTGCTCAGCTATGAGGACAACTCGCTCCCGTTCGCTGCGCTGGGATGTGGCTATATCGACGCTTTTGTGGCCGACGAGCCTGCTGTCATCCAATACATGAAGGATTACAACACCGCCTTTACCATTTTGGAGGAGCCGGTAATGTACGCCAGCGTGGGAACGGCGTTTGCCAAAAACGGTGATGCGGAGCTTTACGCCGAGGTGAACGCCGCCATTGAAGAGATGCGTGAGGACGGAGCCCTCGAAGAGATCATAGTGCGTTATCTTGGTAGCGCCGACAGATACCTGGGGAGTGACGGCCTTGAAAAATAAAAGCCTGGGTAACGTTTTCTCCAAGTCTTTTGTAGCGATCGCCGTCTTAACAGGCGTGGCGCTGGCTTTGGCTGTGGCGCTTGTGTCCGCACATATCAACAAGCAAAACAGCGATGCCGAGCTTGCCACGAACATAGAGTACATCAAGCGTCAGTACAGCAATTATATCGAGTTCAACAACACTGAAGCGGTCAAGAGCCTGATGCGGAAGGCTGAGAGTACGAGGTTGGTCAGGGATTGCAACGAGGAGGTCACCCGGGAGCACCTGCAGCTTCACGCAGAGGAGCTGGCAGCCACCGGCATCACCATGCTTGATCAAAGCTGCAACGTGATCGCGGAGTACACCGAGGACGGTGTCGGGTATGAGCAATTCCGAAACATGTTAAACACTGACACCATCCTGAAAGTGATGCAATACGACAACAACGTATATATGAAACGCATCCAGATGGAGGATGAGTCCTACGTCGATGTCGCGATTGAACAGTGCTCCTCCGGCGCACTGTTGATATATCGGCATACGATCAAGGAGTTCGCGGAAAAGTCGATATTTTCCATACAAAACCTCTTGGATGGGTACGATCCAGAGGAGAACGGCACATTCGTCATCACGGACGGCGCCGAGATCGTCGCGTCCAACGACAAGGATTTTCTTCGGGATGTTATATCCGAGGAAAACTACGAGCTCGTCTACGATATTCGACACAGCGGCCGTGCGGATGAGATGATCACGCTGAGTAAGAGCGGCGATAATCAGCGATACTTCGGCAGATACAGCCACGGCCGCCAGTTCTATATCTGTGCGTTTGTGTCGGAACGTCAGATCTTCGCAAACACCCTGCCGGTGGTGGCCACGGCAATCGTTCTTTACGTGCTTTTCCTTGCTATCGTGCAGTTCATGAGACTGCGTGCAACGAACAGGTTGATTTCAGAGCAAAAAGAAAAGGAGCACAACTTTAAGCTTGAGCTCGAAAAGAAGAACATCGATCTGTCCCAGGCGTTGGATACTGCAGAGGCGGCAAACCTCTCCAAGCGCACCTTCCTTTTCAATATGTCCCATGACATCCGCACGCCTATGAACGCCATCATCGGTTTCACGGATCTGGCAGAGCAAAATATCGATGACAAGGACAAGGTCAGCGACTATCTGGACAAGATTAAGAAATCGAGCCGCCACCTGTTATCCCTCATCAACGACATTCTAGATATGAGCCGCATTGAAAACGGCAAAGTGAATATCGAGACGTTTCCCGTATGCATAACTGACCAGATGGAGCTTGTGAAGGATGTTGTGCAATCGGAGATCGATGCCAAGGGGCTGACCTTTGTCGAGAGGACCGTTGACCTTGACGATAACTATGTTTACGCCGACGCGCTCCATGTCAATCGGGTGCTCATGAATATTTTGTCCAACGCGGTCAAATTCACACCCGAAGGCGGTACCGTAACATATACTTTGCGCGAAAGAGCGTCTGAGCGTGAGGGTTACGCGTATTACGATTTCGTCATCGAGGATACCGGAATCGGTATGAGCGAGGAGTTCGTCGGACGCATTTTCGAACAGTTCGCAAGGGAGAAAACTTCGACCGTGAGCCAGACCCAGGGTACAGGTTTGGGTATGTCCATAACAAAAAGCCTGGTGGACCTCATGGGCGGCGACATCAAAGTTGAAAGCGAGCTTGGACGGGGTTCTGTATTCACCGTGACGCTTGAGTTTATGCTCAACGCCCATGGTATGGTGAGCAAAAACACAGTCGAGCAGGATGTGCATACGAAGGCGGATATCGACCTGCATGGGCGACGAATACTGCTTGTCGAGGACAACGATCTTAATATGGAAATCGCAGCCGCGATGCTTGAGTCCGCAGGTCTTGAGGTCGAGACTGCAGATGACGGCAGCAAGGCGTTGGATATGATCGACACACGTCCTTCGGGTTATTACGATCTCGTCCTTATGGATATCCAAATGCCGATGATGAACGGCTATGAGGCAACGCGGGCTATAAGAACGCTGGATGATCCGGGCAAGGCCGGCATACCCATCGTCGCCATGACCGCCAATGCGTTCGAAGAGGATAAGGAAAGTGCGTTTGCTGCGGGCATGAACGCGCATATCGCCAAGCCGGTGGACGCCAAAGCGCTAATCCGGGTCATCGCCAAGCAAATACAACAGTAAGAGAAGAATTGGTACTCAGAGTGAACAGCTTGATACACGACGAAGAAAAATCATAGAAAATAGGATGGGGACATGCTAAACCATATCGACTTGATGGCAGCCTTGACCGCAGATTATCTCAACGTCTATGTTTTGCGGCCCAAAGAAGACAGTGCCGATATCATAAAGCTTGAGGGTTATGTAACGCCGGGGATCACAGACAACCCGCAGGGTTTTTCGTATTCCTCCCTTTTGCGTAAATACGCCGAAAGTCGCGTATACAGCGAGGACGTAGACGTCTTTTTGGAAAGGCTCTCGACCGAGGCTTTGCTCGAGGCCTTCTCTGACGGACGCGAGAATCTTGAATATGACTATCGCATCCTTGAGGATGGTGAGATCCACCATTATAAGGTGCGCTACAGCCGTATCTCGAATCCCAATGATGACCTGCGCCTTGTCGTGGCCTTCCGCAATATCGACTCCATTGTCAGTATAGGGCTCGAGCAGCGTATAAGAGGCTTGTACAACGCCTACGACGCTGTTTCAAGCATCTTCTACTCTTTGCATCGCGTCAATGTTCAGGACGGCACATATACCGACATCAAAACCACGCCGATAATCAAACAGCTGAGCGTTTCCGATTCCAACAATTATGATGCCAACGCCGATCGCATCATTCGCGGTGTTTCCTCGAGTTGGAGCCTTGACGAGGCACTGCGCTTTGTGGATAGGAACACACTCGAAGAGCGCATGGCAGGCAAAAACCACATCACCATGGAGTTCGTTTCTTATGCGGCGGAGTTATGTCGAATGCACTTCTTTAAAGAGGATGATGACGAAGCCGGCAAGCTGCATCATGTCATCTTTGGCGTGGAAAAGGTTGAGGAGGAAGAAAACCAGGCAATCGTAAACGTTCTTTCCCGAGATTATCAAAACGTATATTGGGTCAATCTAGATGACGGTTGTTCTCGCATTCTCAAAACGGTGGGCGCTTTCAGCGATGCCATAGAAGCGAGGAGACTGAAGAAGTTCCACTACGACACGCTGTGTAAGGAATTTAATGCCGGATATATTCACCCCGATGATCTTGAGGCGTTCGAGCATGATACCTCGCTGGAGCATCTGCGCGAGGTTTTTTGCGACAACGACGAGTTCTCCGGCAGCTGCAGGGTCTTAGTGAACGGTGAGGTTCATCATTATCGTTATGTCTACCTTAAAATGGCGAATCTCAATGCCGTTGTTGTGGGATTTCGCAATATTGACGATGTTATTGCCCAGCACGAGGCGGAGAAACAGCGCCAGCGCGAGCGTGAGCAGGCTTACCAAAAACAACTCGAGAAGCAGTTGGCGATCTTTGACACCCTAGCCCACAACTTCAAGAACGTTTATCTGGTAGATACCAGGAACGCTACCGCAAAGGTTCTCAAGTTGGAAGACGAGTACAAAGACAATAGGCTCGACGGCTTGATGGACATTGAGTTCCCCTACGAGAAATTGATGAACGATTGGATCGATGAGGCGTTACACCCAGACGACAAGGAGATGCTGCGGCATGCGTTAAGCATTGCCCACCTACGCGAGGTCTTTGCGGCGCAGGATGAATATATCGGCAACTACCGTATGCTGGTAAACAATCAGGTCATTCATTATCAGTTCTGCATCAACCTTATGCAGGACAAGGTCCATCTCATTGCCGGCTTCCAAAACGTGGATACCATCATTCGGGCGCATCTGGAGGAGGAAAGGAAGCGTCTGGAAAAGGAGCAGGCCTATCAAAACCAGATGAAAGAACAATTGGTGGTCTTCGATACGCTTGCCCGCAATTTCAAGAATGTCTACTTTGCGGATTTGGAAAAAGAAACGGTAAAGATTCTGAAGCTGAGTGATGGCTATGAGGAGCTCTTGGAAGTGGGCAGTGAGCGCGAACTTCCCTTTTACGCTCTTCGCAAACACTGGTTGGAAACCATGGTTTGCCCTGAGGACAGAGAGGAAGTTGGCAGGATTTTCGCAACGGAAAATGTCAAAAAGCTTCTTTCCTCGCAGGGAGAGTTCACCGGACACTACCGCAGTATCATCAACGGGAAGACCCATCACTTCCAGTACAGCATGAGCAGAGTGGACGCGCCGGGCATGAAAGCCGTATTAGGCTATCAAAATGTTGATCAGATCGTCGAAGAGCATCTTGCCCGGGAACGGAAGGAACGCGAGCTGAGGGAGATGCAGCTTCGCAGGGAGAGAGAGCACGCTGAGGTCATTTCGGCTGTCTCCGCCATCTATTCAACAATTTTCATAGCGGAGATCGACACTCGCCACTATGAAGTGTTGAACAGCGTTCCGCTTATGGGAATCGTAGCCGGATCGTGCGGCAATTGGAATGACGCTAAGGAACAGGTCATTTCGGCGTTTATGGCTCCCGAAATGCGGGCTCCGATGCGGGAGTTTTTGGAGCTCGACACGCTCGCAGACAGGCTCAAAGACACAAACACCATCTCGATCGAGTATAAGGATCCTGCCAATATATGGTTTGAATCGCGATTTATTGTAAAGCGCAGGGACGAAAACGGTGCAGCTAAGGAAGTTTTATATGTTGCCCGAGACATCACCTCTGAGAAGTTGCGCGAGTTTGAGCAACAAGAACAGCTGTCCCATGCTTTGGCGGCGGCGCAGCAGGCGAATAAAGCGAAATCAACGTTTTTGAACAGCATGTCCCATGACATCCGCACGCCCATGAATGCCATTATAGGCTTTACGGCTCTGGCGCAAACGCATATGGACGACCGGGATCAGGTGCGGGATTATCTGGCGAAGATCAGCACCTCAAGCACCCATTTGCTGAACCTTATCAATGACATTCTCGACATGAGTCGCATTGAGAGCGGAACGGTCAAGTTGGATGAAAAGCCGATACACGTCCCGGATCTTCTTCACGACCTACGCACCATGATACAGAGCCTTGTTAATTCGAAAAATTTGAATCTTTTTATCGACACACAAGATGTCGTCCACGAGGATGTGATAGCCGATAGATTGCGCATGAATCAGGTATTGATCAATATTGTAGGCAATGCCATAAAGTACACACAACCGGGCGGCGACATCATAATCCACCTTCAAGAAAAGCCTTGCTCCATAAAGAACCACACGACATATGAGCTCTCCGTGAAAGATAACGGCATCGGTATGTCTAAGGATTTTTTGGAGCACATTTTTGACACGTTCTCCAGAGAGTACAGCTCGACCGTTAGCGGCATTCAGGGGACGGGCCTTGGTATGGCCATCACGAAAAACATTGTGGACATGATGGGTGGCACCATCACCGTTGAGAGCGAGGAGGGCAAGGGCTCTCTGTTTACGGTCACGCTTAATCTTCAACTTGCGGGCAAATCCACAAAACGCAAGCCGATCCCGGATCTTTGCGGCGCAAGGGTGCTTGTCGTGGACGATGATTTGAATACGTGCAGAAGCGTCAGCAAGATGTTGCGTGACATCGAGATGCGCCCTGATTGGACCACCTCTGGCAGGGAGGCGATCGTTCGCGCGCATGAGGCCACTGAAATCAAGGACGAGTACAAGGTTTATATCATCGACTATCTGATGCCCGACATGAACGGCATCGAAACCGTACGGCAAATCCGCAGGGTCATCAGCGAGGATGTGCCCATTATCGTGCTTACCGCGTACGATTGGACTGAGTTTGAAAACGAAGCTAGGGAGGCGGGTGTCACTGCCTTTGTGTCCAAGCCGCTCTTCATGTCCGAGCTTTGGAGCGTTTTGGCATATCCAAACGAGGATGAGGTCGTCGAAAATCATGAGCTGAAGAACTACGATTACAGCGGCAAACATGTTCTGCTTGTGGAGGACAATGATCTGAACAGGGAAATTGCAGCCGCGATACTTGAAGGCGCGGGCATGACGGTGGACACCGCGATCGACGGTACGGAGGCTGTGGATATCATGTATCGTGCGGCTGAAGACGAATACGACCTGATTTTTATGGACATTCAGATGCCGAAGATGAACGGGTATATCGCAACACATGAGATACGCACGTTCGCGAACAACAGAAAGGCAAACATTCCTATCGTTGCAATGACTGCAAACGCTTTCGACGAGGACAGGAAGAAATCCCTTGAAGCCGGAATGAACGGCCATATCGCAAAGCCTATCAGCATCGACGAGATAGCCAGGACCCTTGACTCCATATTTACGGAGAATCAATAGGGGGTTGAACAGGGGACGGAGGAGTGTTCAACCCGCCTTTTTTACATGAACAGGGGACGGAGGAGTGTTCAACCCGCCTTTTTTGTGAAAAGATGAACACTCCTCCGTCCCCCGTTCACGCACGTTCAACCCCCCGGTTGAACACTCCTCCGTCCCCTGTTCAACCCCTAAGAGGCCGACACGAATACTCGAAGTTTTGTGCGTGAAACCTCTAACAACGGCCGTCCAATGTCTACTCTGACGCTAAAATGACAATATTGATGCATGGACGTGCTTGTTGTGAGAGGAGAGAGACAACATGACAACCATCAAGTCTGTGTGCGGCGGCTGCCACAACAGTTGCCCCATCATGGTCGAAATCGAGAATAATCGCGTGGTGCGCGTGAGCGGCGCACCGGGGGATCCACGTACCGGCGGCGCCATTTGCTCGAAGGGCCAGGCCGGCCCCCAGATAGCCCACGACCCTCGACGTCTGATGTATCCTGTGCGTCGCGTAGGCGAGCGGGGAAGTGGCAAGTGGGAACGTGTGAGCTGGGACGACGCGCTCGCTGAGCTCGCGAGCAAGATGCGGGAGGCTATCGAGAGGCAAGGTCCTCGCTCTGTCGGGTTCATCCGAGGACAGGCACCAGGATGGGGATTTTCCTATGACATGACACAGCGCCTTGCCCACACGGTGGGTACCGATGTCGGCATGGGCGCGTCCGAATGCTTCGTGCCACGTGCCGTCGCCGAGGGGATGACGTATGGCGGCATGCCCTCGCACTGCGACTACGAACATGCGGATTTGCTCATCTTTTGGGGGAAGCAGCCCGCGTTCAGCGTCGCGCCCTCGCTAAGGAAGATATACGACGCCCACGACCGGGGTGCTCGCCTCGTCTGTGTCGACCCGCTGCACTTCCACCTCGCGGCCACAGCGGACAAGGTGCTCCAACCAGAGCCGGGTACCGATCTGGCAGTCATGCTTGCGATGATATACGTCATCGTCGAGCGCGGACTGTGGGACGGTGCGTTTGTGGATGCATACACCAACGACCCGGGGCTCAAACGCCTGTCAGCCCATGTTCGCGGCGCAAACAACCAGGGCATCGCCTACACACCCGAGTGGGCGGAGGGGATCAGCGGCGTTCCGGTGGCCGACATCCGCGAGCTAGCCGTGGAATATGCGACCACGAAGCGGGCCGGGATCGTTTCCGGTCACGGCCTCGAGGGTCGCGTGAACGTGACGCAGACGACGCGCGCGCTTTGCATATTGCGAATCATCACGGGTCATCTCGACCGTAAGGGCTGCGACGTCTTCACCCCGAAAAGCCCCGACCGCGACCCCAACTTTACGATGATGGACCACGTGGTGCCAGGCTTTGAGCCCAAACATCCCACCAAGATGTTCCACGTACCTCCCTACAACCACCCAGATTCGAGTTGGCCTTTGCTTTTCGGCGGCCAGGGGCTTTTGCCCACGCCCGACGTGTACCGCCTCATGCATGAAGGCAAGCTCGAAGTGGCCATATTCCAGGGCGCGAACATCATGGTGACGCAGCCCCAACCCGACGTCACGCGCGAGGCCATGTCGCATGTTGGCTACATCGCCGTAATCGACCCGTACCTGTGCGAGACCGCCGAGCTAGCAGACCTGGTGTTGCCCGCCGCGACCTATCTCGAGCGCACCGAACCGGAGTGGTTTAAGTCCGACGTGTGGTTGCCTTTGCTCACCTTGCGCCAGAAATGCGTCGAGGTGGGGGAGGCCTTGCCCGACACGCAAATCATGATACTGCTTGGCCGGGCGCTCGGGTACACAGAAGAGTTCCCGACAGAGGACATCGACTACTATATCGACGCCGACCTGGCTCCTTCCGGGTTTACGGTCTCCCAACTGCGAGAATGCCCACACGGCATCCCATTCGGCAAGATAGAGTACGAGAAGTTCAAAAAGGTTGGGTTCCGCTCGCCCGGCGGCAAAGCGAACATCTGGAGCGAGGTCCTCGAGGAAAACGGGTTCGACCCGTTGCCAAGCTGGATCGAACCTTGCGAGTCCGCACGGGCCAAGCCTGAGGTGGCCCGCGACTACCCTTGCGTGCTTTTCACGGGACGCAGCGGCCCCATGTACGTACACGAGCAACGCCGCACCATCCCGTGGCTGCGTGAGATGCAACCTGACCCGTATCTTTGGATCAACAGCGCCTGGGCGCGTGAGCTGGGAATCGAGGACGGCGAGCTGGTCGAGGTGTCCTCGCCGCGCGGCAAGATACGCATCAAAGCCGAGCCGACGCCCATCATCAAGCGAGGTTGGTTGTACGTCCCTGGCGGCTGGAATGAGGCAAACTACAACGTCATGGGCATCGACGACGTGCTCGATCCCATCTCCAGTCAGGCCAACTACACCATGTGTGCCGGACGCGTAGACAAGATCACTGAGAAGGGCCAGGTGAGATAAGTATGCAGTACGCTTTCCATTTCAACGTGAACCGTTGTGCGCAATGCTTCGCTTGCGAGGTGGCGTGCAAATCCGCCCACGGCTGCAGGCCCCATGTCCAAGAGGAGCCGGGTACGTCTGGACCAAGGTATCGCCAGGTCGTCGAGCTGAAAAGCGAGGATGGAGCTGTACCCATACAGTATGTGTCGATGGCATGCATGCACTGTGGCGATGCCGCGTGCATGGCGGTTTGTCCTGCGCACGCCATTCACCGTGACCCTGATTTCGGGGCAGTGCTAGTCGACCGCAGCAGGTGTCTTGGATGTCGTTATTGCTCCTGGGCCTGCGAGTTCGGAGCGCCCCAATTCGATCGCGACGGCCTCATGACAAAGTGCGACATGTGTATCGACCGCCTTCGTGCGGGGCTCAAGCCGGCTTGCGTGGAGAGCTGTTGCGGTGGCGCCATCTCGCTCGAGGCGATCGAATCAGGTCGCAACGCCGTACGGGAGCAGGCGGCCAAACGCATGTCAGTCGCAAGGGGCTTGATGTAGGAGGCCGGCGTGTCCGTACCTTTAAATCAGGAGGCAAAAGGCGAGGGCGCGCTCATCGTGTTCACGACGTGCGTCCCCGCATCGTGGGGGCTGTCCCTCACCGCGCTTATCTTTGGGGGCGGTGAGGCGCCGGCTTTCCTCGCAATCGCGTTGGCAAGCGTCGGGATGGTCGGCTCCGTCACACACTTAGCAAAGCCTTTACGTGCGCCGACGTCCCTACGCAACCTCAAGACCTCCTGGCTATCGCGTGAGATCGCGGCCGTGTCGGTGTTTTGGGCATTTTTGGCCCTGTGGGCGATGGGGGAGATGGCAGGTTTGCCTTTTGCCTCCCTCGCAGGTCGCACATTCGCCGTTATATCGGGCGCCTTGCTTTTATGGGTTATTGCCAGGGCGTACAAGGTGTCAACCCGGCCGGCTTGGATGGGACATGAATGCCTGGTCGAACTCGTCGCTTGTGGACTTGGCGCGGGAAATGCCGCCTTTGGCGCTTGCACATTGGAAGCGATTGGCTGTCTTTGGGTGCCCGGGGTGGTCTTCGCGACGGCGGGACTTGTGCTTGATGTGTATTCCCACAAAAACAGACGCGCCAGGCTTGCGTCGTTGCGGGGAGATTACGACGAGCGCATTCAGCTGACCTTGGAAAGCTATGACAGGCTTTGGGGAAAGGTTCAGGTCCTCTGGGCCATCGAGACCGTTGCCGTGGTGGTCTCGGCTGCGACGCTTTGGTGGCCTGCTGCAGCTCTCCAACTTGTTGCCCACGGTATGCACAGGCAAATCTTTTATGACCTGCCTGTGCAAGTAAGGTACGTGGCGCGTCTCAGGAAGTGATTGTTCGCATAATCTCTGCAATCGGAGTTCATAAGGGAGTCGCATGTACTCTTACGAAGAGAGAATGAGGGCCGTGTGGCTTCTTGTGAAGCACGGCATGAGCTGCATGGCAGTAATTAACGAGCTCGGATACCCTCGCGCGTCCTATTGATGAGTTGATACAGAGAGTACGAGGAGAGCGGCGACCTCTCGACGTGACGCCGAGTCTCACCCGGGAGTCGATCCCTGCGTCCTGTTTGCGGGGTCCAATTTAGAGTCCGTTTTAATTCGATTTGCAAAAAAATTCGCTTACGCGCTTCTTTCCCCCCCTACGACGTCGTGTAGCATCTGAATCAGTGATAACAGTTCGCACCTGACCCGAGGGGGGGGAGAAAAATGGTTGGAAGGTCTATCTGTGGGGCAAGGACGGTCTTGCTCGCGCTGACACTGGCCGTGATTGCGGCTGTGGCGCCCCTGGCGTCGTGGGCGCAACCCGCGCCCGCCGCGGGCGGGGAGGTTGTGGGACGGCTCGAGTCCTCCCTAGCGGCCTCAAACACCGGGAAGTGGGGGAACAACCTCACCTGGTCCTACGACGGGGTGACGAGAACCCTCACGATCTCCGGCAAGGGCGCAATGGACAAAGGCAGCTGGGACTCCCCCGGCTGGAAGGCCGCAGGGCTTGGCTCCGTGCCCTTCGAGCACGTCGTCATATCAAAGGGCGTGACCTCCATCAGCTATTGCGCCTTCCGCGGCTGCGAATCTCTGGAATCGATCACCATCCCTGAGGGCGTGACCTCGATCAGCTACTGGGCCTTCCGCGGCTGCACGTCCTTGGAATCGGTGTCCATCCCCGCCTCCGTGACTTCCATTGGTTACGATGCCTTCGAGGTCTGCACGTCCCTGGCGTCCTTCTCGGTCGACCCGGGCAACGCCGCCTACCGGACCGCCACGGGCCGAGAGCTCCTCTCCTCCGCCGGAAAGCTGATCTCGTACGCGGGCGGCAGTGGAGAGACGTACGAGATTCCCAGGGGCGTGACCTCCATCGGCGACTACGCCTTTTATTACTGCGAGTCCCTGGCCTCGGTGTCCATCCCCAGGGGCGTGACCTCCATCGGAGAGTGGGCCTTTGGCGGCTGCACGTCCCTGAAATCAGCTGAGATCGCCGATTGCGTCACCTCGATCGGCGACTACGCCTTCTGTTACTGCGAGTCCCTGGCCTCGGTGTCCATCCCCAGCTCCATCACTTCGATCGGCGTCCGCGCCTTCTACAGCTGCACGTCCCTGGCCGACGTGTATTACGCGGGCTCGGAGTCGGACAGGGCGGGCATCTCGATCGGCGATTTCAACTGGTGCCTGACCGACGCCACGTGGCATTACGGCTACGTCCCCGCCACCGGCGTCGAGGGCTTCGTCGAACGCCTCTACGAGAACGTCCTCGGCCGCGCCGCAAGCGCCTGGGAGGTCGCCTTCCAGGCCGACGG
>CAVIKF010000018.1:0-25642 GCA_963643505.1 Eggerthellaceae bacterium
TCGGCGTTAAGGACGTTGTCGGGGGTCTGGGCCGGGTAGAACTGGCCACCATCGACCGTCGCCTTGGAGACCGTGGTGGAGAATCCGTCGGAGGCGCTCGCCTTGACGGAGGTAAAGCCAGTAAGGCCGGCCGCATCGCACAGGGCAGCAATGGTCACGTACTGCTTGGCGGGAACGGCCACGATGTTGGAGGACTTGGAGCTGCCGTACTGGTAGTAGGCGGGGGCGGTGTTGTCGCCAGACTTCTCGGCGATGGCCGCGAGCTCGTCGCGGGTGATGGTGACGGTGCTCTTGCCGTCAACGTTCAGGGTCAGCTCGTACTGATCGATGGCGAAGGTGATCTCGACGGTGCCCTTGTACTTGCCGATGCCGGTGACGACGGCCGTGGCCGTGGTGACCTTGTCCTTCTCGCCCACGTTGTCCTTGTACTCGACGGTGTAGTCGGTGCCCTCGTAGATCCTTCCGGCGCTCTTGGTCTTGGTGGAGCCGGACAGCGGCGTGATGGCCTTGCCGGTGTAGAACTGCGTGCCGGGGTCGTTGATGCCGACGGTGGAGATGTCAACAGCATTGCTGATTGTGATGCCAGCTCCGCCCGCAGTGAAAGAGGCGCTTTCTAATTCTTGCTGAAGTTGTGGGGCAGCACCCGCGCTCGTAATCGCGATGCCAGCATCGCCCTCAACGCCGTCAAGCGCCTTGAAGGTGATGGTGCATGCCTCAATAGACTCCGTATCATTACCATAGAAGGTGATCAGGCCGGTCCCCTTCTCATTGTCGTACGTAACCTCGCAATTGACCTTCTCAGGAGCGACGTACTTATCAATCTGGCACTTCGTCGTGTCGAACTTGAAGTACACCTGGGCGCAAGCAATCTTGGTGCCCGTTACCGTTGAGGTGCCTTTAAACACCAAATCGAATGTCTTGCCAGCGTCTACCGTGGAAGACCCACCAGTCGGGATGGCGAAGTCAACCGCGTACGTAGACTGCTCGCCTGCGACAATGCTCAGCTGGTCATCGGGTGCACCAATCTGGACCTGAGCCAACGCTGCCGCAGGGCACATGCTCGTAACCAAGACGACCGAGCATACGGTGCTTATCGCGGCCTTACGCGCCTTTCCTATTGGTGTCCCACTACACTTTGGATTCTTCATCGGACTGTTCCTCCTTTTCTTTCAGCCAGACGGCGGATTTCCATCCTTAATTTATTATAGTGCAAAAGGAATAATACTCTACGGAGAAATTACTCTCAACACCCGCTTTCTTTCTATATGCACGACGCATCCGACCTTGGCCAAGATTGACACAGCGAAAGCGAAGTGGGTTGGACACCATTACTCTATGTAATCGGAGACCTTTTTCGCCGAGCCCTTTGCAAACACTGTCGTGCTGCCATAGAGGGATAAGGTAAGCTTACCGTCCTCATAGGTGCAGTCAGACATCGTAACGGTTGCATCTTCGGGAACCATCTCGATGGATTTCCCGTCCTCGGTACTCCACGAACCCTTGAAATCGGTGCCAAGGTACACGAAGCTGAACGTCTCGTCCTCGTTGAGGTTGATGAACAAGGCGAAACCGGCTTTCTCGAGCTGGGCTATCTCCTCGTGGGTCGTCCCGTTATCGCCTTGGATCTCGTACAGGTCATAGGTTCCGGCAAGGCTCTTCTGGTAGTTGCTTTGGTTGTTGCCCCCGCAAACTATTAGGACGACAACGAGCACGACCAGTGCGCAAGCCAACGCAACCGCGACAAACTTGACGGCTTTTCTCATTGCTGCTCCTCTTTCGAAGCATGTCCCTTGCGGCGAACAAGTGCGATTCCGACACAAGCGGCAGCAACGACAACCACCACAGCAACGACCACGGGAATCAGGGGAAAGTCACCCGTCGCGGAGGAATTGGCAGCCTCGGCGGCTTTTTGTTTGACGGTCTGGCCCTGCTCGGGGGTAAGTTCGTCCCGCTCTTCGGCCTCCGTGACCAAGGTGTCGATATTGTACCCCAAGTCGATGAGCTCCTGCATGTCCTCTGGGGTCATTTCAAGCAAAGAAGCACCCGATATGATGGAGGAGCCTGCCTTGCCAGAGCTGGATGTAGTGGAGTTGGTGGAGTTGGTAGTCGCCTCACCTGAATCTTTCGCTGTGCCCTCGGTGGTACCCGAAGATTCCTCCTCGGAGGGTGTGAGGGCCGGAGTGTCCTCCTCGGGAGCCTCAGGGGTGCCTACGAGGATGTTTGCGTCAGTGCACACGCAGGCATACTTGCCCATTCCCGTCTCGTTTGACACATTCACGCGTTGGAACGAGACCAAGGATGTCCCCGCGGCCTCCGCCTCAAAAGTCATGGTGAGGACGGAGACGGGGCTTTCCCAGGTCGTACCTGAGAGAGACCGGGAGAGGTAGTTGAGGACGATGTCGCCATGCCCATCCTCGTAGGTGGTATATGCGTCAAGATTGCCGCAATCATATTTGACAAGGGACAGCATGTCGGAATCCCAGCGAATCGTGGCAGACATGGCATACATCGGATATTCGGACGCACCATCGCGCGCAAGGTTGACAGTGACGGTGAACTGGTCGCCAGGGACGAGAGTCTCGGCATCCGAGGTTATGGTCGCAGTATAACTCGGAGAGTCAGCAAACGCCTTCTCGCCCGTCCCCACGAGAAGGGATCCAACAACCACGACAAGCAAACAGACAAACAACACGGTGACGTGGGTACAAAGTCGTTTTGTGGCCTCAAACATGCTATTTCCTTTCAGGTATTATCTTTGCACGAGTATATTATCCCATTTTCATTCGCGTGCAAGGCTAAATAGCACCGTCATCCGACTTCCGCACACCCCATTGATTTCATCCGGTTCTTGACCCCATGTCTTGAGAGAGGGGGGGGGATTACACCGCGCTTTCAGGGCATTCTACCCAACGAAAAGCGCCCCGACAACAGCCGGAGCGCTCACGATTCGCAACGTGGTCTCAATGACGCCTACTCGCCCTTCTCGCGAAGGTCGATAACGCGCTTCGCCTTGCCCGTGGAACGCGCAATGGTCTTGGGCTCCACAAGCTTGACCTTGATACCGACAGAAAGGTCAGTCTTCATCTTGGCCTCCATGGCCTTTTGGAGCGCCTCGATAGCCGCAATCTGGTCGAAGTCGAAATCGGGGTTCAGCTCAGCCTTGAGGATGACGCGATCGAGATGTTCAACTGTGGTAAGCTCGATCTGGTACCAAGAAGAGACATCCGGGAAAGTCTTCATGACATCCTCGATCTGGGAGGGGAAGACATTTACGCCGCGGATGATGAGCATGTCATCGGTACGACCATGGAGGCGGTCGATACGGCGATGGGTGCGGCCGCATTTGCACTCACCCGGCAAGATACGCGTGATGTCGCGGGTGCGATAACGGACGACCGGGGAAGCCTCACGGTCGACGGTGGTGAGAACGAGCTCGCCCCACTCGCCGTCGGGCAAGGTCTCGCCCGTGTTCGGATCGATGATCTCGGCAATGAAGTGGTCCTCAGCGAGATGGAGGCCATTTTGCTCCAAACACTCTATTGCGACGCCGGGGCCCATGGTCTCGGTAAGGCCATACACATCGAGAACCTTATAGTTCAGCTTCTTTTCGAGGTCAACACGGAAATTGTCGCTAAAGGGCTCGGCGCCATGGATACCGGCGCGAAGCGTGAACTCCTTGGCGGGATCGATACCCATCTCGATAGCGGTATCGGCGATATGCATAGCGTAGGACGGGGTGCAGCAAATGATGGTGGAACCCATGTCGCGCAACACACGGATCTGGCGCTCGGTGTTGCCGGCACTCATGGGAATGGTCGTGCATCCCTTGTGCAGGCCACCATAATGGGCACCGAGACCACCGGTAAACAACCCGTAACCATAGCAGACATGGCAAACATCCTTCTCGGAGCCGCCGGCATAGGTGATACCACGGGAAAAGCACTCGCCCCATATCTCGAGGTCATGCTTGGTGTAGGCGCCGACCGTGGCAACACCGCAGGTGCCGCTTGACATATGGATCTCGCTAACGTCATCCAAAGGAACAGCGAGCAAACCATACGGGTAGTTGTCGCGAAGGTCTTGCTTGCAGGTGAAGGGGGCCTTCTGAAGATCCTCGAGGGTCTCAACGGCGTAGGGGTCAAAACCGGCCTCGTCAAAGAGGTTCTTGTAGAAAGGGACGTTCTCGTAGCAGGTGACTACGGTCTTCTTCATGCCCTCGAGTTGAATCTTCTTGATTTCATCCTGAGACGCATACAGAATGTCTTGCTGGCTCATGAATCTGCCTTTCGATATCCGGCCTGGAAAAATATACGGCCATAAAAAATTTAGCGCTGTTTCGCGCGTGGCACTATCCTAAATCAAAGTGCGGCGCGCTGCTGTATAAAAGTGAGATTTATCGGCCAAGACGACGCTTTACGGCAATGATTGCGCCGTCGAGCTCCTCGACATGCAACACCCTCGAAACAATCAGGATCACGGCAAGGGCAATGCACCCCGTAGCAATCAACCCGACAAAGGCGCCGAGGATGTTTCCCATGTCCAAGAAAAGACCCAAACCCACGTTCACCAGACCGCCGACAAAGCCTCCCGTGATGCTGGCAAGACTGATCTTGACCGTCGACCCCATGATAAGGTGAAGCCGAAGCTCGCTGGAACGGCGACGCAAAACGACAAGCAACACGATGTCAAGCAAGACATATTTGATGACGTCGGCAATGGCCAAACCCGTAAGACCCAACGTAAAATCAGACACAAACACGCCGGAGAACAGCATGTACAACGTGATCTGAATCGCCGTCATGACAACGTTAGCGATAGCGACGGTCTTCATGTCTTTGAGGGCGCTATAGGCTTGGCTGATGTACATGAAAGCGGCGTAGAGCGGCAGGTTCACAGACCAAGCGCGCAACAAGTCTGCGACAGGCTCGATATCGGCAGCGGTGAACTTGCCCGCAGCATACAGACCGATAAGCTGGCTGGCACAACAAAACACAAGGGCCGCCATGGGGATGATGAGGATCCATGTGGCCTTGAGGCCTCCACGAACGCTTTTGGCAAATCCCTCCCAATCCTTCTTGGAAGCGCTCTCGCTCATCTCGGTGAAGAACGCGGTCGACAACGCCACACCCAAGACCCCGTAGGGGAATTGGTACCACATCCACGCATAGCTGACCGACGCGGGACCGTTGTCCGCGACAACCAAGGCGCAAGAATTGAGGAAACTCAAAGCGACCAGGTTGATTGCGGTACTTGCGATGGCGGGTAAGGCGAGATTCATGGTCTCCCGAAGCGCATGTCCTCGAAGTTGGACGCGGAAGGAGAAACGGAAGCCTAACTTGGCCAAGGCGGGAATCTGCACCACGGCCATGACCGCGATGGAGAGGGTCACGCCGACGGCGAGCCATATCATGGCAATCGAGGGATCAACGTCGGCGATAAAGGGATATCCCAAGAACGTGATGATGCTGATGACGTTCATGAACACGCTGCTGATCGCTGGCCAGAAAAACTCGCGCTCCGCATTGAGCAAGCCGCTGAAGATCGCGCTGACGCCGTAGAAGATGATCTGGAACGCGAAGAAACGGAAGAACCAGACCGCGTATTCGACCGTTGCGAGCGAGGCGTTGGAGAACAGGCTTTGGGTAACCATGACCTGGGGAGCAAAAATGCTCGCGAGAATCGAGACCACGCCGAGAGCGATGATCGCCAAGGACAAGAGGTTGCGCGCGTATTCGGTCGCCGCCTCCTTGTTGATGGTATTGCGCTGCATGTGGTAGATCGGGACAAACGCCGCAGCCAAAGCACCGCCGGCAACGAGCTCATAAATCATATTGGGCATGTTGTTGGCAAGGCTAAATCCAGCCGCCATGACCGTGTTGCCGAGGGCGAACGCCATGGCCCATGTGCGGATGAAACCCGTAGCCCGGGAGATCAACGTGCAGGCGCTCATGAGCGCCGCCGATTTCAGGACCGACCTATCGGCGTCCCATTCCTCCCGAGGCTCGGCCTCGCTCATATCCTTCTCAGTATCCATAGCCACTTATAGTACAACAGACACCGCATCCTTTCGCGGGACGAAGCTACCGGGAAACTACGCCCCACAACGTCACCACAGCCTAGCCGTCAGCGGTTGCTCATGAGCTTCTTGATGCGCTCCATGGCCTCCACGGTGGCATCGGCGTCACCGAAGGCGGTGAGACGGATGTAGCCCTCGCCGCTGGGGCCAAAGCCGGCACCCGGTGTCGTGATGATGTTGGCTTCCTTGAGCAAGAGGTCGAAAAACTCCCAGCTGCCTACACCCTCAGGCGTCTGACACCAAACATAGGGGCTGTTCACAGCTCCGAAGACCGTAAATCCCGCCTCCTCGAGACCGGCCTTGATCACACGCGCGTTGTTACGGTAGTAGTCCAAAGTCTCCTCGATTTGGCGTGCACCCTCCTCGGTATAGACGGCAGCGGCACCGCGCTGGATGACGTAGGAGGCGCCGTTGAACTTCGTGCACTGACGGCGGTTCCACATGGCATTGAGACTCTGGCCTTGGCGAACGAGCTCCTTGGGCACAACGGTGTAACCGCAACGAGCGCCCGTGAAACCAGCGGTCTTGGAGAAGCTGCGAAACTCAATGGCGCATTTCTTGGCACCGGGAATCTCGTAGATGGTATGGGGGACGTCCTCCTCGGTGATGAAACGCTCATAAGCGGCGTCAAACATGATAATGGCGTCATGGGCACAAGCCCAATCCACCCATGCGGTCAAATGTTTGGTGTTGAGGACGGTGCCGGTGGGATTGTTCGGGCTGCACAGGTAGATAACGTCGACATCCTCCTCGGGCAATGCCGGGCAAAAACCGTTCTCGGCTGTGGTCGGCATGTAGTAGATGTTCGTCCACCCCTGAGCATTTGCGTCATACTCGCCAGCTCGGCCTGCCATGGCGTTCGTGTCGACATACACGGGGTACACCGGATCGCACACCGCGACCTTGTTGTCGACATCAAGAATGTCGCCGATATTGCCGCAATCGCTCTTTGCGCCATCGGAGATAAAGATCTCATCGGCCGCAATGTCAACGCCACGCGCCACGAAATCAGCCTCACGAATTGCGTTTCTAAGGAAGTCATACCCTTGCTCGGGGCCATAACCATAAAAGGTATCGACACCGCCAAGGTCGTCAACTGCGGCATGCATGGCCTCGATAACGGCAGGGGCAAGGGGACGCGTCACATCTCCGATTCCCATCTTGATCAGCTTCGCCTCGGGATGTTCCTCGGCATAGGCCGCCGCACGACGGGCGATTTCGGAGAACAGGTAGTTGCCGGGCAACTTCTGGTAGTTAGGATTGACTTTCGCCATAATGCGCTCCCTTCCTGTTGGGGGTACGTTGGATTGCCTCATTTTGTGGTATCTGTTGTCTGGTATCGAGAGTATCTTACGTCGTGCCACAAAAAGGAACGGAAAAGTTTACAGACTTGAAAACACTCCGGCTCAGCCCCTCCATGGGCGCACTCAAAGGCCACTATAATAGGACCACTACGAGCCGACAGGGCTCACCAAACGACTACTTGGAGACCTCATGCCCCATCAACACCAAACCGTCGCACCCACCACTGCCAACCTGCCCGCGTTCTTCACTCCTGCCATCGAGAAGCAATACGGGAACGCATACGCACGCCTCATCGAGCAAGGCAGTGACGTGCGCCGCGCGACGACGTTACGGGCAAACACCCTCCTTTCCACCCGCGAGGAGGTTGCTTCGATCCTTGACGACGCCGACATCGAATACGAGTGTCCCTCCTGGTACCAAGACGCGTTCATCCTCGATCCGAAAGATGCCCAAACGGTTTGGGAGCTTCCTGCCTTGGAGGAGGGGAAGATCTACCTGCAAAGTCTTTCCTCCATGCTTCCTCCCCTGCTCATGGGTCCTTGTGGCGACCTCGACATACTCGACATGTGTGCCGCCCCCGGCGGAAAGACGACCCAATTAGCGGCCCTCAACAACGGCCGCGCACGCATCACCGCCTGCGAGATGAACGCCCCCCGTGCCGAACGCCTCGAGTACAACCTCAAACGACAAGGCACCCGAAACGTCCTCGTCATGCGCACCGACGCCCGACGTCTCGACAGCTTCTTCAGCTTCGATCGCATCATGCTGGACGCTCCTTGCAGCGGCAGCGGTACCCTGCGTGCCTCAAGCGCCAAAACCCTCAGGCACTTCACACCCGCCTTGGTCCAAAAGTGCACCAAGTCCCAATCCTTCCTGTTGCCCAAGGCTCTCGAACTTCTTAAACCTGGCGGCACCATGGTTTACAGCACCTGCTCCATCCTCAAGGAAGAGAACGAGGAAATGGTCCGATCCTCTCTCAAGAAGGCATCCAAACACGGAGCGTATGAGTTGGTTCCCGTAGATTTGCCAGGGGCGACCTTTGCCCCCGCGACGGACATGAACGCCTCCCCAAACGTCCTCCCCGCCCTTCCTGCGACTCTCGAAGGCACCCTGACCCTTTGTCCCACAAAGCTGTTCGAGGGCTTCTTTTGCGCCAAGATCAAGCGCCTGGCCTGACGGACCTCAGGTTACGAGGTGTCGACCCGTCGGCCAACGATCGCCGCCAACCAACGACCCGTCGGCCAACGACCTGCCCGCTATCGACCAGTCGGCCAACGACCTGCCCGCTATCGACCCGCCAGTCAACCAACGACCTGCCGGAATGAACGCGTGGCGTAACCCCCCACCACGAAAAGAGCCCCGACAACGACGTCGAGGCTCTCGTGGTTTTAGAGGATAGCGGACGGGGCGGCTAACCGGCAAAAGGCTGATCGGGAGCCATCTCCCACTCCTCAAGCTGGCGCGGAGCAAGGTCATCCTCGTTCCCATTTGCCTCCTTGAGACGTTTGAAGTAGTCACGCGTCTCCTTGGCAACGACACCAGAGAGGGCGATCAAGGCGATCATGTTCGGCAACGCCATGAGGCCGTTGAAGATATCGGCGATGGTCCACACAGCAGAAACAGTCATGAAGGGGCCAATGAGGACGCAGAACACATACGCCCAACGATAGGTAAGAACGACGCCGACCTTGCCGTTAGTGAGATACTCAAGACAACGCTCAGAGTAGTAGTCCCAACCTAGGATGGTGGTAAAGCCAAACAACACGAGGCATACCATCATGACAGCAGCAACAAGCGTTGATGGCAAAAACGGCAAGCCCGCTTGGAAGGCGGCGGTGGTGATGCCGGCGCCCTCAAGACCGGGAAGTTCGTAAACGCCGGTCATGACGATAGCGAGACCGGTCATGGAGCAAACGATGATCGTATCGAGGAACGTACCAGTCATGGAGACGAGACCTTGGCGCACCGGCTCGCGAGTCTGAGCCGCAGCAGCAGCGATAGGGGCAGAGCCGAGACCAGCCTCGTTGGAGAAGATGCCGCGCGCGATGCCCTTCTGCATGGCGACGATGATGGCACCAAGGGCGCCACCTGCGGCAGCGCGGAGACCGAAAGCGCCTTCGACGATAGCCACAAAAGCACCAGGGAGCTTATCGATGTTGCAGAAGATAAGCATAAGGGAGAGGACCACATAGATGACGACCATCGCAGGGACGACCTTCTCGGAAACCTTCGCAATGCGCTTCAGGCCTCCGATGACGACCGAGCCGACACAGACAGCGAGCACGATGCTGGTGATGATGGTGACCACAGAGTAGTTCATGCCGAACAGGCTGACCGACACGGTCTTATCGGGATCAAAAAAGCCCGTAATGGCGCTGGAGATGGAGTTGACCTGGGTGAAGGTTCCGATACCCATAAGGCCTACGCACACTCCGAAGAAGGCGAACAGCTTTGCAAGCCAACGCCAGTTCTTGCCCATGCCGCGCTCGATGTAGTAGAACGGACCACCGAGGAAGTGACCAGTCTTTTTGTCCACAGAGCGATACTTGACGGCAAGCAAGCCCTCCGAGTACTTCGTGGCCATTCCGACAAGAGCGGCAATCCACATCCAGAACAGGGCGCCCGGTCCACCAGCGACAATAGCGGTGGCAACACCGACGATGTTGCCGGTACCGATGGTTGCAGAAAGAGCGGTGCACAGTGCGCCAAAGCTCGTGACCTCGCCCTCTGCGCCCTTTTCGTTCTTCATCATATAGCGCAACGCGCGGGGCAGGTGACGGAATTGCAGCAGGCCGAGACGAACCGTGAGCAGCAATCCGCCGAACAGGATGAGCACCATAAGGGGCACACCCCAGATAAAGTCATCAATGGCAACCAAAACGCCATTGAACGCAGTAAAGAAATCTTCCACGTTCCTTCCTTTCCTTGCATTCTTGCGGAAATAACACAACCGCGTATGCATTCGGGAACAAGCAGCACAAGGAAGGAACTCTGGAGAAAACGCAACGGCGCCACATGGGCGCACATCACACACTCTGTCCTTTTGCCTGAGAGTTTCGAGCCGCACAATGGCCTGCCCTTGCCCCTTCGGCACCCTTGCGGGATTCTCCAGAGGCCCCTTCATGTCCAGTTTCAATCGATCCAGAACACTTCAGCGGGGTGTTATAGGTTAGCTACTATAGCACCAATACCGCAATCCGTCCATAAATACTTCAAATTTTGAAAACCAAAAAAGGGAGCCGGACTGTTCCGACTCCCCCGTTCACGCTCAACGCTACCTGTGGCTTACAGGGCGGCCTTTGCGACCTCGACGATAGCGGCAAACGCTGCTGCATCGTTGACTGCCATATCAGCAAGAACCTTACGATCAAGCTGGACGCCGGCCTTCTTGAGGCCGTTCATGAATGTGCTGTAGGACATGCCATTGATGCGGGCAGCAGCATTGATGCGGGTGATCCAAAGACGACGGATCTCACGCTTCTTGTTGCGACGATCGCGATACTGGTATTGCAGGGACTTCATCACCTGCTGCTTGGCATTCTTGTAGGAGCGAGACTTTGCTCCGTAGTAGCCCTTAGCTGCAGCGAGGGTAGCGCGACGCTTCTTACGTGCGGAAACAGAACGCTTAACACGTGCCATAGTTTATCAACTCCTTATTTTCTATCGCATGCCAAGATTGCGAGCAATGACCTTGGCGTCAGATTTTGCAACCTCGGTCTCGTGGCGGAAGTTGCGCTTACGCTTCTGGCTCTTCTTCGTGAGGATATGGCTCTTGTAAGCCTTCGCACGCATAATCTTGCCGGAACCGGTGACGCGGAAACGCTTTGCAGTACCGCGGTGGGTCTTCATCTTAGGCATTATTCGTCCTTTCCTTCCTTATCCTGCTTCTTAGTGGATTCCTTTTTCTTCTTTGCCGCATTGGGCAACGGCGCAATCAACATGTGCATGTTGCGCCCTTCCATCTTCGGCTGGTTCTCGACGACTGCTATGTCTTTCAAGTCTTCAGCCAACCTCTCGAGAATGGAGAGTCCCTGCTCGGGATGAGCCATCTCGCGACCACGAAACATGATGGTGATCTTCACCTTGTTGCCCGCCTCGAGGAAGCGCAAGACATGCTTTTTCTTGGTGGTGTAGTCGCCCACATCGATCTTCGGGCGGAACTTCATCTCCTTGGTCTCGATCTTGCTCTGATTCTTTCGGGCCTGCTTGGCCTTGATGGCCTGGTCGTACTTGAACTTGCCGTAATCCATGATGCGGCACACTGGCGGATCGGCCTGAGGAGCAATCTCAACCAAGTCGTAGCCCTCGCTCTCAGCGATACGAAGCGCCTGCGACGTGGAGTAGATGCCCATCTGTGTTCCGTCGTAACCGATCAGGCGGCATTCCCTGATGGTAATCTCGTCGTTGAGCCTTGGCTCTTGAGCTGCTATTGCGCCCACCTCCCCCTAGAGGAATAACTAACACTTGAACCGACATACACTTGCCAGTCTTCGCAAAAAAACAAAACCCGGGCAATGCCACGGGTCCCAAGAAGTGCTTTCGCTATTCAAGAAACCCATCAGCTTTCGCCGAACCAGGTGGAGACGAACATCGCCTCGCTTGTTTTTCAGCCGTTTCATTATAACGCGCCAATCCGGCTTTGCAAGCATCTTTTTTTCGAGATTGATACGGCATTTGGAACCCGCTTTGCTATGATAGGGAAACCGAGTTGCGGGCGTGGCGGAATTGGCAGACGCACCAGATTTAGGTTCTGGCGGGTAACCCCCGTGAAGGTTCAAGTCCTTTCGCCCGCACCACCTCGATCACAAGAAGGCCCCCGACCGAGCAATATCCTTGGCCGGGGGCCTTTCATGCAGGCGGACGCGAAACCACGAGATTGCAGACCTAGGGCAAAGGTGAAACCTAAGGCAACGATGCCTGTGGCGTGTTATTGCTTCCCGGCCCACGACTTCCAGGCCAGCAGCATTCAAACCTACAACACGCCATCAAGGTCGATTTGCATCATGGCGACGTTTTCGCGCATCCGTCTGGCATAGCTGCGGGTCATACGCTCCTCGTCAACCATTTGTTGGATGTATTTCAGCTCAAGACGCAAAGCCAATGCCTCAATCTCGTCAGCCTTGTCAGACACCTGCGCTATGGTCGTAAAGGAAGGCGTGTGTTCGCTCACCGCGCGCAGCAACTTCCGATAGTCCAAAAGCACCGTCGCGACATCCTCGGTCACGACGTCATTGTCTTCCACCATCAGGTCCTCGAGGCGCCTAACGACATACAGGTAGGCGTCGTACCTGAGAGCGCGTCGCATAACGCCAGCCTCACTGGGATCCGCAAGAGGCAGGTGGTTCACGGTGCGATGGAAGAATCCGCGCACCACACGAACGATCCTGTGAGCGTATTGAAGGGTCTCGGCAAAAACTCCCTCATGCTTGAGCAGGCGCTCTTGGGTACGGAGGGAATCGAGCAAGTTTTCCGCGCAGTCCTCGTCGACCTTTCCAGCATTCACCTCATCCACCACGTAGGCGCGTATCCATCCTAGAACGCGAAGTCTCAACTCGGTACAGGAAGCGGACTCGTTTTCGTCATTTTGGTTCTTCATTCTCTCAATGCGATCGTTGTACGCGGCGATAACCTGCCCTGTGGCGGCCGCAGTATCATGGGTCTGACGATCGGTCAACTCCTCGATCACGCTGCGAAGAACGTCGAGGGCAGCCTCGTGGTTATGCTCGGCCTGCTCGATCTCCGACCGGTGCTTCTTCGGCTTCGGCGCAAGCAGAGGAACGACGAACGTTGCGAACAAAAGCGTAAGCACGATGACCCCGCTCGCAAGGAAGATCAGCAATGTTCGGTCTGGAAAAGCCTGCACCACACCACTTACATCGGTGAACGTATAGGGCAATGTGAACATGATCGACAAGGTGATGGTACCCTTCGCTCCCGAAAAGGTCAGGACAAGGGCATCTCGCACATCGTGTTTCTTGAGTTTGCGTTCCCCCCGAGGCTTCTCAAGCAGGATCGCAACAACAGACCACACGAAACGTGCCGCCTCGATAAGCAACGTGACAAGAAACACAAGACCGACAGCCAAGGGAACGCTCACGCTGAAGCCGGCGTTGGCCTCCATGAACACGTTGGGCAACTGGGCTCCCAACAAGACGAACACGATGCCGTTGAGGGCAAAGGACAAGACCTTCCACACACTGGTCGAGACAAGGCTTGTGCGAGAAAGGGACGGGCCGTTGGTACGACGGGTAGAAGAGTTGATGATCCCGCAGATCACAACAGAGATAATGCCGCTGACCCCCACCCATTCCGAAACAAGGAACACGGTGAACGGCGTAAACACCTCGAACAGGACGTTGAACGTCGTGTCCTCGTAGCCCACATCTCTGATCTTGGCGATTGCGTAGTTGATCAAGACACCGAACACGGCACCGAGCAACAAGCCACCAAAGAAGGAGAAAAGGAACTCGATACCGGCATTGACGAGAGAAAACGTCCCGGTCGCAACAGCGGCGACCGCAAATTGGAACGAGACGAGACCCGAGGCGTCGTTGAGCAACGCTTCGCCTTTGAGGACGCTCTTAACGTTGTCGGATATGCTCGTCGTCCGGGAGACGCTGGCAACCGCCACCGCGTCGGTGGGGCCAAGCGCCGCACCAAGGGCGAACAGCGCCGCCAAAGAGAAGCTCGGTACAAGCAATTTCAGCGCGAAGCCGACGCAAAGGACGATAAGCACGACAAGGCCGATCGCGTAGGCGAGAACGGACCACTTGTGGTGCCACAACGCCACGACATCAGCCTCCCGCGCCTCCACATACAACAAAGGCGCGATGAAGAGGATAAGGAACAGTTCAGGGTCAAGCGTTACTTCGATATCGCCTGACCCCAAAGCTGCGATCGCAAGGCCAAGGCCGATCTGGACCAAAGGCGTGGAGAGACGCGGCAAGAACTGGTTGATGATCGAAGAGACCAAGACCGCAGCCATCAAAAGCATGCAAAGCTCAAGGGTCTCCACAAACCATCACCTCCAGCACGTAGTCAACCAACGGTAAAGTCCATTGTACCTGTGGCGCAGCGGAGACGTGGGACGCTTGTCACGTCTCACCAAAATCGACAAAACCTGCCACACCCTCGCACGTACGCGATCGCCGCGCCGAGTTCATGGATGAGCCCATCCCCCAAACCTGCGGCCGACTCGTCACTCGCACACAATCGGCCGCAAAATAGGTTTATCGGGGTTGTGAGATTACATCTTTTGCGGAGCGGAGACACCCACCAAGGACAACGTCAACGCAAGGACGAGACGTGCAGCGTCGCACAGGGCGAGACGAGCCGCAGTCAAGGACTCATCGTCGCAAATGCAGTGGCAGTTCGTATAGAACTGGTGAAAAAGGCCGGCAAGCTCGGCAGCATAGTGGGTTGCGCGGAACGGGGCACGGTCGCGCGCGGCGAGCTGGACGAACTCGGGAAAGTCGGCCATCTTGCGCATAAGGGCAAGCTCGGAGTCCTCTTTGAGCGGCGAGAGGTCAACGTTTGCAGGCGCGAGCTTTGCGGCAAGACCATCAAGGTCGCATGCAGAAGCCTCATCCACATCGGCACACACACCGCACGAAACGGCCGCCTTGCGCAAGATGGAGCAGATACGCGCATGGGCGTATTGCACGTAATAAACCGGATTCGTGGAATCTTGCTTCTTGGCAACCTCGATATCGAAATCGATAGGTTGGTCGCTGGAACGGGATAGCATGAGGAACCGGGTGGCATCGACGCCAACCTCCTCGATGAGCTCCTCGAAGGTAACCATCTCGCCCGTACGTTTGCTCATACGAACCGCTTCGCCGTCGCGGAGCAAGTTGACAAGCTGGCCTAGGACGACCTCAAGCTTGTCGGGATAGCCCCATGCGGCAAGCATGGCCTCGCAACGCTTCACGTAGCCGTGGTGATCGGCGCCCCAAATGTCGATGAGGTGGTCATACCCGCGCTGGACCTTGTTGTAATGGTAGGCACAGTCGCTCATAAAATAGGTCATCTCGCCGTTTTCCTTGATGAGGACGCGATCCTTGTCGTCGCCGAATTCGGTGCTACGGAACCATGTCGCCCCGTCTTTTTCGAAGATGAAGCCTTTGGCACGAAACGCCTCAAGGGCGCGATCTACCGCGGTCTTGCCGTCCTCGTCGGGGATGTAGAGGCTTCGCTCGCTGAAATAGCAATCCATATGGTTGCCAAATCCGTCAAGGGTGTTCTTGACGCGATCGAGCATGGCCTTGTAGCCGAACTCGCGGAACTCCACATGGCGCTTTTCCGCATCGGCCTCAAGCCATTTGTCACCGTCGCGATCAACAAGGCTTTGAGCGATGTCCTTGATATAAGCACCGCCGTAGCACTTCTCAGGCATCTCGACGTCGACACCGAGAATCTGCTGATAGCGCACAACGATGGAGTTGGCAAAGACGTCCATTTGGACACCGTGGTCGTTGACGTAGAACTCCTCGGTCACCTCATAGCCGGCATGGCGCATGATGCGCGCCATGGAGTCGCCCAAAGCCGCCCAACGCCCATGGCCGACATGCATCGGCCCCGTCGGGTTCGCAGAGACGTACTCAAGGTTGACCTTGCGCTGCCCCTCCGCAATTACGCCGCGGCCATAGTCGCACCCCTCGGCGCGAACCTCGCGGAGGACGTCGTACAGAGCGTCATTGGCAAGCTTGATGTTGATGAACCCAGGACCCGCGATCGCAACGTTTGCGATCAAATCGTTGTCGGGAATGTGTTCGACGATGATGTTCGCAATCTCGCGCGGATTCTTGCGAGCTGCCTTGGCACACCTCATCGCCACAGTAGAAGCCCAATCCCCCATCTCGGGATCCCTCGGCCTCTCCAACCCAGCGTCCGGCACGCTTTCCAAGGACAAAGACCCATCCTCGACAGCGGCCTTGATAGCTCCTTCAACAACAACCGCGAGCTTCTCACGAATCTGCATCGATACTCCTCACAATGAAAAAGACTGAAGTCTTGTACATACTACCATCCTGAATGTGCCAACCGCAGCGCAAAGCGCAAGCAACGGTCCCCTTCGCGCTGTGGCTACCACGAGGACGAGGGGCCCGAGAGCGCAGAGCATGGAGGCAACCTCCCCCGCGATGTCTCTTCGACGCCCCCTCGACGCCCCCGCGATGTCTCCGCACAACGCGACAACCACGAGGAAAGGGCCCCGAAGGGCCCTTTCGAATCTCCAATGGAGCGGGTGACGGGAGTCGAACCCGCGTCACGAGCTTGGAAGGCTCGGGTTCTAGCCGTTGAACCACACCCGCAGCTAGAAAATGGTCGGGACGACAGGATTCGAACCTGCGACATCCTGCTCCCAAAGCAGGCGCGCTACCAAACTGCGCCACGTCCCGACGCCGTTAGCACAGCGCACGGTATTCTATCAGCAAATGGACCTTGTGCGCAAGTCCCGCCGAAAGGATTTACTTATTCATTGGCGCCATCGGCGGCGTTTCCCAACTTCGCCGCGAGCTCACGAAGAGCACATCCTCGATGGCTCACCTTCTCCTTCTCCCCTTGGGTGATCTCGGCCATCGTGCAGCGACCCTCGAACGTGTCAGGCCAAAACAGCGGATCGTAGCCAAACCCGCCCGTGCCGCGACGCTCATGGCCGATACGGCCTTCCACCGTCCCCCACGCTGTCGTCTCTTTCCCCTTTTCGTCGACAAAGCTCAAAGCGCATGCATAACGGGCGGTGCGTTTATCGTCGGGCGTATCTTTGAGCTCCCTCAAGAGCTTGTCGTTGTTCGCCTCGTCATCGCAGTCAAAACCGTCAAGGCTGGCATATCGGGCAGAAAACACACCGGGAGCGCCACCAAGCGCATCCACAATCAACCCGGAGTCGTCCGCCAGCGCAGCCATGCCTCCGCTCGCCTCGTGGGCCGCCATGGCCTTGATGCGGGCATTTCCAGCGAAATCGTCAGCATCCTCGATCGGATCAGACTCGATTCCGAGCTCACGCAAGGTCTTGAAGTCCCACCCCGAGAAGCTGAGGGCATTGGCGATCTCGCTCACCTTGTGCTTATTGTTCGACGCGATTACCACGGTTTTCGTCATGTTGATACTCCTGGCCGACTCCCCGGCTTCCGGCCGGTTCTCGACCTACAGCGGACTTCCGGTCCCCGACCGGCTTCTGGCAACTCGAAAAGATAAAAGGGGCGCCTGCTATCGTGGCAAGCGCCCCCACGTGAGACTAGTTAGCCTCAAGCAGTGTGATTTCGAAGTTGAGGTACTTGCCGGCCATCTCGTGATTCATGTCAAAAGTGATCATGCCGTCCTCAACCTTGGTGACAAGCGCCGGGAAGACACGCCCGCCAGGACCGGCAAGCTGGACCTTCATGCCCACAGTCAAGGTTTCTGAGCCAGGCATGTTCGCAATGGGAAGGGTCTGGACCGCTTCCGCGACGCGCTCGCCATATGCCTCATCGGGAGCCAAACGGACGTTCACCGTGTCGCCGACCTCCATGTCGCGGACCGCCTTGTCGAATCCGCGAATCATCTGACCGGCCATGCACGTGAATGCCAGCGGCTCATTGCGATCATAAGAGGAATCGAACTTCGTTCCGTCATCCAACGTGCCCGTATAGTGAACTTTGACCTTCTTGCCCTCATTGCTCATGTTTGTTCTCCTGACTCTTCTGATAAAGGGCCGGGAACACATGCGCCCGACCCCTGACTTCCAATGGCGCGCCCAGCAGGACTCGAACCTGCAACCGTCGGATTAGAAGTCCGATGCTCTATCCGTTGAGCCATGGGCGCATTCAAAAAGCGGTAGTAGTATAGCGCAAAAAGCCTCAGGAGAAACGTCGCAACAGGGTGGAGCCCAAGGTTGCGAAAACAAAGGACCCCGTTGCGGCAGGGTGGAGCCCAAGGAGACAAGAAAAAGGGCTACTCTGACAAAGGGGCTGCCTGTTCGGCCACGTAGGCATAAACGCATGCACGACCGTCATTGTTACTGTATTCGCACGTCACCAACATGAAGATCTTGCTGATAGTAGAAACATCGGCTACGAAGTCGTTCACTTCCACGACATTGCGGTCGACCTTGTCTTGGATATACTCCGCAAACTCCTCCGCCGTGCCAAACGACGTCTTGACAATCTCGTCAGAGCCGACCGTCAACACCACCGAGAAAGTTTCAAGTCGGTAGTTCATGGTCGGGGTCAACACATAGATGGTGCGATGAGATTCGAACTCATCCTGATTAGTCAATCGGGCAAGAAACGCGAACATGGACCCATCGTTCATATTGTGGCCATACAAGGCGTTGTTCATGTCGCTGAAATCGCCTTTGTTGCCCGCGTCAAGGAAGATGGTCCCGCCGGTGGAGAGCCAACTTGTCTCGCCGTCGTAGGAGCGGTGGAGGTAATACTCGTTGTCAGGCCCTTGGACGATGGGATAGTCGATAACCGTGTCGGGGACGACGATCCACCCAATGACGTCGGGAGCCTCCTCGCGCAAAGTGTCCCAATCCACCGTCATGCGCGCAAGGTCGCCGCCAAGGGCCGCCTCCTCGCCCGTGTACACCTTTTCAGAGAGGTCGGAATAACGTTGAGCTTGAAGGAAGTATTGCAAGACGATGGCGCCGATACCGACCAGGCACGCGATGATGATGCCGACAAGGATTCCCTCAATGATGCGTACCGCACCTTTTCTCTTCGTCTGGGCCATCTACACCCCTCTCTCTCGTCGCTCGCCTACAAATCCGCATGGGAGACGTTGCGCAACTGCGATCTGAAAACACGCGTGCCGAAGCTCTTGAACTCGTCAAGGTCATGCCCGGTCGTGAAGAACTCGTACTTCGCCTCATGGGAGTCCCCGACAAGCTCACCTCGACGAGTCAAGACCTCTCGCACGTCAAGGGCTGTCTCCTTGGCCGAGCTGATCAAGGTCACCTTATGACCGACAACGCCTCCGATGAGCGCCTTCAGCAAGGGGAAGTGGGTGCACCCGAGAACGAGCGTATCGATGTCACACCTGCGAAGCGGCTCGAGATATTCCCGGGCGATCTCCTCGAACTCAGGGCGAATATAGACCTTTGACGCCAAGGACGTGTAGTCCTCTATGGGACCCTCAGCCATACGAATACCCTGTTCGGCAATTTCAACAAAACGCGGGGTCGGGACGGAAAAGACCGTGATACCCGCATCGATGTTCCTGATAGCCTTCGAATATGCCCCGGACTCAACCGTGCCCTTGGTCGCAATGACGCCGACGCGACGATTGTGGGTCGCATGCGCTGCAGCCCTAGAACCAGGCTCGACAACACCCAAGACCGGAATGGGGAACGTTTGCTGAGCATGCGCAAGACCTGCTGAGGTGGCGGTATTGCACGCGATGACAACCATCTTTACGCCGCGCTCGATAAGCCAAGAGCCGATCTGTTGGACGAATTGGTCAACCTCCTGTGGATCGCGGGGGCCGTAGGGACACCGAGCGGAGTCACCAAGATAGATGATGCTCTCATGTGGCAACTCCTTGGCGATCTCCCGCGCGACGGTCAACCCCCCAAAGCCGGAGTCGAAAATCCCGATCGGTGCGGTGTTGACCGATCCTGCGGTTTCCTCGTCAGAGGATGAGACGAACCCCTCAACCATGGGATCTCCCAATCTTTACACTAGTCATGGACGACAACGACATCATTGGCCTCGATGATGGAATACAACGCCTGCGCATCACCGTAGGAGATGTTGATGCAACCATGGCTACCATAACCCTGGGCGTACATGTTGCCCCCAAAACCTGGCTGCCACGTCGCATCATGGAAGCCGATCGCATTGCCGATGAACGGCATCCAAAAGGAGACCGTGGTCTCGTAGTCCTTCTCACCGTTGTCGAGATAGCCGACGAGCTTGCTTGGGCTTTCCTTCGTTTTGATGAAATACACACCCGTCGGGGTCGCCTTGCCCTTGGTGGGAACTCCAGAGATGAAGTCACATTCCCAAATCAAAGATCCGTCGCTGTCGTAGAAACGAGCGTATTGCTCACTGAGGTCAACATCGATATAGCGTTTACCCCAGTCAGCACCACCAACCTCCGTGAACCCCTCGCCTTCCCCTCCTTCGGCACAAGGAACGTCACTCGCAGCAACCGTGCCCGCTGCAACATCACTTTGGACTTGGGCAACAAAGGCATCCACATCGACTTCCCAACCATAATCGCCACCGGAAACGGTGACGACCTTGCCGTCGGGGCGCGTATAGGTACGCTCAGATCCGCGGGTATTGAGAGGCTCGGCGATTGCGCGGGCCCATTCGACAAGCTTGGCCTCGTCAAGGCTCGCCTGGCAATTCTGATCGAGGGTGATCCACGTCGCTATGAGGGCAGGCGAGACATGGGCGACCTCGACTCCGCCCAGAGTGTAGGAAACGTCGGCCTTGCTCATCTTTTCCGCCTGGGCAAGCGCGGTGTTCATTCGGGGATCGGTGGAGAGGATGGCAGGTTGCACGAGATCCTCGTCGTCGAGTGTGACCGTCGTCGTCAACGAAGAGATCGCGTTGGCGACCTTGGTGGCGACCTTCGACTCATCAAGGGCCGTACCAGCCTTCTCAGGGACAACCTCGTACGCCTTCTTCGTGGAGTTGTATGCAAGGGTGGCGCTTGTCGGAGCTGTTGCCGTCTCGTTGTACTTGGCGACAGCGGAGGAAATCGTCGACTGGACAATAGCGAGGTTATAGGACGTGGCCACGTTCTCTGAGATGTCGTGGGACATGAAGATGTCAACCGGCCATGTAAAGGGGCTGCGATTGGGAACCATCTGACTCAATGTGACGCTTCCGTCAAGAGCCAGATCGATGTCGGACGCAGAAACCCTCTGGGAGAAGCCGTTGGGTCCAGTCACGGTCAGAATATAGCCCTCAATGCGGTTGCTCATGGTCTGGTGCAGGTCTGCCGAC
This sequence comes from Eggerthellaceae bacterium, assembly GCA_963643505.1. Taxonomy (GTDB): domain Bacteria; phylum Actinomycetota; class Coriobacteriia; order Coriobacteriales; family Eggerthellaceae; genus CAVEFW01. The sequence continues at coordinate 21,322 of CAVIKF010000018.1, forward strand.
GTCTGCATGGAGACATCCATATCGCCTAGTTTCGTATTGGGGTAGAGACGATCGGAGAAGACCACAACGCCGACAATGTACACAATGAGAAGCAAGGCGAAAAACGAACCAAATCCGATTGCGAGACCCTTTTTGAGCTTCGTGTAGTCTTTTGGCTCCTTGGTGGCAGCCTCCACGAAACCGATGACTTGGTCGTCCTCGTCGGAGGTGTCATCTTCAACCCCATCCACAACAACCGGGGATTCTGCGCTATTCGAGTCTTTCTTGATAACCTCCGTCACGCCTTCAGAAAACCCTTCCGCATGCTCCGACCCGATCGACTCGGTCTCATCGCCATTTTGCCCAAAGAGGGTGCCTTCGCCATTCCCGTCATCGAACAGGACGTCGTCCGTGTGTTTGGCGGAATTTTTTGCTTTTCCGTGTTTGGGCGTTGGCGAAGAGGTCGATACTTTCTCGGTCTTTCCGACCGGCTCGTCGGTCTTCGCATGCTTTGCGTGCTTGCCACGCTTTTCGCCGTTAGAACCGAATGAAGACATTAAATGCGCTCCTATATACCATGAACGTGGTTGCAATCGCTCGTCTGGCAAATTGCAATCGCGAATGTTACCCGCAAGTCTTTCATTCTAGCAATTGCCCGAATGAGTTGAACTAGACTTCATTTCTCCACCGAATATTCAGCCTTGTTTCAGAAACAGGGCAAAACTTGACGGCCGTGATGGTTCGATTACAATAGGGCAACGGTCTTATCGACCGGCAACTTGACAAGGTGGAGCTGCTATCCGACCAGAGGCATCGCGCCTCTTGCACTCCGTTTCGGGGGGTGACTGGTTTCGACATGGTAGGTCAGAAGTGAGGAGCAGGTCGTGGTCTCCTCGCCACGTAAAACAGGGGTACTGCTAAATTTAATTGGCAAGAACCACACCGCAAATCGCGGTCTTGCTCTGGCTGCTTAATCAGCCGAGCCGCTGACTCCGGGGTTTTCCTCGCCGCGGACGATGCGTCAAACGAGGGGAATGCTCTTTGGCATGTAGCTGGTATGGCCAAGGAAAAGATTAAACCCGCTAGATTGCGCCGTGGCCCGTCAGCGGACCGGGTTCAATCGAAACACAATCGCTGAATAAGCTTGTAGAGCCTGACGGACGGTCTAGTATGGACCGGAGTTCGATTCTCCGCACCTCCACCAGCACACCCATAGCTGGGCCGATGACGGTCCAGCTATTTTTTTTGGCACTTTGTTGCAAAATGCGCCCCGTCGAGGCGCATTGTCGATACAAAAAAGCCAGATCGAGAAGCTTTAGGCTTCCGGAGTAGCCCCGGCGTCGCTTTTGGCAGCCGCCCCTTCGCCAACCGGTGCGACAACCCCCTCGCCAGTCGGCGCAACCGTTGGCGCAACGGGAACCTCAGCCGCAGGCGCGGTGGCAGTGACAGCAGAAGCGGCAGGTGTCGCGATGGGGGCCGCAGCTGCCGCGGCAGTTTGCTGCTGAGATGCCAAGGCTGCGGCCACTGCAGCCTCAGTGTCCTTCTTTGCCTTGCGATTTTGGCGGCGTTTCTTCGGATTGATCTCGTCAAGGGAGTCGCGCACATCATCGACCTGGTCCATGACGCCCGTAATTGCAGAATAGCCACTAACGGCAACTTCCTTGAACGTGGAGAACATGTCAGACCAATCATCCTTGGTCATGCCTTCCTCCCCGCCTGATGTCCTACCTGATGTCGCAGGGGCCTCGCCTGAGAGCTTGACGACCTCCTTGCCCGCCACTTTGTTGACAACGCCACCGACGGCATTGGTGCCAGCGGAGACAAGATTGCCGGCAGCGCCCTTGACACCCGTTGCCTTGCTCAGTCTCTTCTCGAGTTCCGCAAGCAGATAAAAACGCCCGACAGCATTCTCCGGATACATGAACTCTTCCTTTTTGCCCTCTGTGTTCAAAGCGGCAAAACCGAGTTCGCGACCCTTGGCGTCAACGAAGTAATACAAGATGGAATCGGGGTCGATCTCCATCTCCTCGACGTCCTCATCGACCTCGTCATCTTTTTGCACCGGTTCGCAATCGTCGTAATAAAGCTCGATCTCCTCGCCTTTCTCGTTTACGTACAGAACCCCAATCTCGTTGTCGTCCTCGTCAACCAGATATCCAACGATGCTCTCCTCGTCGATCTCGATCTCAACGGTCTCTTCGCTCACGTCTCGTCCTTTCCAACGCGATGGCGTATTATCTGCTGCGCTGCTTCAACGCACGTTCAATTTCCCTCTTGCTGTCGCGCTCTGCCATGGAGGCCCGCTTGTCGTAGTTCTTCTTACCTCGCGCAATTGCGAGCTCAACCTTAACAAGGGAGTTCTCCTTGAAATACATCTTCAGGGGAACCAATGCCATACCACGTTCGCTGACAGCGCGCTCAAGTTCGCGAATCTGCTTCTTGTGCAATAACAGTTTACGCTTCCTATCTGGGTCGACGTTGAATATCGTCCCGTTGGAAAACGGTGCGATATGCACATTGTGCATCCAAACCTCACCGTCACGCACAAGAGCGAAGCAATCAGTCAACTGACAATTATGTTCTCGCAGGGAACGAACCTCTGTCCCCGTCAACACGATGCCCGCCTCGAACGTTTCCAAGATCTCATACTCGTGAAACGCCCTGCGATTCTTCGCGATTGTCTTCTCTTCCTTCTTTTTCACGCTGCTGTCCTGTTTGTCGAACGGTCCTGTTAGTCAAGCAGAGCCGTCTTACTCGTATATCCAAGGGTCGGCACCCGGCGTGAAATCAGCACGCTCGTCCATATCGAGGACGAATCGGGTGATGAGCTTGACCGTGGCCTCAAGGTCGGACAGACACACCACTTCGGTAGGTGTGTGCATATAGCGCAACGGGACCGAAACAAGGCCAGTAGGTATACCGCCATGCTGCATCTGGATTGCACGAGCGTCGGTACCGGTCACACCCGGCTCAGCTTCGATTTGATAGGGAATCCCCTCAGCCTCAGCGGCACACACAAGACGCTCAAACACAGCCGGATTGATATTGGGACCACGAGCGATGACGGGGCCTGCCCCACAAATGATACGGCCATATTTGGTCTGGTCAATGCCGGGATAGTCGGTCGCGTGCGTGACATCGAACGCAAGCCCAACGTCAGGATGGACGCCAAAGGCGGACGTCTCGCCCCCGCGAACGCCAATCTCCTCTTGGACCGTGGCAGCAAACACAAAATCGCCTGGCGACCCACCGGCTCCACGCAACTCCTCGAGAACACGGGTACCGATCCACACACCGCACTTGTCGTCAAAGGCACGAGAGACAGCCATATTCTTGCCAAAGCGCTCAAAACCCACTCCATAGGTGATCTCGTCACCTATACGGACAAGCTTCTTAACTTTTTTGGCAGGAAGGCCAAGATCGATGACGAGTTGGTCAATAGGGGTGACCGTCTTGCGCTCGTCAGGTTTAATAAGATGGATAGGCTTACGCCCGACGACACCCCGAAGCACGCCTGCATCTGTATGAACGTCAACGCGCAAACCAGGAAGAATAGCCGCATCAACTCCGCCGACAGCAGAAACGCTCAGGAACCCATCATTGCTGATGTAGTGGACCATGAGTCCGACCTCATCCATATGGGCCGCCATCATTACAGAAGGGGCATTAGCTGTACCCGTGATACGAGCATGGACAGAGCCCATGGCATTGGTCTCGACAACGTCAGCCACATCGGCAACTCGCTCGCGCACGAGAGACGCGACAGGAACCTCACTACCCGTAGGCGATGGTGTTTCCAACAAACGCTTGAGGAATTTCACTTGCTGCTTTTTCATGATGGAGCTCCTTAAATCGCGAGACGGTATTGCCGTCGTCTCACCTTAGAACCACTAACCTGATATCTAGCTAATCATACCATCGACGAGATATCGAACATACGCCGCAAGCCCAAACCAAACAATTCCTCAGAACCTCGTGATTCGGCAACAAGGCGCTCTTTGGCGGCGCGCGAAAGACGCTTGAAATGATACTCAGCTGCCATAGCCTCAGATTTTGTACGAAATGGAGCAAAGGCCACAAGGGAGACAGGGCGACGCGTACGTGTGTATTTAGCACCAAGCCGACCCTCATTGTGCTCGGCGACGCGACGCTCGACATCGGTTGTGTATCCGGTGTACCAAGTACCATCGCAACATTCAACAACGTACATGAAATAGCGCTCTCCGGTTTGAGCATCAATGTCCACAGCCACAACATTCACCTGTAGATATCACGACAAAAAAACAGGGACCCCGCGGGGTCCCTGGCGCGGGCGCAAAAAGAGCCCCGCACGAGCGCGACG
>CAVIKF010000019.1:0-24429 GCA_963643505.1 Eggerthellaceae bacterium
CCTCGGTGTACGTGTGGGCCGGGTCGTTGGCGCACGTGTAGGTGCGCACGCCCTCAGCCTCGCAGGTCGGCTCGCTCGTCACGGTGCCCTCGCCCCAGTCATGCCCCTCTGCGCAAGGATCCTCCTTGGAAGTCAAAAAGTTATAAAGGTACTCGAGTTGGATCTTCTTGTATCTCTCCGCAGCCTGGTCGACCAACTCGACACACTCACTGGATAAAAGCGCCTTTTGATTATCGGTCAGTCGACTGTAAGCAAACATCACGCTAGCAATCGCATCGGTATCGTTAATCGTTGCCTCATCGAGCGCGGGCAATGAAGCGACTTTCTCCTCGACAAGAGCCGCCGCCTCTCGATCAGCATCGCTCGTAGAGATATACACAAGCGCTTTGCGCGCCTCACGCAAGCGGGTAAGAGCCTCTGGCGTCACATAGTTTTTTTGCTCTGCGGTCAACGCATCGTAAATCTCTCCGACCTCGTTAATCGTTGTTCTGTTGTCCTCGCTCACTTCTTCGGCGACCGGAACATTGTCTACGATCAGCTCGCTCACCTGCGCACCAATCGCCTCATCCTCATAGCTCGAGCTAGACGCCAAAACGGTTACGATGTCGTCCGAACTATATTGTTCATGCTCGCCATAAGAATTACCGGCACGAACGAGATACCTATACTCCGTGTTGCCGTCCACATCGGTATCGGTCCACGTCCCTGGGAATGCCGCGACGTAAATCTCCTCTTGATCCTCCATATCGCCACGCCACTTCGTGATGCGGTAATAGGTAGGCTGCAGATCGGCAGCAGAGGTTGGTGTCATCGTCAGGACGACCGCGCCATCCGCAACGCTCGCCGTCGCCGTGACCGCACCAGGAACGCCCGATGGAGCTTGGTAGGAGTCGGGCATCTTGGCACTCACCACATTGGAGGCCTCTCCCGTTCCCCCGTCATTTGCCCCGCGAACACGGAACTCGAACGTGCAACCGAGATCAGCCGTATCGAGGAACGTATACGTGCATCTCGTGGCACCGATCGAAAGAACTACAACTCGCGCACGTTCTCCCCACTCCTGACCGATCGTGGTGTCTCGAGCCTCCAAAAAGAACGTCGTTGCCTCGCCGGTGTTGGGCAAAGACCATGACAAAACGATGCCCTCGGAAGAAGAGCTCGCCGTAAGCGTCGGCGCCGAGCAAACAACGCCTTTTTCGTCAACAACGAAATCGAGCTCCTCAGAGACACGCTCGTCTTTAGCCGTCTTTGCAACGACATAGTAGGAATAGATGCGGTCCACTCTCACGCCCTCGTCAACATAGATAAACGTGTTTGCGTCACAAGTGGCAATGGGCTCGGCCAAGGTGTATGCGCTATTGCGGAAAATGACGTAAGAGGTGACAAGGGCATCTTCGGGCTCAGTCCACGTAAGCTCCGCATAACCTTGGTTCGTTTGGGAGATGGTTAGCTCAGGCACCGCTCCGTAGTTGTACCGATAAGTCGTCGTAGCCTCGCCCTTATCGTTGACTGCGGTCACGTCAACCTCGTAGATGCCATCTCCGCTTTCCAAAGAGAGGGTGCACTCGTTGTAGGAGGCGCCAAGTTCGTACTCGTTTGTGTTGCCCGTCGGGTTCGTTGTTTTGATGACATAGTAGGAGACGCCGCCTCCCGTCGAAGCATATTTCCAGGTAAGAGCAAGATAGTCATGGTCGAATTCCGCTTCACCCAAAACAAGCTCAGCGGACACGACCGGCTCTCCAGGCGCAGCGTCAAACACGACGACCGGAGCTTTGCCCTCGTCATTTGACTCGTACGAGATAGGTTCGGAGCAGGCACTTTGACCAGCACCGACAACATAGGAGCACACCGAGAACCGATACGTAATCGGCTCCCCGCTGCTATTCAGACCCCATTTAGGAACAAAGGTGTAGCGGGTCGTTGCACCGTCAACCTCATCAAACATGCCGATGGCGTTTTCAGTCTCCGGCGTGACTTTCTCGCCGTCACTCCGCTCAACAAACAGGTGGTAAGCATCAGCGCACGCGACCGCATCCCACTCGAGGACCACCATCCCATCGCTGGTCAGTTGGGAGCGGACCTTCGGCGTATCCGGCCGATCGTCTATGACCTCACGATTGTCGAGCTTGTCGTAATAGAAGCCGGCGCTTTGTCCCGCGTAGTTGACTTTGTCGCTGGCGACCACATAGTAGCGATAGGAACCGTTGTCCGTCGGCGTATCCTTGAACACAACCTCTTGGGACGTCTCCCCACCTTGGTAGATCGCCTTCACCACGCCGTTACGACACACAAGAACGGTCTCACCCTCGCGAACACTCACGTTGATGGTCACGGTTCCGTCGTATTCACTTGCGGAACAGGAAGGTTCGGAAGCGTAGAACTTGGTGTCAGAAGATGAGGGGACGATCAGGGAAAACGTCACCGTTTCGGTACCGACCTCGTCATTGCTGTTCGCCGCAACAAGACGGTACACGTAGTTGGTTCCCACTTCTACCGCCTTGTCCGTATAGGACCTGGCCACCCCGCCGCTCGTGTTTTCGATACGCCCGATAAGCTCATCGTCGCGATACACCCTGACGTTGCCTTCAAGCACCGTCGTGGCCTCGATGACCACGCCCGTGGAAGTCGCCTCGACGTCCCAACTCTTGACCGCGTTCTTATCTGAGATGGTACTAGAAGAACATTGTGCGCTCTTCTCGCTTTCGGTTCCTTGCGTATTTACCGCCGTCACCTCGATGAAATAATTCTGCCATGGGTGGTCAACGGACAAAAGGGTCTTCCAATAATATTGCCCGTCGGCCTCGTAGAACGCGCTTTGATATACCTGTTTGACAATCACGCCGTTGCAATAGATGTTGAAGTGGTCGATATCGCTGCCCGCGCCCTCTTCCGCATTGATGCCCCAAGTGATGTCAAGCGTCCGGTCCACCTCTTCCGACGTGGCGACAAGGACGTTTGTGGGCGCTTCGGGCACAACGCTGTTGGATGAGTCGCTCGCCACGGCAGCGGCAAGTTGGACGCATATACCACAGCAAAGAAGAATTACCAAGGCCGCAATGGTGGCAGCAATGCGAGTGAACGAACAAAACGGAGTGATTTTATTCATTTTCACAACCAATCCCTCTGTGATGACTTGGGAGTACTATATCGCAACCCCCCCGCCCATGGCATATATTTACCCCTTATAAACGCCAAGAAGGACAAAAATACGCGATATTTTTCGCAAACGTGCAGTTTAATTTAAAATACCTGAATTGTTTTTTACTTCAATTTTTAGCGCCTCAAGTATCACACGTTTCGCTCAATCAGCGTGCGCTTCAAAGGAAAGCAAGCCCTCACCGGCCACCCGTCGCCCTAAGCCTCACCGCCCGCCGGTGCCCGCCAGGTCAACTCAAACCCGTCAAACCAAGTCAACAACACGAGTGGCAAGGCGTTTGAGAAGGGCATCCGAGTGCGTGACAACAACAAGTCCGATATGATGCCGCTCGCAATAGGCCATGAGAAACTCCCAAATCTGAGCTTGAGTGATGGCATCAAGCATCGTAGTGCTCTCGTCAGCGATGACAAAACGCGGAGACAGGGCCAAAACGCGCGCGATACAACAACGCTGAAGCTCGCCACCAGACAGCTCGTGGGGAAATCGCTCCAGCCACGCCGGCTTCACGCCAAGTCCCTCAAGAAGCTCGTCCGAGACCTTGCCAACCTCCGCAAGAGAATCCCGTATCCGCAGGTAGGGATCGAGCGTCATCTCTGGATGTTGCCAGATGAGCTGCACCGGGTTGGGCAAACCCCCCTGCGCGGAAAACGGCGCACCATCGAGCAACACACGACCCTCGTCCGGAGCAAGATAACCTGCAAGGATCTGGCACAACGTGCTCTTCCCAAACCCCGACGGAGCGCGCAGTGCGACACGCTCTCTACTCTCAACCTCAAGCGACACACCCGACAAGATCGGCACACTGTCGACGTAGCAAAACGAGACTCCCTCCGCGCTCAAAACTCCCATGCTATTCCCCCTCTTCTCCCAAATCGAAGTCGTACCCCACGTTCGCGCCGGCAACCTGACCCACGGTACGCATGGGTCCCCCCTCCTCTCCCACGGGGGTCACGGGCGACAACAAGCAGCCGCTACCCATGGTGCGCATGGGTTCCCCCTCCTCTCCCACCGCGAAGTCGTGCTCCGGCAACGCGTGCCACAACTGCCGCGAGAAGGGATGGCCCAACATCTCCGGGTTGGCAAAATTCGCAACCGCCGTCTCCTCGACAACCGTGCCGTCCTTGAACACGGCAACACGGTCGGCCACGCTGAGGGCAAGCTCGATGTCGTGGGTGATGAGCAAAACCCCGCCGCCATGATCGGCAAATTCCCGGAAGTCACCCATCGCTTTGACCGCAAGCTCCAGGTCAAGACCGGGAGTCGGCTCGTCGGCGATGATGAGCTTCGGATCGGACGCCAACGCAGTGCAAAGCAGTACGCGCCGCGCCATGCCCCCCGACAACTCAAAGGGATACATGTCCTCGACCTCGGGCTCCAAACGATAGTGGGCAAACAACGCACGGCGGCGCTCCTTGTCTTTGCCAATTTGGCGACCTACCCGCATAAGGGGGTTGAGCGACTTCACGCTTTGTGGCACAAACGCGATCTCACGACCACGATGCGCTTGAAGCGTCTTGGGCGTTTGCAACTCGCCATCGAAATACATCGTGCCGCTCACCCATGAGTTCGGCTCGTACAGCCCCATAATCGCATCCGCCAAAAGCGTCTTTCCCGAACCGGACGCGCCCACAATGGCAACAATCTCGCCCTCGTGGACCGACAGGTTGAGCTCGTCGATGACCTTCATGAACGTGCGCTTCGAGGACCACCCTCTACCTTTCTCATACCTTTCGAACCCGATGGAGAGATTCTCGATTTGCAACAGGTGGTGCCCGTGAGCATGGCGCGACGCCGCTGCATGGGAGTGGTGGTGATGCACGTCCTCGCCCGCGTGGTCGTGGGGGTGGCAGCAGGCATCCTCGCCCGCGTGGTCGTGGGGGTGGCAGCAGGCATCCTCGCCCGCAAGGCCCAAGGGGTGCGCCTGTGTTTGTCCGTCTTCCATCTCCTCACCTACCTTTGAGCCTGGTGGGGGTCAACAAGCCTACGCACGCATTGCCCTGCGGCATCGAATAGCATGATGACGCCAAGAAGTGCCACGCCCGGAAATACCGCAAGCCACCACATACCGGCCGACAGATAGTTCATCGCCTCGCTCAAGATCACACCGATGGCGGGCATCTCTACAGGAAGACCGAATCCCAAAAACGTGATGGCGGCCTCGTGAAGGATGGCATGGGGAAACAACAGGATAAGGCCCACAAGGAGTTGGGGAAACACCGCGGGCAAGACGTGTCTGCGCGCAATTTCGAGGGAAGTGCGCCCGGCTTGGCGCGCAACGGCAACATATCGGCTTTGCTTGACTTGGAGCACCTCGGCGCGGACCACACGACAAAGACTCGGCCAGTGCGTGATGGCGACGCCGATGGTGACACCCCAAAACCCTTTGCCCAACGCAAAAGAGATAAGAATCAACAACACGATGTGGGGCACGCTCATCATAAGATCTACCAACCATGTCACCACCGTGTCGACCTTGTGCCCGCAAAGGGCGGCAGCACTGCCCAGGACGAGCGCGATGACGGCGGACACACATGCCGCCAAAAGGCCGATACCGATGCTGGTGGACAAGCCGGAAAGCGTACGTAAGAACATGTCGCGTCCAAGACGATCCGTTCCGAAAAGGTGCTCTAGGGAAGGTGACAAATTCTTGGCGGAGAGATCGGACACAGAGGCCTGTGGGAAAAAGGCCGCCCCGGCCAAAGCGATCACCACGAGCACGAAAACACACACGATACTTGCCACCAAGGTATTACAGCGATTGCCCGTCCGTACCGCCGATGGCGAGTGGAACACGAATGCCCGGTCTGTCTTACCCGCACCGGAAGGCGAGCCCGCGGTCACGCTTCTACCCGCACCGGAAGGCGAGCCCGCAGGCGCGCTTCTACCCGCACCGGAAGGCGAGCCCGCAGGCGCGCTCTTGACCGTAAGCCCGCTCTCAGCCACAGGCGCGCTCTTGACCGTAAGCCCGCTCTCAGCCACAGGCGCCCCCTTGATCTCCGAACTCGTCACAACCCCTCACCTCCTCGCCTGATGCGCGGGTCTACGACGCGATACAAGATGTTGGCAACGAGGTTTCCCGCAAACACGATGATTGCGGAGACCAAGGCGATGCCCACCAACAAGGCGGCGTCCCCTCCCGTGCCTGCTGTAACCGCAGCCTGACCGAGGCCGGGATAGGAAAAGACCTGCTCGACCAAGACGGAGCCGCCGAAGACCTCAGAGACGGATGCGAATTGGAGCGTGATGGCAGGAAGCGCCAGATTGCGCAGGCCATGGGTGCGCACCGCTTCCCACACTCCCATACCGCGCGCAGACGCGAAGCGCATATAGTCACTCTCCATCACATCGATGGTCTTCTCACGAGTATGGAGCGCAATGTTGGCAACACCCACGATGGACAAGGTAAGGGCGGGCAACACGACATGGTAGAGGGAGTCGAGAAGGGTAACATCCGCGGCGCTCTTCCCCACCGGGACCGAAAAACCCACAGGAAACCACCCCAACCACACCGCGAAGACCATGAGCACGACAAGACCAAACCAAAACGTCGGCGTTGAAGCGAGAACAAAGCAATATCCCTTGACAAAACGGTCGAACCCGCTGCCCTGCTTCACGCCTGCAACGACTCCCATACCAAATCCGACAAAGCCGCTTACGACCCACGCGACGGTCATGAGCAACAAAGTGTTGAGCGAACGAGTGGCCAACACCTCCCCCACCGGCGCGTTAAAACGCAGCGAGAGCCCGAAATCCCCTTGGAGGGCTGCGCCAAGCCAATTGAGATAGCGCTCCCAAATCGGCATGTTGGCTCCCCAATAGTTCGCCAACTCCGCCTTCTTCTCGGCGCTGAGGCTCGCATAGGCCGCCTGGCCGACGTTTGCCTGTACAGGGTCGATCGGGGAGGCGCCCACAAGGAAAAACACGACGACGCTCACGACAAGCATGAGCACGACAAACTTGATGAGTTGCTTTCCGATCATCTTAGCCATGTCGCCACAACCCACGGCTCCACAACCTCTCTCCGATCATCTCAGCCACGGCGCCACAACCCACGGCTCCACAACAAGACATCGCAGACAAACCCGCCCCTCAAAGACAGCTCCCGCACAGACAACCCCTCTCCGGCCACTACCAACGCCCGCGCCCCCGCTTGCGCCCGCCCCTCAAAGACAACCCCTCTCCGGCCACTACCAACTCCACCGATCTACGTTGTTGAGCAAAGACCAGCCGTGACCGTGGGGGTGGGGCTTTTGGTTGGCAACGTTGAGGCCGGCTCTCTTGAAGTACAGGTGGTCGACGTTGGCAAGCCACACCCAACTTGCCGCTCCTTGAGGCGCGACACCCTCTGAGCCGTCCCATTGGGCCCGCTTCCACTCGTCAAAGGACTGGTCGACCGTGAAGGTGGCAAGAGCGGCGTCGAGGTGGGCATCCACGGCCGCGTTCTCATAGCTTGCGTAGTTGCCAAAACTTGGCCCGTATATCAGGTCGTAAAGTTGGGTCGGGCTGTTAGCGCCCCAACCCCAAACGATGGGGTCGCTGTATTGGTGGGCATAAAGGCCGTCGGGATCGGTGGTCCAACTCGACCCCTTGAGGGCGACCGCGATGCCGAACGAGTCAAGCTGGTTTTTGAACTCGTTGGCCATGGCCTGACGGACGGAGTCGTTCACAGGGTAAAACAGCGTAAACTCCGCGCGGAGGTCCCCTTTGGCATAAACACCGTCGGTGCCCTTCTCCCAACCGGCATCGACCAACGTTTTTGCCGCCTTTTCCAAATCCGTTGCGACCTCCATGTCGGATGAGCCCCACGGCATGCCGTCGCAAACACTGTAGGCAACACTGCCATAGCCATCCAAGGCGTTCTTGACCAGCTTTTCGCGATCGATTGCCAAGTTGATGGCCTGCCGAATCTCGAGATTGCACGTGACGGCATTGCCACAAGGATAGTTACTCTCGCCGTCGTTGCGCATACTTCCCGGAGCGACGCTCGGCAACGAGATGCCTCGGCAATCCACGCTCTTGCAACTCAAAAGCTCATAGCCTTTGGGAACTTGGGCGGCAAGGGTCGCGGCGGTGAAGGCAATGTCGACCTGTCCCGATTGGGCAGCTGCCAACGATGCGTCCTCGGAGACGAAAACCACAGTGACTTTCTTCATCTTCGGGGCCTCACCGTAATAGTCGGGATTGGCCTTGAGGATGACCTGCTGTCCGCGGTCCCATTGTTCAAGAAGGTAGCGACCGGAACCGATGGGGTTTGCCCCGTAGGTATCACTGGCGTAGGACGCCGCAGGGACGATTCCGACAACAGCCAAGGTGTAGAGCAAGGCGTTGAAGGGCTTGTAGAGCTTGATCTCGACGGTGGTGTCGTCGAGGGCGACTGCCCTATCAACGTAGCTCAAATCGAGCTCGGCCCCATCAAAGCCCTTGATCCCGTTGATCGTGAAGGCGACGTCGCGCGCGGTCAGCTTCGTCCCGTCGGAGAATTTGACGTCGTCGCGAATCACAAACGTCCAAGTCAGGCGGTCGTCACTACAAGCGTACTGCTCGGCCAGGTCGTTTACGAAATCGAGATTCTCGTCGGTGGTGATGAGCGTGGACTGGATAAGGGGCTCGTGCACATGTTCGCCGCAACCCCAAGAATAGAAGGGATCGAAACCTGCTTCCGGCTCGCTGCCGGTGTTTATGGCGATAACCACCTCGTCGGATGCGCCCGAGGCACCCGCCCCACGAGAAGAGAGGGCGTTTGACGGGGCGTTTGACGGGGCGCCCGCGCAAGAGCTCAGAACAGTTCCAAGAGAAAGAGACGTCGCCCCGAAGGCGGCAATCCCAACAAACGAGCGGCGGGAAAATCGGGCTGGCCCTTCGGTTGACATTGGCATAGACGTCCTTTTGATATTACTTTTGGTATAGCTTTGGGTATTACTAAATCGTTTTTCGTGTTACCACGACAAAAGCAGGATACCTTAACCGATGTGCAAGGAGTAATGCGAATTTGGAAAAGTTATTACGCCACGGTCAGCGGCATAAAAGCCGGCCATGGCAGTCAGCCGTGCAACCGCACGCCCGCCACGTAAGCGCACGCCCGCTGAATATCCACACGCCGCTCACGCGCACGTCTCGTACACGCGTCCGTCGCGCAAGCACAAGCGCATACCGCTCACGCGCACGTCGTTTACGCGCATCTCGTTATTTGGCAACCGGCCTATTTGGCTACCGTCGCGGTCTTGCTCGTAAGCTCCATCGCTCCCGAACAGGAGAAACGCTCGGAAGCGATCATAGACGCGCCATCCCAAGGATCGATGATGACCACATTGTCCAAGGACATGACGCTTGGATCCTCGACACCGCAATAGCCGATCGCAAGAACCCAGTGGTGACTAAAACCAGAACCGGTCACGAACATGACCACAGGGCGCCCAGCATTAATCTCGTAGTACACCGCGGCAAGATCGTCGGCAGACTCGGTCCAATCACCATAGGACGCGCAAGGCGACCAAGCGCAATTCCCATAGGAGGCGTACTCGGTGTGGTCGATCGTCTCGCCCGTCATGATGGTGTCACCAATAGCCTGCGAAAAGGCGAGGCAACAAGAGGTATGACCGGTCTCGACCTGCGTCCCGATATCGACAACCGCCTCTGTGTCGTAGACGAGGGTCTTCGAGGTCGGGTCGTCCTCTTCCGCCTGCGTGCTCAAGGACGCTGAGACGATGGCCTCAACCGTAGAGAGCATACTGGAGACGAGTTGATCGTTTGTGGATGCAAACGCCTGAGAGGGATGGCAAAAAAATAACATCAGGCCGCAAGAAAGGGCAAGAGCAACAACCTTCGAGCAAAGACCTGGCTGCTTGCGAGAGGGGCGAGCGGCCGTAGAAACCATACTGATAAAACTCCTTTTTTCGGTGCACACGCGGCGCACACGGCGCAAAATCACCTCCTGAGGTTATGCGAGACAACAACATAGGGCAAGAAACGCAGGAGAAACGCCAAAACCTCTCCCCAAGATGCCGACAAAATCCCCACATCTCACATTTCCTTTAATCCTCTAATAGAGAAGACCGAGCGCACCGTCCTTGTAATGCGATGCATTACGCACCTTACGCTGAATGCAACAGGGGAAATATATCTCTAATAGACTATTTATCAGGTGTTTTTTAACCCATTTATGTGAGTTCCAAAACTATCGCGCCACTAGTTTTCATTTTCTATTAGACCTTTTGCTTGAAAAATCTAATAGAAACTTCTTGACGGTTTCTAACAGATGGCATTATAGTTCGCTATTAGAAGTTGAATAGAAAAAGAAGGAACCCCCGACTGCAATCAGGGGTTCGCAAGACAGTGAGTATGATTGCTCACCAACCACGTGCAATTATACTTGAACATCATTGGCTCTGCAAGGCTTGATGTGACTGTTTAGCGGCTCGTCCTGGCTTTTTCGTCTGAGATGCTTGAAAGGAGGACGAGGCCGTCTCCCCCAAGGTCCTTGCTGGATCTTGCAATCGCTCTTTAATCGTACCATGGGGCTATTGTCTCGTAGTTCTCTTGTAAAACTACGCCTTGGGGCGGGTCTGTATTGCTATGTGCTACCAGCCCGCGTTCACACATACTCTGTCTTTGTGCGCCGATGAGACGCGTGTCTTCTTTGACATTCTCACCCACGATGACCACAACTCCAACTACATCCTTGCACGAAGCGACGGCAATCGATGGACCGAGCGTCCGATTCGTGCAGGTTCGTACGAGTCCCTCGCTTTTCGCGACAAGGCCTCCTATTACCTGACACGTAACGGTTTTACCGGCAAAAAGCGCCTTGCAACCAGGACGCGCCAGGTCAACGCTCTCATGTATGACGTCGATTGCCACGGAGATGGAGCTGCCTCGGTCTTACCCGACCTCACTGCCGCCTTCTACGCGGCGTTTTCCCGCGGCGTTCTTCCCGAGCCGTCGCTTTTCGTGTTTACCGGGCGCGGGTTGCACCTCTACTACGTGCTCGATAAGGCCACCCCCTACCTCGTCAAAGGTGGAAACGTCAACGAACGCGGCCTTGCCTACGTGCACGACGTCGAGGCGCGTCTCGCAAAACGAATACATACCGTCATTGCCCCATTCCCGGAAGCCGAACTCGACAAGTCCGTGTTCGACTACTCACGCGTCGCCCGCATCCCCGGCTCTTGGAACGCAAAGGCGGGGACGGCATGCACCCTCTTGTCGTACTCCACCGATTACTACACCTTGCCTGTGCTGGCTCGCTATGGTGATGCCTTGCCCGCGACAAAGAAAACCGCTTCAAAGCGTGGTCGCGTCGTTCGCTTCGATCGTCTCATGTCTGCACGCCTTCGCAAGGTCGAGCAACTTCAAGCGCACCGTCGCTACGATTGTCAAGGCAGCCGCGAGAACATGTGTTTCGTGTTCTACAACACTGCCACACAAATCTATGGCCCCGATATGGCTTACGAGCTGACCGTATCGTTCAACAACAAGTTCACAAACCCCCTGCCCGCAAGCGATATCGACGCCATCAAAAAGACGGTGGACTCCGTCGTGGTCGCCTACGGTTCCCACAAAGGCAAGACCGGCTTCTACCCGTTGAGCGCAGAGAACCTGTGCAACAAGCTCAACATGTCCTCTGCGGAAGCAACCGAGATCGGTTTTTTCGCCTCGAAGCGCGTCGAAGACCGCTTGGCAGCAAAGGAGTCGACACGTCGCCGCAAACAACGTCGTGACCAGGAAATATTGCGCCTCTACACGTTGGAGGGCTTGACCCAAAAGCAAATCGTCTTGACGCTTGCTGACACACCGGAACATTGCAGTCTACGCACGGTTGCAACCGTCATCTCAAAAAACCATGCCTCAAGGGCAAAAAAAGAAGCCCTCAAAGTCGCGGCCGAAAAGGCTCTAGCTAAGAGGGCTTTGGACACTCCTACTTGCAAGGATGCAAAAATTTGGCACACGGGTTGTAGTGTTGGCGGGGCTATAGGTTTATCTTCTTTTGTTTCTGTTAGAACTCTGTACTCTCTTTCTATTAGAGATTCTCAATGTTCTTATCCGGATCAATCTTTTCCAAGAGGTTCCATAGCTCTGCAATGATTACTCGGTCTGGTCTTTCGCCTTTCTTGAGCGCTCGCTTTAGTGCCCTTCTTGCTTCTTTGAGATCTTCGTCAACATGGCGTGGGATGCGTGAGGAGGTAACTTCTCTCCCTTGTGCTACTGATTGCACCTCACTTTTTGCAATTTCGCCAGATTTGATTTTCTCGACAAGGTCGCGCTGTTCGTCCTCAGGTAGTCGAGAGATTGCCTCTGCCCCTTGTTTTGTGACTTTTCCTTCGTCATAGATAGTCATTCCCTCTTGGGTAAGATGCCTTCCGATGTTTGCCTCAATCACTGCGGTGCGTTCAGATACGCCAAATTGCTCCGCGATGATTTCTTTGGTTTTCTTACCTTTGGCGTATGTCGGGTCGGCTTCCCTACGTGCCAAGATGCGCTCTGTGACAATAGCAACCCCTCGCGCCCGCTCTGATGGAGTCATTGCGCGTTGCCCAACGTTTTCGGCATGCAACATGAACAGTGCGTCCTCGTCGGACAAGGTTCCAATCGGGAACACTCGTGCCGGAGCCATGTACCAATGTTCACCATAGCGTTCGCCGAGTAGCAGGTGGGCGCGGTAGCGTCGTTCGCCGTCAACGATTTCACGACCGCCCTCAACGTCTCTGACGATCAAAGGCGTAGTGTTTTTGGACTCAAGGATGAGACTCGCGAGGCTCTCTATTGAGCCCTGGTCGATCTTGTAGGAGTTTTCCTTGTTAGGAGTGAGATCGCGCACATCAACGTAATCGAACCCGGCCTTTGCGATAAGAGCTTTGCGTTGATTCTTTTGAACGACAAGCTCCCCTGCAGAGAGGTTTTCCTCCCCTTTTGAGGCCTTAAGCGCCTCGACCATGATTTTCTCTTCATCGTTTTCGGTCGATGTTTCGGTGTTCTCCATAACAACTTTATCCTTGGCTGCTTGTTTTTTCATTGCAGCCATCTTTTTGCTAATCGCCATTGACAATCGCCTCGATTTCGTCGGCTAGTGCTATGTATTGGCTGCGTGATTTGGAGTTCCCCGCATAATAGGCAAGCGGAGTATAGAACTGGCTCGACTCCATGACCACGACTGCTTTTTCTATCTTGGTTTCCAGGAATTTAGCGTGAGGGAAGTCGTGCATAATCGTATCTTCCAGGATTTTTGACAAGTTGGTTCGCGGCTCGTCGATGGTCCTCAGAAGCATCCAATTACTGGTGTATGTGCGTTTTTTACGTCCTACTGCCTCAATTGCGCTAACGGTGGATTCCATACCTCGCTTTGAGAAGCCGTCGGGACGTACCGGTACAATGACCATGCTTTCGGGCTTACCGGCGCGCAATGCTGTGATTGCGTTTGTTGTAACGAGATCAACGCGGGGCGGACAATCAATAATAATGTAGTCGTACTGTTCTTCTTGTAGCAGGTCCTCTATGGCGTCATGGAGCCTTGTATCGATTCCCGCCATGGACCCGCTGTTCTTCATCTTTGAGTCAGCGTTGTCAAAGCGCAGGTCAGAAGGTACAACTTCAAGATTCTCGATTTCGTGGAACTCTTCTTCGTCGTCTTCGTACATTGCGGGTCTTTTGACTTGCGCCAGCGTCATTTCTTCGCCGTTGTCGTCCGCAATCATTACGTCGGCAATGCAAGGCTTTTGGTTGTCGCCATCATAGACGTGAAGGTATTCGCTGATTGAACCTTGGCCATCCAGGTCGATGATGAGGGTTTTCTTGCCTTTAATTGCAAGCTCGACCGCGAGGTTTGCTGCAGTGATAGTCTTCGCAACGCCTCCCTTGTGGGAACTTGTTACGATGATCATCGGCTTGTCTTTTTTTGTTTCAGTGGTTTCGCCCTTTAGGAGTTCGTTTACCACTTCGCTCTTTGACTTACCGGTTTCTTTCGCTTTCCTATTAATGTTTTCATTAACCTCAACATCAAGGTAAAGAGATGTTGATTGTTTTGCTGGTTTTCCCACGATTTTCCTTCCCTCTTTGAGTTTTGTTGACATTATATTACTAATTTTCTCCTATTTGTTTAGTAATTTTGGTTTGGTGCAGAAAGTGCACCCTGTTTTTGCTTTGCTCATCAATATTTTTTGTTAATTAACTAGGTTCTTATGATTTGTTTCGGAGTGCACTTTCTGCACCTATAGTTTTTTTACCTCGGTTTCACCTTTATATTCAATGTTCTATTTCCCGACTTTGAATGGCGTTATCTGAGCTCTATTCTTAATAACATCGCTACACGGTGGTTTCCGGTGTATCTTGGGTGCACTTTCTGCACCCGTCTTGTCAGCTTACCGACATAAGACATTATTAGTTTTTGGATTGGTCGCTGTCTTTTACAAATTATGGTCAATCAACAAGAAGCTCTCGAAGTAAAAGATAGCAACAAGAAATTCGGGATATTTCAGGGACATCGGGAGAAGACCGAGGTGCAGAAAATGCACCATTGTCGATTTATCTTAGTTCGCAGTAATTTGATTCATTATGGCTCAGGCTGTTGGGTAGGATACGAGTTGGTCCATATCAGGGATTGTTAGTATAGGAATAATAGACATAGCAAAGGCACTAGGTTAGATCCCGGCGCAACCCAAGACTTCGGCAATTGTGCGAACTACGATCATGACAGTGACCATGGCTGTGACCACAATCATGACGAAAGAATAGAGTTCAGATGGGTGAGCTTTGACAAAAATCCCTGTGACGAGAAGTCTTGTCAAAGCATGGAAGCATCGAGGTGTACGAGTTCAAGCGCATATCCGACGTCATTCGAATGCGTTTTCTGCACTAAAGACGTAAATTAAAAGGAAATATAACAAGAAAAAGGGAAAAAACTTAGATCAGAGAACATGGGTGCAGAAAGTGCACCCCTAGATAGAATCAAGGGAAACCAGTAAAATGACGTAACAAAAACGGGAGAAAGACAAAAGTGGACAAGCAATTCGAAAGAACTGGGCTCCTGATCGGAGAAGAAGGCATAAAAAAGCTCTCAAACGCAAGAGTTTGCGTATTTGGGATAGGCGGAGTAGGCGGATATGTGATCGAGGCGCTTGCAAGAGCGGGAGTCGGCGCACTCGATGTTGTAGACAATGATGTAATAGACGAGACAAATCTAAACCGCCAAGTCTTGGCAACATGGGAAAAAATTGGAAAAAGCAAGGTTGAAGTTGCCGAGGAGCGTATTAAATCAATTAACCCAAGCTGCAACGTAGCAAAACATGATTGTTTTTATCTTCCTGAGAACCGCAAAGAGTTCGATTTCAACTCATATGATTATGTTGTAGATGCAGTAGACACGACAACAGCGAAGCTGGATATCATTGAAGCCTCGATCGCATGCAAAACACCGGTAATTAGCAGTATGGGGACGGGCAACAAGCTCGATCCAAGCCAGCTAAAAGTTGCTGACATAAGCAAGACCTCGGTGGATGGCTTGGCCAAGGTGATGCGCAAAGAGCTACGTAAGCGCGGCATAAATCATGTGAAATGCGTTTTCTCAACAGAGCCATCAATCACTCCAGGGAAAAGGGAGCAAGCCGTTGAAGTCCAAGTGTTTGAAAGCAGCCAATTTGGTCGAAAGGTAGACCAACCTGGTCAAAGAATGGAGCACACAGAGGAGAATATGGCGCGTTCAGGGGAATACATGGAACATCCCGAACAAGCAGAGCCGATGGCGCATGGACGTAAAAAGATAACTCCGGGATCGATTTCGTTTGTTCCGAGCGTTGCGGGGATGTTGATCGCGAGCGAGGTCGTCAGTGACCTTCTTGATACGATATAGTCGTCGAGAGACGAATGCGAGAGCGAAATCGAAAACGAGGGGCGAGAAAGGGCTCGAGTGCGAGAGATCGAGCGCAAAAAGGTGAGAAGGAGAGGCCCGCTTGACAAGGTAAACTTGCTTACCAAGACGACCGCGACAACCACGACTACAACGACAACCACGACTACAACGACAACCACGACTACAAACAAAACGAACCCGCTTGCCAAGAGGAAGACAACCGCGACCGAGGCAGGCGCACCAACCGCGATTGAGGCGACCACTACGACCACTACGACAAACTCGCTTGCCAAAGCAACCGCGACAAGAAAACTAGGGGGAAAGCAACATGGCGTATCTAGGTGAAAAGATTCCAAAGCTGGGTTTCGGTCTGATGAGGCTTCCGAAAACCGAAGATGGCAAGACCACTGACATAGAGCAGGTCAAACTCATGGTCGACGAGTTTCTCGAGGCAGGCGGGACCTATTTTGATACCGCCCGAGCCTACGGATCTTCCGAGGCGGACATCCGCCAAGCCCTCGTGGAGCGCTATCCGCGTGAGAGTTATCAACTCGCGACCAAGAACGCATGCTGGATGGGCGCACAGAGTGCCGAAGAGGCGCGTGAAATGTTTGACACGAGCCTTAAAGAGACCGGCGCCGGATATTTTGACTTCTACCTTATCCACAACATTGGAGGTCCCCGCACTGCCGTATTTGACAAATTCGAGATGTGGGATTTTGTCAAACAACTCAAGGCGGATGGAAAGGTGAAACATATCGGTCTTTCCGCGCATACGACTGCCGACGATCTCGACGCCGTGTTGAGCGCCCACCCCGAGATGGAGTTCGTTCAGCTCCAGGTAAACTATGCGGATTGGAACGACGGCAACGTCCAATCGCGTCGGTGCTTGGAGGTTTGCGCAAAGCACGGGCTCCCTGTCATCATTATGGAACCCGTCAAGGGAGGCACCCTTGCCAATCCGCCCCAACAGGTGGTCGACGTGCTCAAAAAGGCGGATCCTGAGGCGAGCGTCGTGAGCTGGGCGCTGCGTTTTTGTCTTGACGTTCCCAACATCATCACGGTATTGAGCGGCATGTCCTCGATCGACCAGATGAGGGAGAACATTACGACGTGGAAAGCACACGAGAAGCTCACCGAGGACCAACTTGCGACGCTCAAGCTTGCCCAAGAGAAGCTCGCGGAGCTAATCGAGGTCCCTTGTACAAATTGCGGATATTGCACCAAAGGGTGCCCGGTCAATATGAACATACCAGGCATGATGGAGGTCATCAACCTGACGGCATTGTACGGAGCTGAGCGCGGCAAGGGCAAATACGGGTGGGCATGCCAAGGTGTGAAGGCGGGGGAGTGCATCCAATGTGGTTGTTGCGAGGCAGTTTGTCCCCAGGGCATTCCTATCATCAGCAAACTCGAAAAGGCCTCTGAGTTGTTTGATTAGAAGCTATTTGTATTAATTTGCGCTCATTTTGATCTGCGACTCTTAGCGGGGTATGCACAACATATGGGGTGGAACAGTAACCGCCTGTGGGTGGGATGTCCAAATCTATACCCAGCCTCACCCATAAACTCAATATAGAGTGAAAGCATGCTGATTTTTCACATTGAGGGGATCATCAAGAGGGCAAATTACACATGCGCTCGGCCGCTGTCTTTTAATGATTGTTTTCCGCAATGGAAGTCGGCTAAGATTGAAAAAGCCCCGATAACGAGGCTTTTGCGAATCAAATTACCCCCTACGGGGCGCCCCGAAGGGCAGTTTTTGGATCCCAGAATGACTGGGCCGTATTTTGACTCGCAGTGTCGATCCGACCGGTAATCGGTGACAGGCTCACCATACCACGCATGAAAGGGTTGTGCAGCATGAATCTGAGGAACTTCAAAGGAAACTACAACATTGGCTTGGACTTAGGCACCAATTCGGTCGGTTGGTCCGTGGTTGATGACGCAGGTCAGCTGCTTCATTTTAAGAAACAGCCAACTTGGGGTAGCCGCTTGTTCGATGCTGCAAACACTGCGGCGGCGGCGCGTGCGCCACGTAGCCAGCGCAGGCGTTATATCCGTAGACGCTGGCGTCTCGATCTGCTCCAGGATTTTTTCCGGGATGAGATGCAGGGCGTCGACCCCGACTTCTTCATGCGCCTTAACCAATCACGTCTTCTTAAAGAGGACCGTGAAGGGGGCCATGCTGACCACCATTGGCCAATATTTAACGGATCCGATTTCACCGAGCCGGATTATTACGAACAGTTTCCGACCATCTATCATCTGCGTAAGTTCTTGATGGAGACTGACGAAAAGGCGGATTTACGTCTTGTGTATCTGGCGATGCATAACATCGTGAAGCACAGGGGCAACTTTCTACGTGAGGGGCAGCTTAAGGCGGAAAATGCCAAGCCCGATGAAGCGGTGATGGCCTTTGCTGATGCTCTTAAGGTGTGGTGCGAAAAACAAGGATACGACGAGCCGTCGATTAATCGGAAGGATTTTCTTACGGCGCTTGACGAGAAAAACTTGTCAAGGTCTGCAATTGCCGACCTGCTTTTCGAGGCAATTAAGGTTGAGGCTGGCGAGCCTGCCGAGAGTAAGAAATGTAGGAAGGCCTTTGCAAAGGCGATGGTTGGCCTCAACGTTGAATTCAAGGATATCTTCGGTGACTACAGTGCCGAGAAAACCAAGGGCTATCTTTCGAAAGAGGATGACGCGGAGGTTATTCGTGGCGGCCTCGAAAGCGACGATGCGTTTTTGTTCGATGCGCTGAGCGGCGTCTATTCCGCCTTTGTGCTCCAAGGCATTCTGGCTTATGCGCCGGGTGAAACCATTTCGACGAACATGATCGTCAAGTACAAGCAATATGGCGAGGACTTGAGCACCCTCAAGAGCCTCGTCCGTGACTACAAAGATAAAAGCGATTACGACGGGTTCTTTCGCGGGCCCGTGTACGAGACGAACAAGAAGAGGTACGACAAGGCGCGCTCGAAGGGCTATACAGCCTACAACCTGGGGAAAACCTCATATGATGACTTTGCCAAAGAGGTAAAGAAGTTCTTCGCGGGAACGGGCGTGGAAGAGGATGAGCGCTATATGGTGATGCTTGAAGCATTCGGGCAGCAGCGTTTCCTGCGTCGCCTGAAAACCAGTGACAACGGCAGCATCCCGCACCAGTTGCACCTTGAAGAGCTTCAGACAATTATCAAGAACCAAGGGCGTTTCTACCCGTTCTTGAAAGAGAACGCCTCTAAGCTTGAAAGCCTTGTCACGTTCCGTATTCCTTACTACGTTGGACCCTTGAGCGGCGCTAATGCTGCAAAAGATCAACATGGCGAAAATCGCTTCCAATGGTCTGAACGAAAGCCTGGTATGGAGAACGTCACCATTACCCCTTGGAACTGGGAAGAGGTAATCGATAAGAATGTGAGCGCTGAGAAATTCATCCGCCGCATGACCGGCATGTGCACTTATCTTCAGGGCGAAGACGTGCTTCCGCGCAATTCGTTGCTGTATGAAGAATACTGCCTTCGTAACGAATTGAACGGCGTGCGCTACGCTGATTCAGATGGTGACCGCCCGCATCGATTTGATGCATCACAATGTGCAGGAATAGTCGAAGATTTAGGATATCGCGGCTCGCTAACGTATAAGAAAATTGAGGATTGGCTGGTTCAGCAGGGCGAAGCTGTACATCCACACGTTGAGGGTGGCCAAGGGGCAAGTGGGCTTGAGTCAAAGCTCGCAGCGCATATCTTTTTTGCTAAGGACATTTTCGGTGTTGAGAAACTTGACCGAGCCGACTATCCCATGATTGAGGAAATCATACTTTGGAATACGCTGTTCGAGGATCGCGCCATTTTGAAGGAGAGGCTCGAGCAGAAGTATGGCGCAATGGGTGAAGGCCGCCTAGATAGTACCCAGATTATAAAGATTTGCAAAAAGCGTTTTGCGGGCTGGGGGCGCTTGTCCCGCAAATTTCTTGACGGAATGACTGTTAGAACCGAAGCCGGTCTTAAAACAGTGATGGATGTCCTTCGGGAAGGTGACCCGAATTCCGATAACCGCCGTGGTCGCATGATGGTACTCATGGAAGTTCTTCGCGACGAGCAGCTTGGCTTTCAGCAGAAGATCGATGATTTCAACCAGCGCTATTATGCCGAAAAGGGTTCAGCGCTTGCGGTGAATGACTTGCCGGGGTCGCCCGCTTTGCGCAGGAGTTTGAACCAAGCGATGAAGATCGTTGATGAAATCGTTGGGATTGTAGGCCATGGACCTGCAAACATTTTCATTGAGGTTACTCGTGATGACGATAGGAAGAAAAGAGGCTCGCGAACCAAGCGTCGTTCTGAGCAGCTGTTGGAATCAACGAAGAAGTTTAAGGAAGAATATGGCGCCTTGTTTAGCACGACCGTGATGTCGGAATTGAAAGAGAACGCAGCAAACCTCGATGATGAGGCTTTGTACCTGTATTTCGCCCAACATGGTAAATGTCTCTATTCTGGTAAGCCTATTAGCTTGGCGCAATTGCTTGCCGGTAGTGGCGATTACGAGGTTGATCACATCATTCCGCGCGCTTATATCAAGGACGATAGCCTTGAGAATAAAGCGCTCGTATATCGAGAAGAAAACCAGCGCAAGGTTGATGATTTGCTGCTTGATATATCGATTAGGCAACGGATGTCAACTACCTGGAAGGCGTTGCATGAAGTTGGACTGATTGGTGATAAGAAGTACAACAATTTAAAACGTTCAGCTATTGATGAAAAGGCTATGCGTGGATTTATTGCGCGTCAGTTGGTTGAGACGAGCCAGGTTGTCAAACTCATGCAGTCGTTGCTTAGCGCACGATATGCCGATGATGCGACTAAGATCGTGCCGGTGAAGGCATCGATCTCGCATGGCTTGCGTAACGATTTGAATCTGGCGAAATGCCGTGAGGCAAACGATTTTCACCATGCGCACGATGCGTATCTGGCATGCCGCGCAGGCTTGTTTATCCAGCAGTTTTATCCGAAGATTTACGATGACCCCAGAAGCTATAATTATGTTATGAGCAATCTTATCCGCAAACGTGCCGAAGAGCTTGCGCAAGGGAAGTCGACAATTGAAGCTCAAAAGCTCCCGAACTGGTCGGGAATGATCGTTGGAAGTTTTCAACGCCCCAAACTTGACAAGATCACAGGGGAGATTTGGGATGCGGACGCTGAAGCGGAAGGCATTAGGAAAGCATTGAATTGCCGACAGTGCTACATCACGCGTATGCCTTACGAAGATTCGGGTGCTTTCTGGGATGCAAATCCGCTTTCTCCTCGTGACCCGAAGAAGGGCGAGAAGCTTGCGCTTCCGCTGAAGAAGGGGCTTAAACCCTCCGTTTATGGCGGATATTCAAGCGAGCAATTTGCGTATTTCTTCATTTACGAGGCAAAAGACAAGAAAGACAAGACGGTGTTCCGATTCGCTCAGATGCCCGTATGGCTTGCTTCGGGCGTGGCGAAGGATGAGTCGAATCTTGAGCAATATGCGCGCGAGCTTGCTTCTGGTGAGGGAATCGAGTTCGTTCGCGTTGCACGTGCGAAAGTACTGAAGCGCCAGTTGATAGAGATAGATGGGGAAAGGTTTGTCATTACAGGTAAGAGCGAAATGCGTAATGGTACAGAAATAGCCTTTTCCATAAATGAATGTGCACTATTTAATTACCTGGCCTCAGATTGTAAGAATCATCGTTCGTCGGATTTAGCTTCTGCTTCAGATGTTGAGTCGACTGTGGCGAAATACGGCGTTAATTATTCATCCAGGCTTTTTAGACAGATTAAGTTTGATGACTTGAGGAAGCATTTGGTCGACCTAGACGATGAAAAGAAGATCGCCGTTCTTCTTCGTATTGTCTCGTTGATTAATGGTGCTACAAATATGACAGATCTTTCGTTGGTCGGTGGCGTTTCTCATGCGGGTTGCATGAAACCAAACTTCTCATCGTTGATTAATGACCCCAAGACCGACTTCTTTATTATCGATCAATCGGTGACGGGCATGTTTGAGAGGAAGACTCGTGTCGGGCTTTAGGGTTGTCGTAATCGAGAACCAGTGCAAGCTCAGCTATCAAGGCGGTTATTTGTGCGTTCGTCGGGGTGATGACATGAGCAAAGTTCATCTTGCCGAAATTCAGTCGATTATCTTACAGACTAACCAGATATACCTGAGTGCGTATTTGCTGGCTGAACTTGCTAAAGCAAAGGTGCCGCTTGTCGTCACGGATGAGAAAGTGAACCCCATTGGCGAATACCTTCCGCTTTACGGGGCCCACAATACAAGCAAACGCGTGCTTGAGCAGCTTGAATGGACCGAGCCCGCCAAGAAACGCGTCTGGCAGCGTGTCATAAAAGATAAAATCGCACATCAGGCTCGGATTCTCGACGCAAGAGCATGTGATGTTGAAGCCAGGATGCTAACCGATATTGTCCCTGAAGTTCGTTCTGGTGACACAACGAATAGGGAAGCGCAAGCGGCTCGAATATATTTTTCAGGGTTATTTGGCGAAGGCTTTTCGCGCGACGACGATGTCCCGGTCAACGCTGCTCTAAATTACGGTTACGCGGTTATATTGTCGGCAGTTAACCGGGAGATAGTTTCTCGTGGGTATCTGACGCAATACGGGATTAATCATCACAACGAATATAATCAATTCAATTTGAGTTGTGACCTTATGGAGCCGTTCAGACCAATTATTGATCGTATTGTTTTCGATAATATCGACGGGGATTTTGCTTCTAATGAAAAGCATTTGCTAGCGGACGTTCTCAACAATTCGATTCGATATCGCGACGGTCTTTATCGCGTTAGCTCGGTTATTTCGTACTACGTGAAAGATTGCCTTGATGCGTTGTGCAGAAAACTATCGGTAGATGAAATCGAATCGTTTGATGTCGTATGACTGCTCCAGGGAAGGCTCGATATATGCGACTTGTTTTGTTTTTTGATTTACCAGTTGATACAGCTAAACAGCGAAAAGATTATCGTACGTTTCGAAAATTCCTGCTAAAGGATGGCTATCTTCCGCTCCAAGAGTCAGTGTATGCAAAGTTGGTGGTGAATGATGGTGCTGCTGGGCATGCGATAGCACGTCTAAAGAAAAATCGCCCACCAGCGGGTTTGGTGCAGGTCCTGAGAGTTAACGAGGCGCAGTTTACAACCATGGAATATATCGTCGGCGAAAGGACAGACTTTGATGAGGTTAATACGACAGAAGAGTTGCTGATCTTATGAGACTGGTGTTTGCTGGGCTTGAGTCTCCCGTGGACATCGTCTCAGGCGAATGCGTAACGTTATGCGTTCAGAACGAAACGCTATTTACCCGGATAGCGCTTTCTCTGATGTCAGGGGAAGGAAGAAACGCTTCAGAACCTTATTCGTTTTGGTGTGATGATAGTGAGGTTAACCCAAAGAATGCTTTGCTATTTGTTTCGAACCCGCTTGAGTTTCCTTGGGACGACAGGGGTGTATCAAACGCAATTTTGAAACGCTTAGAGCGGGATTATTTGGCTGATGAGGATATGCGCCAAGTGGTTGAGGCAGCGCGCGAAACGGTAACGAGCCAGTTGATTGCATTAGGTATGGGGCTTGATTCTGATTATGCTTTAGGAATCGAATGGGACTTTAAAAAGCTGCTGAAATTTATGGGTTTTGATGTATCGTATCACCAGGACAGATCGTACCTTGACAACCTGCTAAATTTTCTTTCGCTGGTGTCTGATGCGCAAGATAAACGTACTGTTTGCTTTGTGAACTTGAAAAATTTTCTGTCGAAATCTGAGTTCAAAGCGTTTCTCGAGCACATTTTTTATCTGAAGATACCGGTACTTTTGCTTGAAAATAAGCAAGTGGTGATAAAATTTAACAATGAAAGAAAATTATTAATCGACCAGGACTTTCTTGAGTTTTATGAATAGCGAAACCAGTCATGTCGACCGTCCTTTGCAGTGGGGATTTTGTGCCAACGGTTTTGGCGCAGTGTCGATTTAACTGGTAATCAAACGTCTCGACGGTGCTCGTCCATGCCTTCGCGGTTTTGGCGCAGTGTCGATTTAACTGGTAATCAAACCAAGGACGGCAATAAGGAGATTGCCGAACTGTTTTGGCGCAGTGTCGATTTAACTGGTAATCAAACTATGTTGGACGGTCTGACGGTTTCCGCTGTGTTTTGGCGCAGTGTCGATTTAACTGGTAATCAAACTTTTTCCGCCATTGTTGCCCGAATAGTATCGTTTTGGCGCAGTGTCGATTTAACTGGTAATCAAACGCTAAAGTCGACGCTGATTGGCTCGAAGAGTTTTGGCGCAGTGTCGATTTAACTGGTAATCAAACCTTCGCCGCTGCGTCTGCCTGATTCAGTCGTTTTGGCGCAGTGTCGATTTAACTGGTAATCAAACTGTGAATTTCTTTGTAC
>CAVIKF010000020.1:0-23054 GCA_963643505.1 Eggerthellaceae bacterium
GCCGTCTGTTATGCACTTTCTTGGTGGGTCATTCACAACTTGCGCCACGCGACCAGCGCTGCCAACGCCTGTTGCATTCACGAGAATATCGCCTGCTAGGACTTCTTTCTCGGGCTTAAACGATTTGGCTGATTCGTCATGGAAACGCGCCTCTGCATAGATGATCTTCTGGTTTCTCACGCATTTTTGGCCAAGAACCATAACCGATGCATCTGCTGTGGAGTCCTCGGTATATTTAGGTGCGACTCCCTTGCCTATATACGATAGGAGCTCGCCAAGTGGCGCATTGGTCCAAGTCATTCCAGGTACTTTCTATGTGAAGCCTTCACGTTGTTCTGGTTCACCATGGCGTAATGCATGGTGGTGTCTATTTTCGCATGACCAAGCAACTTTTGCACTTGCTCGATGGGCATCCCCTTATCAATGGCATGAGTTGCCAGTGTGCGACGAAATTTATGCGGGTACACGCGCGATACGCCAGCCTTCTTACCTAGGTTTCGCAGCCGCAATTCCATACCGCCGACGGCGACGCGCTTAGCCGTGGAATCAAGCGAAACGAACAATGCGGGATTGCCGTCACTGCGCGTTTCTAGATATTCGCTTAGGTGCAACTTCGTTCGGGCGTCGAAATAAACCGGCCGCTGTTTATTACCCTTGCCGGTAACGATGCATTCTCGCTCTTGCAGATTCACATCGGCGATATCAAGCCGTACGAGCTCACCGATGCGCATACCCGTAGAGGCAAGCAGGTCCACAATCGCTAGATCTCGTTTATTTTCACAGGTGTCACGTAAGGCTTCCAACTCTTCATCGCTCAACGTTTCTTTGGCTACTTGCGCAGTCTTAACTCGATGAATTCGCCGAACAGGACTCTTAACGATGTAATCCTCATCCTCCAACCATGCAAAGAAGCTGGACATAATGCGGCGAATGTTGTCGATAGTGACCTTGCTGGTATGGCGTGTGGCTTCATAGTCGTTGAGGTATCGCCGTAGATCGTCGCTTTCGATTTGCGTCAGTGGCTTTTGGATGTCCTCTAGCATTCTCTTAAGGGTGTCTTGGTAGTACTGAATTGTTTTGGGAGAACAGCCTTCAACTTCCTTGGCAGTTAGAAATGCACGTAACAGCGTTTCATTTGTCTCCTGTTGATTTGGCTTAAACGCACGTATTAGCGCATCCTTGAGCCGTTTCAACTGACCTGCTTTCAAGATTGGCTGCATCTCTGCAAGGACTGAGTTAATGGTTTCTTCCATCTCTGTTCCTTTCTCTTCGAGTAAAAGAAACAGTCTGGGCAACATTTTGATAGATTTTGCTAAATGGCTATTTAGAAGAGCTCCTGCTGGCAAAGTACGACGAACTATTTCCTGCTGACGAAAACTACACTGGTGTTCTGTCTGATGTTGGCGAAATTGTCGGAGGCGCCACACCCTCAAAGAAGAAGCCAGAGTATTACTGCGTAGATGGAATCGGTTGGATAACTCCGCGCGACCTGTCAAATTCCAGCGATAAGTTTATCGCTCATGGCGCAGATGACATCACCGATGCGGGCTATGCTTCATGCAGCGCAAAGATGCTGCCCAAGGGAAGTGTTCTATTTAGTTCACGTGCCCCGATTGGTTACGTTGCAATTACGACAGACGAAGTGGCCACTAATCAGGGTTTCAAGTCCGTTATTCCGAAGGCGGAGTTCGGGACTGCGTTTACTTACTGCTTCTTGGTTAGAAACAAACAGCGGATTGCTGATATGGGAGCGGGAACAACCTTCCCTGAAGTCTCAGGCAAGATGATGAAGTCGGTTGAACTCACCATTCCCACTCAAGCGGTATGTGCCGAATTCAGCTATTTCGCGGAGCCTATTCTTAAGCAGCAAGAATCGCTCGAAAGAGAAAATCGAAAACTCGCCGCCCTCCGTGACACCCTGCTCCCCAAGCTCATGTCAGGCGAGATTGACGTCTCGAAGGTCGACCTTACGCAGCTAAATAGCCATTTAGCTTAGCGTTACAAGCTATCTTTTCATCAATCGAGAAAAGAATTGCTTCGATCTTTTTCTGCTGGGCGATTGAAGGTAGGGTCAGCTCGAAAGCCATCAAATCCGAGCTGTTTAAAGTGGGATACGTGGATACGGACTGCTCAGCCAGCGATTGAAATGCTTCGGTTGCCGCTTTAGTAGTTAGCGCGTAGTAAAGATAACCGGGGATTACTTGATCTTCGTCGGCGTCAATCACGCTAAAGCCGGTTGACACGAGCAAATCTTGAGGAGGCTCTTTCAGCAAAGCAAAATGCTCTTGGTTGGGCCGGACCATCGAATACACAATGCTGTTGTGCGCAACCTTACGTCGCGCCCTACTTGGAACCGCATCTATGGCCGGGTCAAGTTGCTGCAGTTCGCCAATCACCCCCCGCGTTACGCTGCCTGTGTCGAGGTACTGGATATGAGGCCAGTTTTCCTTAAGAGAATATTGACGAGCATTAACGCTGCAAATATCACCAAGAGCAACCCTAGATTCCATAACCGATCGCCTCCAGGTTCTTCTTGATTTGTTCTTGCAGGCGATTTTCCTTATCGAAATACGTCGACTTGCGCTTACTCATCTTTGTGGCCCTCAATCTTCTTCTGCAACCCTTTGATACCCTCCAAGAAAGCCCTGTCAACTGCTGTTTCTTCGCTTGCTATGCGAGCACGATAAATATCGTATTCCCTATGGGCCTTGGTCATGGCGCCTTTATGATTCGCCTCGCCCGCCCCAACAAGCACGCCTTGTCCATAGCGGCTGGCAAAGTCATCGAGTTCGCGAATCCAATCTTTCATATACATAGGCTGGTGAGCCTCTGCGCACAGTTCGGCCAAGTCGAAAAACGCCGAGACGAGATTGTTTAGCCGCTTCAGTTCTTTCTCGTCAAGGTAATTTTTGGCGATCTCGGCTTCTTCACGCGTAGGCTGCTCACCCTCAAAGACGGTCAGACCCATGAACGGCAAGGAAGCGTCGGCCCGCTGCATAATCACCTCCGCTGCTGTATGTCCATGCGCCGCGTAGTGAAGCTTGTTTTGCACGGTCTTGAAAAACAATGTCGACTCCGGGCTTTTGGGGTCGTAGTCGACGCTCGTTGCATACAAGTCGAGTACTTGGCGGTAGAGAAGCTTTTCGCTGGAGCGGATGTCCCTGATGCGGGCGAGGAGCTCTTTCCAGTAGGTGCCGCCGCCAGCGTTTTTCAGCGTTTTGTCGTTGAGGACAAACCCTTTTTGCAGGTATTCCTTGAGTTGCGTCGTTGCCCACTTGCGAAACTGGGTGCCCCTGTTGCCCCTTACGCGATAGCCAACGGCTAAAACCATTTCAAGGGAATAATAGTTGACTTGGTAGTTCTTGCCGTCAGAGGCAGTTGTCCGGAATTTCCGGACAACTGAATTCGCGTCTAACTCGTCCTCGCCGAGAATGTTGTTGATGTGCTCGCTAATCGTCTTTTTAGACACCTGGTACAGATCGACCATATGAGCCTGCGTGAGCCACATGTTGTCGCCGTGGAACATGCACTCGATTTCCGGCAAGCCTTCGGCCGATTGATAGATGACGATATCGCCCGGCTTGGCGGGCACAATACCCTTTTCAGCAGATGCGATGTCGCTAAATTCCATACCCGATCGCCTCCAGGTTCTTCTTGATCTGTTCCTGCAGGCGGTTGGATTCCTCGAAACATTTGGAGATCTCACCGGTCAGGCGAGCCATCTTCTCATCGAAGGGCTCATCGTCTTCCTCAACGTCGGCGATGCCCACGTAGCGTCCAGGCGTGATGATGTAATCCTGCTTGGCGATATCCTCGATGCTCGCGGCAGCGCTGAAGCCCTTCTCTTCCTCCAGCTTGCCCTCGCGGAAAGCGTCGAACGCGCCGGCAACCTTGGCGATATCCTCGTCGGTGAACTCGCGCAGCTTGCGGCTCACCATGATGCCCATGTTGCGCGCGTCGATAAACAGCGTCTTGCCTGGCTGCGCCTTCTTCTTGGTGATGATCCAAAGGCACACGGGGATCTGAGTGCTGTAGAACAGCTGGCCCGGCATGGCGACGACGCCCTCCACCAGGTCAGCCTCTATGAGCTTGGCGCGGATGGCGCCCTCGTTGTTCGTCTGGCTGGAAAGCGAGCCGTTGGCGAGCACCATGCCCATGCGACCAGTGCGATTCAAGTGGTGCACCATGTGCTGCACCCAAGCGAAGTTGGCGTTACCCTCGGGCGGCACGCCGTACTCCCAGCGCGGATCATCCTTCAGCTTGTCGCCGCCCCAGTCCTTCAGGTTGAATGGTGGGTTTGCCAGGATAAAATCGAACTTCTCGGTGCGATGTAAATCGTCGAAGAAGGTGTCTTTGTTGAACTTGCCCAGGTCGGCGTCGATACCGCGGATGGCCAGGTTCATGGTGGCCATCTTCCATGTGGTGGGGTTGCTTTCCTGACCGTAGATGGATAGGTCGGAGATTTTCCCCTGGTGGCGCTTCACGAACTCGGTGGACTGCACGAACATGCCGCCGCTGCCGCAACACGGGTCATACACACGCCCGTGGTAGGGCTCGATGATCTCAACCAAGGTCTTCACGACGCAGGCCGGCGTGTAGAATTCGCCGGCGTTTTTGCCCTCGGCTTCGGCGAACTTAGCAAGGCAGTACTCATAGGTACGGCCCAGGATGTCACGCGTGTCGCCCTTTTCGGCCATCTGCACGTTGGTGAACAGGTCCACCACCTCGCCCAGGCGGCGCTTGTCCAGCTCCTGGCGGGCGAAATTCTTGGGCAAGATGTTCTTCAGCTTGTCGTTCTCGGCCTCGATCTGCCGCATGGCCTCGTCGATGACCTTGCCGATCTCGGGCGTATGGGCCGCAGCGGCTATGGTCGCCCAGCGGGCGCTCTCCGGCACGAAGAAGATGTTCTCGGCCGTGTACTCGTCGCGATCCTCCTCAAAGCCCTCGCCCTCAGCGACCAACTCCTGGTAGCGCTGGTCGAACTTGTCGGAGATGTACTTCAGGAAGATGAGCCCCAGCACGACGTTTTTGTACTCGGAGGCGTCGATATTGCCGCGCAGCTTGTCGGCTGCGCTCCAAATCTGTTGCTCGAAACCGATCTCTGCGGTGTTGTCGGTCTTCTTCTTTGCCACGGCTCACTCCTATTCGAAAGTCTTGCTGTCGGCCCAAAGCTCGCATTGCTTCATGACCGTGTCCATCGCATCGTCGACACCTTCGGGCGGGTACTTGTATTTTCGCAGAAGGCGCTTGATGGCGCGGCGCATGCCGGCTCTCGCGCTCTCCTTCTTCTGCCAGTCGATGGTGGCGCTCTTCTGCATCGTCTCGGTGAGTTCACGTGCTATGGCCACCAGCTGGTCGTTATTGTAGAAGTCGTGCACGGCCTGCGGCTTGGTGATTGCGTCGTAGAATGCCATCTCCTCGTCGTTCAATCCCAATTTCTCCGCATCGGTGCGGTCCTTCATCATCTCTTTGGCCATATTGACCAATTCCTCGATGACCTGCGCGTTAGTGAGCATGCCGTTCAGATAGCCGTTGAGCGTGCCCTGCAGCATGTCCGAGAACTTCTGAGCCTTCACCACGCTGGTCTTCTGGTAGGTGCGCACGCGATCCTTGATGAGACGTTTCAGGCTCTCGACGGCGACGTTCTTCTCCTTCATGTTGGCGACCTCGGTGAGAAACGCCTCGTCGAAGAGCGATATCTCCACGTCCTTGTCGTCGAACAGGTTGAGCACGCCATCCGCACGTACCGTCTGCTCCATGATCTCGGTCACGCGCTTGTTGAACTCGGCGTAGGTCATACCCTTGCCGCCGCTCGTCTTGCGGCCAGTGAGGCGCAGGACCTGCACGCGCAGCACCGATAGGTACGCCGCCTCGTGCTGGTCCCCCTGAGAAACCAGGCTCTTACACAGGCTGAGCGCCTGGTTCATCAGCTGGCACTGCTTCAGAAACTCCTCGGCGTCCTCCTGGCGCTTGGGGTCGAGCAGCCAGTCTGTGCCCTCGGCGATGGCGTTCGCCAGCTGTGCCTTCTTGTCGGTGAAGATGAGCTTGCGGTAGTCGAAGCCGTACAGCAGGTCGCGGCAAACGTCCAGCTTCTCAAGGAACTTGGGGTATGCCGTTGCGGCCACGTCCATGTTGCCATAGTTGCCCTGGTCGCGCTTGGTGTAGTCCTTCATGGCCTGCTTGAGCGCACGGGCGATACCGATGTAGTCGACCACCAGTCCGCCCTCCTTGCCGCGGCACACACGGTTCACGCGGGCGATGGCCTGCATGAGGTTGTAGCCTTTCATGGGCTTGAACACGTACATAGTTGCAAGGCTCGGCACGTCGAACCCGGTGAGCCACATGTCCACGACGATGGCGATCTTCAGCGGGTCGTCGTCGTTCTTGAAGCGCTGCTCCATATCTTTCTTGTGTTTGGAGCCGCCGCACACTTCGAACCATTCCTCTGGGTCCTGGTTCGACATGGTCATGACCACGCCGACCTTTTCCTTCCAGGTGGGACGAAGCTCCATGATGCGGCTGTATATCTTCATGGCGATCGGACGGCTGTAGGCAACGATGAGCGCCTTGCCGGCGAGCACGTCGGCACGATTGTTCTCGTAGTGCTCAACGATGTCACGACACAGCGCGTCGATAGTCTCGGGCGTGTCGAAGATAGCATCAAGGCCGCCCAAATCGCGCTTGGACTTCTCGATGCTCGCCTCGTCGGCCTGCTCGGCAAACTCGCGGTACGCGGCGTCGATCTTGCCCAGAGCGTCACCGTCCAGGCGCAGCGCCACCACACGGCTTTCGTAGTAGACGGGCTTGGTGGACTCGTCTTCCACCGACTGCGTCATATCGTAGACGTCGATGTAATCGCCAAATATCTCGCGCGTGTTGCGGTCTTCCAGCGCGATGGGCGTGCCGGTGAAGCCGATGTAGGATGCGTTGGGCAGCGCCTTGCGCACCACTCGCGCGGCGCCGATGGACACTTTGCCGCTCGCGTCCATCTTCTCGGTGAGACCGTACTGACCGCGGTGCGCCTCGTCCACCATCACCACCACGTTGCTGCGGTCGCACAGCGGTTCATCGCCGTCGGTGAACTTCTGCATAGTGGTGAATATGATGCCGTTGGCCTCGCGGCCTACCAGTAGGGCCTTCAGGTTCTCGCGACTGACCGCCTGCACGGGCGTCTGGCGCAGGAACGCCGAGCAACGCCCGAACTGGCCGAACAGCTGGTCGTCCAGGTCGTTTCGGTCGGTGATGACCACGATTGTCGGGCTGTCCAGGTGCTGCTGCAGCAAGTGGGCGAAGAACACCATGGAGAGCGACTTGCCTGATCCCTGCGTGTGCCAGAACACGCCGATCTTGCCGTCGCCGGCCACGGCCTCGTTCGCACGCGTGATGGCCTTGCGCACGCCGAAGTACTGGTGGTAGGCGGCCAGGATCTTAATGACCTTGTCGTTGCTGTCGTTGAAGCAGACGAAGTTTTTGATGAGGTCGAGCAGGCGGGCCTTGGGCATCATGCCGTCGAGCATGGTCTGCCAAGTGGCCGCCTTGGTTTCGGAATAGTCGCCATCTGTAGATTTCCAGGCAACATAGCGGTCCTCGTCGGCGGTGATGGTTCCCACACGTGTCTCGGACATGTCGCTCATCACGCAGAAGACGTTCGGCACGAACATGCTGGGTATGTGGTGCATGTAGTTGCGGAGCTGCAGGTAGGCGTCTGATGCGTTCGTCTCCTCGCGCGAGGGCGACTTCAGCTCGAACATGACGAGCGGCATGCCGTTGATAAATGCGATGACGTCGGGGCGCTTCTCGGAGTACTCAATGAACGTCCACTGGTTCACGACATGGAAATCGTTGTTGTCCGGGTCGTCGAAGTCGAGCAGGCAGACGATGTCGTCGCGCTCCTGCTTGCCGTCGAAGAAGCGCACCTCGACGCCCGACTGCAGGTAGTCGTTAAAGGCCTCATTGCGCTGCTCAAGCGTGCCGCCCTCGACGTTTTGGATCTTAAGGATTGCCTCGCCAATCGCCGCGGCGGGGAGGCCCTTGTTGATGCGCGCGAGGGAATCTTCCAAGATGCCCGGCAGAAACACGTCGCGGTATTCATCTGAGGTACGAGCAACGTCGGGCCCGTACAGGTGCGTGTATCCAAGCTCTTCGGTCATGTGCTCGATGATGCACTGCTCGTAGAAGTCCTCGTTGAATCCGCCGGGGACCACCGCATAGGAATAGATACTGGCGCCCATGGTCGCTACCGGCCTCTCTTCGAAAGCTCTTCGATCATGCAGGTGCGGACGAAGGCGGAGAAACTCATGCCACGCAGAGCCGCCTCCTCCTTGGCCGCGTCGCGCAGGGTGTCAGGTATTCGCAGGGTCACCGATACCTGTCGGCCCTCCACGAGGTGGTGCCGAATCTCGGTCTCGGTGGCGTTGCTGTTCACCAGCTCCGTGTAGCTCTCCATCGTATGCTCCTAGCGTAAAGTGCAATACATTTGCCTTTTCGCCATTATACGCCCGCATTGGCCTTCACCGTATCTCATTCGTGTTGGTGGCTGTGTACAAGAAATTGGACAGGAACGCGGTATTCGACGACGTACTTTTAAGCAACTGCAAAGGCCTGATCGCCCGGGCATGCGCTATCCAGACCGTCAGCCAACGACTCCTCCGCTCTTGAGCGAGTGAGGGCTAACTACTACGACTGAGCTCGTCGAAGGAGCAAACTACCGGTTGACGCGCAAGGAGGCATTACGCAACTCGCTAACTATCACGGCTGAACTCGCCGAAGGTACCGCTGCTCTCGGCGGTCTTGGTGAAGGTCACGGTGTAGACGTCCCCGTTGGCGTCTTTGTAGGTGATGGGAATGTCGAAGGCGTCGCCGGACCTGGCGGCGCTGTAGGTCACCTTGATCATGTCGCCCTCCAGGCTGACCCCCGCGTCGTCGGCGGTGTCCACAAGGGTATAGGGCGCACTACCCTGAGCCCCGATGCTGGTGGTAACTTTACTCGAGTCAGAAAACAGATAACCCGCGACGCTCACGACAACCATGACGACAATCAAAGCGTATGCGACCACACGCTTTCCCCCCTTGAGCAAAAGAGGAAACACCACGAGTTGAAGAACGATGAAAATGCAGGTCAACGTCATTTTCGGGAAGCTCACATACATCGTCGTGGCCATCCTGGGAAACGTCAGCGCGAGGATCCCCATAGGAATGAGCAGGATGACGACACTCCACCACGCGTCTCTTTTGATGAGGTTTGCGAGCATGCCGGCAGGAAAGGTGAGAAGGGTAATCAGACCCCAGATCGGGTAGTAGCCGAACAGCTGCCAACCCATTGAGCTAAACGGAACTTGAACGAGGTAGATAAGAGGCTGGCTGATGAGGAAGAAGACGAACGTCTTGAGGCCCGCCTCCAGCGGTTTCTCGCAACTCAGGGAAATGAAGAGCCCCATGAAGACCCAAAACTCGAAGGTGATGCCGGGCATCCGCAGGGAGGTACCCTCTAGGCACTCGGGCACCATCAAAAAGCCCGGCACAATGCCACATATGAAAGCCAGCAAAAGAACGAGCTTCCAGCTCATGTTGATCTTGGAGAAGAAACCTTCGATCTTCGACACAGATAGCCTCCTAGCAAACGGCATTTGCACCCCTATTCTAGCTTAAAGAGCGAATCCGAATCTGCCCCAGTTTCGTTGTCATTTTGATTTCGCCGGTGTAGGGGATCCCCTCCGCCGTAGACAACCCGGAACCTGCGCCGAAGAGCCAAGCAAGTCCTCGTCCTCCTTGGTCACGCGACCGTCGATGATGGGTCCAACGGTGTGAAGCACATAGCGGCAGGACAGATTAAACGCCGGAGTGATAGCAGACGTTTTTCACTCTGTTTCATGGACCGGGCCTCTTTTCTATGACCTGCTTGTAGCCCTTGCGTCCCTGATCTTTTGAACGTTCGCGTTCATCAAGCGCCGCCCGATGTTGCGATAGGCGAACGCCTTGCAAGCCGACATCTCCTGGCTATGTTCCCGAAGAAAACAGTCGGGGCTTTCGTAGACGCCGTAGTCCCGGTTGATGCCTTCGCTTTGGATGTAGGTGTTGTTGCGATTGAAATCGATCACAGGATGGCGTAGGTCGACGACAGCCACGCCGTACCCGCAAAACGCGCCTGTGCAGCCGGGATTCGCCGCCTGAAGACTCTCAAGGTACGGCTTGTCGAGGATGAAGCCCTCGAGCTCGTACCAGGCGCCCTCTAACCAAACCTCAACCCAGCTGTGCAACACGTTCGCCGGCGCTAGCGCATACACGAACCCCGTCATCGCGCCCCTCTGGAGTTTCTTGTCGATGGTGAAACCATGGACGCGACAAGGAACACCGCAGCAACGCAATAGCGCCATAAACAACGTACCCTTGGTGTTGCACTGGCCGTAGCCGTCGGCGAGAACCCTGGAGGCGGGTATCGCATCATCGATGTTATATCCGAACAGAATCTCATCGCGCACGAAGTCGTAGATCGCCCTTATCCGCTCGAAGTCGCCAAGATCTCGCCAGCGGTGCTGTTCGACGAGGCGCTGTATCGTGGGATGGGAGAAATCCAACATTGGCGTCTCTGCCAGATATCTGTCCATAAGCGAACCCTCTCTTCCGTCAGTTTTTGTCCGGTATTCTAAGCAAATTTCTGCCCGGTATTCTAAGCAAATTGCACGACAAAGCAATTCTCACGCGCGATTATACGTTCGATTTCGGGCGCAAAAAAGGATGGGTTGATTTTGCTAGCTTAATCCCCTAGTTGTGCATAGTTGTTGCTGCTAAAATTCATCGATTGGTTGAGTGATCAATCCAATAGCATCGCTCTAACGGGCGTCGGCGATTTATATTGAATGGAAGGCCTATGAAAGCCGCAAACAAACAAACAAGCAGGCAAACAAATAACGACACTGCTCATCTCCCAGACGAAACCCCTGATAACATGGCAGAGGCTTGTGCCAGCCAAGCGCCGCACTCTGCGACCCACTCAACGCATGGCGTCACCAGGCGCGTATTTGCCGCAGGTGCTCTTGCGGCGGTGGGTTCGCTTTTTATGGAGCCTGTTTCGGGTGTCAAAAATACATATTGGCTGCCAGGTGTCCAAAAGGCGTATGCCTACGAAGCAACAACCGTTACCATTGACTCCAACAAGTTCGCTGTGCTTTGTTGCGATTTGAGCCGATACGCCTACGATAAGGGTCTTAAACACGCCGCATATGTTCAATCCGTCGCCGTTACGGTGAAATCCCTGTATAACGATTATAAAAAGACGGTATATACCGGAGAAGACGGCCTTGCTGTTTTTGACATGCAACCATTTGCCCGTACTACGCACGTTGAAGGTCAAAACGGAAGCTTTTTGGAATTTGACGCAACCGTTACGGTAGATGCTAGTTCTTGCTACACAGAATTCCCGAGAAGTGGAAACAGGTATAGCAGCGATTGGGATGGCCCGTATGCGTACCACGATGTTACCTATCAGTCTGTTCATATCACGGGTGGTACAGCCCTTCGTCCTGCCATGACAGACAGAGTAGCCCGCGATTCCAAAGACCAGTGGAGCCCCTACTTCCGCAAGATTGCCTTCGATGGCTGGGATATTCAGACCTCTGATCTGGAGTTTGTGCTTTCTCCCGCAAACGACGCTACGCATGACCTTGAATGCGAGCTGTATTTCCCCAAGGCCACCCAGTATTCCATTCAACCTATTGTTAAAACCAGCAGTGATAGCTCACGCATAGGCAAGGCAATTGCTGATGCGCAAACAATTTCGGGTGGAAAAGGCGAATACATAACCGCCAAATTTTCCAAGAAATTCCTCTTGACAGGCAATGTGGATGCAGTGACGGTAGGCGACACTATCGACATTGTGGTAAC
Source organism: Eggerthellaceae bacterium (assembly GCA_963643505.1). GTDB lineage: Bacteria > Actinomycetota > Coriobacteriia > Coriobacteriales > Eggerthellaceae > CAVEFW01. The sequence continues at coordinate 11,881 of CAVIKF010000020.1, forward strand.
CAACCCTTCTAAAAGCGGCAGCGATGCAAACATACTTACCGTCTCTACGAAAATTAGTTTTTCTGCCGCTCCTTGTGATGAAGGTTTTATACAAGATAATATTGATTTCCCGCTAACCTTGGGTGATGGCACCATTGGTTCAAAATCCACCATGGCGGCTTCTGAAAACGAATCCAACATCATGCTTGCTAGCGGCAGAGATTACGGTATGCGCACCCCCGGAAATATGAAGTTCACATTGCCGAATAATGGCTGGCCAAAAGCAATTAAAGGCATGAACCTTGAACTTTGGATGCCATCTTTGCCATTTGTGTTTCGCTATGACCCTTTGGGAACCATTATGTTTGGCATAGATTTGGAGCTTTTCAACTATTCCAACGCAAAAGACCCAATTGATGGCAACAACAGTTGGCGCTACCAGCCACGAGGCTTAGATCCTACGAAACAAATGGAGAACAAGTGGCAAAAGTTTAAAAACTTCCAAAAACAATACAAAGACATGAGGTCGGGGACGAAAAAGAAGCATAAGTTCTCGGGGTTTGGTTCGTTTACTGTACATTTCCAGGCTCTTGCTTTGCTGAAATGGGAGGACGATAAAAAACTCTATGACGGCGCCTTAGAGGCAGGCCTTGGGTTTGATCTTAGTGGCTGTTTTACTGAACGTGTTCTTATTGTTGTTGTGCCTGCATTCGTTACCGTAGAAATAGGCGGTGGGATTGACTTTGCCCTCAGTAAAGGCTTGATCTCCGATGTATCTAAGCTGGATGGGAAAATTCATTCTATCAACAACGTTTTCGGCAACCTTGATTTTACGAACGACAAGAGCGTTTTCACTATGACTCTGAATGGTCGTCTTGCGCTTACTATTGGCATTGGTTGTGAATACGTTGTTGCTTTTGGCGTTCGTGGTAGCGGTGGTATATCGTTTTCTCTTCAATGGGGCGACCCAAAGCCAGGAAAGCATTATCCACGACAAATCTTTGGTGCCAATGCAAGTATTAGCCTGTGGGCACAAGCATTCTATTTCTTTAAATACACCATTACCTTCTGGAGTTACAGCAATCCTGCAATTTATGACAGCGACAAAAGCGACAATTCTCGGAGCATGGCCGCTTTTGCAAATGAGGAAAGCAGCTTTGAGCCTTTAGCGGCAGCTACCAACGAAGGCGGCGAATATTACATTTCAGAGCTAGCCGCAGAGCCTGCTCTTGTGAACGACTCTGGTGAAGATGATAATTACAACCTTGACCCAAGCAAGTTCACCATCATTACTGCCAATGAACTAAGAAACGTAGCCGAGGTAAAGGTGAGCCTCGACGACAAATCCACGGCAAGCCTGGCAACTACGGCTATTGCCATGGCGGAATCTGCCAGCGAGAATGCTTCGTTTGAGCCATTTAGCATTACCGATTTCTCTTCTGGTGCCTACACGTGCAGCGGTGATGCTGTTAAGTCAGCGCATATGGATAGTGTTACCGCTATCTTTACGAATGATGCTTCTGCTGTCATGCTTGCGGCGGCCGAAGAGGGAAACGATAGCGGTGACGATGGCTACGAATACGAGTGGACCGATGATCATGGTTATTTTTATGACGACCGTTCATCGGGCGATGCTGTCATTTACGAGCTTGGCGATGAAGGCGGCGTTCGCCCACGTCATATGAACATTCTTGCGAAGAATGTTTTCGCATCGCCACGGGGTAAGTTTATTGAAATTGGCGATGTACGCTATTTGTTCCGCATTGCTCCTGTTTTGTATAACGGCGTGGTTTTAAGCCGCGTTGTATATCAGAGCGTTACCAATACCGGCGTTTCGAACCCCTTCCCGGTGAAGTTTGATTCAACGAGCGCAGGTGTTCCGCGCGATAGTTTGTTTGACTACGACTTTGACATTAAGATTGTAGACAAAGACTCCGATAACCCCAGTGTTTTGCTGCTTGTTGTGTCTGGCGAGCGTCCTAACGAAGACAAGACTACTATTTTTGAAGCTGCAGAATCCACCTACGCAACCATGGTTAAGCTTAACTGGAAAGCCCAGGCAGCAGGCGCAGACCGTGGCGACTTTGTAACTACTGTTTACAAATCGTGGAGCTCCCCTTCGTATTCACAAACGAGCAAATACTATGCATTCCGATGCCCCTCGCTCTTTTCCGGTGATGGTGTTTCCAAGGCTGCTTTCGATGCCATTGCCGCGGTAGATGGGTATAGCCACTATTTTGGCTCGCTGCTTGTTGATGCAGCCGACACCAAGGAAGGTCTGTTAACGCCGGGCCTTTCGAACACGGCTATAAACGTGCTGCACTTTGTGTCAAATTGGGAAGATGACATTAACATCATCGATCAAGCGTCGGTAAGTGTGCAAGCTGGTACGCAGGCTGTTGTTCCTGATAGCGCCCAACTTGCAACCGATGGCTCCGGCGCGGTGTTCGCAATTTTTGGTTACATAACCACCGAAGGCGCTGGCGTGCATGCCTTGAAGCTCTCCTTTGATAAGACTGCTGTTTCTGGCGGCAATCAGGGTTCCCACGATGCTGCCGCACTTGCTACTGATGGCGTGGCGACAGGCAACGAGAGCTTACAGTACAACAAGTTGAGCGCTATCACGTCTATTCCGGTTATCAACCCCGACAATACGGTAAAGAACCTCTCGCCGCTTGAAGATGCCTGCAGCCTTATGGCATCGGTTTCTACGGGCGAGCGCGACGACTCTGCTATGGCGGCTCCAACTGGCTATCTTGCTTTGGCAACGCTTCCTTCTGCTGCAGAAATTGAAGCACATGTTGGCGTTACTACCGGCTTTGCAAGCTTTAATTTGGCCTGCATCAGCCCAACCGATGTGCCGCTAAGCCGTTTGCACCTGCGCGCAGATCACAAGTATTGCTACTATCCGCTTAACCACGATGGCGTGAATGGCTTCGAGTACGATGACGACGGAAACGCCTCTGAGCACAAGGGTGAACCTGCGTACAGAATTATGGCGATGGCCCAGGTAAATGGCGTATTCAGCAAGCCGTTTGTTTTCGCTCAGTGTGATAACCCCCTTGATTCGCTTTTTGTGGTTGAAGATACTAACAATAGCTCGGTGTGCTGGAGCTCCTTCGCAGCCAATCACATTACTTCAGCCGACGACTCAAAGGCAGACATTTACGCGTTTGACGTTCCGTTTTTGTGCAGCGTAGCCACCACGGCTATTGCTCCGGTCGGTGGGGATGTAAACCCTGGTGAAACAAACGACTTCTACGTAACAATTAAAAATACGGGCAACACGGTTGTGACCAAGGCTAACCTTTATATTACCGATGCAGATGACTTTGTTTCTGTTGGTGAAATGCCAATTACGCTTGACTTTGATCAGGCTAAGAACAGCTCTGACAGTGGCTTATATGAAGACATTTATCACGGCTCTATGACCGACTCCACGAAGGCTAACATCTTAGTTGCCGACGATGGAGATGCTGTTCTTCTTCCTGGTCAGTCTCGTACGTTTGTGGTTAAAGTTGATGTTCCAGAAAGCTGGAGGGGCCTTACTACCAAGGAAATTATTGCCAATACGCCATCGGGCGAAGCTGACTTTATTGACCCCGCAACCGGCGAAGAAGTATCCGAAAGCCCACGCGTGGCGCTTTATGAATCGAACGACAACAATTCGATTAATGCTACGATTGATGTTGTTGCCGATACCACGATAACTGTACCCGACGGGTCGGGTGAAGATTCTGACAGCTCTGACTCAGACGATAACAGCAATAATAATGGTGATAGCGACTCGGGTGTGGGTAGTAAGACTACGCTAGCGGCTACAGGAGATAGTACGCTTTCGATTTTGACTCCTGCTGCGATTGCCTTGGCAGCTGCCGGGGCAGGTTTGATTGCCTATAGCGCACGCCGTACAAGCCTTGAAAATGGCGACCCTGAAGACACTAATTGCCAAGACGACAAGAAATAGAATAGGACTGGGACTGCGGCGGAAACCCTGGATTTGATCAGAGATTTCCACCGCAGTCCCGCGCGGCAATGTCTAAACCCTCAAGCGTTAACTTTCCCAACCATGGTGAAGAACATATTGGATGCGGAAGGCGTCTTGCGCATCCACACATCCATCAGGCTTGCCATTTTCGCCTGTCACATCTGCCGCTGTACAGTACGCATCGTAAGCATCAAGGTCCACGTAGCTGTTACGAGTCGCGATGTCATAGGCAATTTGAGCATCCACGATGTCAATGATTCCGTTACCGTTCACATCACCCAAATGGGTCTTGCAATCAGCACAGGTCATGCCATCGAATTTATGACCCGTGGCAGGAATTTTCTCAGACACCGCTTTCACAACAAGCGGGGTTGTGCCGCTGATAACAGCAGTAGCTTTGTATACGTATTCCCCGCACTCAAAACAGGTGGCTGCTCTCTTTTCTTGCTTTTCCACCGTGCATATCTCTGTATGCTTGTGGGTTGCATCTCTTGCGCACGTCCAAATAGCGACCGCGGACTTGTAATCTACGTCAAAGAAAACTACCGGTGTTAACCACTCATGTGTGAGTTGGGCAATCTCGCGCGTTTCCACATGCGTAGAGTCATTTGCACAAACGCGGCGCTCCGAACCAGCCGCATCACAAGTGGCTTCCTTTACCGTCTCCCACTCGCCCCACGAATGCCCAGTCGCCTCAACAACAACACCTTCTTGAACCTCCCCGCATAGCTTACAAGTAAGCTTCTTTTCGCCAGGTTCTGTACAGGTTGGCTCTTTGGTAATTACGCCATCGTCCCATGCGTGTTCGCCTTTGCATGCAACAACAAGCTCTCTGTTGTCGTCTGCCCAGCTATAGTTGGTAATGGCAGGGTCTTCGCCGTCGTAATGTGTTGCAACTGCCGTTTCAGAATCAACGTAGAAAAGATTATCCACGGAAACACCAGAAGCAAATGTAAGCCCCGTTGGAACACTTGTAAGTGCCGGGCAATTCGCAAACATGGAACTCATGTCTGTTACGGCAGACACATCCAAGCCCGTAATGTCAGCGCTTGCAAGGAACGTGCAACCGTCAAACATATGTGCGCAGGTTTGCGCAGAAACGCCATCTGCAACCTTGACTGCCGTGATGGTCTCGCGCTGGTAGTACCACGGAACCTCTTCCGCTTCTGACCAGGCTTTAAGTATGCCGGTGCCGCTGCTCCCCAAAGGCCTTATCGTAAGAAGGCCGCTATCGTCTATCCTCCATTCGCAGCTTTTGCTTTGCGCCCAACCAGGCGTTACCGATATTGTTCTATAGGTCATAGCACCCGTGTCTCTGCTTGCGTTAGCGGAAAGCATTTCGTCAGTTGTTTCATAGTTTGTGCCAGATGACGCCCTCCAAGAAGAGCTGCGCAGAGCGGACCTCTGTAAATCCAGACCTGCAGGTAAGGCAAGTTTTGCGATTGAATAACAGATTTCAAACATGTATTCCGTATTTGGATTTGCGGAAATGTCAAGTTCAGAAAGGTCAGCAGATTCAAGGTTTTCGCACGCAAAAAACATCCCTTCCATATTTGTGACAGCAGATGTGTCCAGGCCAGAAAGGTTTGCATGTTTAAGGTTTTTACACCCGAAAAACATGTATGCACATGATGTGGCCTTGACGCCTTCTTCAACCACTACTGACTTTATGGATAAATCACTATACCAAGGTGAGGTTTCGTAATCAACGTTCCAATCTGGCAGCACGCCAGAGTTCCTGCCATCAAGGGGGCGAATGGTAAGCTTGCCGTCGCCGTCAACTTTCCATTCGCATGTACCGTACTTGGTCCAGCCAGTGGTGAAATAGCCAGGGCCTTCTTCCCCGCCATCAATTTTGGCCATCGTGGCATCTGTGGTGTGTGAAACATACGTGGTGCCGTTTTCGCCTTTAATGGCGGTGCAGCCTTCAAACATGCGGGATGAAACGGTTGTCTCTGATACCTTAAAAGCAGAAGACGCATAGATTGTCTCAAGGCTTGAACAGTTGAAGAACATGTAGCCCATATTTGATACAGAAGATAAACCTACGTCAGTCAAATCAACGGTGACAAGGCTTGTGCAACCTTGGAACAGGTAAGGCGCATAAACAAGTCTAGAAGCATCGATGCCCGCCAAATAAGCATGCTCTAAGCTCGTGCAGCCATTAAACATGTTCCACATAGTTGTTACAGAAGAAGTATCAAGGCCCATCAGATCAATGGAAGTCAGACTTGTGCAGCCATAAAACATGGAAGCCATGTCGGTAACAGCGCTTGTGTCAAGGCCAGATAGATCAACGCTTACAAGGTTTGTGCAAGCTTCAAACATGTATAAGCACGTTTGAGCAGAAACTCCCTGTTCAATCAACACAGACTTTATGGATTCGCGTGAAGAATACCAAGGCACCTCTTCAATCTTGCTCCACTTATCAAGCATGCCGGTTGCTGCGCCATTTACGGGGCGCACGGTCAACTGGCCAGCTTGAGCGTCAATTCTCCATTCGCAAGTACCGTATTTGGTCCATCCATAAGTGAAATAGCCAGGGGCTTCTTCCCCACCATCTATTTTTGCCATGGTGGCATCTGTAACACTCGAAACATACGTAGTACCGCTGCCACCTTTAATGGCGGTGCAGTCTTCAAACATGCGGGGCGCAACGGTAGTTTCTGCCACCTTAAAAACAGGCGAAGCGTAGATTGTTACCAGGTTCTTGCAATTCATGAACATGCCACTCATGTTTGCCACAGAAGACGTGTCTATGTCTGAAAGGTCAACGCTTGTAAGGCTTGTGCAATCGCGAAACATGAGGTTCATATTGGTAACTTTGGAAGTGTCAATGCCGGCAAGATCAATCGACGTTAAACTCGCACACCCATAAAACATGTTGTTCATACTTACAACGGCTTGTGTGTTAAGGCCGACGAGGCTGATAGAAGCCAAACTTTCGCACCCTGAGAACATGTAACTCATATCGGTAACCGCGGAGGTGTCAAGCCCAGATATGTCGCCGCGTAGAAGATTTTTGCAAGCTTCAAACATAGACCTGCATGTTTGAGCAGAAACGCCAGGCTCAATTACTACAAACTTTATTAAGTCACGCGAAGAATACCAAGGCACGTCTTCAACCTTGCTCCATGTATCAAGCATGCCAGTGTCTCTGCCATTTATTGGACGCACGGTTAGCAGGCCGATTCCAGTATCAATATTCCACTCGCAGGTACCAGATTGCGTCCAGCCTTCCGGCAAAACTACTGCTTTGTAGCTCATTGCATCTGCGTCTCTGTTTGCGTTGGCGATAAGCATAGAAGCGGTGGTGGCGTACAAAGTACCTGTTGGATCTATCCATTGAGCATCGCGCAGACCCGCGTTGGAAAAACCTATTCCTGCAGGTAGGGTGAGTGTTTCAAGCTTTGAGCAACCGCTTAGCATGTCGGTCGCGTTTTCTACCTTGGACAAATCAATGCACGACAAGTCAAGCGTCGTCAAACCAGAACAGTCGCGAAGCATTCCTTGCATGTCTGTTACCGCAGATGTTTTGAGACACGAGAGGTCAATTGCTCCGAGGCTTGAACATCCGTCAAACATAGAGCTCGTACTGGTTACGGAAGACGTGCCGATGCTGTCAAAATCTACTGATGTCAAGTTTGAACAGCCGCTAAACATGCTGCTCATGTCTGTTACGGAAGACACATCCAAGCCCGCGATGTCGGCCATGGCAAGGTTTGTGCAACCATCAAACATGTTTGCGCAGGTCTGAGCGGATACACCGGCTGCCACCTTGACCGCCGTGATGGTCTCGCGCTGGTAGTACCACGGGACCTCTTCCGCCTCTGTCCATGCTTTAAGCGTGCCCGTGCCGCTGCTGCCCAAAGGTCTTACCGTAAGAAGGCCGCTGTCGTCTATTCTCCATTCGCAACTTCCCGCTTGCGCCCAACCAGGTGTTACCGCTATTGTTCTATACGTCATGGCGTCAGATTCCCTGCTAGCGTTAGCGGCAATCATCTCAGTTGTCGTGGCGTAATTCACACCCGATGAAGTCCTCCAAGAGGAGTCAAACAGACCAGACCTCTGCAAATCCATCCCCGCAGGTAAGGTAAGCTTTGTGATTGAAGGGCACTTTTCGAATAAATACCTCATATCTGTAGAAGCACTTGTGTTGAGCCCGGATAGGTCAACGCTTGTAAGATTTTCGCAAGCCTCAAACATACCTGCGCACGTTTGGGCAAAAACGCCAGGCTCAATTACTACAGACGTTATGGATCCACGCAAAGAATCCCAAGGCGCATTTAAGGTACCGCTCCACGCATCAAGCGTGCCGGTGCCGGTAGTGCCAAATGGGCGCACGGTAAGTTTGCCGGCAGAATCAATGCGCCACTCGCAGGTACCGTATTGCGTCCAATCACTTGTGAAGTAGCCTGGGCTTTCTTCCCCACCGTCAATTTTGGCCATGGCAGCGTCTATCTTCGCTTCGTCAAACACCGTGCCGCTTCCGCCTTTAAGGGAAACGCAATCTTGGAACATGCGAGTTGAGGCGGCGCCCTCTGTTACTTTGAAGGAAGAAGATGCATAGATGGTCTCAAGGTTCACGCAATTAAAGAACATCAAGCTCATGTCGGTAACCGAAGATGTATCTATGTGAGACAAGTCAGCGCTGGTCATGCTTATGCAAATGTGGAACAGGTATTTCATGTTGGTAACGTTAGAGGTATCCATGCCAGCAAGGTCGGCAGACGTCAAACTTGTACAACCAGCAAACATCTTGCTCATATTTGTAACGGCAGAGGTATCAAGACCAGAGAGGTCAACACTTTCAAGATCTATACAGGCTTCAAACATGCTTGCGCACGTTTGAGCGCAAACACCCTGCTCAAATACTACGGACGTTATGGATTCGCGCAAAGAATCCCAAGGTACCCCGAAGGATTCTTCCCACATATCAAGCACGCCGATGCCGGTGCTACCCAATGGGCGCACGGTAAGTTTGCCGGCAGAATCAATGCGCCACTCACAGGTACCGCATTTAGTCCAACCACTGGTGAAATAGCCGGGGTTTTCTTCCCCACCGTCAATCTTGGCCATTCTGGCATCCCACGAGTTCCTTGGGTTATATACCGTACCGCTTCCACCTTTAAGTGAGGCACAGCAGTCAAACATACGGGAAGAATTGGCTGTTTCCGCAATTTTAAAAGAAGGAGAGGCATAGATTGTCTCAAGGCTTAAGCAGTTGAAAAACATTAAGGTTGTATCTGTCACAGAAGAGGTGTCTATACCAGAAAAGTCGACGACGGTAAGGCTTGTGCACCCGTGGAACATATAATGCATAGCAGCAACGTTAGAGGTATCAATAGCAGCGAAATCAACCGAAATTAAACTTGTGCAGTCGCAAAACATTTTGTACATGATTGTGACGTTAGATGTGTCAAGGCCAACGAGATCGATGGAAGTCAAGCTCGTGCATCCATCGAACATGCCATACATGCTTGTTACGGCCGAAGTATCAAGGCCTGATAAGTCAACAGAAACAAGATTCGTACAATTTGCAAACATGGTCAAACATGTTTGGGCGCAAACGCCTGGCTCAATTACCACTGACGTTATTGAATCGCGTGATAAATACCAGGGCACGCCTTCGTTCCCACTCCACGTATCAAGCGTGCCTGTTTTGCCTTCTCCCGCACCGCCTAACGGGCGCACGGTAAGTTGGTCTTTTTCGTCAATTCGCCACTCGCAGGAACCGTTTTTATTCCAGCCCTCGGTGAGCGTGGCATCGGTAGAGGGAGTTTCTAGTGCACTCAAAGTGCTCAAAGCGCTCAATGGCCCAGTTTGAGCTTCTTCGGCTTCTCCAGGTAAATTTGTAGCAACTGCATGGATGGGCAAAAGCCCTGTGACCAAAACAACCGATAAAAACGCGCTCGAAACCTTGCGTGCAACAGAAACCGTGCGCCTCATACGTCCCCCCTTGTGCCAATAAGTTTTATCTAGATAAAACCATCTTCTTTCTTGCAATCATCAGCCCTGTAGCCGTCAGTCGCCACCCAAGCGACTAATTTGATCCTACAATTGCACAGAAGTTTACCGTGAATATCACGCACGGGGGGGTAAGTCGTGACGCTTATCAAGGCATTAGCCCCTTAAGTTAACCCTTATGTATCCTTTAGTCTGGACAAAAGCGCGCTCGTCGTCTCCGCCGCCATTTCAAGCGCCGTAGTTTTCAAAGCAAAGGAGTGTTGAGACCTTTGGTTACGTCGATGAGCTGGCGAAAGAGTTCGACGACCCCGTTGCGCATTTCACTGAGGTTGTGGCGGCAATGGACGCAGAAAGGCTTGCCGGCGAAGGCCCGCAGACCATCACCATCCACCCCAACCAAAAAGCCGAAAGGAGAACCGACGGCAGAAAATGCGTAGGGGACGCGGTTCCTATGGACTACTACAACGCCCTTGGCATCGAAAGCGCCCTGCGCTCCAACATGCGCGGGCGCAGCTGCGCCTTCGACATAAACGCACTTCTGCGCCTTTTGGTCATGGAGCGCTTGCTGGCCCCTGGTTCCAAGCACGCCTCCTCAAGGCGCGCCGACAGGCACTTTTACAAGGCTGCTTTCAAAGAGCACGACGTCTATCGGGGTCTAAGCGAAATCGCTCGAATGTCAGACGCCGTGGTCTCCAAAATGAACTCCTCTATAGCCGCGTCCGGCATACGGGATCTTTCTTGCGGCTATTACGACTGCACCAACTACTACTGACACAAACACCGGAGAAGTCCTGGACAATCCCTGCGCCCCCGAGCTTGACACGGAGGCCATACAAGCCGACGCCGCCTGCGACGGCTACTACTGCATCATCACCTCAGAGACCGGCTGGCAACCTCAGAAGGTAGTTGATACCTATCGCGAGCTGTGGCGAATCGAGGAGAGCTTTAAGGTCACAAAGTCTTATTTGCGTGCCCGCCCGGTGTACGCATGGACACCCGAACACATAAAGGCGCACTTCCTCACGTGCTATATCGCGCTTGTCATCGAGCGGATTATCGAACATGCCCTTGGGCATAGACACCCGGCTAAAGAAATCCTAGACGACATGAGAGCCCAAGAGTATATACACGCCGAAGGGGAATGGTGGCTTTCAAGCCCTCGGGGAAAGCTTACCGATGAGGTAAGGGGACGCTGACAAAAATCCGTACCAAAACGGTTTCGGAAGGGAGTCAGGATGTA
>CAVIKF010000021.1:0-19703 GCA_963643505.1 Eggerthellaceae bacterium
CCCCGCCGCGCCGATCGACCTGACCAAGCCTCGCTACATCGACGGCTTCTATGTCCAAGAGTATTGCTACCCCAAGGGCATCGAGGACTACGTCCTTGAGAAGACCGGCCTCGACTACCTGACGGAGCCGTATTTCGTGGAGGCTAACCGTCGCGGCCGTGACCGCGAGGACTTGCCCGATTACTCCGTCAAGATCACCGCGTGTTTTTGCTTCTCCCGCAAGATCCAGATGCAGGAGTATTACCACAACTCGTCGTGGCTCGAAAACGGCGGCTCCCCGGAGAAGGCGTCGCGCAGCGCCCTGACCAGCGCCATCGATGGTTACCTCAAGACCCAGGGCAAATACAGCAAAAACGAGACCGCCATCAAGTGGCAAGACGTCCAAGATTGCCTTGTTCTTGTGACCAACTGTTTCTCGACCCAGACCTCCTACGAAAACCAGACGAAGAAGGCCATCAACAACAAGTTCATCCAACAGGCGATGACAGCGTTTTTCAAAGAGCGCATGGAGACCTACCTCATCGAGAACAAACCAGCTGCTGACAAGATTGCCGAGCAGGTCCTCATCAACAAGCGCTCCCGCGAGAATGCCGAGCGCACGCGCCAATCCATCAAGACGAACCTGCAGCAAAAGACCGACATGGCCAACCGCGTCGCCAAGTTCATCGATTGCCGCTCCAAGGATCGCGACCGCCGCGAGATCTACATCGTAGAGGGCGACTCTGCAGCGGGCGCCTGCCGCCAGTCGCGCGACGCCGAGTTCCAAGGCGTCATGCCGGTTCGCGGCAAGATCCTCAACTGCCTCAAGGAGGACTATCCTCGCATCTTCAAGTCCGAGATCATCATGGACTTGTTGCGCGTCCTGGGATGCGGTGTGGAGGTCAAGGACAAGCGTCTCAAGGACATCGGTACCTTTGACCTCGATAAGCTCAATTGGAACAAGGTAGTCATCTGCACCGACGCCGACGTCGACGGCTACCATATCCGTACGCTCATCCTCACCATGCTCTATCGCTTGGTCCCGACGCTTATCAACGAGGGATATGTGTTCATCGCGGAGTCGCCGCTTTACGAGATCAATTGCAAAGACAAAACCTACTTTGCCTATACCGAGGCGGAAAAAAACAAGTTCCTAGACGAGATCTGCGACCAGAAATGCCAGATCAACCGCTCGAAAGGTCTTGGCGAGAACGATCCGGACATGATGTGGATGACCACCATGAACCCGGAGACGCGCCGCCTCATCAAGGTGGTGCCGGAGGACATCGAGCAGATGGAGACCATGTTCAACCTGCTCTTGGGCACCGACGACGCCGGCCGCAAACGCTACATTGCCGAGCATGGCAAAGAGTACCTCGACGACCTCGATCTGAGCTAAGAGAAAGAGATGGCACGTAAAGAGATGGCTCGTAAGAGAAAATCCGAAACCGCGAAAAACCGCACCGCGAAAAAACACATGGACAACCCCAACGTCATCGGCCTGCAATCCGCTGTGGTGGAGCAACCCATCACCGAGACGTTGGAAGTCAACTACATGCCCTATGCCATGTCGACCAACGTTTCCCGTGCATTTCCCGAAATCGACGGGTTCAAGCCCTCCCACCGCAAGCTTTTGTACACGATGTACAAGATGGGCCTGCTCAACGGCGCACGCCAAAAGAGCGCGAACATCGTCGGCCAGACCATGAAGCTCAACCCCCACGGTGACGCGGCGATCTATGAGACGATGGTGCGCCTTGCCACGGGCAACGAGGCGCTGCTCACGCCGTTTGTTGACTCCAAGGGCAACTTTGGCAAGTACTATTCTGGCGATCTGAGCTATGCTGCCAGCCGTTATACCGAGGCGAAGTTGTCGCCGATTTGCGCCGAGATCTTCAAGGATATCGACAAGGATCCCGTTGATTTTATCGATAGCTATGACGGCGCCATGCAAGAGCCGCGCCTTTTGCCCACGACGTTTCCCAATGTGCTCGTTTCTGCCAACAAGGGCATCGGTGTTGCGATGGCGTCCGATATCTGCGGTTTCAACCTCAACGAGGTGTGCGACGCCACCATGCATTTCCTCAAGGACCCCGACTATGACCTGCTTGAGAGCATGCCTGCACCCGATTTCTCCACGGGCGGCGAGATCATTTACCGTCGCGAGGAGATGGAGCGCGTCTTCAATACCGGCACCGGTGGGTTCCAAATCCGTTCCCGCTGGCGCTATTTGCCCGATGAGCGCATCATCGAGATCTACGAGATTCCCTACACCACCAAGACCGACGTCATCATCGAGCGCATTGTGAAGTTGTCCAAGGAGGGCAAAATTCGCGAGGTGGCCGATATCCGCGACGAGACGGACCTGCAGGGCCTGCGCATCGCCATCGACCTGAAGCGCGGCGTCGACCCCGAGGTTCTCATGGCGAAGTTGTTCCAGATGACGACCTTGCAAGACACGTTCTCATGTAACTTCAACGTGCTTGTCGACGGTTATCCGCGCGTCATGGGCGTGCGCCAGATCTTGAGCGAGTGGGTCTCATGGCGCATTGAGTCCACCCGTCGCCGTGTGTCGTTTGACCTGGGGAAAAAGTCCGAGCGCCTCCATCTGCTCCACGGTCTCGAGGCGATTTTGCTCGATATCGACAAGGCTGTCGCGATCATTCGAGGCACAAAGCTTGAGGTGGACGTTGTGCCCAACCTGATGGAGGGGTTTGGCATCGACCGCGTCCAGGCCGAGTTTGTCGCCGACATCCGCTTGCGCAACATCAACGAGGAATACATCCTCAACCGCACGAAGGACATCGCGAAGCTCGAGGAGGAGATTGCCGCCCTCGAGAAGACCTTGAGCAGCGAAAAGAACATCAAGAAGGTCATCTACAACGAGCTTGCCGCCGTGAACAAGAAGTACGTCACGCCTCGCAAAACCGGCATCGTTGCCGCAGAGGAGATCGTCGAGGTTTCCACGGAACCCGAGATCGAGGACTACCCGGTCACCATCAAGGTGTCGCGCGAGGGTTACCTCAAGAAGCTCACAGACCGCGTTTTGCGCCAGGCGACCACGCTGAAGTACAAGGACGGCGACGCGCCTTGGATCGAGTTCCCGTCAGCCAACAGCCACGAGCTTTTGGTGTTTACCGACAAGCAGCAGGTTTACAAAGCCAAGGTCAGCGCCTTCGAGGATACGAAGTCTGCCCAGTTGGGGGCGTTTTTGGCCACAGATCTCGAGCTTGAGGCAGACGAGAACGTGATTTGGGTCTTGGACCCGGGCGATTACAAAGCTGACGTGCTGTTCTTCTTCGAGAATGGCCGCGTTGCGCGCGTTGCCTTGGCCGGGTATGTCACGAAGCAAAATCGCAAGCGCCTCAAGAACGCGATCTACGGCGGCAGCTCCTTGTTACGAGCCGAGATTCTCACGGAAGATATGGACTTCACCTTGGCTTCTAGTGACAATCGCCTCATGATCTTCAACACATCCATGTTGCGTCAGAAGACCACCAACAACACTCAGGGCGTCCAGGTTTTTGCCGCCAAGGGTTCGCGCCATGTGGTCGCTATCGGCGATATCGACGAGTTCCTGGGCGAGACCGCCGATCCTGAGCGCTACCGTGCGGCTTATCTGCCTGCGCCAGGTGCCCCGTTGCTCCAAGGTGACCAGGTCAGCCTGTTCGACGGTTTGTTTGATGAATAGGTTGCAATAGCTCGCGTTTGGTGTGGGCTTGTGCGCGTTGCCTCCTTGCGCCTTGTCCCTTACGCTTTGCGACCGTGCACATAATAGTAGAGGACAAGCGCGGCGAGGGCCCACACGGCGAGCAGATAGTAGATTGCGGCATATCCGACGACAGGGACAAGGAAACCCAAGATGACAGGGCCGATTCCAGAGCCCAAATCAAGCATCATGAGATAGGTGGAGTTTCCGCGACCAAGCTCGCTAGCTGGGACGACTTTCGGGTCGGCCGCCTGAAAAACTGAGTGGGTGGAACCGAGGCCAAAACCGGTGAGCACGGCGGACAGGCTAAATCGCTTAATACGCCATCACGCGAAACTCTAGTAAAAGACTATTTTTACAACGGTATACTTCTATGATACAAATCATCCTAAGGCAAAAATATTGCCTAAAGGGAACAAGAAATAGGGGGTATATATGACCACAAGAAAATTTACAAAGCTTGCACTTGCAACGATGCTTGTTGCGTGTCTCGCAATTGCCGGCGCGCTTGTTGGATGCTCTTCTTCGAGTAACACGAACGCTAATAGCAATGCCAACACCACGACCGCGTCTCTTCAGGGCAAGACGCTCAACATCTATTGCGGCGCGGGCATGACCGATCCTTTCACCAAGATTGCTGACGAGTTCAAGGCCCAGACCGGTTGTGAGGTTGCCGTCACCTATGCGAACGCTGCTCAAATCCAAACCCAGATCAAGACCACTGAGTCCGGTGACTTCTTCATCGCGGGTTCTGCTGATGAGCTGAAGCCTGTGGAATCCTACGTCGCATCTAAGACCGACCTCGTGAAGCACATCCCCGTTCTCGCCGTCCCCAGCGACAGCGCCATCACTTCCTTTGCTGACCTGGCAAATTGCAAGACGCTGCTCATCGGCGATCCCGAGTCTACGCCTATTGGCAAGATCGCCAAGAAGGCTTTGACAACCGCCGGCATCTGGGACGGACTGAGCGAATCCGGCGCTATCACCACGACAACTACGGCTCCCCAAATCTCTGCCGCGCTTGCTCGTGGTGAGGGCGATGCCGGCATCGTCTGGAAAGAGAACGTCAAGGCCGACGGCGTGAAGATTCTCGACTGCTCTGAGATGTCCGCTATGGTCAAGACCATCCCGGCAGCCCAGCTGACCTGCTGTGCCGACCAAGACGCCGCTGCTGAGTTCGTCAAGTTCCTCGGCACCGATACCGCCAAGAACATCTGGACGTCTTTCGGCTACGAGCTCGTTTAAGCTCGCAAGATAGGAGGGGGAGCAGCGAATCTTCGCTCCTTCCTCGCTTTTGGCAAAGGACCTGCCCTTCGTTGGCAACACCACGTGGGGCAGGCCGTTTGTTGTTGTTTTGAGGTTATATGGAAGTGATTTCTGAAACAAAAGGGCAAACGCGGAAACGGCACGGTGAGGTCGACGCCTTCTCTGTGGTCGCAACCTTAGCAGCATGCGTTGCCATTGTTTTCATCGGCAGTGCGGTGCTTGCGATTTTGCTCGGTGGCATCGTTCATCTGGGGGAAGCAGTGACTTCGGAGGAGGTCCTGTTCTCTTTGCGGCTGAGTTTCGTCACCTCGACGATATCCACAATCATCTGCCTCGTCATAGCCCTGCCGGCGTCCTACGCGTTTACCCACTTCAAGCTTCCCGGAAAGCGCGTCATCGAGGTCTTGCTGGAGCTCACGTTGTCCTTGCCCTATATCCTGTTGGGCTTCGCGCTACTGATTATTTTCTCCTCGCCTTTTGGCAAGGAACTCAAAGAACTTGGTTTCGCGGTGGTTTTTCAGCCAACCGGTATCGTGTTTGCGCAGCTCATCGTGAACCTCCCCTTTTCTTTGCGCATGGTGCGCACTGCGCTCATGCAGGTCAACCCTCGAGTCGAATTCGTTGCGAAAACCCTTGGCGCGACGCGTTGGGAAGTCTTCCGCACCGTTATTTTGCCGCTTTGTCGGAATTCAATTATCAGCACGTTTGTTTTAACTTGGGCGCGCGGCATGGGCGAGTTCGGTGCCACGTTGATGCTGGTAGGCGTTACGCGCATGAAGACTGAGACGCTTCCCGGAAGCATCTATCTTTCGATCTCCTCAGGTAACACCGATACCGCGATGGCAACCGCAATCATCATGCTTATGGTTTCTGCTCTGACCTTGGCCGTCTCGAACCTGCTTAACAAGTCTGTCGGCTCGACGCGCGTTGAGAGCGGTCGGCGTGCGGGCAGTATGCGCAGCCGCAAAGAGGTGTCCGTGGAAAGGGGATTCTAGCATGGCGTCTGCGAAGAGATGTATGCAGGAGGAGGCTTCTAGCGTGGCGTCCGCGCTCGGGGCGCCTGTGCCCGGGGGTTCTAGCATGGCGTCTTCTATCGAGGTCCGAAACCTTTCCGTAACGCGTGGAACCTTCACGCTCCACGTTGAATCTCTCGACATCGCCGCCGGGTCAATCTTTGCGATTCTGGGTTCAACGGGATCGGGCAAGACGGTCCTGCTCGAATCGATTGCGGGCGCGTTCCCGGTTGACGACGGGTGGATTCTCATCGACGGCGAGTACGTGGACGAAATCCCTGTTCGCGAGCGCCATCTGGGCATCCTTTACCAAGACCATGCGCTGTTCGAGCACATGACCGTCCATGACAACATCGCCTATGGCTTGAAGATGCGCAAGATTCCTAAAGAGGAGCGGGAGCGGCGTGTGGGGGAAATGATGGAGCTGCTGTCCATTGGGCACCTGCGAGACAGCTACCCCGGTGTCATCTCCGGTGGCGAATCGCAGCGGACCGCCTTGGCCCGCGCGCTTGTGCTTGAACCTAGGTTGCTCTTGCTTGACGAGCCGTTTTCGGCGCTTGACCCAGCGACCAAGGCACGCATGTACGAGACGCTCGAGGACATCCATCGCCGCTTTGACTGCACGATTGTCTTCGTGACTCACGACTTCAACGAGGCAATCCGCCTCGCCGACGACGTCGGTGTCGTGCTCGCAGGTTCCCTGTTGCGGGTCTGCTCATCGCGCGAGCTCTTCGATCCGAGCGGCAATCCCGAAATCGACCGTTTTCTCGGCATCGGGAAGTAGCCTTAGTTACGGTACATTGTGCACATAGTACTGGAGCAAGCCAAGAAGATGTGATGGAGAAGACGGCGTAAAATTGTTTGGTGTGCACCCTTATCCTGCGTTTAAGGCCATGCCATCATCAGCGTTTGCTCTATAGCGCACTTCTTGGCTAAGCTGCATAACACTTGCCTGATGTGGATAAGCGCAGTTTGGAATAGGTTCCGACTTGCAGTACCAAGATACCGTGGAAGGCTCGCTGTTTCGTAAGGCGGATCGAGTTATCGACCTGATTTATGGATATTCGCATGGCAATCACCTTTGAGGGCGACAAGCTGGTGTGATAGCCTTAGTCGAACAATAACCCACGATGAGACGCGTTTTGGGCGTTTGGTGTCTCAAAACACCCAGTCGTCATACAACCGACAGGTGAGGGGACGGCGGCTGTTGCTTTGGCTACAAAAGACCCTCACGACAGGGGTGATCTTACCTCGGGGAACTCAAGGAGTAACATTTCCTGCGGAGGATGCAGCTTCTCGGCATCCTTTAAAAGCGCCCTCGCCGATGGTGGCCCCGCATGAGGCAAGCTCTTGCGGCGCAAGGCGAGGACAATCGGCAAAAGCGTAGTCGCGTATCTCCTCGAGGCCCTCGTAAAATGCCACATTCAACAGGTTGTCGCAGTTCGCAAATGCATATTCGCCGATAAAGCGGAGGCTTTTTGGCAACAAGACGTTTCTGACCTCGGTGTTCCCCTCGACTGCGTGAGGGGCGATTTCTGTGACGCCTTCGGGGACGATAATCGTGATGCCGTCGCCTGTAAGGCGGGTGAGTGACATTTCCAAAGTTGGAGTTGGTGTCAAGACTTGCTTTGACTTTTCGGGGCATTGCTCGATTAGCATGCCGATCAATTCGCGCCCAAACTGGATACATTGCGCGCAGGATGTGGATGTCGCCAAGACCTCAGGACAACTTAAGCCGCCCACGTGGTCCTTGAAGGCGTCGACCAAGCCTGGAATGGCATCAGGCATATCAAGAAGTCCAGCAGCAACGATGGGAGCGAGCAACGAACCGCAAGTGGAGCCATGCCACATACCACCGGCGAGTCCGGTGCCCATGCGACGCGCCAGGTCAAGAGTGAGGCCAAGGTCCTCGTAGCGCTCTACAAACAAAAGTTGCGAGCAGTTGTATGGCCCACAAGCCGCAGCGATCTCGTCCCACGGGGCGTTTTCGACCGGGTGGCCGTAGGTTTCTTCGCGGCTGATGTTGTACGCCTCAGCACGGCTAACTTTGTCTGGGGTCTCGTTCATATTTTCGCCCTCTGACATGGTCTTTCTCTATGTTTACCAAGCTTAGTTTATGCCCACTATTAGCGTATGTCCACCAATCGCACAGATTTATTCGGCTTCGATTTCCGCTTCGCGAGACCTCGCTACCCAAGTGCGGGCTGGTTTGCCCGAATTCCGCTTTGCGGGGCCTTGCTACTCCAACGAGATCACGCGGGTTGCAAGGGATGAGGTGGAGGCGCGGTGGCTCACCAAGACCATAGTGCGATCTCCCCTTTGCTGTGAGAGGGCGCGAAGCACCGCGGCCTCACTGAGGCTGTCGAGGTTGGAGGTTGGTTCGTCCAAAATCATAAACGGCGCGTCATGCAAGAAGATGCGAGCAAGGCCGAGGCGTTGTCGCTCTCCGCCGGAAAGGGAATCGCCCAGCTCGCCAAGGGGTGTGTCGAGCCCCTTGGGAAGGGAGGACAACAACCCGTCGATATCCGCGTTCTGGCATGCCCGCATGAGCTCCTCGTCGGTGGCGTTTTGCCGCGCAATCAGGAGGTTTTCGCGAATAGTACCCTGGTAGAGATGGGTGGTTTGCGACATGTAGGACTGAGAGTGTCGCAAGCTTTCTGTGGTGATGCGATCCAAGGGAGTCCCGTTCATGGAGATGACTCCGGTCGTGGGGTCCCATATGCGCATGAGCAACTTGCACAGCGTTGACTTGCCGCAACCGCTTTTGCCGCTGATCTGCACAACCTCCCCAGGCGTGATAAGCAAGGAGAGGTTTTTGATGATTGGGGCCTCGTTTTGCGCATACCCAAAGGTTACGTCGGCGACCTCCGCGCTCTGGAAGCTCGAGAGGTTCTCGCCATCGACCACGTCAAGGGTCTCAGGCTTTTCGTCGAGCAGCTCAAGAACGCGTGCGCCGGAGGCAAGGGTCTGTTGCAAGGTGGAGCCGAGATTGGCGACGGCGATGAAGGGGCCAAACCCTGACATGATAATTGCTTGTGCAAGAATCGCCTGGTCAATGCCAATTGTGCCGTCAAGCACAAGTGCCCATCCCAACAGGGCGGCAATCACGTCTGTAGCCAACACGACCCCGTCGATGAGGGCCGAACCATGGGCGCCACGGCGTTTGAGCTCGGCATTTTTGTCTTGCAGCGCCTCCGTGCGCTTGGTGAGCTGGGTGCGACGGGCGTTTTCTTGGCCGAACTGCACAGCCTCGGCGATCCCGTGAAGGCTTTCAAGCACGAAGCCGTTCAAGGTGCCCATGGCGTCGCGGACCTCGCGTCCCAAGTTGTCGCAAGAGCGAGAGATGAGCTTTGGTGCCACAAAACACAGGAACGCGTAGATTAGAAGGGCAAGCAGCGCGTGGGCGGCGGACACTTGGGCCAGCGTCACGAGGATGACCGCCGCCATGACAATCGCAATCGCAACAGGGGAGATGGTGTGAGCGTAAAAAACCTCGAGCAGCTCGATGTCGGAAGTCATAAGGGATACGAGATCGCCAGCGTTACGCCCTTCAAGCTTTGCGGGGGCCAGGCGGCGGAGTGCGGCAAAGACGCGGTCTCGTATGAGGGCCAAGAGCTTGAACGCGATGAAATGGTTGCAGATTTGCTCGCCATAGCGAAGGGGACCGCGAAGGATCGCGCAAACAACGATTGCGACAGCGATGGCAAAGGTGCCAACATGAGCGCCGCATGCGATTTGCGTTAAGCCCCAAGCGCCAAGCACGCTGATGAGCATGGCGACGACAAAACCGGCCACGCCGAGGGAGATGGCGAGCAAAAGGTAGCCTGAAAGGGGTTTGACCAGGCCGATCATGCGAGCCATGATGCGTAACCCTGAGGTCTTGTGATTGTTGGGTGCGCTCGGCGTGTTTGAGGGGCCAGCCACTTGGGCGCCCGCATGCGCACCCGCTCGGCCACCCGCTTGGGTACTCGCTTGCACACTCGCTTGGGAAACGTCGTCCTCCTTTTGGGCCTTTTGGGCAAACTGCTCAAGGGCGTCTTGTTGGGCGACCAACCGTTGGTAGGCGCCCAGGTTCGCCATAAGCTCGCCATGGGTGCCGTGCTCGACGCACTTCCCGCTCTCCATTACAAAAATCTGGTCCGCATTGCGAACGCAACTGAGGCGGTGGGTGATCATGATCACGGTTTTTCCCTTGTTGACCAGGCTATATATGGCATCAAGCACCGCTTGCTCGCTTTCGACGTCGATGCTGGAAGAAGCCTCGTCAAAAATCATGATGGGGGCATCGTGGAGCAGGGTGCGGGCGATGGCGATGCGTTGACGCTGGCCACCCGAAAGATTCGATGCGCCCTCGGAGATAGGCATGTCAAGTCCGCCTTTCGAGGCACAAAACTCCCAAGCGCGTGCCGCCATCAGTGCTGACACCATCTCGTTGTCTGTCGCGCCTGCGTGAGCCATTTCGAGATTCTCCCGCAGCGTTCCTGTGAACAGGAGGCTGTTGTACCCGACCACAGAAATCGTCTTGGCAAGGGATGCCCGCGTGATGTCCGCAAGGGGCATGCTTCCGACCAAAACCTCTCCGGTGAGGGCGCGGTTTCGCCTCGTGAGGATGCCTGCCAGAGTGGACTTGCCGGAGCCGCTCTCGCCGACAAGGCCGACGAATTGCCCAGCTTTGGCTTGGAAGTCGACGTTGTCGAGCACGAGTCGCTCGCCATCATAGGCGTAGCTGACCTTGCGCACCTCCACGTCAAGCGGGCCTTTGCCAAGCTCGACCTTACCGGGTTCAGGCTCTTGCACGGCCAACAATTCGAACATCTTGTCCGCCGCGGACATGCCATTCATGGCCGTGTGGAACAGGGAGCCCAAAGAGCGCATGGGCAAGAAGAACTCGGAGGAGAGAAACACGATTGCGAAGGCCGCCGCGAAGCTGATGGAGCCGCCGAGGAATTGGTAGAGGACGATGATGGCACCGATACCTGCGCCGCCGTAAGCCAAGATGTCCATGATCGTAATCGAGTTCAGCTGCATTCGCAGCACGTTCATCGTGGCACGGCGGAAGTCCTCGGCCTGGTCGTTCATGACGCGATGTTGGCGCTTGTCGGCGTTGAAAAGCTTGAGGGTCGTAAGACCGGAGACGTTCTCCAAAAACGTGGCACCCAGGTCCATGTAGCTGCCCCAATAGGCCCCCATGAAGCGCTTAGCCATCTTTTGGAAGGCCATGATGGAGCCGGGGATGAGCGGCACGCACACGAGCAGCACGATTGCCGCCAAGGGCGAAAGAGGCGCAAGGCACACAAACAGCGTGAGGGGCGCCGCCAGCGCGTAGAAGAATTGCGGGATGTAGGAGCCGAAATAGACCTCAAGCTGTTCTACGCCCTCAACGCCGATTTGCACCGCTTGGCTGCTCGAGATGCTTTCCGTGTAGGACGGTCCCAAGGCGAGCAGCTTGTCGTAGACCATTTGGCGGATTGTTTGTTTTGCCATGCCGCTTGTCTTTGAGGAGAGTTTTTGCGAGGTGTTGGTGCAAAGGGTTCTTATGGCAATGACCAGGACAAACACTACAACAAGAACTGCAGGGCTAGTTGTGAGGTCACCTGGGGGTGTTGTGGTTTGGGCGGACAGGACGCCAGCTTTGACTATCAAGTTTTGCAAGAACGTACCGAGGCAAAGAAAGGCAACTATGTTGGCTAGAAGAGCAAACCACCTGAAAAGCACAGTCTTTATGATAAGGCGTTTTGCTTCGGGGACGAGAGTGAGAAGGCGTTTGTCAAACATGTTTGTTCTTTCGCGTGGTACGTGTTGAGGTGCTATTGGCGCTTGGCGTCGGGCGGGCTTGGCGCTTGGCGTCGGGCGGGCTTGGTCGAACTCTGTCGGGTCATGCTTCATAGTAACATATGTTAGCTAACGCTAACTAAATAAAGCCGTACATGGAATCGGCGGGGTAATAGCTCCGTCAATAAGGTAGACTTCCCCATGACGCGCGGCGGCACCCAGCAGCGTGCGGCTACAGCATGCGGCTGCGATGTACGATTTAACACACACGGATGACCGTGCGTGATTGACGATATGAAATTGATGACAGGAGTTTTTCTTGACTGTTGGCGTCTTGTTCATAAACACCGGCACTGCGGACGAGCCCACAGTTGACGCGGTTGCCGCTTATTTGCGCGAGTTCCTTATGGATCCTGCCATTATTGGCGCGCCGAAATTTATCCGCACACTCATCGTCAATCACGTCGTTCGCAACCGTCCCCGACGCACCGTCTCGAATTATCAGCAGTTTTGGACGCCTGAGGGCTCTCCGTTCGTTATTACCTCCAAGGAGCAGGTGCGCTTGCTCGAGGAGGCCCTCTCAGGGCGCTTTGAAGGGGAGTTGCGTGTGGTTTTGGCTATGCGCTACGGCAATCCTTCCATTCGCGATGGCTTGCGCGACTTGTACTTGAACGGGTGCGACGAGCTCGTGCTTTTTCCGGCATACCCCCAAATGGTCAATGTTTGCGCAGGTACCTGCTTTAAACGCGCTCGCGAAGTCTTGTCAGAGATGGAAAGGGAGTGCGGTTGGCGGCCACGGGTGGTCGAGGTGCCCCATTTCTATCAGAGCGCTTCCTATCGTAGGGCGCTTGCAGAGCAGGTGGCTGCGCATTGGACTTACACGGACGGCTCGAAGTTGTTGGTGAGTTACCACTCAACGCTTATGGCCGACATCGAAGCGGGAGATCCCTATCGCGACCAGGCCGAGGAAACGGCCTGTAATTTGGCCTATGACCTTGCCATTCCCCTGGAGGATGTGAAGGTTTGTTACCAGAGCCGCTTCGACTCGCGTAAGTGGTTGCAGCCTTTCACGGAGTCGACGGTTCTTGCGTTGGCTGATCAGGGGGTTAAGGACCTCGCGATTTTGTGTCCGATATTTGTGGCGGATAATTTGGAGACCTCCTTGGAGATCGACCGCGATTTGCGCAAGGTCTTTTTGGAGGCTGCCGGCGAAGGATCGACATTCACTTATATCCCTGCGCTTAACGATGCGCCTGGCCTTATCGAAGCGTGCGTTGATGCGATAAGTGGCGCTATGAAACGAGGTGAGCTGGAGCTAGGCGGTCGTTGCGGCGGCGTAGGTGATGATGGTTGCGATGATGATGAGGGCGAGGGCGATTTCTCGACCGGCGGTTCGGCAAACGCCCTCGCAGGTGGAGCGGGGCGCACAGGCGCAGGTGGAGCGGGGCGCACAGGCGCAGGTCGCACGGGTGCGTGCGATGGCGTGAGCGCTGACAGTACCATCCCTATGGGCCTGCACCACTTAAAGTAAACCGACAGCGTAAGCCGACATCTCTCTAAAAAAATACGCTTAGCTTCCTCCAGAGCTTGTTGTTTGGGAGCGATAGGAAAAACCACGCCGCGTTATCGTAAATGCCAGACAGTTCTGATATCAGTTACCCCTATAATCGTAAACAGGAAATAGTAGACGAGAGCAAATGAGCTGCTGCGTTCATGTGGCCAAGACCGCATGCGTAGAAAGACTGTTGCCTGGAGGCAGTTGTCCGGCATCGGTTCTTAGGGGGCGGATTGGGAGGTCAATCGCGAGCCGTCGGAGTTTTGGACGTAGCAGGTGCCGCGGTCGCAATCGGAGTACGGTTGCGCTTTTGGTCCGGGGATCGCACTTTGGCTCCGCGGTCGCAATCGGAGTACGGTTGCGCAACCGGCGCGCGATCGCACTTTGGCTCCGCGGTCGCAATCGGAGTACGGTTGCGCTTGATGAGAAAGGTTTGACATGGTAATTGATGCAACAGTGCAGCGCGTGATTGATGACGCACTTGATGAGAAGGGTTTTGGCTTGGGCGAACTCAAGTACCTGTTCCGGGTTAAACCGGATTCCGAGGAGTTTGCCGCTATGAGCGAGGCGGTGGATATCATCGTCAAGCGACACCCTCAGGGCACCATGCTTGCTCAAATTGGCGTCGACTCCCAGCCTTGTCCTGGCAATTGTTTCCACTGCTCGTTCTCTGCGCGCTACAACACGCGCCCGAAGGAGCTTTGGTACCTCCCCAACGAGGATGTCGTCAACTACGCCGAGGATGCGGTGCGTCGCGGCACGAACGTGGTTACGCTGATGTTGACCGCGGGATATCGCTTCGACAAGTTGCTGGTGTTGCTCGACCAGATCCGCGAACGCATCGGCGATGAGATGCCAATCATGATGAACATGGGCGACTTCACCTATGACCAGGCGGTTCAGATGAAGGAGAAGGGTGTCACCGCCATCTTCCACGCGGTGCGCATGGGCGAGGGCCTTGTCACGAGCATCCCTCTCGAGCGGCGTTTCGAGACCTACGCGGCCGCCAACGAGGTGGGCTTCAAAATCGGCGCATCCATCGAGAACGTGACCCCGATCTTCACCGATGATGCCATCGCTGAGATGATGATGCGCATGCGAAACGAGGTGCACCCTCTGAGCTGCGGATGCGGTTCCAAGCGACTCGTGGAGGGCACCGCCGGCTTTGCAGAACCCGATTTTCCCGCAGAGAAACTCGCGGTGTATCAAAAGTCCTTCCGCCTACTCATGAGCGGCGTTGTCACCATGTTTGGCTCCATGTATTCCGAGTGCGGTCGCAACCCTCGCGACTGGGTTGAAAAAACCGAGGTCAACGGCCTAATCAAGCAACGTGGAACCTCGCATGAGAGCCTCAAGAAGTGGATGGAGTCCGAGGGCTACGAGATGGAGCCCGAGGGACCGTCCAAGATTTGGGGATTCTAGATTTTGGGCAACCCCCTCGAGTGCAACCTATCGATCCGCGTACAATTTGACGGACCGCGTATAGCTTGGCGCAACCTTGTGGTGTCGGCTCATCGACCCGCGAACGCCTTGACGGCGCGCGTTCAACCTATCGACCCGCGTACAACTTGGCGCAAAGGGCCACGCCGGTAAGGGCGGCCTCGATGTCCTCCGCAGTGTTGTAGACGCCAAGGCTTATGCGGGTGGTGCCCGAGACGCCAAGGGCATTGCACAGCGGCAAGGCGCAATGGCTGCCGCCGCGAACAGCAACGCCCACGTTGTCGAGGAGTCGGACGATCGGCGTGGGCGGCAAGCCGCGCAGGGAGAAGGAAATGAGTCCGTTCTGTCCGTCTGCGGCGGAGTGGTCGCCGAACACGATGGCGTCGTCGATATGGGCGAAGCCGCGCATGGCGTGACGCGTGAGGGCCGCCTCGGCGGACTTGATGTTCTCGACACCAAGGGTCTCGACGTAGTTGATGGCCGCAGCCCAACCTACGGCAGGCGAGATAGGTTGGGAGCCTGCTTCGAACTTTGATCCGCCAGGGTGGGACTCAAAGTCATAAGGCGTGACGTGCATGACCATGCCGCCACCCACATTTACGCACTCCATCTCGGCGAACGCCTCAGGGGCGATCCAAAGGCCGCCGATGCCTTGGGGGCCATACATCTTGTGGGCGGACATGGCGACGAAGTCCACGCCCAGAGCCTTCACGTCGACTTTGCCATGCGCTAGGGATTGCGCCGCGTCCACAACGAACCGTGCGCCGGCCTCGTGGGCCATGGCAGCAAGCTCGGCGATGGGGTACTCGATGCCGAGGGTGTTGCCGACCTGCGCACAGGCGACAAGCTTCGGCTTCGTTTCGAGCGCGCGCTCATAGGCCTCCATGTCGATGCGGCCATGGGAGTCAAGCGGTAAGACGATGAGTCGCGCACCCTTGCGCTCAGCCAAGGTTTGCCAGGGAAGCATGTTGGAATGATGCTCAGAGGCCCAGCAGATCAGGGTGTCGCCCTCGCCGACATTATTGTTGCCCCACCCTTGAGCCACCAGGTTAAGGGCGCCGGTGGCGTTCATGGTGATAGCGAGCTGCGGCGACTTGCGATCCATCATGCCCTTTGGCTCGTCGCTGTTGATGTAGCGAAGCACGCTGGACCGGGCGCCGTTCCATGCGTCGTTGGAGCGCTTCATGAGGCCATAGATGCTACGGCGGATATTGCAGTTTGAGTGGGTGTCGTAGTCGCGTTGGGCATCGAGAACCGCGCCGGCGCGCTGACTTGTGGCGGCTGAGTCGAGATAGACAAGCCTGCCTTTGTACTCCGGGATGTTGAACAGGGGGAAGTCGGCTTTGTTCCGCTTGCCAAACGCGTCGGCTTCAGCTAGGGCAGCGGCTTCGCCTTCATCGTCGGGAGCCATGGATGCGATGGTATCGCGGGCGATGGCCACAAGCTCACGGTCGGAGTCGCTGGCCTGCTCGAGCTTGCTCTTGGCGGTCTTCTCGTCAAGCTTGGCAATGCGAACAGCTTCGAGGGCACAAAGGCTGAGATTGGCGAAGAATTCCTTCGTGGGATCGCTGGTCCTTCCGGGATTTGGCAGAAGTTGGGCCCACCCGTTGTCGTGCTCGAAGGCGCGCATGGTGGCGACGCCGCGGTCGGAACCGTTGTTTGTGGGGGAGCACAGGTTGGACGAGCCAAGGCCAGAAAGCCAGTTGGCGCGGATGAGCATAGGGGTGGTGCGGGTGATGCGACACCAGGTCAGGGCCATGTCGGTCTCGCGCTCGTCGATATCGGCTTGCAGAGCGGCTAAATGGGACCCGTCGATACGGACCTGCTCGGCATTGAGAAGGTATATGAGTTCCGCGCCGGCTGTATTTGCGACCTCGCAGGCGACGTCCAAAACGGCTTTTGTGATGCCGAACAGCTCGAAGTTGGCAGCCGCGCGGGTAATCTCGATCTCGTCCTTGACGCTCAGGCTGCGTACCTCTATGGGGTGCGCGGGGCGAGGGCGCGAGGCGTTAGGATGTGCGATGTCAAGGGAGTCGACACACGCTTCGATATTCCTCGCAAGCGCGGGACGCGTGAGGATTGCGATGGTGGACGCGCCTGCCGTCTCTGCCGCGGCGATAGCCTGCGCAATCACAGGTTTGCCCTCATAGGCTTGCAGAGCTCGGCAAGACGCCGCGGCTCCTGGCGCGGGCGCGCACTCGATCTTTTCGCGTCCATCCTCATAGCTTACGACCAAAGGTGTGTCGTCTTCGGAAAGGGCAAGTACCAATGCGGCAATGTTTTTCTCAACCAATGTGACTCCTCAACGCGTTTTTCCTGATGGGGTCTATTGTACGCATACAAATGATAGACTGTGCCAAATCTTTGAGAAAAGGCGTTGCGAACATCGGGTGTTTTGGCCGTGACTCTGAATGTGGTGTAAGGCTCGGTTTGGTTGGCGGAATTTCGGAGCTTGACGTCAAACGCCCGAAACACGCCAGGCCAGGCGACAACTAGACGACAGCCGGGCGCCGAGTCCGCAAAACATGTCCAGGCGTGGCGTCAAGATGTCTTCACGTTAACAGATGCGGCAGTCTATGACTTGCTTATGACAGCACGCAACGCTCTTCCAATGTCCAAAAAATCACCCATAGACATGAGACGGTTTTGAGACACTATGCCCATAAATCAACGTGATGGAAGGAGTTGTCATGAAGTTGTTTGAGATGTTCAAGAAGGAAGAGAAGCGTACCTGCCCGATCGAGATGCCTTCAAGGTATCAATTACTGAAACCCCTGCCAAGCGATCCTGAGGATATGTCGATTTTCGCGGTACAAACGAGCGGGTGTATCGCGGTTGTCAACGTGCGTCCCATTGGAAGCGACGAGCGTCACATGCCCTTTGGCGATCCGGGCTGCGTCATCGCCGACATCCACGCAGACCATGATGACGATCAGGGGTTGATCGAGGTCAATGCCTTTGCGACGCGTCTTGGGTATCGCGGTATCTATAGCATCGTCAAGACGGTATTAATTGCGAACGACGAGCGGGCCGAGGGAGATAAGGGCGCCGCGAGAGACAAGGCCGACGAGCGGGCTCCCGGCGGTGTGCAATACGGTCTACTGGTCCATATGGACACGGCTAATGGTCCAGTGAGCGTGCACGGTTTCTTCGAGGAGTTCGGCATAACAGGCGTGCGGGAGTGTGTTATCGCCGCATCGATGACCCAAACTGGCAAGGTGGGTCCTGGTCTGGAGGGATGGATGCGGGATCCATATGATCCGGAGCATACGCGCGGCATCCCCATGAATCTTTCGGAGCATCGTAAATTTGACGCCGCTTTTCCCGAGCACCCGCTGTCGATTTCCCGAGAGCTCGTCGCGTATTTGCGTGAAACGAACTAGGAGCTGGCGGCTGGGGATTAGGGGCTGGGAGCTAGCGGCTGGGGATTAGGGGCTGGGAGCTAGCGGCTGGGGATACGCCAGATGCCGAAAAGCGGTGCGGTAAAACGCCTTTAATCCCCGCATGCAAGGCTCGGGGATTTCCGATACGTCAGATGCCGAAAAGCGGTGCGACAAGACACCACACGATAGGGACAAGCAGGGCAGGGAGGAAGTCGAGGGTCTTAAGCTCCTTGATGCCCAAGATCGAGATGCCGGACATCATGATGAGCACGCCGCCCACGATCGAGAGCTCGGTCATCATGGGCGTGGTGATGAAGTTGCCGAGCAAGAGCGTGAGCCCAAAGATCGACCCCTGCCAAGCAAAAAGCACGACAGCGGCAAGGGCCATGCCGACGCCATAGGTTGATGCGAGCACCATAGAGGTCACCAAGTCGAGCATGGCGTTGGTGAACAGGAATGTCGTGTCGCCATAGAGGGCGCTTTGGACGGGGCCTAGGATCGACAAGGTTCCGACGCAGAACAAAAGACAGCCGGTAACAAGGCCCTGGCCAAGCTTGCCGTCGCCCTTGCGTGAGGTCAGTGCGTCCATGCGGTCGCTAAGACGCAAGAGCGTGCCGATAGCGACACCGATAGCGAGACTGGCTATAAACAACACGGGATACGTGCTGTTGGGCATGTTCTGAATTGCGGCATTAGCGCCCAAAACGAATGCGGCAAGGCCCATAGCGGTAAAGAGGGCGTCGTTAACCCGCTCGCTCATGAAGCGTTTGAGCGTGCCGCCGATAAGACTGCCCACGACGATAGCGCAAGCGTTTGCAATGGTTCCGATCAAAATAACCTCAGCCTGGTACGTGTGTCTCGATTAGATGTGTTGCTCCCAAAGAAGCACTAGAACCAGGGCTTTTGGCCGAGTTCATAGGTCAGATAGAACTCCTCATCGCTCTTGGTGAGGTAGAGGATGCCCTCAATGAAGGCGATGACCTCAATGACGAAAGCGGCGAGCCCGAGGGTCAAGACGCCCGCGATAACCGAGATGAGGAGCATGATGACGCCTTGCTTGGTGTAACCGAGATAGAACTTGTGAATGCCGAGCGTGCCAAGGAAGATGCCGAGGAGGCCTGCGGCGACCTTGCTTTTTGTGGCAGCGTTTGTGGTGATGTTGTTCGGTTGATAGGGCGTGTAGTCCATCTGCTCATAGGATGGGGTTTCGACGGTGGGTTGAGCGGCGGTGGAAGCGGCAGGCGTCAGCGGGGCGCCACAATTGCTGCAAAACTTCGTGCTGTCTGGTACCTCAGATCCACAATACTGGCAATACATAGGGGCTCCTTTCAGGAGGCATAAGCGAAACGGTTTTACGTGGTCGAGTGCATTGAGCTAATTGCTCGTCAGGCATTATACACGTCCAGGCCCGAAGTCGAAACGCAATCGGGTATCCATGTGTCCGCAAAATGTTCTCGCAAATCCCTTGCCTGACGCTGAAACGCAATCGGTCGCCCGAGCCATAGAGACTGCAGCATAGGCAAACCTTAGTAGGCAAGCTTTAGACATTGCGAATTATCCCGGGATAGCTATAATTGTCCCGACTT
>CAVIKF010000022.1:0-18878 GCA_963643505.1 Eggerthellaceae bacterium
GAAGATCTGCCAGGACTGCGGCATGACGAGCGGCATGAGGTAGCCCTCTTGTGTGTCAGGTGCCATGTGACAGGTGCAAGGAGCCTGTCACATTCGTAATTACACACGACGCGTCGATCCAGTTGGGCGTAAAACGCTGGCATCGAATCCGTGAGGTGAAACAAGGTCTTCGTCCTGAACAATGTGACAGGCACCTGACACCTGTCATATACAGGGTCTTGCTTGTTGTTGTCGAAGATCCTCACGAGCTCCAAGAACAGCAAGCCGATATCCATATACAAGTCGACGGCGCTGTCAACGGCGCTGTCGAGGGTCTTGGCATATTGTTGCGCCACCCAGTAGTCGTACCCGATATAAAGGTCAAACACAACCGCGGCAAGCGCTATATGGTAACGCCAGCAATTTCATGCCTATCGCAGGACGAACATCCTCGCGTCGCCGCTCTTTTGCAAACCGGAGGTATGTAACACCTTCCCTTCGGCGGTGAACAATATTGCCTCGATCTCCGGGCGCTTTTCCGCGAAGGCTAAGGCGGATTCAGCGCCCATGATGATAAGCGCGGTGGTGAACCCGTCCCCGTCGGTTGACCTGTCGCTGATTACCGTCGCGGACAGGACATCGGTGACGGCAGGCGCTCCGGTGCGGGGGTCGAGAATGTGGTGCATGAGATGGTGGTCAAAGGCAAACGCACGCTCGAAGACGCCGCTGGTCACTACGGATTTCCCGCAAACCTCAACCGTTGCAAACGTTGATGCGCGAAACGGGTCGATGGAGGGGGTAGGGGTGCGCAACCCCACACGCCAGGGTGCGCCGTCGGGCTTTGCGCCAATGACCATGACGTTTCCGCCGAGGTTGATGCACCCGGTAGTGGCTCCGTGATCGATCAAAAACGACGCGAGGCCATCTGCGATGATGCCCTTGGCTACACCTCCTAGGTCGATGATTGCTTGCGGATCGTCTATGCGTACCCGGTCGCCCTCGACGTGGACGCCTTGCCAACCCACATGCCCAAGGGCGTCGTTGAGATCCCCAGGGGGGGGAACGATGCCACGCTTGAAGTCCCAAAGCTCGCAAGCCCTTCCCATGGTCACATCGAAAAGTCCCCCTGTGGCCTCGCAATATCGCAAGGCGGTGGCAATTCCTTTTGCAAGTTCAAGATCCACCTCGACCCAGTCTCCCGCGCAGGTGTTGAGTCGATACAGCTCGCTTTGTGGGTTGAAGCGGCTATAGAGAAGGTCGAGGCGCCCGCAAAGGTCCTCGGCTTGGGCAAGGATGTCCTGGTTGACGTCGGCTTGTATAGAGCAAATGGTGTCGAAACGTGAAAACGTCGTGGTGTCGATACGTGTCATGAGTGCCGCTCCCGAACCGCTCCCGAATTTTTTGCAAGTTAGATATTGCTAACACAGTTTACCCTAGTTAACTTGGTCTGGTACAAAAAAAGTTAGCTTTAGGTATCTTTTTACCAAAGAGAGGAGGACATGCGATGGAGGCATTCTTGCCTAACCTGCTGATCGCGTTGCGCGAAGGCGTCGAAGCTGCGCTCGTCATCGGCATCATTGTCGCCTATCTGGTCAAAGTCGGACGCCGCGACGTGCTGCCCAAGCTTTGGGCGGCCGTCATCGTATCAGCTGCTATCCCGCTAGGTCTCGGTATTCTTTGGACGTGGGGCCCTTCCACCATCACGTTTCAGACGCAAGAGATCTTGGGAGGCGTCTTCTCCATCATCGCGGTTGGATTCATCACTTGGATGATCTTTTGGATGGGCAAAAACTCCCGCGAGATGACCGCTCAGCTCAAGTCGAAGGCAGAGGCCGCTCTTGAGACCGGCAACACGAAGGCCCTGATTTGGATGGCCGCAATCTCGGTGTTCCGCGAGGGCGCAGAGACAGCCATCTTCGTTTGGGGCGTCGTCGCTTCGACCCAGACCACGAACAACGTTTGGCCCACGATCGGCGTCGTGTTGGGCTTGCTCATCGCGATCGTCATCGGCTATCTGATCTATCGCGGCTCGGTTGCGATCAACCTGCGGATGTTCTTCAACGTCACGGGTTATTTGCTCATCGTTGTGGCAGCAGGCGTACTTATCTACGGCATCGGTGACCTCCAAGAGGCGAGCGTCATCCCCGGTTGGGGAGTCACGCTCTACGACTTCAGCGCCGTCATCGCTCCGGTCGCCGGTTCTTGGTGGTTTGTCCTGCTCCGCGCGTTCTTCAACGTTAACTACTGGTTCTATCCCACGCATCTGCAGTTCGTCTGCTACGTCGCATACCTGGTCATCGTCTTGGTGTTGTTCACGCTCCAGATCAAAGGAAAGATCTGGACGGGCAAGAAGGCTAACAAGGCCGACGCCGAGGGCAAGAAGGCTGACAAGGCCGAAGGCGAATGCGAGGAGCGTCCAGTCGTTGTTGCCGAACGCGAGCTTGTAGGCGAGTGCGCCGAGGCGCAAAAGACGCCCGCGCGGGAAGGGCAAGCCGCGCAAGAGGCGCCTGCACGAGCGGACGCATAGGACGCATAGGACGCAAGAGATGCCCGCAAGAGCGGATGCATAACAAGTTGGCAAACATGGGGACATGTGTGTATACCAAAGAGAAAGGAACTTGCCAAATGAAAAAAGGATTGGGAAAAGCGGCGGCAGTGTTCGTCGCCGGCGCCCTGGCCAGCGTAGCGATGCTGGCTGGTTGCACCGCCAACACGACTACCAGCTCCAGCGCCTCTAACGCGGCGTCGGGCGACGGGAAGAGCTTCACCGTCACCATCAACGACACGAGCTGCAAGGTTTCCGGCAGCAATGCCAAGTCCGGTACGCTGACCTTCACCGTCACCAACAACGGCACCGCTGTCAACGAGTTCGAGATCTTGGCTGAGGACCAGCTGCAGATCGTCGTCGAGCGTGAGAACATCACCCCCGGCACTACCGTTGAAGTCACAGCTCAGCTCGAGCCTGGCACCTACTACACCGCATCCAAGACCAACATGGTCGGCGCCCTTGTAGAGCCCACCAAGTTCGTCGTTGAGGATTCCGGCGAGGAGATCAAGATCTCCGCTGACGAGCAGGCTTTGCGCGATGAGGCCACGACCAACTACATCGCCTACATCAAGGACCAGGCTGGCCAGCTCGTCTCCGCAACCGACGAGTTCTGCGAGGCATACCTTGCAGGTGAGACCGCAAAGGCCAAGGCTTTGTATCCTGTCGCTCGTTCCTACTACGAGCGCATCGAGCCCACTGCCGAGGCATTCGGTGACATCGACCCCAACCTTGATCTGCGTGAGGCTGACTGCGCTGAGGAAGGCGTCTCCGCTGACGAGTGGACCGGTTGGCATGCAATCGAGAAGGACCTCTTCGCTGATGGCGCCTACAGCACCGAGAAGAAGCAGTCCTTGGTTGACTCCCTCAAGAAGGACACCCAGTCCCTGTACGACCTCGTCTATAGCAAGGACTTCGAAGTCACCTTGTCCGACATCTCCAATGGCGCTATCAGCCTGATGGAGGAGGTCGCAACCTCTAAGATCACCGGTGAGGAAGAGGTCTTCTCCGGTACTGACCTGTACGACTTCCAGGCAAATGTCGAGGGTGCCAAGGTCGCTTACGGCAACGTTAAGAAGCTTCTGAAGACCAAAAATGCCGATCTTCAGAGCGAGATCGACGCAGCGTTCGACAAGGTCGAGAACAACCTTGCCCAGTACGGTTCCATCGACAATGGCTACAAGAACTACTCCGATTTGAGCGAGGCTCAGGTCAAGTCTCTCTCCGACGACGTTGACGTTCTGCGTGCGTCCCTCGAGAACCTGACCGCTGCAATCTTGAAGTAAGGCGCAGTAGCTGCACTTTATTGCTCACTAAACTGAGCGGGTAAAAACATAGGAGTTCGGGGTGTATAACTCCGAACTCCTATACGAGTTAGAAAAGGAGACGAGAATATGTCCATCAAAGAAGTAGCATCATCAGGGATGACCCGTCGCCAAGCCCTATTCGGCGCCGGTGTGGCAGCGCTTGGCGCATTGACGGCGGGAACCGCACTGACCGGATGCAGCAGCGCAAACGCTTCGACGACTTCCATCGAGAAGCAAATCGAGCAATCCAATGGCGAGCTTCAAGCTAACGTGGAGCGTGCAACCACAGCATTTCGCGGTGACGCTGAGCAGGCAGGTATCCTCGGTGGCGAGGCAGCCATGCAATGCGCAGCCTTTGACGTGACCACCACCCATCGCGACAAGCTCATCACTTTGCTCAAGGATTGGACCAAGGCTGCCGAGAACATGTGCCTCGGTTACCCTACCAACGAGCCTACCGCCGATACGAACGGTTCGCCCTACGATACCGGTGAGGCCTATGACCTCGGTGCTGCCGATCTCAAGATCACGTTTGGCTTTGGTGCCAGCTTGTTCGAGACCGAGGATGGGGAGGACCGCTTCGGCTTGAAGTCGGCCAAGCCAGAGCGCCTTATTCGCTCTATGCGCAAGTTCCCGGGCGATTACCTCGATGAGACCCAGTGCGGTGGCGACCTCTATGTCCAATGCGCCGCGAACGATTCCCAGGTTGCTTGGCATGCCATGCATCAGATGATCAAGATCGCCGTGGGCAAGGCTACGGTCAAGTGGAACCGTATCGGATTCTTACAGGCAGAGGCGCCGGGCAAGACCGACCATGCGCCGCGTGACCCCTTCGGCTTCCGCGACGGATCGACCAACGACGCCATTCTTGAGGACGAGGATCTCATGAAGAAGTGCGTTTGGATCCAGGAGGAGGACGACAACGGCAAGGCGAAGCCTTTCGCCAACGGAGGCACCTACTTCATGTTCCGTATCTTTGCGGGCAAGTTGGAGTCTTGGGATCGCCAAACCTTGGCTGAGCAGGAGCGCGTCATCGGCCGCAAGAAGCTTACCGGTGTGCCGCTGTCCCACTTGGACGATCCCAATGCCGACGAGTTCACCGAGCCCGACCTTTCCGCCACGGACTCCAAGGGCAATCCTCTAATCGACGCGCGCTCCCACGTCTCCACGTTGCGCGGCGTGCGTAACGACACGGGTCATGCCATGGTCCGTTGGGGTTGGAACTACACCGACGGCATCGACGAGTTGGGCCACATGAAGGCCGGCATGATCACGGGCGGTCTGTCGCGCGATCCCGATGCCGACTTCATGAAGTTCCTCGACGCGTTCAAGGATTGCGACCTTACCGACTATTTGCAGTACACCGCTTCCGCAGTGTTTATCCTGCCTCATGCCGTTCGTAACGGTCAAACCTATATTGGCCAAGACCTGTTCGAGGCTACGGCTTAAAGCCAAGGGTATAAAGCCAAAGGCCCTGAAGCCCAAGACTTGAGGTCGGCGGCATGAAGCCTGCGGTTTAAAGCCGCCGGCCTTCGCCTCGGCCAAAGGTCCTGAGTTAGTCCTTTCTCGTTAGGGCGTGCCTTGCAAGTTTGTGAGGCGCGCCCGCCTCGGGGAGCAATAGGGTCCGCGAACCGCCAAAAATGGGCCCTCGGTGTACGTGCGAGTGCGCCGAGGACCCATCTTTGGCAGCTCCGTTGCCAACATACGAAGTCGCACATTCGTAGGAGAAAAAATGAAGAAGAGAAAGCTCAACACCAACCTGCGGGTTCGGTCTTTCGGAGCGGGCATCGTCGCTGTGGCGTTTTGCGCCTATGGCGTCGGCTCGTCCGTGGCACAGGCCGCACAAGCCAAAAACATCCAAAACGCCGCATCATCGAGCATTCGCGGCATCTATCTCAAGGACGGCACGTTCACAGGCACTGCCCAAGGATATGGTGGCAAGACCACGGTTGATGTCACGGTCACCAACGGCTATATCACCGATGTAGGAGTCACCAAGACCTACGATGACAGCCCCTACATCGACAACGTGGAGAGCAAACTCATTCCCGATCTGATTGCAGAGCAGACCACCACAATCGATGTGGTTTCCGGCGCCAGCTATTCCAGCAACGGCGTGCGCTACGCGGTTCGAGACGCTTTGCGAACGGCTAACGCCATGCCCGAGTCCGAAGAGGCCGCCATCGCGGCTTTGCCCACCAACAAGCAGACTTTCACTGACACCCTCTCGATTGGCTACTTGGTCCAAAAGCAGGAAAAGGAAGAGCGTGCCCAGGTCAGCTCAGGATTTGCGGGAAGGGTGTAGCGATATGGCTTTCACAAGGAAAACTCCTGCACGTGGGCCGAAAAGTCAATGGGCGCGCCTGGTCTCGTGGCAACGGCTCATCATCCAGATAATCTTTTTGGTCTTGGCGCCCCAGACCTTCAGTTTGGCGTTCTCTGGTGTCAAGCAACTGTTTGCGGCGCTTGGGCAACTTGACGCTTTCGATGCGAACTCGTTTGTGATCTTGTTGGTGTTGCTTTTGGTGTTCACGGTGATCTTCGGTCGATTCTTTTGCGGCTATCTATGCGCATTCGGCACGATCGGTGACCTTTTGTACAAGGTCGTGGACCTCCCCTTGAGCAAGTTGCATGTGCGCCGCCCCCGTCTTCCTCGCCAGGTCGAGAATGCGCTGCGTTGCATGAAGTATGTGGTGTTGCTGTTCTTTGTCGCGACAAGTTTTTTGGGCATCTCGTTGCTTGTGAGCGTATACAGCCCCTGGACTGCGTTTGGGCGTTTGCTTTCCCTGAGCTTCAGCGAGCTCAACGTGGTGGGTCTTGCGTTGCTCGTGATCATCGCCATCGGCATGATTTGCAAGGAGCGCTTCTTTTGCGAGTTTATTTGTCCGCTCGGCGCGTTGTTCAGCCTGCTTCCGGTATTGCCCTTCTCCCGTATGCAACGCCATTTGCCAACGTGCAACGGTTGTGGTGCGTGCGAGCGGAAATGCCCCGTGTCCATCATGCCTGCGGGTGACGGCGTGCTCATGGGCGAGTGCATCAGCTGTGGTCGTTGCGAGCCGGTTTGCCCGCAGGGTTGCATCGGTATGTGCAGCGCCGAGGCGTTGTGCGCGCGCATGGAGGCAGCAGTTGGAAATGCTGCTGATACGGCCAAGGGGACAGGCGTTGAGGAACTTGGTACGAAGACCAAAGAGAGCATGCAAGATCTCGCGAGGCGGGCGCATACCTTGCGCGCCGTTGTGCTCGCGGTCGTATTGCTCGTCGTGTTTTGGCTGCTCAATGCGGTAAACTTCTTACCCACGCCCTGGTAGACCCATGTTTAACGTTCGTCTTCTTTCACTTTTGCCTGAGGCGCGTGTAAGCGTCGTTGCGAGTGTCGTGGCGCGATGGCTTGCGCTGCTTTGCCAAGTTGCGCTGTTTGCGTGGCTTGGTGCCTTTGTGGGCTTGTTGTTCGACGGCACTATTGAGGGCTCGCTGTTCGACGGCGCCTTTGGGGCGTTAAGCGTAGGCGCATTCGGGACGTCGAACGCTGATGCGTTTGGACCGTCGAGCGCAGGCACATTCGGCTTTTTGCTCTCAGGGGGCGTTTTGGTGCCCCTTGTGTGTGGGGTAGCAATGCTCGTGTTGCGCGGAATCGCAAGCTGGTGTGCGGAGCGCGCTGGGGCGAAAGCCGGGGCTACCCTTGGCGAGATGGTGTTCGGCCGCGTGGTGGAGTTGGGGGCGGGACGCGCCCGCGTGATGGGCGATGGTGAGATTGTGACGCTCATGGGCGAAGGTTTGGCAACCTTGCGTCCCTATTTCAGCAAGTACGTCCCCCAATTCTTCTATGGCGTCTTGGCACCGGTGACCTCCTTTGTCGTCATGGCGGGCTTTGATTTGGCCGCGGCGCTTGTTCTCTTGGTCTGCGTGCCGCTCATGCCCGCTTCCATCATGATGCTCATGTCGCGCGCGAAACGCTTCCTTGGTCAATACTGGGGCACCTATGTCGATCTTGGCGGCGCGTTTTTGGACGCGGTGCGTGGGCTTACGACGCTGAAGGTCTTTGGCGCCGACGAGCGTGCCCACGAGAGGCTCGACGCGCAGGCGGCGGAGTTTCGCGACATCACCATGAGGCTCCTTCGCGTCCAACTCCAAAACGTCACGATCATGGATCTGTTCACTTACGGAGGAATCGCCGTCGGGTGTGTGGTTGCGGCCGCACAGGTGGCCCTTGGGGGTCTTTGTCTCGGCGACGCGTTGACTGTCGTGCTTCTTTCAAGTGGCTTTTTCTTGCCCATGCGAACATTCGGGTCCTATTTCCATACCGGTATGAACGCAAACCCGGTCATCGACCAGGTGTTCACGTTGTTGGACGCCGAGGTGCCGACGGTGGGTGACAAGATTGTCGAGGGCGCCCAGATCACGATCGAAGCGCGCGGCCTTGCTTTTGCCTATGGTGAGGCTAGCGACGCGATTGCGGGAGTGGACGGGAGCGGCGACACGAGCGAGACCGGGGTTGGTGATGTGCTCGGCGACGCAAGCGAGACCGGAGGGGCTGAAGCTGCCGACGCGCTCGATGTCGCAAGCGAGGATGGGGCGGTTGATGATGGGACCGGTGAGACATGCGGCAAGGGTTGTAAGAACCGCGAGGGCGAAGCGTGCGGCGGTGCAGCCGTGCGGGGACAACTTGATGGGGTCGATCTCACCATCAGGCCGAACTCGCTGATCGGCATTGCGGGACCGAGTGGCTCCGGCAAGTCGACGCTGGCGGCGCTTCTTGCCGGCGATCTTGTGGGGTACAAAGGGTCGTTGCAAATCAACGGCCTGGAATTGCGCGAGATAACACCTGCGAGCATCCACAACACGATCACCTTGGTCTCCAGTGCAAGCCATGTGTTTCGCGGGTCGTTCCGCAGCAACTTGGCAATCGCTGCGCCCAAGGCGAGCGACGGGGCTTTGTGGGACGCTTTGCGCCGAGCCCGCCTTGCGGATTTCGTGTATGAAAGCGGTGGATTGGACGCGCCAGTCGAGGCGGACGGGGCCAATCTCTCCGGCGGGCAGCGGCAACGTCTCGTGTTTGCCCGCGCGTTGTTGAGGAACACGCCCGTATACGTGTTCGACGAGGCCACGGCCAACATCGACGCGAAAAGCGAGCGCTACCTGTTGGACGCTATCCAAAAAATCGCCTTGAGCAAGACCGTGATCGTCATCAGCCACCGCTTGCCGGTGTTGCGCTATGCGGATGAGATCCTTGTCATGGGGGAGGGCCGTGTCGTAGAGCGCGGAACCCACCAAGAGATGCTCGAGCGTCGGGGCGTATACCGTTCCCTTTGGGACAAGAGCGCCGAATTGGAGGCGTTCGCCGCAAGCGTCGTAGAGGAATTGCCCGATGAGGAGCCTGACGTTGTAGAGGGGGCTCTGGCGGGCATGCCGGGCATGATGGCCGGGGTAATGCGTGCGTTCATGGGCATCGTCGAAATGGAGAAATATCAAAATTCCGAGACGCGCGCACCGGAAGGTCATCCCTCGTGGATACCGTTGCCGCGCTATAGCGCCGGTATGAGTAGGCGCGATGCTTCCGAGGCGATGGAGGCGACCGCCGCCGGCGTGCCCGTTATCGAGACGGCCGGGGCGTCCGGGACGATCGAGAAAGAGGTCGAGAGCGAAAAAACCGGAAACGTGAAAAAGGCCGAGGCGGCTGCAGCTATGGCGGTAGCGGAGTCCGGGGTGAATGTCGCCGGGGCGACCGCGGATACCGGCGCGCCCTTGCCCTCGTTTATGGGGCTGGCCGACGCGACCGCGGAAGGCGCTGATAACGAGGCGATCAAGGCAGCTATGGTCAAGATCCGCGATCACATGAAGAGACCGCAACCGGTGCGTGTCGTCGTCGATCCTTTGCCGCCCGCCCATCGTTCGGTTTTCACAATCGTCAGGAAATGCCTTGCCCTGACCTCTGGGATGGTTCCCAAGCTTTCCTTGGCCTCGGCGCTTGGCGTCCTCGGATGGCTTTTGACATGCGGGGTCTTCTTGTTTGGTGCTGCGGGGATGGTGGCCGCATGTAGCGCGAACGGCGTGGGCGGCGGCAGTGGCATAAGCGTCATAAGCGACATAAGCGTCGTGCCGGGCGGTCTTTCCTGGGGAGTTTGCGCGGGAGGAGCCTTGGTGTGCGCGATTTTGCGCGGGCCTGTTCATTACGGGGAACGACTTCTCACGCATGATTGCACTTTCGGCACGGTTTCTACGATTCGCAGCCGCGTGTTTGGCATATTGCGCACGTTGGCGCCGGCGAAGGTGGAATGTCGCGATGCGGGAGACATGATCTCGCTGCTTACGAGCGATATCGAGATTCTCGAGGGCTTCTACAGCCGGGCACTTGTGCCGATTGCCGCCGCAACGATTACCGCAGTGGTGTGCCTCATCGCCGCAGCTGTTGTGTGCCCGGTGGCCGCGGCGGTGATGGGGGCGTCCTATGTGGTCGTGGGAGTGGTTGTGCCCACGGTCGGGTTGAGGCTTACCCGGGAGCGGGGCGCGGAGTTGCGGGCGTACGCGGTGCTGATGACAGGATTTTTGTTGGACAGCCTTCGCGGCATGCGCGACCTCTTGACGTTTGGGCGTGCCCAAGAGTATGCCTGCGAGCTGGGGGATCGTTTGGACAGCATGACGCAAGGAGAAGGCAGCCATGCCCGACTGACGGCGTTTATGTCCGCGTTGCCATCGGTGCTTTCCTTGGTTGGCGCCGTCCTTTTGGCGTTCGTTTGCGAGGCACAGGTCGCCGAGGGCGCGCTGTCCGCTTTTGCGGCGGTCATGCTTGTGGTGGGTTACGTCGCCTCCTCCGAGGCTGTGTGTGCCGTCGCGGGATTGGGCACCTCCTTCCATCCCGTGCTTGCCGCAGCCGACCGCGTTCTCGACGTTATGGAGGAGTGCCCCGCGGTCACCGAGCCAAAGAGCCCGGTGGCGCTTGAGGGCTTTACAGGGCTGAGCTTTGACGGCGTGACGTTTGGCTACGAGGATGGCACGGTTGCGGTGTCTGACGCGACATTTGAGGTAGAGCCCGGGACCTTTGTCGGGATAACCGGGAAAAGCGGCGTGGGCAAGACGACGCTGCTCAAACTCGCCATGCGATTTTGGGACGTGCGCGAGGGAGCGGTGCGCATCAACGGTGTGGACGTGAGGGAGGTGTCTTTGTCTGACGTGCACCGGTTGGTGAGCTATATGGTTCAGGATACGTACCTGTTTGAGGGTAGCTTGCGTGACAATCTTTTGGTGGCGCGTCCGGATGCCACCGATGAGGAGCTTGAGCGTGCGTTGGAGAGCGCCGCCCTGCTTGAGGTGGTAAAGACTTGGCCGCGCAGCCTTGACACGGTAATTGCTGGCACGGGCACGGTCAGGCGCGGCGACGGCGCGGGCACGGTCAGGCGCGGCGACGGCGCGGGCAAGGCTGGGTCGGCCAGGCGCGGCGACGGCGAGTGCGGAGTCGTCGGGGTGTCTGACGGCGAGCGCCAACGCATCGGCCTGGCGCGCGCGTTCTTGCATGATGCGCCCCTGTTCCTGCTCGATGAGCCTACAAGCAATCTTGACGCCCTCAATGAGGCGGCCATCCTGCGGTCGCTTTGTTGCCATGCCCAAGGCAAGACGGTAGTGATTGTGAGCCACCGTCGCGCGGTTGCGGCAATCGTGGACAAGTTGTTGGTTGTCGAGTGAGGCTTACGGTGCGGCGTGGTAAGGGGTTTCGTGTGGGAGTTTACGCGGTAGCGCGATGCGTGCGGTGGTACGCGGCGGCGCACGACTACGCGCGACGACACTCCCACATGCGGTGGTACATGGGAGCACGCGGCGACACGCGCACACGGAAGTAAAAAAGTTACTCGTGGCAAACATGTTTTGAAGAAATGAGTTACAATAGGGTAACTTTTAGTTAGCTTTATATAACTTAGCTCTCTACTTGGGAGAAGGACACATATGAGTCAAGATGTTTCAGGAGCGTTGGGAGATTATCTCGAGGCGTTGGTCGAACTTGGCGGCACGCCGGAGGTGGCGGTGCGCCCCGTTGACCTTGCGGCTCATCTCAGCGTGTCGAAGCCGTCGGTTTGCAGCGCTGTGTCCACCCTCAAGCGCAAGGGTCTCGCAGACCAACCCTACCGCGGCGGCATCACCCTTACCCAAAAAGGCTATGACATCGGCGCCGAGATCCGTCGACACCACGAGGTGGCGACCGATTTCTTGTCCAACGTGCTCATGCTTGACGAAACCCACGTGGAGACGGGCTCCAACATCATCAAATACGCCATTGACAAGGATTCCCTATCGAATTGGATAAACTTTGTCGCAGCATGGAAGGCAGGCTCCTGATTCTGGCAAAGTTGTCGGCAAAACCGCTGATTGGCCGCTCGCTAGCTGCCGGATAGCCGCCGCGCCCGCCAGCCTCCGGTCAGCCTCCCGCTAGCCGCCGCGCCCGCTAGCTTCAGGCAAAGCCGCCGCGCCCGCCAGCCGTCGGATGCTTGAACGCGCTCGCTAGGAGAAGGCGTCACCGGGGCGCAATCCGAGCCCAGTCGCACGAAGTCTAAGACCTAAGTCTCAAATGGCGACAGTGCCCTAGAAACGTGCCCTCGAGACACGCTCTTAGGATGCTCTCAGGACGATCTTAGGGCGGATGCTCGCGGTCGAGTGCTCGTAATTGACGTATACTGGCCGTGTTTTGTTTCCTGCTTTATCCGAACAACACCAGGAGAGTCCCATGGCTACGAGATGTAATTGCGGAGCAGTGTTAGAAGATGGTCAACGTTATTGCACCGTGTGCGGGCAAGAACAACACTCCCAAGCGGTTGGTGGGTTTTGTATCAGATGTGGTATGAAACTAGAGCCTGGTCAGGCATTTTGCACTAAATGCGGCACGAAGGTCGGTGTCGTCCCGACCCAAAAAACCTCACAATCCCAAGTCCAGCCCGCGGCTCAACCCGGCGGCATGCCGCAACCTGCGCCCATGTCTCAATCGTCAGCCCAAGTCGCCTCTGCCGCCAAGCCTGGCAACGGCGTGACCATCGCCATTGTCGCCATCGTGGCAATCGTCGCCCTTGTCATCGTAGGCGTCGTCGTGTGGCGTTTTGCGTTGCTGCCAGCAACGACTAACACTGCGCCCGCTAACAACACCGACTATGTTGCAAGCAATACTGCCGATAACACGGGTGACGGCTCTGCCGCCAGCAATACCAAAAATACTAACAATACTAACAATACGAATAATGCCAACAAGGCCAACACCACGCCCTCGGCGGTCAAAGAGGTCTCGGTGAGCGTCGTCACGAAGAGTGGGAACACCTTGACGGGCACGGTTCGTCAAAAATCTGACGGCTTTGTCCTTTCGAACTCCAGCACCCACCTGTATACCGAGTCCGAGATTCGCCAACTTGGCCTCAACGCTGCCGAGCTTTCCATCGCGCGCAACGAGATCTATGCGCGCCACGGATATGATTTCAGCAATTCTGGACTGCAAAAGTACTTCAACTCGTGCTCTTGGTATACCAACTCTGGGAGCAAGTCCGCTTTGGGGGCT
Organism: Eggerthellaceae bacterium; assembly: GCA_963643505.1. GTDB lineage: Bacteria > Actinomycetota > Coriobacteriia > Coriobacteriales > Eggerthellaceae > CAVEFW01. The sequence continues at coordinate 13,358 of CAVIKF010000022.1, forward strand.
GGAAGCATCGAGGAGAAAAACGCCGTCCTGTTGCTCGATATTGCGAACTCCAGTTCCTCCACGAGTGCCTGGGTCGACCTCGCAACGGACTAGCCTTGGACGGATTCTCGCCGCGTCTCGTTAGGATTACCGACATGATTCTTTCTAAAACAAATATCGTAGCGCCCCTGGTTGCGACCTTGGTCGTCGTATCGCTGGCGTTGGGCGGGTGCTCGGGCACCTTGAACGGGCAAAACACGGCCTCCAATGTCGCGAACAACGAGACAGCGCTTTCGGTCCAAGACAAGCCCGCCAATGAGAAGGCAAACGCGAATGTCAACGTCGCCGCGACTGAGGGTTCCGACCCCGAGCAGACGGTCGTTGCAAGCGCGGAGACGTTGAGGGCCCAGCTCGACCTGACCGAGGATTATCGTGTAAGTTTTGTCCACGGCGTGAAGACGGCGCAGTATCAGAAGTACATCGTCTTGCACGACACCGAGGGCTCTTCCGATGCGGAGAGCGTCGTGGCGTATTGGGATGGCAACGGTGCCGGTGTCGCTGCCCACTTCATTGTGAACACGGATGGTTCCATCGTCCAGTGTGTCGCCCTTGATTCCATCGCTCACCACGCCGGCTTTGGCGACACGGGCCATAACGAGCTGTATGGCATATCCGATGACGGCCGCGATGACATGGTCGGTACCGTGCCCATCGGCTCTTGGGCCAGCGACTACGGTATGAACGCCTGGTCAATCGGTATTGAGATGGTGCACGTCGGTGGTAGCGGCGACTATCCGGAAGCGCAACTTGACGCGGTAGACAAACTTATTGCCTATATCGATGCGTATTACGGGTTCCAAAGCGCCATCATCGACCACAACGACTGGCGCACCGGCAACTCCGATACGTCCGAGGAATTTCAGGTCTACATGGCAAACTACGCCGACCACCGTACGCATCTATAAAACGTTCTACAGAAATGCCCTATATAAAGCACCCAGCCGACACGGAAGGCAGGGTCTGATTTTGGCAAATCAGCGTTGTCGCCAATGCGCGGGGGTTTGCTAGGAGAAGGCGGCTATGACCGCGGTGCCGGCGACGAGAAGCGCAAGCCCAGCCCCCGAACGCGCGGACAGCCGTTCGTCGAGCACGAGCCGTGCGAACGCGATTGAGACTAAAAGCGACAACTTGTCGATTTGGGCCACGACGCTGACGACACCGGTTTGAATTGCAAAGTAGTAGCAAAGCCAAGACGCACCGGTCGCTATGCCGGACAGGATGAGGAACAGCCACGTCCGCGGGGAGAGGGAGGTCAGGCTTCCAATCGAGCCGGCCGCGCCCGCCATCGCCCATGCGAGCATGAGTACGACGCATGTTCTGATCGCGGTGGCAACGTCGGAGTCCGTCGACTTGATGCCGAGTTTCGCGAGGATCGAGGTGAGTCCAGCGAACAGGGCAGACCCACACGCTGCGACCAGCCACTCCATGGGCGCTCCTTCCGAAAACTCTTCCGACAAAACCCGTGTTTGCCACTATAGCGTTTATCTTTGTTTGAAACTAACGGTTCGCTAACGACTCGCTAGCGGGTGATGCGGCGATTGGGGCTTACATGCGTGAGAGTGCTTGCGCATAGGGGGATTGTGCGTGTGATAGTGCTTGCGCCTGTCAGACTGAGGTTGCTCGCTAGCGGGTGATGCGGCTTGAGGATTCGTAGGTAAGGGTTGTGCCGTCGGAAGTAAACGTGATGGAGCCGATCTCGTCGGTGCGCAAGATTTCGGCGCCGACGTTGGCGAGCCGTTCGAGCGTGGTGTCCGCGGGGTGACCGTAGGAGTTTTTCCCGACGGAGATCACGGCGTAGGTCGGCGCGACTGTCTTGAGGAACACGTCGGTTGAGGCGTTCTTCGAGCCGTGGTGGCTGACCTTGAGCACGTCGGCCTTGAGGTCGGAGTGGGCATAGACCATGGCGCTTTCGGACTCCTCTTCGGCATCGCCTGTGAGTAGGAACGACGTCTCGCCAAAGTCGATGCGGCACACAAGTGAGGTGTCGTTGTCGTCGGAGAAGGAGCGTGCGGGGCCTACGAAGGTCACCGTCGCGCAGCCGAGCACGAACGAGTCGCCTACTTGGGGAACCTTGAGCGGGCACCCTTTCTGGTCGAGGTATTTGACTATGGAGTTGAACGTCTTCGTGTCGGCTTCGGTGACCGAGCAATAGCAAACGCCGGCATCGGCAAAGTTCAGCGCGCCAGAGATGCCGCCGATGTGGTCGGCATCGGAGTGGGTCGCGATGATAGCGTCGAGGGAGGTGATGCCGAGAGTCTTGAGAATCGCGTAGACCTTGGAGGATTGCTTTGCGGGGCCGCCGTCGATGAGTAGGTGGTGGCCGTTGCATGAGACCAACGTGCAGTCGCCCTGGCCGACGTCGATGAAGCGGACGAGCAGTTCGCCCTCGGCGGGTGAGAGGTTGCGTTGGGATGCGTCGGCGGTTGCGGGTGTGGCTGCGCGTGCGTCGGCTGCGATTGCGCCTGAGGCTGCATCGGTTGCTGAGGAGGCGTTGTTCCCGGTGGCATTTGTTGTGGAAGCGGAGGCGCTTTCCGTTGTGGCGTTTTCGCTGTTCGCAGGGTTGTTGACGTCGTTTGCCCCCGTGCTTCCCATGCATCCACTAAGAGCAAGGAGCGCCACAAGACACAACGCTACAAGCACCATCGATGTTATCGCGCGTATGTGCTTGCTGTGTTTCACCTCGTCACCTCGTCATCGTGTTACCATGTCACCTCGGGGCCCTCGCATCCTCGCATCCGCTCGGCATCCTCGTCACCTTGCCGCCTCGGGGTCCTCGCATCCTCGCATCCAACGCTTGCTGATATCTTGCCCTATTCTACCCGTTAAACCTTGATGGCACATACGACCTGTGGAATTCGACGGTTTTCGGGTTTCGCGGGTCTCGTTTGCCTCGCGTCCCTTATCCTTATTCTGGGATCCGGGGATTCGCAAGAGAGCCTGGGAAACTCAAAAGAAGGAGATAGCTTTCCATGAAACGCACCCGAATTGCAACGCTGTTCGCCGACGCAGAGTTTTTTGGCGGCCGTACCGTGACCGTGGCGGGGTGGGTCCGCTCCGTCCGCGACATGAAGAACCTCGGCTTTGTGACCATCAACGATGGCAGCTGCTTCAAGGACCTGCAGGTCGTCATGGGTCGCGACGCGATTGCCAATTTCGACGAGGTTGCCCACACCAACGTCGGCGCTTCGGTGAACGTGGTCGGCGAGGTCAAGCTCACACCCGAGGCGCAACAGCCTCTTGAGTTGACCGCGTGCGAGATCGTCATCGAGGGTGCCTCCGCGCCGGATTATCCGTTGCAAAAGAAGCGCACGACCGTGGAGTTTCTCCGTACCCAACAACACCTCCGCCCCCGTACGAATCTGTTCCGTGCGGTGTTCCGCGTGCGTTCAACCGCGGCGTTTGCGATTCACCGCTTTCTGCAGGAGCGTGGGTTTGTGTATGTGAACACGCCGATCATCACCGCCTCCGACGCCGAGGGTGCCGGTGAGATGTTGCGCGTCACGACAATCGATCCGGCCAACCCGCCGCGAGACGACAAGGGTGATATTGACTACACGCAGGATTTTTTCGGGCGCCCGGTGAACCTGACCGTGTCTGGCCAGCTCAACCTTGAGAACTTTGCCGAAAGTCTCGGTGATGTCTACACCTTTGGCCCGACGTTCAGAGCTGAGAATTCCAACACGCCCCGTCATGCCGCGGAGTTTTGGATGGTCGAGCTTGAGATGGCGTTTGCGGACCTGTCCGACGACATGGACATCGCCGAGGAGATGCTCAAGTACGTTATCAGCTACGTCATGCGCGCATGTCCTGACGAGATGGTGATGCTCAATCGCTTTGTCGACAAGGGTCTGCTCGAGCGTTTGGAACACGTCGTTGCGAGCGACTTTGCGCGCGTGAGCTACACGGATGCGATTGCTATCTTGGAAGAGGCTGTCGGCGCCGGGACGAGGTTCGAGTACCCGGTGAGTTGGGGCATCGACTTGCAAACGGAGCACGAGCGCTTCCTTGCCGAGCAACATTTCGGCCGGCCGACGTTCGTTTACGATTACCCGGTCGAAATCAAGGCGTTCTACATGCGCCTCAATGACGACGGCAAGACCGTCGCCGCGGCGGATTGCCTCTTTCCTGGGGTCGGAGAGCTTGTCGGTGGGTCCCAGCGCGAGGAGCGCCTCGACGTGCTTGAGCGTCGTATCGCCGAACTTGGAATGGATGCGGAACAGTATCGCTACTACTGCGATTTGCGCCGATATGGCACGTGCGCGCATGCGGGCTTTGGCCTTGGCTTCGAGCGTCTCGTGATGTATCTCACGGGCGTGGGCAACATCCGCGACGTCATACCGCACCCCCGCACCGTGGGCAACGCCGACTTCTAGCCGTTGGTTGCTTGGCAGGCGCTGTGCCATGTGACAGGTGCCATGTGACAGGTGCCAGGTGGTTGTCATGACCTGACAGTCACCATGACAGTCACCAGGTGGTTGTCAGGTTGCACTTTGATATGACATATGACAGGCACCTGGCACCTGTCATGAGTGAAAGCGCTGTGGTCTGCGCGCCAATCGGCTTCGGGCTGATATAATTAGAAGGCTTGTGTTCGGGCCCGACCGGGTCGTCGCAAGTGCCACCACCATAAACACACCAGGAGATATGCACAAATATGGCAACATCTAAGGCTACCTACGGCAACGACTCGATTCGCCAGCTCAAAGACGAGCAACGCGTGCGCCTACGTCCTGCCGTCATCTTCGGATCCGACGGCCTCGACGGCTGCGAGCACGCGGTGTTCGAGATTCTTTCCAATTCCGTCGACGAGGCCCGCCAAGGCTACGGTGACCTGATCACTCTCACTGTTTTTAAGGACGGCTGCATCCAAGTCGAGGACAACGGCCGCGGATGCCCCCTTGATTGGAACCCCGCCGAGAAGCGATTCAACTGGGAGTTGGTTTTTTGCGAGCTTTATGCTGGGGGCAAATACGACAACAACCAAGGTGGCGACTACGACTACTCCCTTGGCACCAACGGCTTGGGTTCCTGCGCGACCCAGTATGCTTCCGAGTTCATGGACGTCACCGTGTGGCGCGAGGGCAACAAGTACGACCTGCACTTTAAGAAAGGCAAGGTCATCGGCACCAAGAAGAAGGCGCTCCACATCGAACCCACCGACGAGCGTCGCACGGGTACCACGATCAAGTGGCGCCCTGACCTCGAGGTTTTTACCGCTATCGACATCCCTACCGAATGGTTCGAGGAGACCTTGCGCCGTCAGGCTGTTGTCAACGCCAACGTGCGCTTCCGCCTGAAGATTGAGGGTGCGCCGCCCTTGGATATCTCGGAGGGGGAGGGCAAGCCTACGACCGACAAGACCGCTCCTGCGACTGGCGTGACCACACCTGTGGCCCCCGTCACGCCCGCCGCCGCGACCACGCCCGCACTTGCTGACGCCGCCGCGACCCCCGACGCCCCCGCCACTCCCGTCCCCGCCGCG
>CAVIKF010000023.1:0-14141 GCA_963643505.1 Eggerthellaceae bacterium
CCGTCGGCCTGGAAGGCGACCTCCCAGGCGCTTGCGGCGCGGCCGAGGACGTTCTTGTAGAGGCGTTCGACGAAGCCCTCGACAACGTCATGTGCCTCGATATTCGGATTCGCTTCGGTCTTAGTCTTACCGCACGTCACACACGTATAGCTAAGGGTCGCCTCACACACATACGACGACTCTGACAACTCCCACTCATGCTCATGCGTCGCCGCACTGGCCGTATACGTTTGCCATATCGTATTGTCATATTGCGTCGACGTTGGATTCAGATTGAAATCCCAAGATTTATGATCGGAGAAGCATGTAGCGCTCTTCAGAAAATACGTTTGATAAGGCGTCTGGTTTGTGTTGCTAGCCGACGGATCATCCCACGTCACGTCAACAAAATACCAATACTCGCCCACCTGAACCGCATTCCAGCCATGGGTGTAATTCGGCGCACTCGTACCATCGGAGGATTCGATGGTTCCGTTAGGCAAACCCCTCACATATTCCCAGGTGATGCCCAATCGATTACACAAGTCGCCAAACGCGAGCGCATAACCTTGGCACACGCTTTTCCCGACAACCATCGCACCATATGCCGAGTAAACCCATTTGTTGACCGCACCGGCATCATTTCCAGCGTTTTGGGAGTTGAGCTCGTCGTAGTCATACTGATCGTGGTAGCAAATCCAATCATGGATAGCTTTCAACTTCACTGGGTCAGAAGCATCGGCGGGCACCCAGCTCAACGCATCCGCAATCTGTGCCTCATAGGCGGCCTTGAGCTCGTCAATATTCTCGTCAGTCGAAACGTAGAGGGGGAGCAACTCCACCACATACCCCGTCATCGCTTCATAGGAGGCGCTCATGCCAAACCCCATGTAGAACAGCTTTGGATTGCCGTATATCACGTCATAGGTCAACGCCACGGTCTCATCGTAGGTCAGCTTGTACTGGCGCAGGTTAATCGAGGTCTTGTGCTCATCAAGACCCGCAAGGACCGCAACTTTCGCAGCGTTGATGTCAACGTCGTTCGCAGCAAAAGACGAAACCTCACCTGGGGTAATGCCAGTTCCGCCCCATTGGGTGAGGTCCAAATCAAATTGCCGATATCCAAGCTCCTCGTTTTCAACCGCAAAGGCAAATCCAGGAACCAAAAGACAAAAGCCGAGGGTCAATACCGCGACAAAAGACATAAACCGCTTGAACATGCGCTACCCCATCTAAGAGATGTTTCTGCTGGTGTTAGTCTACATGTGCTAGATTACAAATTTCAAATTATCTTTCATATTGGTATGATAATTTCATTTTAAAAGCAGTTTTGAAACAGTTCGAAAAGCCGCCTGCCGAGGCGCAAACACCAAGCACGCCGTTTTCTTCGATGTCTTAGCTCTTCCTCATCAAAGCGACAGTGAACTTCGTGTGCTCGTAGGGACGGTAGTACGTCTCCTCCTTGATAACCTCGACGTCGTCACGCTTGTCAAGATCGGTCACCGAACGTGAGTCCTGGTTCAAAGCAGTTTGTGCAAGCAGGATAAACTCGCCATGATAGTCGTTGATGATGGACTCCCACGAGTACGCGTAACTCATGCTGAAGTTGTACGCGTCATAAGCTTTGCCCCAATTGCCCTTTTGCCAATTCATGTACACCTGGGGAATATCGGGACACACGACAGCGGTAACGCCCATGATGCCGATATCGGAAGAAACGACCAGGTCGGCCTCCGAGGACAATTCGCGTAAGTCCTCGATGGCATCGTCGTTTTGCTCGCTATAGCAATCGCTTGTGAACAACACCATTTGGACAAGGGACGCATACATGACACAGCCGAGCAGGCCATAAGCCACCCATCGCGGCTTCACATGAGAAAGCAACCCGGCAATCGCCAACAACAAGGGGCCCAACGCCACGTAGAGATAGCGATAGTACAAGATCATCGAGTTCATGATGACGCTTGCCAAAAGGGCAAACAAGAACACGCAAAGATAGATTCCCAACGCGCCAAGATACGGCGAGACCGTGTCGCGGCGAGACCACTCGCAAAAGCGACCGAGGACACCGAGACTCTCAACGCTGCCCTCTTCCTTGCGTCTTTTGTGGTTTCTCCAACCCGTGCGAATCGCTGTGGCGACCATGACAACGATAAGGACGACCGCCACGGCGCACACGAAGTAGATGGCCAGCTTGACCGCCAAGCCATAGTTACCTTGTAGGCCGGAAGCGGTGCAAGTAGTGCGTACGGGATAGAGCAAAAGCTCGTACAAAGTCGTCGGGAAGAGAAACTTTGCCCAATAGGTCCCCGACACGACGCCTAATTGGGAGATGACCGCGACATAAAACCACGGAAGAAAGAGTGCAACCTGGACAAGCGCAAGCAGCAAAAAGAGAAGCAACGGCTTTACGTTACGCTTCGCGTTGACAAGCAGGTAGAGAAACACGATGAGGTTCACAAAGAAGACGGACATGGTGCCGTAGTACTGCAGATATGCGCTCGCGAGGCTGGACAACGCAAACAACACCCACCACCTGCATGGTGCGCCCGCCCACGTGCGCTTGCCTTTCGCAATCTCGGCAATTTTCTCCGGCGGCGTTTTGGACAGCGCGGCAACGATACGGTACCCGTAGATGCCGCAAGCCATGACCGTGAACGTGACCCAGGAATACATGCGGATCTCCACAGCCATTTGGATGATATAGGGCAAAAACAAGGCCAAGAACGTGAAAATCAGACCAACCACCACGTCAAAGTCGTGACGGATATGGGTCAGGCCCAAAACGCCCAACATTACACAACCCGCTACGGTGAATAGACGGTACACGACAAGATTGGACCCGAATATCAAGTACAGGACATGCAAAGCCCAGTAGAAAAGCACGGGATGGACGTCCCCTGAGCCGATGGTCCAGATGTCGGTGAAGGAATGAGTGGCAATGGCGATGGAATAGCTCTCATCGAACCAGACTTGGTTATGAAATGCGTTGATCGAAAGGTACAACGCACCTATCACAATAAGTGCGATATGGAATTTTCGCGACAGGATAACTGCCTTTAAACGCTGTGCGTTCATGCAACCTTCTCTGAATCTTCCTCTTCGCTGCTCGCCGCTGAACAGCACTTTTGCAAGGATAACACGACTTCGCGGAATACAATGCCATGCTTGACACAAATCTTACAAACTACCCAACAGGACGCCTGGGGCCAGAAGGCGCGTGCGGCTGGGGCGCGCGCGAAACGCGAATAGACGCCTGGTTCCTATCAGATTTCGTCATGTCCCATCATTGCCCCACGCAACCACGCACGAACCCCCATACTGCCGTCATGGCAACATTGAGCTCGGCCCCGAGATTCAAGAAATCGCCCATCAAAGGGGGTTAAAACAGTGATCCAAAGACGGGAGCAAAAGCCAAGGGCAAAAGCCGAGGTTAAAGCCAAGGGCAAAAGCTGGGACCAAAAACCGGGGAGGAGTCACTATGGCAAAACAACTTGGCGATGACAATGTCGTCGTCGCGCAGGGCAAAAGCATGGGAGGAGCCACTATGGCAAAACGCCTTAGCCAAAAACGCCTTAGCCAGTTCGATTTGGTGATCGTCAACAAAGGGAAGTGTGCCGGCAAGTACGGGCAAGTCTGCAATTGCGGCGGCGGCAAAATCGAGGTAGAGATCCAAAACGGCGACGAAGTCATAACGAAGCATTTCAAGCCCAAATCCCTTACCTACGTTGCTCCCGTCAAGCTCTTTTCGGCGGACATCTGCTCCCTTGTACGATTCGAAACCACCATTGAAGAGAAGTGCGGCAATTTCCCCCGACTCAATTATGAGGTAGTGGAAAATTACCAGATGACCTTGGAAGATTTGATCGCGGCGCTCGAAAACGCAATCGAACGCGACGATGAGAGCGCGTCAGAAAGCTGGTATTGGATGACGTTTGACGAGCTCTACGAATGTGCTGGCATCTGGGAATGCACCGACGAGGGGCTCGAAAGTAATCGCATTCCCGTCTTTCCGAACCGCTACAGCGTTTTCGACGACGCGCGCGACGCCCTTATGAAACGATTTGAGGTCCAAGACGACTCCGCTCCCACCTTACCCCAGATACTCAAGATGCTCCAAACGTTCCAACGCGACGAGCACAAACCACCGATAGAGCGCGAACTCAACGACGAGCAGAAGCGATTGTTCTTGCGCTATTGGGACAACGACACCGTATCCCTGTTCGGCTCGCAAGCAATCGAGGCGCTCTATACCAAGTTCGTCACCGAGCTTGCCGAGGCAAACGACGTCTTGGGTCTGCATGAGATGGCATATGCCTGTTATGGCGATGGGAATGCGGGTTTTAAGAAAGACTGGGAACGGTCGCGCGATTGTCTGTTGCGCTTGGAGGAGATCGCCCCGAAATCACTCTATGCCAACACCCTTGGCTATCTTTACTATTACGGTCGTTGCACCAACGGCGAACCTGACTACGACAAGGCTTTCTACTGGTTCTCGCTCGGCGCTCTTGGCGGAAACTACGAATCGCGCTACAAATTGGCTGACATGGTCAAAGAGGGCAAGGGGTGCCACAAGGACACCGAGATCGCAAGCCATGCCATGTGGGATCTGTACAACGAGAATCTGCGATATTTTTGCCACGGATGGGGGCGTACCAAGTTCGCTGACATCGCATTGCGCATAGGCAACCTGTATCGCGACGGAATCGGCCGTCCGAAGAGCCCCCGTAGCGCATATCCTTACTATCTCATGGCCAAACTTGCGATCCGTATGCGCCGTCAAAGTTGCGATGCATACGGCGACGAGCAGGTAGAGCGTAGCATCGATGAGGCGATCGCGGAAGTGCTTCCCAAAAGCGGCTACGAAACTCCAGCGAAAAAAGTGCGCTATGCCTCCTTTGATGCGCTTTTGCGTTTTGCGCTCGGCTATGGACGACGTATCCGCATGGATTACGAAACGTCGAAGAAAGGCAACTTGAAGCTCACCTTCCGCATGGAAGACAAAGAAAATACGCGTTACGATTCCAAATTTCCGGTGCTCATACCCGAAGCTGGTTTTTGCGGCTTGGTCGAAAAGCTCGTCGTAACCGTCAAGAACCCCGACGTGTCAACCTCGGGCCTGCACAGCAAGGATCCAGACAAGAATCCCGTCAAGAACCCCGACAAGCCAACCTCGGGCCTGCACGGCAAGAAAGGCAGCATCGTCTTTGACGAGATCGGCGAAGAGCACCACAACTACGGAGCGTTTCTGCTCCATGGCGAGTTCATCGTGCGCATCAAGGGCGACATAACCGCGGACTGCCGTGGACTATTCGGCAAGAAGCGTCGCTATGCGTCCGTAAGCTTTGGAGATCCTAATCGAACCTGGGAATACCTTTGCGATGACCCCACGATCCAAGCCGGATCGAAAGTGCGGGTGCCTTGGGGCGACCTGATACGAGAAGGAACGGTTAAGCGCGTGTGCGAACGCTACGACTCCGAAGTTGAACTTTGGCATAAGGCGTACAAACGGATCTTGCCCGGATAACCTCACCCAAATGGCCCTGCCCAAACAGGAGACGCGTTCGCGCCCGGGCGACCTTGCCCAAATGGCCCCGCCCAAACAGGAGACGCGTTCGCGCCCGGGCGATCTTGCCCAGACGATCTTGACTGCACAATAGCCTCCTCGGACACGAAACGTGCACACCTGGGCACCCACGTCAACACAAAGAACCGTATTTGCAAAAGCGCCCCCTGCCTCTCGTCGTCCGGGAAGCAGGGGGCACAGTCAACGGGACATCCCTTGTTGTTCGTATCCGCAATTTGTCATACAAATGGCAGATTTAGCAGATTTTTACAAGTCAAGCGGCGTGACCGCCTCATACCCGAGTTCGTAGCACGAAAGCGCCCTATCTAGCACAATCGCATTTTCTTGCGGTTCAATCCACGCAAAACCGCAACCAGCGGACAATTGTCGTGGAATCGGTGCCAAACGTCCACACAGCCCCGTCTCGACGACGTGCGCCTTAAAACCAAGGGCTTGGGCCGTCGTGTGAAAAGTCACCACACTATAGGGTTGCTTCTTTGACACTGCTTCCGCTTTCTGGGAGTCGGATATGGCGACGTCCAAGTCGCTTGACACCCAAGTCGCTTACTGAATGGTCAGATAGTAGTCCTGACCTTTCTGCTCAACCGTAACGGTCTTTCCCTTGCGCTCTGCCTGGGTCTTGCAATTGTCACGCTGGTTCGTGTCACTCACCATGACAAGGACTGCCTCATCTCCCGCCGCCTCGATTGCGTCGAGGGTCAAAAGGACGGGCTCGGGGCAAGAAAGACCACGTGCGTCAACTTCGATCATAGTTATCCTCTTTTCTCAAATGAATCTTTAGGCAAACGATTCTTCTGGCGATTATCGCTTCGCCACATACTTTGCCGTCTACTCTGCCGCCGTGGCAGTCTCAGCCGGAGCTGCAACAGCGGGCTTTGCGGCGGCAGCCTTCTTCTTGTGAATGTTAGCCGCGGCGATGACGAACAAAAGGACGATGCAGACGACAAGAACGATCTGGCCAGCCACCGCGGGACCTCCGACAACAGCAGCCTTGTCAGCGGTAGCTGCGGAAGCCGCAACGCCAGCGAGGCCGAAGTTGTGTGCAAACGCAGCACCGACGAGCAGGCCGAGGAAGGTCACAGCAGCATCGGAGGAACCCTGACCAGCCATAATCATCTGACGGAGCGGACAACCGCCCGCGAGCACGGCCGCGAAACCGACGGCGTAAAGACCAAGGATGTTCCAAAGGTGTTGGGCATGCGCAATGGGTTGGCCATCAAAGCCAAACTTGAAGTTGCCGGTAGCGACGTTGTAGATGACCATGACGATAAAGATTCCTGCAACCGGAATCAAACCCGTGAAATCACGAAGCAGCCATGCGTTGCGGAAACCGGAAGCAAAGCAGATTCGGGTCTTTTGGGCAAGAGCACCGACGAGGAAGGCAATGGTGATCGCGAGATACCAAGGAGCCTGTTTGGAGCCAGGTCCGGACTCAGAAACCGCAAATACCGTGGTGGTAAGAGAGATAACAAAGCCGATGATCAGAAGGACCGGCAAAACAGAACCTGCAACCTTGCCCGTATCATGCTCACGACCGAGGGAGAAGCCCTTCTTCAGGAAGAACGCGCCCGTGCCGGTACCGAGGATGAAACCGATAAGGCCAACCCAAGCGGTCAGGTCGCCGGCAGACATACGCAACACCATGCGCAAAGGGCAACCCAAGAAGATGAGGGCGCCGATCATCATGATGAAGCCGAGGGCAAAACGAACCATCGGGGAAGAGCCTGCAGTGGAGCGATACTCCTTGGTAGCAAGGGCGATAACGAAGGAGCCGACCACAAGTCCAACGATCTCGGGACGGAAATATTGGACAACAGCGGCCTCATGCAACTTCAAAGAGCCAGCCATATCGCGGATGAAGCAAGCGGCACACATGGCCATGTTTGCAGGGTTGCCTGTGGCGGCAAGGATGGCCATGCCAACGCCGCACAAGAGGCCGACGATAAGCAGACCAGGTTTCTTGGTCAAGAAATCCATGGTATTCCTTTCTTCTAGGCACAGACACGCCGCATACGAAGGCTATGCAGATCTCGCGCAGTCGAGAGGCAATGCCTCGCGCGGCTATCTATGTGGTTTAAGGTGAATAAAAAAGCAGAACTGACGCAAAAACGGCAGAACAGACACAAACAGAAACGTCTCCTTTGCAGAATTTATGAAGACGACGTGATACTAGAACACTCCGATGGCACTTGTCTATGAAACTTTGCGAAAGGTGCCCTTAATTTTCGGTGACTACCAAAGATCGGCAATCACTTGGGCTTGGCGCACTGGAGGTTGGCGTGCTAGGACTCCGCGCTAGGATTCCGTGACGAATAGGCTCGACAAACAACCAAAGGCGCTAGGATTCCGCGCTAGGATTCCGCGCTAGGACTCCGCGCTAGGATTCCGTGACGAATAGCACCCCCAAGGTGCCGGGGCCGCAATGGCTCGCGATGCAACAACTCGCATGGGTGTGGTGGACCTCCCCCACCCCGGGCACGCATTCCCTTACAACGTCCTCAAGGTGTCTATGCGTCTCGTCGTCCACGCCAGAGCTCGTCAAGAAGATATGGTCAGGCCGCACATCGGGGTATTTTCCAAGCTCGTCACGCACATAATGCTCAAAAACCGACGCGAGTTTGCCGTGATAGATTTTTCCGATGCTCATAGAGCCGTCGTTGTTGTGGACCACGATCTCGGGCTTTATCTTGAGGACGCTCGTCGCATACGCCACGACGCTGGGACAACGCCCGCCGGCCGCCATGAAGTCCAACGTGTCGAGGATGAAGGAGCTGTGCACGCGAGAACGCATGGACTCGACCTCGGCGACGATCTCCTCGGCGGATCTACCTTGCGCAATCATGTCGCCTGCACGGATGATCTGCAACGCGATGCCTGTCGAGAGATTGCGCGAGTCGATGGCATACACTCCCGGCAATTTCTCCGCCAGCATGCGGCAATGTTCATGGGCGGTGGAGAGGGCGGCGCCGAGGTTGAAGTGGATCACCTTGTAGCCCTCTTCCAAGAACGGTTTGAAGTACTCAAGGTACTCGGCCTCGTTGATGGCCGCCGTCTTGGGCAAGCTCCCGTCCTCGTAGTAGCCTTTGTGCAACACGTCGGGTGTGATGGTCACGTTGTCCAGGTAATCCACCCCGCGAAATATGATGTGGAACGGGTAGTAATGGACGTCGTAGCGCTCCTTGAGGTCGGGGCTCAAATCGCATGTGCTATCAGCGGACAAAATGATCTTCTCAGGCATAAATCCTCGGTTCATCTCAACTTTTTTACGCGAATAGTGAGTATATTCCTAACCGAGCATTTTGTCTCTTGGGAGATTATTGCCTGCAAACACTCGGAGTTGAACGGGGGGGAGTTGAACGGGGGACGGAGGAGTGTTCAACTCGGGAGTTGAACAGGGGACGGAGGAGTGTTCACTTTTCGTTATCGATGAAGGTTGTGGGTTGAACACTCCTCCGTCCCCTGTTCAAGCCACCCTGTTCAAGCCAAGAGCGTCACCTGGCGCAAGCTTGAGCGTGATTACTCACTTAACCGTGCAATTCTTCTGAGAGAGGCCTTTTTATGACGCTTGCCAGCTTGCGGGTATGCTTTTGATGCAAAAGAGATGCCGTTTTCTAGCCCCACTAGCACCTCGTCCAAAACTGATCGTGCTTTATCCGTTGGAATTCCCCAGTTGGCAGCCTCGGCAATAACATCAGCGGCCGAAACATGTTCGGGTTGTATATGCCCATTGATGCGCATGGACAAAAATTCTGTGCGCGGTTCTATTTCAGCTATGGGCACTACATCATAAAGCGGGGCCAGTACAGGAACCATAGGCTCACGATAAAGCAATGCGATATTTTTAGCGTGTGCATCCCAGTTTCCCAGTGCTAGGTTTACTATCATTTGGCGAAGGAGCTCTGAAATTTCACGTTCTGGATCGTCTGAAAACTTACGCAGAAGCGTCGCAATAGACACATAGGTTGGATCATTTCCTGTGGGCTTGCCTGTAGCGGCGTATTTATTGCGCGGGTCAAGGCCTAATGCCTGACATGCGTCTTCCTGATGCAGCCGCTTAGCAAATTGAGGTCCGTTGGCAGGCTCCCTGTCGTATCGCTCAACAACAAGAGTTGCAGGCGCGTTTTTGATGTCAAGCAATGCAACGCGGGCAGTCTTTGTCGCGTAACTTGCTGCTGTCATAGCCCATGCTTCCGATTCTGCAACGCCAGGGTAAGCGCTCGGATTTTCAGGCTTAAGTATATGGGTGCTTGACGCATCTCCAACGGGCAGAAAAATTTCTTTAACACTCACATGAACGGTGCTTTCCGTAGGATCTGCAATCTCGGGGAAAGAAGGCATAGCAATGCACAATTTTTCCTGAAACCCACCAAGCGACATGCGAAAAAGAGTACTGTCTGGCTGTGCGGTTTGTTGCGAAATAGAAGAAAGTCTTTCGGCCAGTTCGCCCGCAGAAATTTGTTGGTATTCAGCCGTGTAACGCTGCGCACTACCACGCTCAAATATGCGCACAGCGCCGGCACATTCCCAACCGATTTCAGCAAGTAGGCCAATCCAGTCGTATACGGAAACACCTAGACTGCGACACACTTCGTCGCGACGGTTTCCTTCAGGAAGCAGTCCGTTAAACCAGTTCGAAGTTTTTTCTTCCCCAAACGGGCGAGCTTTAACGGGAAAAGACAGCGACAAAACAGGGCACCCCGCAAAACGCGCAACGACATTCGCACTATATTCAAACCGACCACCTTTGCGGTTTTCAGTGATCTGGCCAATCAGCTCTTCGCCTAAATACACGTCAAGAGTTCTCACTCGCTTACCTCCACCTGGGCGGTTTTTGGAACAATAACCATACGGTAACCAAGCATTTGCAAATAGTTTTCCACTTTGACACTGGATACGTTTTTGCCCGTTTCAAGTGCAGAAAGCGTTACAGCTGAAAAGCCAAGTTTTTTTGCCATTTCCGCTTGCGTAATTCCCCGTGCTCTGCGCGCTTCACGCAAAAATTGGCCAATTTCTTCGTATGAATATGCATTAGTCCACATGGTAGCCTCTTTCGCGGCATTCAGAATACTTTATATAATGTCATTTCGGCTAAATATACAAAATACTTTATACAATCGCAATATACGGAATATAAAGTATTTTAAGTATTTGGGCTAGTGAAAGCACCCGTATGAACGGGGGACGGAGGAGTGTTCAACACCCCGCGTATGAACGGGGGACGGAGGAGTGTTCAACACCCCGCGTATGAACAGGGGACGGAGGAGTGTTCAGCCTTCATCGATAACGAAAAGTGAACACTCCTCCGTCCCCTGTTCACGCACGTCCCCTGTTCACGCACCCTGCTCATGTGGCAATAGTCTAGGACACGCCAAGATACTCAAGCAGTCCGGTACACCCACGTACGATGTCTGCATAGGTGCGATCGAAATCGCCCGTATACCACGGGTCGGCTACTTCTGCATCTTCGCCTGCAAAAGATAACATCGAGTGAACTTTATCGCTGTTGTCTAAAATGCGTGCCATATTGCGAACGTTTGCATAATCCATTCCAATGAACATGTCCCATTTGTTTGCATCTGCTGCACACAGCTGCCGCGCGGCGCGTTTTTTGTACGCAATGCCATGCTTGTCCAGGCAGCGCCTGGCCGGGGCGTACATGTCGTTGCCAATTTCTTCGGAAGAGGTAGCGGCGCTTTCTATAACGAAGTTGCTAGCAATGCCACGCTTGGCAACCATATCTTTCAGGACAAACTCCGCCATCGGACTTCTGCAAATGTTGCCGTGGCAAACAAACAAAATTCGTATTGTTGTGCGTGCGGCTTCTCGTGTTGTCTTTTGCGCGTCGCCTTGCGAGTCACCTTGTGTTGGCTTTCGAGCGTAAACTCGCGCTGAACTCCATGCTGCCATTTGAACACTCCTCCGTCCCCTGTTCACGCCCGTCCCCTGTTCACGCCCTGTTCACGCGCGTCCCCTGTTCAACTCCCTGCGTGCAAGCACTCGAATGTGGCACAGCGCGCCACGAACGAACGCGCCACGAACGCGAGAGCGGACGTTCCTGCGCTGCCTGGCTGCTTTAACTCCGCTGCAATCGCACACGCGAACTCGTCATGGGATTTTGCGACCATGCCGTCGGGGAACAGCTCGTGGGCCAACTCCATCACGTCGTTGGCGCAAAAACACAGCTTCGCGGTGGAGGCAAACAGTATGAGCGCCAGGTGGTCCTTGCCGTAGCGCCTCCCGATGGCCGGCGGAGTGAGGCCGCGCTTCACATAGTTCGTGGCCATGGCATCGGTAAAGACCTTGCCATTCTTGGCGCGCGGAGAGAGAGGGATATGCACCTCGTTCACGAAGTCGACAACCTGCCCTATGAAGAGGAGTTGGTTGGGCAACTCGGCATAGAGAGGATAATGAAAGTTCGCCAGCGGCGCCTGACTCGCCAGCGGCGTTTGACTCGCCAGCGGCGCCTGGTCCGTGAGCGGCGCCTGGCCTGCCTGCGGCGCTTGGCTCGCCAGCGGCGTTTGGTGCCCTTCCATGCTGACAAGCCCCCTCTTCCGTGAACGCGACTTCGTTTTGGAAAAGTATAATGCCCACCCTTGCCCTGCCACAACGATTATTCTATTATCGGTTATTAAATATCCGATAAACGTTGGGAGGAGCTTTATGGGAGAGGGTCCCACATCGGCGATGACGAACGGAAAGGGCGTACACTTCGGATATCTGGTGGTGGCCGCCTTGGTCATCACGAGCTTCGTGCCGCTCTCGCTTGGCTTGAGCTGCGCCGGCATCTTCTACCCCAGCGTATCAGAGAGCTTGGGCGTGGAAAAAGGCATGCTCAGCTACTACACGACGTTCATCTGGGTTGCCGCGTTGGTATCTTTGCCGATCTTGGGCAAACTGCTCAACAACAAGGATGCGCGACTGTGTCTCACCGGTGCGGTCGCCATCATCGTCGTCGCGTTCGTGTGGCTTTCCCGCATGACCGAGCTTTGGCAGTTCTACGTCGCGGCGTTCGCCATGGGAATCGGCATCGCCATGCTTTTGTTCTTGGCACCCTCCACCCTCATCAACCGTTGGTTCTCCAAGCGAGGCAGCGCGATGTTGGGCCTAGCCATGGCGTTCACCGGCGTCGGGGGCGTGGTGTGGTCCTCCGTTGGAGGCGTGCTCATCCAATCGATTGGATGGTCCGCCACCTATCTCGTCTTCGCCGCCCTCTCTGCGTGTACGATTCCCGTGACGTTGCTCATGGTTCGAAGCCACCCCTCCGACAAAGGGCTGCTACCCGTGGGCGACAAAGGGACGATCGGCAACGTCGAAGCAAGCGACGAGCGAGGCGTCGCGGCGAGCGAGGCCTACCGAACGCCCGCGTTCCTGCTCATCTGCGCCATATGCTTCTTCCTCAACATCGGCATGTACGTCTACTTCATGATTCCCAGCTACGCCACCACGCTCCAGGTCGGCGCGGCCCTACCCCTGCTGGGAGCTACGGCCTCAAGCGCTGCGATGGCCGGCCAAACTATATCGAAGCTCGCTTTGGGAGCGGTGGGAGATGCAAAACCCCAGACAAGCACCGTCGTCACCTTGCTGATGGGCATCGCGGGCATCGCGTTGTTCGCACTCTTCGCTGAAAGCGCGCCTGCCTATTACGCGGCGGCGGTGCTGTTCGGTGCCTACTACGGGATCACGAACGTCATGATGCCGCTGTTCACGCGCAATGCGTTCGGCAACAAGGATTATGCCAAGATTTACGCGAAGGTATCGATGGTAGCCAGCGTCTCCAACGCCGCAGCCGCCCTCATCTGGGGAACAATCATCGACGCAACCCAAAGCTACATGCCGATGTTTGTCGGTGTGGCGGCTCTGATGGCACTCACGATTGCCTCCGTCGTGGCTCTGGGTCGGCTATCAAGACGCTCAGCCTGACCTTGGCCCCGGGAAACAACCCCAGCGTAGTATAATGGCGCTAACGGCAAGCAGGTCGGGCACGAAAAGGAGACGCATTATGATCATGAAGCTCAAAGGGTTTGACCAAATCGACCCGAACGAGTTGGAGCTTTCCCCGTTCAAGGCAATCGGCAAGGATTGGATGGAGCTTGTCGCGGGCGAACCGGAGGGAGAAATCGGCGCTATGACCTGCTCATGGGGCGGGCTCGGCGTGATGTGGAACAAGCCTGTGGCCTTTGTCGTGGTGCGCGGTGAGGAGTACCGCCACACCCGCCACATCCTCGATGCACAACCGTTCTTCAACTTGTGTTTCTTGCCCAATGAGTTGCAAAAGGCAAAAGCCTTCCTCGGCTCCACCCATGGCTGGGATGTGCCCGACAAAATCGAGGCCGCCGGTCTTACCTGCGGTTGGTGCGGAGCTGAGGTGACGCACAACCCGAAACACGGCATCGACGAGCACCTCCACGCCCCCTTTATCGAGGAGTCGCAAGCCGTCTTATTTTGCGAGACGGTTTGTTCGCAGGAATTGTCCCAGAATACGTTCTGCTCCCCGAGCGTGTGTGAACGTTGGTACACCGAGGAGGGCTACCACCGCCTCTACATAGCTGAGATCCGCGCCGCCTTCGTCCGCCCG
>CAVIKF010000024.1:0-13347 GCA_963643505.1 Eggerthellaceae bacterium
TGACCTGCGGTTTTAGTTTTCGGGTCATGGCGGTGAAAGCTCAACTCACTCTCTACCTGGGGTTTTGCGGCCGAGAGATTCCAGTTGCGAACACCCGCGAGCCTACAATCGCGAATACTTGCGCGCCCTGGCCTTGCCGATGGCCTCGATAAGCCCCTTTGCCTCCAGCGAGTTGAGGATTCGGATAGTCTTCGTTTTCTCGAATCCCGTCAGCCGGTCTATGTCGGCCCTTGACAACAGCTGGTGCCTGGGCATCTTGGAAAAGACCAGCAGCTCGTCGCCGCCGAGCGGGCTCGCCTGATCGAGCACGGGGAGGGTGACGCAGATGAAGTCGCTTTCCACCTCGAACGTCGGTTTCCTGTCGGTGCCCTCGTAGGAGCGCTTGATCCTCGCTATGCCCGTGCCGAACTTTTCGATGATTCCGAGCCTGAAGAAAACCTCGGCCAAAGTGGGGTTCCTGAGCATCGAGTAGCGGCCGTCGAGGTAGGACTCGACCGCCATCTCTGGCACGAGCCCGCCGGGCGACAGCACTTCCACCTTGCTCGGCTTTATCGAGATCCTCACCGGGGCCGGAACGTCCCATGCCCTGTGCGCCAATGCGTTCGCGACCGTCTCGCGGAAGGCCTTGCGCGGAACCGTCTCCACCTTCTCCCTGAGCGCCCCGTCGATCTTCTCGTAGCAGCAGCGGCTCTCATAGATCTCCATCGCCGCGGCGAGGGAATCAAGGACCGACTTGTCGCTGACCTGCGCCCTGTCGAGGATGATGTCCTCGTCCTCACCAAATACCGCGATGTCGACCCCCGGGAAGGGGCTCGTGTCGGCGAGGATCGCGGCCGCGTTGTTGTACCCGTCTTTCCCGAGCAGCCCCAAGGTCCTCAGGGAGTCTTCGGACAGGGAGGCGATGCCCACGCTCTCCTTCAGCATGGCCTCGAGGCGCGTGAACGACAGCTCCCCGATTCGGCACGGCACCTCGTCGAAATCAAGGTTCTGCCCCTCGAGGACAAGGCGCCTCAGCTCGAGCTTGTCGACCTCGACCGTAGAGGTGTCGGACCTGCGGTACGCCTTTCCGCCGCACAGGTACGGCTTATCGTGGCCCTCTTCGACGACGAGCTCGACAGTGCGGTCCTCGTTCACCTTCAGCTTGAAGCTCGGCCTGGGGTCGAACGAGTCGTTTATGCGGTTCTCGATGTCGAGGCACGAGGAGGCCGGATCGTCGAGGCCGACCACCCTGCCGTCGTCGTCAACCCCGAAGAGAATCGATCCCTTCCCGAAGTTGGCGAATGCCGACACGGTCTTCAGGAACCCCCTCGTGACCTCGGACTTGAACTCGAGGGTGCGGCTTTCCTTCATAGAGGCCTCCTTCTCGCTGAATCGTTTGCAACGATTATACAACGATTTCTTTTCGTTGCATAATCGATTGCAACGAAAGTGCGATGCGTCGGATGCCGCCAACGCCACGTCCGCCTCGCTTGGGATTCCGGGCTTGCCGGAAAGCACCTCCATCGCCTTAACCGTCGCCTCGTAGCCGCAATCGGCGCTGACATTTCGCAGCACCTTAAGCAATGCCTGTCTGTCTGGCTTGTCCATCGCGTCGAGTGATGCCACGAGGCCCGGCGACATCGTGGCACGCACCTCGCCACGGCAACGGTAGACCGCATCATGCACCATGGGCGCCTTGTCGAGTTCGGCGGACAGAGCAGGAGGTTCGAGGAAGCCCTCATGATGGGCAGATCGGAAGGTTAGGAAGCGAGAGGGCGGCGTCTTTGCCTAAGACGTGAAACCCGAAAAAATTAAACCGTGAAATCCAAAAGACTTTGGTTGTAAAAAACACGCCGGCCAGCATGTGGGCCTTGGCGTGGGCCGACACGTTGCCGGTGATGTCGGTGCTGCAGACGTTGCAGACGCTGCGCTCCTTATATCCGTAAACCGGGACTCGCTTGGTCCAGGCGGGGGAGTCTTCCACCCAGACTGTTGAGTAGTCGTCGACCCAACGCTTGGAGGGTTCGGTGTTGCCTCCCGGTTGTATATTTCAATAGAAAATTGGTTCAAAAATAAAAAAATTTCGCTTTAAAAACGGACCACTTCCTAGCCTGCAAATCCACCTTATTTGTCTTCTGTCTTTTCCAACCACTCCTTCGTTTCTAAAACCCGATAGCTTTCTCCTGTCATGTCAAGCACATGTGCTTTGTGAGCAATCCTGTCAACAATCGCACCAGTTAAAACCTTGTCATCAAACACCTCGTTCCATCTCGCAAAAGGCAAATTTGTTGTTACATGTTTCCGTTATTCTAAAATTCAACCACGCTTCGCGCGAAAAACCAGCCACTGCATACACAACCAATCTTACACTCACACATAAGTTTAAATTGCATATTTGCACAAGCAATATTGCACCTAAAAGTAGAGATAGCTTGAGAGATTGTGCAAAGGAACATTGGCTGAAGGCATCGTTGATTGTATTGTCAATAACGCATATCGCATCAAGCTAACGAGAGATGTTAACATGCGTGAGCAAACAGACAAAATAAGGTAACTATGAAACGCGCAAAATAACTAACGCCACAGGACAATTTAAATTTACGCCCTATGGCAATTTGGATTTACAGACATGCGCAAGATTGATGGCGTATGTAGCCACCTTACATGCGTCACTTCGCGCTACACTCCATGCAGTCTTATGTATTGCTTCTAACGCGTACTAATTTACGATATGCATAACTTTTGCTTAGTGGGTGCGCAAGATTTACGATTTTCGTAAGTCGCGTGCATCAGCCTGCGCAAGATTTACGATTTTCGTAAGTCGAAATCGTAATTTACCGCGCCTAGTTGCTAAAAACTTACGTTTTTCGCAAATCTTGCACACTTGACGTAGCAACACTTACGTTTTTCGCAAATCTTGCACAGTAAACGCAGCAAATGCATCAAAAGCAACAGAACAAAGTGGCACTTTCTATTGCGTGACTCAAACCGTTGTAAGGGGGTATGGGGAAGAATGAATCATTAAATCTGCCATGTCTACCTGCGCAAACGAAAGCCCCTCCCGAATTACGGAAGGGGCAGTGCGTCCAACATTTTCTGTGAATGTTGCTCGGTGGTTTGCGGGTTCAAAGTTCTATAGAGACCTTTTGCAGTCGCTGCAAAACCAACGAAAACTATCTTAAATAATAGAACAATTGTTCGACTGTTTATTCCCACTCAATGGTGATGAAAGCCTGAGGTTTCTTCGGCGATCACTCGCAAGCTTACATTTTGTAAATGGGTTTGGGTTAGTACGTTAACTCATCGAATTCGCGTCTGGTGGCATCTTTGAGGTAGGGGCGGACTAATTCGTTGTTGCAATTAGCCTTAAGGCCCTCGAGAATGCCGACGGTGACCACGTTGACTGCGTATTTATCGCCCGAGAGGTAAAGTTTCTCGATAAACTCAAAAGCACGTTCGGCAAAATGCCCATCATTGCGCATTACGGCCTTTTCTATATGAGGCCTTAAAACGTCTTCATAGGTGAGAAATGCACCGGTATCCATTCCGTCTTGCCATGCCGTGTATTCTTCAAATTCTGATTCAAGCTCTGGAAATGTTTCAAGCAGAGCGGTATTGAGGTCTCGTTCGTTCATTATGCTCCTCCTAAAGCGTCCTTGAGGTCATCCCGTAACCGTTCGAGAAGGGGTCTGTCGGGATGATCCGGTAATTTTGCAAGTAATTTTTCAATCTGCCTCAGGCGCTCGTGTCCTTTGCGTATATGGTCCTTTCCGCCAATGAGGTTGCCAGTGCGAAACTGCTCTCGGATAGCATCGGCCGTACCGCCGTCGCCTGTTTCTGCTTGAGGCCGATACAACTCACTCACAAGCTTTTTTACCTGGTCAGTGGTGGCTTGGTTCATTAGCTCATCACGCATAGAGCCAGCTGAAGTGGGCGTAATGCACTCGATTGCCGAAGGCCCCAATCCTCTTTCGAAAGATATGCTCTGGTCGGCCGCATTCCTGCTTGTGGTAATTCCGGGGAACAAGCTCTTATCACTATGACCACCCATTATAGGACTCTCTCTCCGACAAGTTGAGCAAAATCCCCCCGACCTTTTCCGGGATATACGGATATTGGTATGCCTTTCTCGATTGGATAGTCAGCAACACCATATTGCATACTTCCGTACCAAAGCAGATTTATTGGCTCTAGAAAGTCAACAATAGATTTCACTGATTGAACCAGCACCGCGCGGTCCTCTTTGTTTCGAACCATCGCACGTGCTCCAATGGCTATTGTTGAATGCTTTGGATGGCCCGCAAGAACAGAACTGTAATTGTCTACTTCGCATCTAGCTTGCGGTATGCATAGCGTCATGTTCTGTTGCATCCAATAGGTGCATGTGTTGTTTCTGAAGTAGTTGTAGTGCTTCAACGCATTCGGAAAATTCCAGCCAACGCTGTAATCAAGGCCTATGGTGCCCTGAAACTTGCTTAGTTTGGGAAAATACGCACGTGGATTGTTCCAGAAGCGTTCGATAACGCAGTCGTCTTCGAAAAAGTGAACGACCTGATTGAAGTCGGAACAACTCGGTTTCATGGCATCTGAAAACGCAATGATTTTCCCGGGGTTAGCACAAACAGGCTCTAGAACTGGCATATCGAGAGGCCCTGCATATTTTGCGTCTTCAAGCATCCATGCATGAAATACATCGCGCGCATGGCGCTCTGGCTTGATTCGATGAGAGGCGTTATCGCTAATCTTGTTGTTTGAAATGCAGTCGTTCAATTAAATCCCCTTTCGATGGTGTGTAAATTTGTAAGGAGGAACTCTATAAACGGAATAGTAATTGCAATTGGTATACCTAAACGGTACAATAGCGATGTATTCTTAAATGTCCGCTAAGGAGGTTCGATGAAAGAGACGCTGCGCGATTACCCGGCGCTTCAAATGGAAGATGACGGTTTCTTACTTTCCTTGAAAATGGACTTCGCCGATGACCGAAGGGAACTCTTCGGTTTTGAAAAAGGGATGTCGCTTGGTGAAATGATTGGCAAACTGATTGATGGCAACGCAGGCGTGATAGACAAGGGGTCGCAGCTTCCGCTTTACGCTCCGCTCATATCCGATGATGGCGAGATGGTCGGCTCGAAGGCGGTTCCGGTATGGTCGGGAACCCATATCGACTTTCCTTTGTATCCTGGCTTGGCGAAGGATTCCGTCGAGATGTTCCTGTATGGAAACCCGAGAAAACCCGGATGCCTTGGCGCTGAGTTTATGAAGTGCGATCCAGCGTTCAGACTCGCCCTTCTCGTGCATTTCGCGACCGACAATGTTCTCATTCATGAGCTTGCAATAGAAGCTTTTCTGCTCGGCGTCTATGAACAAATCCCTTTTGCTGATGAGCATTTTGAGGCAACAGGTCTTCCTGGAACGGCGCTTTCGGCAGTTGTTTCATCAACTGGGCTGTATGCAAAAAGGACAAGAATGCCAAGTGGTGATTTATGTATCGCATATGGCATCACCAAGACGGACGGCTGGAACATCCGTGTTCGTGGGGCAAAGCCAAAAGAGAAGGTTCTCCGTGATTGCTGGCAGGAGATGAGGGCGCGGAACACCTCTGCTGGAAAGCCGCTGTTCACTATCGACGGCAACAAGTACGCTACTGCAAAGCCGGGTCCAGACGGAAGAAAACGCGAACGAGCCGGGAGCGCATTGGTTGACTACATGGTGAATTGGGTTGATGCCCTGGGAGCCAAGGACGGTTTACCCATGCATGGTAAGCGTGTTGATTGGGTCGGTATCCATCATCGATTTGAACGCGAAAATCCCAATTACGTAAACAACTGGACTGCGGACACTATGCGCCGCACTTACAATCGAAGAAAAATAAAGACGTCATAAAAAGGTTTACATAGGTTTAAAACCCCCTCTGGTAAGTAGGAGGCAGCAGAGGGGTTTTACTGTGTTTAGCTGGGGGAATATCATTCATTTTTAAACTCGCAAAATCGCAAGAGTGCAGGTAAATCGTCAAAAAGTCTTTACTTTTCGTCAAACTCAAAACGTAATTTTCCGAACTTTCGCGCGACGCGAAATGCCAAGGGGGTCCATTCCGGTGAACCCGCGACAGGCGAATAAACGAGAGCATAAGAGCGGCCGAGTTGTTCTAGGGCTGCACTCAAAAACTTTCCTCACTGAATGGTGGACCTAGATTTAGCACGTGGCAATTCGCTCGGGATTTTGACATAACGGCAACAGAAGCTTCTCAATTATCAATTCGCCTGCAACCTGAGGATTGTATTTTGGCGCGCTCGCCTTAATCATAGCGTTGACATCGTTGCAGAACTCTTTGTCTTTAAGCTTGATTCTGAGGTTATCGATTATCTGCTCACCACTTAGGCCCTCGGGATGGTAAGCGGGGAACGCCTCAAGAATTTCGTTCGGATCGAGTTCTAGAGCGGTCAGCGCAAGCCAAAGATCGTACAGGTCGCGGCCTTTCTTCCTCTGGTAGAGGGCCCGCAGCTTGGTCGCAACCAATTCCTCCGCATGGAATGTGAGGATTGCCGCCTCGCCAGTGTAGAACGGGCTCGATACAGAATGGGAGACGTTGACAAGGGGCAGCATTGGCGAACGCTCAAACGTGTTGATCTCGATTTTGATCTTGCCCGGCTTCCCGTCTTCGAAGGTGAAGCGCCAGTAAACCTTCGGAAACTTGCCCATCTTGGTGCGCACATCGAAGCCAAGCTCTCCGCCCAGTGCGGTTAGACTTTTCATGACATCTCCGATGCCGCCGGTTGTCGTCCTCACGAAATCGAGGTCCTCGCTGTAGCGGTAGGGCTCTGGAAGGAAAAGTTTATGGAAGGCGGTGCCGCCCCTCAAGACGAGCTCATGCCCAAGCAGCTCGTCATTCGCAATCTCAATCATCGCGCGTGAGAGGAGGAGATCCTGCTCAATCTGGTTTTCGTTTTGCCATGGGTGGTCGACGCCCCATTGAATAATATCGCTTTTGCGTATCATATGTCCGGATATACCTCCTGGTTAATGACGAGACCCCATTTCGGCTCGAGTCTGCCGGTTCTTTCAGCGTTGGGCGAGAGGAAAGAGGGTGAGCTTAGAAGGGAAGCGCAGTACTGTTCTACTTCTTCCGGTGCCCCATTGCCGAACGCGTCGAGTATCCATCCAACACGGCGCGCGGCAGCATCGGGGAAAAGGTGCATGTCCTTGGCGAGCTCGTAGGCAAACCCTGGGTTTTCCTCGGCAAGCTCGATGACGATGTTGGCCGCGTTGTCGAGTCCTCCGCAGATGTCCATGTCACTTGCGGCCATCAGCATGGTGGTACCCGCCGATGCGACCCTTGCGCTTGACCATGTGGAAGTTTTCTCGGAGGTGGTCACTTCGTTGACGTAGCTGCGAGTAAGAAACTGTAGCCGGGAGCGCCCAAGCGTCCTGTCCTGGACATGGCGGCTCGCTGCCACTTGGAAGGTCTGGGCGGCATGATGAGACGCCCCGTGAAACGCTGCCGATGACAGCCAGCCGATGCAATAGTCGACATCCAAAAAGGCCATTATCTCGCCGACGTAGGCGA
The DNA here is from genome assembly GCA_963643505.1 of Eggerthellaceae bacterium. Classification (GTDB taxonomy): domain Bacteria; phylum Actinomycetota; class Coriobacteriia; order Coriobacteriales; family Eggerthellaceae; genus CAVEFW01. The sequence goes on from CAVIKF010000024.1 coordinate 7,547, forward strand.
AGGGGTCTGGTGCTCCCCAAGTCTGGTATTCGGCGGGGACGGGAATCCAAAGCCCGCGTGCCGGCGAGAAGATCTCTGCCCTCTTGCGTAACGGAGCCATGCGCTGAGACACCTGGTTGGCGGGCACTCCTATGAGATGTGCTATCTCTTCGGTGGTCAGTTTGCCAATGCCGTGAGACAACGCCCAGCTAGCAACATTCGTTGCTTTCACCGAGCCGTGTTCTGTATGTTGGATGTACTGATTCATATAACGTATTCTAACGAATAGCGATAGATTAAGCAATGACAATCATGCATCAGGGACCAAGCAATAGGTGGATTACAGATGAAAACGATTGCAGATTATAGGTACATCTGCATGAAGGTTCCAATAGCTAATATAGCGTGGCCAACACTCTTAAAACCATAAGCGTTTAGAACAATGTTCAATATGAACCTTAGATGGTTTAAACTGCGCCAAAAGAGCTTCAAAAAGCCTATTCCCACTCAATGGTTGCGAAAGTCGGAGGTTTGCGTATTTGTATGCCTTGTTGGGGTGCCGAAATCAGCCGAATTGCGCTGACCTTCGGAAACGCGAAAACGCGGGGACAAATTTGGGATAAAAACTTAAACTCAATCGTAAACTCAGCGCCTTATCGAGCGTTGAGTTTTAATTTCTGTCCCCGGGACTTCGGAAGTGCCCTAATCTGTCCCGGCATATGCACATGATTCGTTCCCCCAGGTAAGCGTCGTTATTTGCACTGAGGCTTTTGCGCAAAGCTTGACCTGGGAATTGTCAACTTGATCTCCAACGCTGTTCGATATCACGTCCGAGACTCCACCAATTATTCCCACTTCGAAAGCTCTTGCGCTTCTAGCTGCAATAGGTTGGCAACCTCAAATGCTATGTCATCAAGCTCGCAGTCGAGCGCACCGCAAAGCCATTGCTTGTAGAGGTTAACTATTCCTCCTGCGAAGTAACCTGCGCGGATTTTCGCCATCTTCGAACGACGCAGGTCGTCGGGGATATCGCTGTCGTTGATTATGTGCTCGACAAACATGCGCCTGAGCTTCTCCATGAACTCCTCGGAGCCCTCGGCCTGAATCAGCGTGCGGTAAAAGTCTGCATCTTCCTCGAGATAGCGACCGAGCTTCAGCAGGAGCGGCCCTGGATTGCGGAAAAAGCTGGTGAACTCGAATTCCTTCAGTATCTCGAGCATCTTCTCGATAATCTCGTTTTCGATCTGCTCCGTCACACCACGCACGTTGGGGTAGTGCGCGTAAAACGTCGTGCGGTTTATGTCTGCGCGATTAACGATGTCGGTCACTGTGATCTTTGACAGGTCTTTCTCCTTGAGTAGCGCCATGTAGGCCTCCCGAATCATGCGCCGAGAGCGAATCGCACTGCGATATTCCGCTTTCTGTCCCATATGCCCTCCTAACAAAAACCATTAATTCCTGAGGCGATGTCGGTTTTCATACAGATCCGCGAAAACTACTGATTGCGCGACCGTCGTACTATGCGTATCCTGTCTGAAGACATAAAAACCGATATGTGTCGAATTTTAAACATATGTGGGAGAAAAAGCAATGGGAAAAGCCCTAACATTTAAGCGACGGTTATTTACTTGGATCGTCGATAAGCGCATTCCGATTATCTGCATCTTCTTAGCACTGACGGTGATTTGCCTGGTGATGAAGCAATTCGTGGCCGTGAATTACGACATGAACGATTATCTGCCCGACGATGCCGCCTCGACGGTAGCACTCGATACCATGAAGGAAGAATTCGACGGAGCCATACCCAACATGCGAGTCATGGTGCCTGCGAGCAGTGTGTCCGAGGCCGTTAGCATTAAGAGTCAGTTGCTAGCCATCGAAGGCGTCGAGGATGTAACCTGGCTCGACGATGCAGGCAGTATTTTAGTTCCGCTTGAGATGCAGGATGCCGACACGGTCGATAGCTATTACAAGGACGGCTATGCGCTCTACACGGTGACGGTGGACGACGAGACGCGTCAACAGACGGTTTCGGCCGTGCGCGAGCAGCTGGGCGACGATGCCGCGCTCACGGGATCGGCCGTGTCCGCGGCCTACGCCACCGAGTCGACCGTGCAAGAAATCGGCGTCATCACCATTGCAGCCATCGCGTTTATCTTGCTCGTACTGGCGCTTACTACGACTTCGTGGGCCTTGCCCATTCTGGTGCTTGCCGGTTTGGGCGTCTCCGTTGCCATCAATGCCGGCACGAATCTCATGTTTGGAGAGATCAGTTTTGTAACCGATGCCGCGGGCACGATATTGCAAGTTGCCATCGCGCTGGATTTCTCGGTGTTTCTGCTGCATCGTTTCGAAGAGTGCCGTGGGGTCGGTGCCACGGCTGCCGAGGACATGGTCGATGCGCTCTGCAAGTCGTCGACGGCGATTCTTTCAAGCGGTTGCACGGTTATCATCGGCTTTCTGGCGCTCACCGTTATGCAGTTCAAGATAGGACCCGACTTAGGCTTTGCCTTGGCGAAGGGGATTCTTATCAGCTTGGTGTGCGTGTTCACGTTCGTGCCTGGGCTGCTGGTGGTATGCAACGGCTTCATAGAAAAGCTGCGTCACCGCTCGTTCGTGGTCGGACTCGACGGTTTGGCGCGTGCCGTATGCGCTAGCTGCGTGGCTATCGCGTGCGTTTTCGTGCTGCTACCCTTGCCCTCTTACCTAGCGTCCACGTCTAAGGACATAAGCTATTACTACGGCTCGTCGCATATCTTTGGCGGAGAGACGCAATACGGCAAGGACACGCAGGCCATAGAAGACGTTTTCGGTCAGTGCAATACCTATGTGCTGATGGTTCCACGCGGCGACGTGAATTCCGAAAAGCAGCTCTCCGATAGCCTCGTGGCCATGCCGAACGTGAAATCGGTCATCTCTTACGTCGATTCCGCCTCGCGATTGTTGCCCGAAGGCATGCTCGATGCCGATACGCTTTCTCTTCTCGAATCCGACAATTATTCGCGCATGGTGATAAGCGTCGAGGCAGCCTACGAGGGCGATGCTACCTTTTCGCTGGTGAACAGCATCCGGGAGGTGGCCGATCGCTATTACCCCGATGCGTGCAAGCTGGCTGGCGAAGGCGTTTCCACGGCCGATTTGCGCTCGACCATCACCGAAGACAAAGACTTGGTTGACATCATTGCGGTTGTGGCCGTGCTGGTTGTGTTGCTGCTAGCCACGCGCTCGATATCGCTTCCCGTGATTTTGGTTTTCGTTATCGAAACATCAATTTGGGTGAACTTCGCCGTGCCGTACTTCACCGGCGATCCGCTGTTCTATCTCTCGTATCTGATCGTCTCCACGGTGCAACTAGGCGTCACCGTAGACTACGCCATCCTGCTCAGCGATCGCTATCTGGAATGTCGGCGAAACATGGGCAAGAAGGCTGCAGTGCGCCAGACCATCAAGGCGGTAACGGTGCCTGTGCTCACGTCGGGAACGGTTCTCATGGTTGTCGGATTTATTCTGTCGTTCGTTTCATCGCATGGCGTGCTTGCCATGCTTGGGCACTACCTCGGCGTTGGCGTGTTGCTGTCCCTTTTTGCCGTGCTATTCGCCTTGCCTGGGTTCTTGTATCTGCTCGATCCCGTAATCAGAAAGACCACGATGAAGGCGCAGTTTGCAGATCCTGGTGCGCCCGAACCCACAAGCAACCGTATCGGCATCAGTGCCAGCGCACGATAGCGCGCTGTCTACAACAAATTAAGGAGTTAGATAGAAATGCATGTGTACACGGGACGAAATGTTGCAACCAATCCCCATCGACGCCGGGCAGGCGGAGCAGCTGTTGGCGTCTGCATAAGCGCAGCGCTTGTAGCGCAAATGGCAATGCCTGTGGGTGCGGCATATGCCGATAGCTCGGATGACGATCCCAAAAAGAGCCAAGTTGTGTATGTAAAAGCCACCGATGATGGCCAAGCACAAGGCGTGTATGTAGTGAACCGGTTTGACGATGCGCAGGGTGCGACCATCACAGATGCAGGAGAATACGCCTCGACCGTAAATTTAAGCGGGGTCCAGGGGCTTTCCACTTCAAACCCAAGCTTTACAAGCGAAACGGAAAGTTATTCGTATCAGGGCAATCTTTCGGCAAGCACGGCGACGCCTTGGAACATCGAAGCCACCTACTATCTTGATGGCGAAGAGCTTTCCGCCGAGGCAATTGCAGGCAAGAGCGGGCACGTGAAGATCGCGTTGTGCATTTCCCCTAACGAGGCGTGTAGCGGGCCTTACGCGAAGAATTACCTGGTGCAGGCGACGGCGAGCCTCGATTCTGAGAACGCTTGGAACGTGACGAGCAATTCGGGGACGACGGCGCAGGCTGTTGGCGAAACTCAGACCACGTTCATGGTGCTGCCCGGCAAGAGCGCGGTATGTGAAGTCGAAGCCGACGTGAACAATTTCGAGTTCGACGGCTGGCAGATTGTTGGCGTGCCGCTTTCTATGGCCATCGAGGTTGACGACTCTCAATTTGCAAGTGCTACCGATAGCCTGAAAGACCTCGAGAGCGCAACGCAAGAACTTTCCGATGGGGCAACACAGGTAAAAAACGGCACGACAACAGTAGGCGATGCGCTTGATTCATTGGCTAGCATGAACGGAACGCTCAACGAAGGTACAGCGGATCTCGCCAGCGTCATGAACTCTTTGGTGAGTGGTGCGCAGCAAGTTGATACAGCCGTTTCGGCATCGCTTCTGCCCGGCATGCAGCAGCTTGCCGCAGGTTCTGAGCAATATCAAAGCGGATTGAACGAGCAGGCTCAGTCCTATGCCCAGCAGGCGGCTGCGATTGATGTTGACGCAGCGCAGGCAAGCTGTCAGTCTGCTTCCACTGCTGCAAGCGAAGCGTTTGCACAGGTTTATGCTGAATCATTTGCCAAAGCATATGCGCCCGCATTCGCGCAGGCCTATGTGGAGGCGATTGCTAAAGGCTGCGATCAGCAGACGGCCATGCAGCAGGCAAGCGCGCAGGCAGCGCAAAGTGCAGCGACGCAGGCGGCTAGCAGCGCAGCAACTTCGAGCGAGGTTGTATCTGCTCAGGCCCAGGCAACTTCTGCAACCGAGGCTTTGGTGTCGGCAGCTGCAGCCAAGGCCGGCAGCCAAGGAGCATCGCAGGCGCTGTCGGGCGCGTCAAGTTCGTACGAGCAGATTGCCCAAGGCATCGCTTCGGCTGCCGACGAGAGCTCTTCCACTAGTGTTGCAGCGTTGGCTCAGGCAACCAGCCAATTGAGCGGCGGCCTTGCGCAAGCATCGAGCGCATACGTGAAGTTGCAACAGGGCGTGGAGCAGTACACGCAAGGCGTCGGTACGCTGGCCAGCCAATATGGAACGTTTGAAAGCGGCGTTTCAACGCTGTCTTCCGGGGCAAGCGAGCTGGCTTCGCAAACCAACGGTATCGGCCAAAAGGCGCTCGCTCAGGTAAAAGACGAGCTTGCAGATTATCTGAACCCGAGCTTTCAGCAACAAGATTTCGTAAACGGGGAAACCGGCAGCATAGAAATCGTGCAGTTCGTCTATCAGACCGGCAAAGTGGCGGCCGATGATGGCGCCGATGATACCGCTGGCGATTCGACCGAATCGGCCGAATCGGTCGAGCCACAGCAAACGTTCTTCGAGAAGCTGGCCGCACTGTTTGGTTTGTAGGAAAGCGAGATGGTTTCGGACCATGATAGACAGATCCGTCATCTACAGATGATTGAGCGCAAATTTATCGCTAAAAAGCCGGCTTGCCCTCGCTGGGCCCCAAGGTTTTAACCAAACGTACGAGCACGCCACCGACA
>CAVIKF010000025.1:0-7432 GCA_963643505.1 Eggerthellaceae bacterium
ACGGAGGCGGTGTTTCTCTGACCTGCGGCGATGACGGAATCCACTTTGCCATGTATGGCGGTTCCATCACAGATAACTTTGCCACTGGCAACGGAGGCGGAGTTTACACTGCCTGTTCGTCAATGACAATGTACGGCGGAGTTATCGCGAGGAATGTAGCGGAGAAAAATGGCGGAGCCGTATCTACCGATTGCTGTGACAACACTTTCTATATGTACGGCGGTACGATTACACTGAACGCCGCCGGTGAGAATGGCGGCGGTGTTGATACAACAGGCGGATATCCGTATACGCTGCTTGGAAACGTTTACGGCAACCTTGCAGGTACAAGCGGGGATGATGTTTATGCTTCAGATGATAACAACGGCTCCACGCTGCGCAAAGTAAACGATGCTGTTCTTTGCGAAAATCCGTATTACATATCTGGCGGAATGCAGGAACTTTATAATGCGCTTGCTCCCATACGTCCGGGCTACATGATATTGAGCCCGATCGAAGGATATGACTTTACGCTGAGTATGCCCGAAAAGATCCAGCATATCGGGTGGTTTGAGGATATGGAAGACGACCGATATGTTGAGGGTAATTTGTTTATCCCTACAACAAATAAATCCGACGGAACATCATTTGAGCTTCAGTCGGGCCAGGATGTTAAAGCGGTCTACGGAGAGTTCCTGCTCGTGTACGATGCCAATTATGGGTCCGGCGAATATCAATATGATGACACTGCGTACGGCTATGGAAGCAAAGCAGCTACCGCCAATTGCATGTTCAATCGTGATGGCTATAAATTTATCGGTTGGAACTCAAAGGCAGACGGAAGCGGTTTGTGGTATTACCCGGATTTGAACGGCTATAACAGCGTTATCATGGACGCAAATAAGGTCGTATACGCCCAATGGGAAAAGGTCTATTCCGTTAAATATGAGGTGGCCGGCGATAAAGTTTACGGGTCACCGACGGACGTGGCGGTGCCGACGGATGATAACTGGTACGCTTATGAGGACACCGTAACCGTCTCGCCGAATCTGACTACTGCGTGGAAAACTTCCGATGGAACAGCCGACGGGGTTCCGGGTACTTGGAGCTTTACGTCGTGGGATAAAGAAGATGACTTCCTTATCGCATCAGATACGGTAATTAGGGGTGCTTGGAGCTTCACTCCTTCTAGCGATGGCAAGGACGACGGCAAGGACGACGGCTCGACAAATCCAACGAATTCAGACGACAGTAAAGACGACAGCAACAGCTCGACAAATCCAACGAAGTCGATCAACCTGCCCCAAACCGGAGATGATTTGAACATCGGTCTTTGGTTGTCATTGATGCTGGTTTCTCTTGCAGCGATTTTCGGTGGCATTTACAAAAAAAAGCGCCGTGATGCCGGGAATCACGAAAGACGGGATAATAACCTCGTAAGATAAAGTACGGGCACCGACCTTGTAAGATGAAGTGCAGGCACTGTAGATTGCAAAAACGCTGTCTACGGTGTCTGCTCTTTTTTGCTTTGCTTAGTCGACGCCATCCTGGAGTTGAGATCGGCAGGGTTGTAATTGTTTTTTCGTTACGTTTTCGCGGGTATCAGGCTACCTCGCTGGCATCAGGTTGCTGAAGTATTCCGTGCGGCCGGCTAGCACGTCGTCGTAGAAGCCCTGTTTCCAGTCGATGTAGTTGATACTGGCCTGTATCTCTGCCATTTGCGCCACTAACCGCTCGCGCTTTTCAGCGAGCATTACCTTGCGCTTTGGGATGCTTTTCTCGCCTTGCAGACAAAGCTGCAGATAACCGCGCATTTCCTCGATGCTCATGCCGCATTTCTTCAGGCAGACAAGGCTTTTCACCCATTCCACGTCGTGCTCATCGAACACGCGACGATTGTTCTTGTCACGCTTCACGTTGGGCACAAGCCCCTGGTTGCAGTAGAACTTCAGGGTTTGATAGGTCATCTCAGCTTCGCGGCACACCTCCGTCATGGTGAACAGCTTGCCACTCGCTTGTGTTCGTTTGGGCGCGTTTGCCGGCGCGCTCGAGGCGGTTTTTGCCGCTGATGTCGTCTTTGCCATAGCTCCTCCGAAATTTTTTTGAAAATTCCTCTTGACCGATAGTAACTATCGGTTGATATAACCGCATTGTCAAGATAATTTCGACAATGCGAAGGAGTAGGAATGGCTTTCGATCCAAACGACATGATGTATGTGGAACTGTGCAATGGCGTGAAGATGCCTCAGCTGGGCTACGGCGTGTACCAGGTGACTCAAGACGAGTGCGAGCGTTGCGTGCGTGACGCGTTGGAGGTTGGCTATCGACACGTCGACACGGCGCAAAGCTATTTCAACGAGGAACAGGTGGGCACGGCAGTTGCGGCATCTGAAGTGGATCGCGATGACGTCTGGCTCACCACCAAGGTTTGGTTGGAACATTACGGCGAGGGTGCCACACGAGCCTCGGTCGAGGATTCGCTGCGCAAGCTCAAGACCGACTACATCGATCTGGTGCTTTTGCATCAACCTTTTGGCGACGCCTTCGGCGCATGGCGCGACCTGGTGAAGCTCTATGAGGAGGGCAAGGTGCGCGCCATCGGTATTTCGAACTTCTACGTTGATCGCTTGGTAGAGTTTTGCGAGTTCAACGGCACGGACGTGGCTCCGATGGTCAACCAGATGGAGCGCCATCCGCTCAATCAAAATGCCGAGCTTCAGGAATGGGAGGCTAAGTACGGCATCGTGCCCGAGGCATGGGCGCCCTTCGGCGAGGGCCGCGGCGGACTTTTCGACAACGAAATGTTGGCGGAGATCGGCGACGCGCACGGTAAAACGGCCGCGCAAGTGATGTTGCGCTGGAACTTGCAGCGCGGCGTGGTGGTTATCCCTAAGTCGGTACATCGCGAGCGCATGGAGGAAAACCTCGACGTGTTCGATTTTGGGCTGACTGCTGAAGAGATGGCACAGATTGCGGCGATGGACACGCGCACAAGCAGCTTCTTTTCCCATGCCGACCCCAACATGATTCAGTGGTTTGCTCAGATGGTTGATCAGCGTAAGACCAACCACGATTGCCGTCAGGACAAGAAGAATTGGTAGGAGGTAAGACGATGTTTAAGAACGCAATCGCAAGGAGAGATCTCATGAAAATGGGTATTGCTGCCATGGGGGTTTTCGCTACGGGCGGAATGCTCTCAGCATGTTCCTCGAACGATGGGGGAGCTGGACAAACGAACACAACCGCTGTCAACGAGCAACAGACTCAGGGCTTTGGGACCACGCAGCCCGCGAAGACGGAGTCGAAGGTTCTCGTGGCGTACTACTCCGCGCAGGGGCACACACGCACCGTAGCCCAAACAGCCGCCGATGAACTGGGTGCCGATCTGTTCGAGATAGTGCCTCAACAGATTTACAGTGACGACGACCTCAACTGGAACAACTCGGAAAGTCGCGTCTCGCGCGAACATGACGAGGAGAGCCTACGCGATGTGCCGCTCGTGCAAACCAGGCCTGACAATTGGGACGAATACGACACCGTGCTTGTCGGCTACCCCATCTGGTGGGCTATCGCGGCATGGCCGTGCAATCGCTTCGCTTCCGACAACGATTTCACCGGCAAGAAGGTGATCCCCTTCTGCACTTCATCGTCTTCGGGCATAGGGCAAAGCGGTCAACTTTTGGCGACCGCGGCGGGCACCGGCGATTGGCAAGCTGGCCAGCGATTTTCGTCCAGTGCATCGGACAGCGAGGTGCGCGCTTGGGCCCGCGGGTTATAACTTGCGTTGTCTCCGTTGAGGGCAAGCATCGCGATTCTCAAGCAGATCCGTGAGTTTCTTACCGTAGAAGAAGTCGTGGGTCATCTTGTAGTATTCCGCCCAGAGGGGAAGTGTTTGGCACGTCTTCGCCCTGGGGCAGGGTGATGCGTCCTCTTGGAGACAAGCGACCGTGGCCAGGGTTCCCTCCATCAGCTCGATGATCTCTCCGATGGAGTAATCCTCAGGGGGCCTAAGCAGGTGGTAGCCGCCGCCTTTGCCGCTTGTGCCAGAAACGAGTTTTCCCGCGACCATTTCCTTGACGATTGCCTCCAGGTATTTCTTGGAGACCTGCTGCCTTGCGGCCACGTCTTTCAGTGGCACGTGGCCTTCGCCGTAGTGCTCTGCCAGGTCGATCATGACGCGCACCGCGTAGCGTCCCTTCGTTGAAATCATCAGACACCTCGTTTCCCTTTATGCCAAATAATACGGTAGGTAAGTAGGTAAATCCAATCTGTTGCTATTTAAATTTATAAAAACCTATTGACCTAGTAGGCGAATAGGAATAAATTCCGTAAAAACAGCAACCGAGAGGGGAGAGATCCGTGATTTACGTAGACAACGCTGCGACAACTAAGACCTCGCAAGCAGCGATCGACGCCATGGTCCAAACCATGGAGGGGACGTGGGGCAACCCGTCGAGTCTCTATGAGCATGGGCAACGCGCAAAGGAGGCGTTGGAAGAGGCGCGCGAGCGCATCGCGAGGTGCATTGGGGCGAATCCCAAGGAAATCCTGTTTACCTCGGGTGGTTCCGAGGCCGACAATCAGGCCATCGTGTCCGCAGCTCTTACAGGCAAGGCAAGGGGCAAGACCCATATTGTCTCGACGGCGTTCGAGCACCATGCGGTACTGCATACCCTGGAAAGGCTCAAAAAGCAGGGCTTCGAAGTGGAGCTGTTGGATGTGCACGCCGATGGCCTTGTCACCGCAGAGCAGGTGAGAGCGGCCATCCGTCCCGAGACGTGCCTGGTGACCATCATGTACGCCAACAACGAGATAGGAACCGTGCAGCCCATCGCAAAGATAGGCGCCGTATGCCGAGATGCCGGCGTGACCTTCCACACCGACGCGGTCCAGGCGGCAGGACATCTGCCTATCGACGTCGTCGCGCAAAACATCGATATGCTCTCACTCTCTGCCCATAAGTTCCATGGGCCCCGCGGCGTTGGCGTGCTATACGCGCGCAAAGGCGTCAGGCTTTCCAACATCATTGAGGGCGGTGATCAGGAGCGCGGCAAGCGTGCCGGCACCGAGAACCTACCTGCCATCCTCGGGATGACGGTAGCCCTGGAAGAGGCCGTTACGAACATGCCTGCGGCAACAGAGAAGCTTCTTTGCTTGCGCTCTCGGCTTATCGACGGTCTTTCCAAGATTCCCTACAGCGAGCTCAACGGTGATGCTGAAAGGCGACTTCCCGGCAACGTCAGCTTTTGTTTCGAGGGAGTCGAAGGCGAGTCGCTTTTGCTCCTGCTGGATCAAAAGGGCATCTGCGCCTCGTCGGGCTCGGCTTGCACGTCCGGTTCTTTGGATCCCAGCCACGTGCTGCTTGCCATCGGCAGGCCGCACGAGGTGGCGCACGGCAGCCTTCGTCTGACATTGGATGCGGAGAACACTGAGGATGACGTGGTCCAGATTATCGAGGTTGTCACCTGCGTGGTGGAACGCTTGCGCGCGATGTCGCCACTGTGGAAAGACAAGGTGTCCGGCAAGAAGCAATTCGTCTTGGGCGAGTAGGGCGAGTAGAGAAGAAAGGAGCCAATCATGGCTTTGTATAGCGAGAAGGTGTTCGACCATTTCCAAAATCCCCGCAACGTGGGGGAGATCGAGAATGCGGATGGCGTTGGCGAGGTGGGCAACGCGATCTGCGGCGACATTATGAAGATTTACCTGAAGGTTGATGACGATGTCATCAGCGATGTGAAGTTCGAGACCTTCGGCTGCGGCAGCGCTATCGCCTCGAGCTCCATGGCGACCGAGCTCATCAAGGGGCAGCCCGTCTCCGAGGCGCTCAAACTCACGAACAAGGCGGTCACCGAGGCGCTTGACGGGTTGCCTGCCCATAAATTGCATTGCTCGGTGTTGGCCGAGGAGGCAATCCAGGCCGCGGTGAAGGACTACTACGACAAGAACGACATTGCTTATGACCCGTCTTTATTCCCCCATGCGGGAGAGGCGGAGGCCTGTTGCCATATCAACGAGATACGGATTGCTGAGGACAACTAGCCAAACCACCTAGCCAAACCATTTACCAAACCACCTACGCAAGCCTCCCATGCAAACCATTTACCAAGATCTGTTAAGGAGATTTACCATGACCGTGAAAGCATTGAACAGAATCGACGAGCTCATCGGCAACACGCCGCTCATCAAGTTAAACGTATCCGACAAGGCAAACGTCTACGGCAAGCTGGAATATATCAACCCCGGCGGTTCGGTGAAGGACCGCATCGCCAAAGCCATCATCGACGACGGCATCGCCACCGGAAGGATAAACAAGGACACTGTAATCATCGAGTCCACGTCCGGCAACACCGGCATCGGTTTAGCCATGATCGGCGCCGCCTATGGGCTCAAAACCGTCATTTTCCTCCCCAACACCATGAGCGTGGAGAGACGCAAGCTCATCCAAGCCTTCGGTGCCGAGCTCCGTATTGTGGACGGCGGAGTGCCCTTGGCCAACGAGGAAGCCGCAAAGCTTTTGGCTGAAACTCCAAATTCCTTCGCGCCTGGTCAGTTTGTCAATCCCGTAAACGCTCGCACCCATTATGAAACCACCGGCCCCGAGATTTGGGCCGACACCGAAGGCGAGGTGGCTGCGTTTGTCGCGGGCGTGGGCACGGGAGGCACGCTTACCGGTGTGGGCCGCTACCTTAAGGAACAGGACGCTAACGTGAAGGTTTACGCCGTTGAGCCTGAGGAGTCTCGCGCGTTGGAGGGTGGCGCCCATGGTGCGCACAAGATTCAAGGCATAGCGCCTGGTTTCATTCCTGAGGTGCTCGATCAGGGCGTCTATGACGAAATAGAGCACATCACTTCGAAGGAAGCAATGGATTACCAGCGAAAGCTTGGTCATGAGCAGGGAATATTCGTTGGCATATCCGCTGGAGCTGCAGTCGCGGCTGCTTCGAAGTTAGCAGATCGCCCCGAATTCACAGGCAAGAACATCGTGGCGATCCTCCCTGATACCGGAGAGCGCTACTTGTCGATGCTCTAGGCTAGGCCAGCGGGATAAAGCAGGCGGTGGCAACGCTTGAAATAGCGGCGGAGACGACGAGCGCGCTTTTGTCCAGACTAAAGGATACATAAGGGTTAACTTAAGGAATTAGTTCTATGGGACTGCGGTGGGAATCTTGGACCGAAATCACTTACGCCGCTAGGCCCAAATCTCTTCGGTACTGCATGGGGCTTCGGTAGCCCAGATCGCTCTTGATCCTAACATCCCTGTACCATCTCAGGTACGAGTCGAGCATCCCCGCGAACTCCGCTATTGTAACCCTGCTCCAGTCGCGCCCGTAGAAGAACTCTATCTTCAACCTCCCGAAGAAGCCCTCGCACCTCGAGTTGTCCGGGCTGCAGCCCTTCTGTTTTTTACAACCAAAATCTTTAGGATTTCACAGTTTAATTTTTTCGGGTTTCA
>CAVIKF010000026.1:0-7293 GCA_963643505.1 Eggerthellaceae bacterium
CGGTCCCTGGGCCTTGCGGCATAGGGGCTTCGTACGGAAAAACGTCAGCGTCCCCCTAACTTTCTTGCTAATCGTGTATATAACATTAGCAAGAAAGGAGTGGTTGCAAAGCGATACGCAAAGCGAAAGGACAAGGACTTGCGGAAACTGATGCGCTATGCGCAGATGTTCCGTGTTGAAAAACTGCTTCGGCAGTATCTGGAGGTGCTTTCGTGATAAAGGCTTCACAGCAATGACCTTGTCTCCGAGCCAGGGATCGAATAGCAGGGCCTTCTGCTTTGAGCAGGCGGTGGTGTAGGGCTGCACGTAGCGCAGTCTCTCGCGCCCGTCGGCTCGTTCGCCCATCGCTTCGCGGTACGTCATCGCCTCGCCGGTCACAACGTTGTTCTACTCCATCTTTTCCTTCTTTTCTCGGTTTGACGATGGAACCTTCCGCCGTGGAGGCATATAATTCTGTTGACAAAAACATTCCCGTTGGCTTCAATTCGTCATCAGGAAGGCTCATATGGAGATTAAGAGGGACAAATACCTGCACGACCTGGAGGTCAGGCGCGGAAACGGGCTCGTGAAGGTGGTGACGGGCGCCCGCAGGGCCGGCAAGTCCTACATGCTGTTCAAGCTTTTCCGCGATGCGCTGCGCGAAGAGGGCGTGCCGGACGACCATGTGGTCGAGCTCGCCTTCGACCTGCGCAGCTCGCGACCGCTGCTCGACCCGGACGCGTTCCTCGGATGGGCGTCGCCCAGGCTTTCCGGTGGCGGGGAGCGCTTCGTGCTTCTCGACGAGGTGCAGCTTCTGGGCGACTTCGAGAGCGTGCTCAACGAGCTCTCGCGCATGCCGGGCGTTGATGTCTACGTCACGGGCAGCAACTCGCGCTTCCTCTCCACCGATATAATCACCGAGTTCCGCGGGCGCGGCGACGAGGTGCACGTGCTGCCGCTCTCCTTCGGGGAATTCATGCAGTGCCGCGACGACGGCGAGGCGCGCGCGTGGGCCGACTACGTGGAATTCGGCGGGCTGCCGCTCGTGGCCACGATGGCAACCCCTGAGCAGAAGGCCACCTACCTCAAGAACCTCTTCGAGGAAACCTACATAGCCGACATCGTAGAGCGCAACGGCCTGCGCAAGACCCAGGAGTTGGAAGATCTCATCAACGTGATGGCGTCGTCCACGGGCTCGCTCACGAACGCCTCGAAGATCCAGGCGACCTTCAAGAGCGTGCTGAAGAGCGACATCAGCCTGAACACCGTGAAGGCCTACATCGGGCATCTGGAGGATTCCTTCCTGGTGAGCCCGGCGAGCCGCTACGACGTCAAGGGGCGCAAGTACATCGGCGCGCCGCTCAAGTACTACTTCGAGGACGTGGGGCTTCGGAACGCGCGGGTGGGCTTCAGGCAGTCCGAGGAGAACCACCTCATGGAGAACGTGATCTACAACGAGCTGCGATACCGAGGGTTCTCGGTGGACGTTGGCGTGGTGAGGAGCCGCGAGTACGATGAGGAAGGAACACGCCATCCTGTCACCCGCGAGGTGGACTTCGTGGCCAACCTCGCCGGCAGGCGCTACTACATCCAGTCCGCCTTCGCCATCCCGGATACGACGAAGGCGGAGCAGGAGAAGGCGTCGCTCTTGGGCATCGGCGACTCGTTCAAGAAGATCGTCGTGGTCAAGGACGTCGTCAACGTGAGCCGCGACGAGCAAGGGATCGTCACCATGGGACTCTTCGACTTCCTGCTGGACCCGATGAGCCTCGAGCGCTAGGAGGACAGGATGACGCAGAGGATCGATCCCCAAAGAGCAGATTCAAGACGCAGAAATTGTTGCAGCAGTCCTTTCACTCCTGGTCTTGTCAGCTGGCGAAGTTAGGCGTTCTGTGGGCGAATGAGCGTCGGCCGCATCGGAAATTCAGAAAGCGGCTTCGTGCTGAGAAAATCGTACGATAACTACTCATATGTTCAGGTTTCGATGACCATTGCTGAGCGTTCCGCAGAGGACTGCGAGTATGCGTCGTTGGAAAAGATTGCAGACAACTACGCTAAGTACCTTTTGACAATGGATCGCCTGCCGCAATAGGCTTGCTCGACGGCGGTTTTGAACACGCGGCGGTGCTCCTTGATGTACGTCAGGTAAGGCGTCAAATATTCCGGCGTGATAAGGTAGAGCTCTTCGAGTGGGCGGTTATCAAGATTCTCCAGAAACGGAATGGGGTCGTGGGGCATGTTGTCCACGAATTCGTCGAACACCAGTTGCGCGCTCTCCGTAAGCAGGTCGCCAAGGTTCTCGTAGTGCAGGTAGAAGGTCGAGCGATTCACGCCGGCGGTCTGGCAAATTTCCTTCACGGTGATGTAGGTGAAACCCTTCTTCTCGATAAGGCTTAGAAAGGCCCGGTCCATACGCTCGGCCGTGGCGAAGTACTTGCTTATTCGTTTGCCAGATGCTCGGCGTAGATCTTGTCGGTGTTCATAGCGTGCTCCTTTGCTTATCGGTTTGCTCTATGGCGTCTATGTTGCCAATAAGCGTGAAGGAGCGGAACAACACGGATGGCGTTTCGCGTCGAGTTGGGAAGTGTGAATTATCATTTTTAGCTTTGTTTGGTCGGAAAGCTTTGCTCGGGCGGAAGGCTTTAGATGTGCGCAACTCGAAGCCGGAAGCGCTGGGGTAAATCTACCGTGCTTTCTTCCTGTCGGGTTTGGTTATTCCCAGGTGCATGCATAGCAGGAACATCGCCAACTGCACCACGCCGGCTATTGAAACGGCGTTTGCGTTCCAGCGGTAGACGCCCGCATCGAACGTCCCCTCGGCTATCGCCGCGGCAGCATATGTTGCGTTTGCTTCGATCAGGTTCCCCATGAAGCCGGCTCCTATTACCACTAATGCGACCGAGAGTACCCATTTCCAGCGGATCCAGATCCTGCGCGTGCTGCCAATCTCTGTGCAGAGGGAATACAGGATGGAGTCGGCAATCAGGCCCACACCGCCGGGGATTATCAGTGCTCGGTCCACCATCAATTGATCATTTGTCGTCATCAGGTACATGTCGGGGCTCGAGGGGTTTCCGAGCTGTTGCATCGCGATGAGGGCGGCCACCCCGCCCATCCACATGAGGGTGAATATGATATGGAACGCTTTGAGCCGCTGCGTTCCTTCTTTTCCGAACTTCTTCATCTTTTACTCCTCGCAAATGGTATTTACTTACAGCTTTCAGTAAACTGACAGCTGTCGTTCATTTTGCGAAGATAGATTCGCTGCTGCAACGGACGACCCTGGCAGGATGAAAGATAAACGACGAAAGTGCCAAGGTGTCCGGAAAGAGGATGTATGGACTTGCGCGTGGAAAGAACCTATCGGTTGCTGACATCGGCATTCGAGGAGCTCATGGCTGAAAAGCCCGTCTCGGCCATTACGGTGAAGGAGCTTTGCGATCGGGCCATGGTGCGGCGAACCACCTTCTACGACCATTTTGCCAGCAAGGATGACTTCTTTCGGTTTTACGTGCGCGACATTCGACAATCGATCAGCGAGCGACTGGCGCGGAAAGAGACCGGTATGCCGTTTGCGGAATATGCTCGTGAAATGACGCTTGGGTTTGCACAGGTCGTTTCGGAGAACCGCATGGCGCTGAATCGGTTGCGGCTCGACTCGTCCTTCGCCAAGCTAGCCAATGCCCTTGCAGCAGAAATCGCCGAGCAGCTGATTCCGATCGTTGGAGAGATGAAATTTGGCATTGATTCGCGCCGCAAGCGCCTGGATGCCGGCGCCGCTTTCGCCAACTTCTACGCCTGCGGGTTGGTGGGTCTTGTTGAGTGGTGGGTAGAATGCGACGACCAGTTGGACCCCAATCGGCTTATTGATGCCTACGACGCAACGGTGGGCAGGATGCTTACCCTCGCCGAAGTTCGTAGTGCCGACTAGGAAACAACTCACTATCAAGAAAGCGCTCCAAGCAGATTTCTCCTGACCGCTGTGCAGTGGCAGAGCATCCCCTCATTCTTCGATTCATTCTGCACGTTTGCTCATTGCGCACCTATCCTGGTTACGGCAATTTCATGTTTGCGCGGTTTCTCGCTGCCGGCGCCGTAGCCAAGCGAGAAGCACAGCAGGGGAGTGAAGCCTTCGGGGATGCCAAGCTGCTTCATCAGCTGGGCGCTTTGAGCCACGGCCGCCGCGGCCCCGCCCCAAATGATATTATCGATACCTAAGCTGGTTGCGGCGATAGCCATGTTTTCTAACACGCAGGCGGCGTTGGCATATTCCATCCCGGGCACTATGACAGGCTTGGAAGACACAAAGACCATCACCGGCGCACCGAAACTTTTATCCATGTGCTTGCCCAACATTTTGAAGATCATCTCGTTAACGGCGGTGTTTATCTGGTCGAACAGTGCCTTGTCTTGCACTACCGTCAGGTACAGCGAGCCGTAATCGCCGGAGCCCACGGGCGCCGCCATTCCGGCTTCCAAAATAGCCTGCAAGTCCTCTTCGCTGACAGGGGTGTTCTTGTACGACCGTGTGGATTTTCTGGCCGAGATTGCTTGAATTGTTTCCATTACGAGGTCTCCGTTTTCGGGTTGCCGTTAGATACAGACACCATAATCGGCGCTTACCCAAGCTTTAACAAGTACGATAGATTTTTAGAGGTACTATTAATTTTGATAGTGTAAGAAAACGGGGTAGGAGACCTAATGGACGCTTTGTCTTTTGATGCGAAAGATTGCCCGATTGCGAGGATTTCTAAAGTGATCCAAGGGAAGTGGACGATGGTGGTCATCTATGTGCTATCCGAAGGCACGCTGCGCTTCAGCGAGATTCACCGCAGGTTGCCACACATCACCGAAGCTAATTTGACGAAGGACCTGCGCACGCTTGAGGCGCACGGCATTATCCATAGGGAAGTGTATCCGGTGGTTCCCCCGAAGGTGGAGTATTCGCTTACCGAGGCTGGCAGGGAGTTTCTGCCAATCTTGGACGCATTGAATTCTTGGGCCGATAAGTACACACAGGCGCCGGAGGGATAAATATGTTAGTTGCCCATTTTCTTTTTGCGTACCTTTGGTGCGGAAGGCCATAGCTCTCTATCCGATTTCCCAGCGTCCACTGCGAGCGCTTCCTGTTCTCTTTAACGCCCCGGATTCTTTGAGCTTTGCAACGATGCGCTCCGCCGTACGCTTTGAGCAGCCGAGCTCCGTTGCCAGCGAGGACACGTTACCTTTGGGGTTCGCTGCAAAATACGACAGTGTCCGCTTTGCCGCAAGGGCATGCTCGTCAACCGGCTTGGAGAAAGGAGCAAGCGCATCGCGTATCGCCTCGAGCATAAACTCCACGAACGCCTCGCTCAACCCCGCCGCATCTGACTTTGCCAGGGCTGCGTAAAACGGTGGTTCGTATGCCATAACACCCTCCTTTTACCGCCATAATTTTCCGCCATTGGCGGTAAAAGCGAATAGCCCGAAGGCGTCTGCTCAGAATGAGTACAGTTTGCTACCTGAAAAAAATGCCGGGGGACACCCCGGCAGCTTGGAAGTAACGCGCTTGCGCCACCAAGATTTTTATACCATATTTGAGAAGGTGTCCAATGACGGCTTTGCCGTTGCGTGAAACATTCAGCATGCACCACTGATGCGAGAGCGAGTTGTAGGAAACTTCAAGTCACTAGAAGCAATGGCGAATCATGGGAAAGCATCGGCAGCAAGTCACGATAACGTGCTGATTTATTCCCACTCAATGGTTGCGAAAGTCTGAGGTTTACGTATTTGTATGCTTTGTTGGGGCGCCGAAAACGGCTGAATTGCGCTGACCTGCGGCAACGTGAAAACACGGGGACAAATTTGGGACAAAACTTTGAACTCAATCGTAAAATCAGCGCCCTTCGAAGCGTTGAGTTTGAATTTTTGTCCCCGAGATTTCTGTAACTCCCTGACCTGCAGTTTTAGTTTTCGGGTCTTGGTAACAAACCCTCAACTCATTCGCTACCTGGGGTTTTGCAAATGCACGCTTGAATAGGGCTATCCAATAAGAAAGCGGCATGGCAGCAAGCCCGAAACCAGACAGCAGGGAAGCCCGACGGGCATTCCGGTGCAGGAGCCTTTGATCTGGAACATGCGGTCGTGATAAGCGCCTCACTATGACTCAGAAGTTCCTCGTCCTGAAATCGAGTCCCCGGCCGATTAGATCCGTCACGTTCTCGTGAATAATCCCGCTTCGACGCTGTATGGGGTCTGCGCGGGTGATCACGAACTTGGGGTAGTTGTCTCGGATCTGCTCCAGCGGTCGGTACTCGCGATCCTCGGTCTTCTCGCTGTCCATGATCGTCATGGCAACCTGCACGTAGGAGTAGCCCATGTCGCGCCCGCGCATGATGAAGTCGCATTCGAGCTTGCCTATGCGCCCCACGCTCACCTCGTAGCCCAGGCTCCTGGCGTATCTGTACACGATGTTCTCGAGCACGGGGCCGTAGTTGATCCTGTTGTCGGTGTTGAGCGCGAAGTAGAAGCTCAGGTCGGCGAGGTAGTACTTCTGCTCGCCCGCGAGCGACTTGCGCGATTTCACGTCGAAGCGGGTGCATTTGCTTACGATCTTGGCATCTTCGAGTACTTGCAGGTAGCGGTTGAGGGTCTCGCGGTTCATGCGCACCCCCTGCTTCGCCTCGAGGTCGGAGAGGATGTTGCTGAGCGACGTCGTCGCGCCGAAGTTGTTGATGATGTAGTCACGGACTATGTTGAAGACCGATACGTTCTTGATCTTGACGCGCCGCCTGATGTCCTTCTCGAAAATCTCCTGGATGACGGAATTCACATAGGCGCGCTTATCGGGCAGATTGGGGTAGTCCAGGGCCTTCGGGAATCCTCCGGCGAGGATGTACTCGTCGAGCTCAGCTGCG
The DNA here is from genome assembly GCA_963643505.1 of Eggerthellaceae bacterium. Lineage (GTDB taxonomy): Bacteria > Actinomycetota > Coriobacteriia > Coriobacteriales > Eggerthellaceae > CAVEFW01. The sequence continues at coordinate 6,876 of CAVIKF010000026.1, forward strand.
GGGTTCGGGTCTATGGTCAGCCCCAGGAACTCCTTCATCTCGCGGTACTCGCGGAAGTCAAGCGTCTGCATCTCGAACTCGACGTAGCGCCCCGTGAGCTTTGTGGAAAGCTCGCCGGACAGCAGATAGGAGTTCGACCCCGTGATGAAGATAGAGAAGCCGCCCTCTGCGCGGAACTCGTTGACGACCTCCTCGAAGCCCTTGACGTTCTGGACCTCGTCGATGAAGAGGTACTTGAGCCCCTCCACCCGAAGCATGGGCTCGATCAGGCCCTCCAGCTGTTCCGCCGCCTTCACCGATCGGAACCCGTACCTGTCCAGGTCGAGGAAGGTTATGCGCTCGTCCGGCACGCCGCTTTCCCTTAGCTCTTCCTCGATCGTGCGCATGAGGCACGACTTGCCGCATCGGCGCACGCCCG
>CAVIKF010000027.1:0-3164 GCA_963643505.1 Eggerthellaceae bacterium
ATAGGCGCTCCGATCAACGGGCTTCGGCGATAATGGCTCGTCTGCCAAAACGTAAACGGGCTCACAATTGGGTTTGATTTCTGCAATAGTCATAATTTTCTCCTGTAAAGAATTCGGAAATGGTGGGTTACAGTGGGTGGGTTACAGCGCACGAATGACGCGGTCGGCCAAATGAGCAGCTACAGCCTCATCGGCCTCGAAATAGGTATCCCGAGATGTAAGCTCGAACACCTGCTCAAGGGACATTCCGGTGTGCTCAGAAATAACCTGAGCTGTAATATCGCGAATACGCATGAGGTCATCGGCGCGTGCTTTCACTGAAAGGGCACTTCCGCCTACGCCACCGGAAATAAGAGGGTCATGAATCATAACACGGCTATGCGGCAGCATATCACGCATGTCGCCAGCAACAAAAAGGAGTGCCGCCATGCTTGCTGCCAAACCCAAGCAAACGGTGCGAATAGGGCAGCTGATAGCGCACATAACGTCATAGAGGGCAAGGCCTGAACTTACTTCGCCACCAGGACTGTTAATAAACAGCGTGATAGCGTCATCCGGGTCGGCCTTCTGCAGATGTCGCATGCCGCGAATAATATCTGCCACTGAGTCTGCATCCACAGGTCCGCACAGCTCTAGCTCGCGATCGACAAGCATTTCATCGCGGATGTCAAATCTTTCCAGACCCTGAGAGGTTTCACGCATGATTTGTGGCAAATAGGAATAGGTACTCATAATAGTCCTTTCGTTAATGACGCCTTGACGTCGGTGGAATTACATAAGCAGGACCGCGGTAGAGTCTCACTCTCAGTTTTTGAGCGCAAAATACCTACGTAGCCGCATTTGCTGTGCACAAAAGCACAACAAAGGACCAGGCCTGCTAACAATATCCCCTTGTATTAAGTTGTAGAAAAATTAGAAAGAGATTTCATGTGACACGCCGCCGCAATTTCGCGACTCATAAGCAAAGGCCGCCGATGCAGCCCCCATGCAAATCTTTAAAATGGCGAGCCAAACATCGCCTCGGGTATTTATAGTTATAACGCCTACACCAAGGCGTTGTCAAGAAAATTTTTTTGATAAATTGAAATAGCCTTTTTTAAGCAAATGGCACAATGGTAATATACAGGATATATGCAGCTATGAATTGGAACCACAGAGTAAACGTCTCTAAGGAGCAATATGGACAATTGGTTTTTCGACAGCCTTTACAACGGTTACACCGGCGAATATCAGCTTATGGCCTCTTTATACCGGCACGGGCTTGATGCCCTGCGCCCACCGGCTGATATGGGTATCGACGTGGTATCGCTCAACCTCAAACAAAGGCTTGAAGACCCAACGGTTGCTGCAGAAACGTTTCTGTTCCAGGTAAAGACCGCTATGACCGAAGTTAGCGAGGAAGAGGGGAAGGCGGGAGCGCTTCAGACTGTCTGCTTCAAACTGAGCGAAAGCGAGCTTGATCTGCTTGCGCACGGGCACGATCGCGTTTTGTTCTGTTATGTGTACAACACCAAAACCGATGCTCTTACCGATGTTCTTGAAACGCCGTTTATGTGCTTCTGGATTGATGGCGAACGTCTTGCGGCCCTGCGGGAGGCCGGCGCTTTCACCAAGGTGGATGGCGAATGGAAGTTTACCCTTACATGCCAGCTCAGAAAGCCCGCGCACGAGAACGGCCATTGGTATGCCTTGATTGTGGATTCACTTGGAAACAAGCTCAAACATGGAAGCATTTCTGAAGTTGGCTATCTGGGCACTATTGGCGGATACCTTAGCTCATCGGACGATGCCGACCACTACAGCGTAGGGGGCTACCTAGACTACGCCCGCAAGTTCTAGGCACGCCCAGCTTTATAGTTAAGATTTGAAGCTGCTATTTGTTCTCGTTGCTCCCGAGTGAGCAGGACGCCCTTAGGGAAAAATTTGAACTCAGGATACTTTTCTGCCGCAGTAGACGCTATCTTTTTCGCATCTTTTAAGTCGGTAAAAAAGGTTACCTTCGAGTAAGGGTCAGACAGCGTTGGATCTACGTAAAGCCAGTACATCTCGTCATCCACGATTCTCAGTAGAAAGCTGAAAATTTTCTCCTCCTCGCCACGAAGAGCCCCACATACGACAAATTGATGATTAGGGTTTTTGTCCCTTCTGGAGGCTGCACTAGCTAAGCTTTCCTCTATAGGCTCAAAATTCTCTGCGTCATTCGGGTCAATTCCACAAATTTCTTCCCAGTCTGGTACTTCGTACATACTTTATCCTTTCAAACAACGCGCCATCTATATAAGTGCAAGAACTTTGCCGGTTTTCGCGGCGATGCGCCCTTTTTCGTAAAGTAAATGCGGATGCGAATTATACTACCTTTAGTTCTTTGCAAGGCTTCGAACCGATGCATTTAATCCCATTTTACTTGAAATTGTTGCGGCTACTCGAAGAGCTGCAACGCCAAGACCATTTCTTTCAATTCTTCAATGAGTTCTTCATCGGAAGCAGATAGGGGAAATCTTTTCGCTATCAGGAGTTTGTCTCCGTTGGGCTCCGGCGAATATCCGGCTTCTGCCAAGCGCTTCGCCACCATAGCCTTCACTGACGCATTTACCACCCAGCATTGCAGTCTCATATCGGTAACGCCATGGCAGATTTCGGGGTGGATTGCATCCTTAACGCCAAGAGCTCCAACTCTGTAATAAGTTGAACACCCCAGGTAATACTTGCTTGGCGAATAAATGTGCGGTTGCCCTAATCCTGAATTTTTGAACCATTCATCGTCTTGCATGGCGTCACGAAGATGCTCGCCGCGCATCTTCATCGCGGAGGATGCCTCTTCCATTTTCTCTTGCATGAGCAACACGTCTTCAAGGTTCTCTCCAAGAAAATCGAACAGTTCTTTATTTGTCTCCATGGGTGATGCCTCCAAGTTCTCAATGGTTTTCATGAAATCCTTCATCAAGTGCAGCCAATCGCTATCGGCGGCCAAATAAGCGTTACCTAACGACGCCTTCACAAAGCTGAATAGCTCGGAGTACGTGACGTTGCAAAGAATAGCACCCTCCGATTCGCAGCGTTTTGCCCAGGCACCTGTTTCATGGCCTTCATCGTTGAGGGTCAGCGTGAGAAGTAGCGGTTTTTTCTCGGTTCCAGCCATCTGTTTTACTTGCCCGGCGTAGGCC
>CAVIKF010000027.1:3279-4813 GCA_963643505.1 Eggerthellaceae bacterium
CTGGCCTTCAACCACGATGTCGATTCTTAAGTTTTCCTCCACGTTGGTGGTGACAACCTCAAGAAGGCATTGGGCGGACTGCAGGTCGTAGAGCGCAGAAGAGAATCCTTCGTGCTTCAAGGCGGCTGCGTCTAACAACGCTCTTATCCAAAGGTCGCCCAGACCGTGTTCGCCTTCGCTTTCTAAGAAGAAAGCAACGACTTTGCTGACGCTTACCTCTCTGTGTTCTATCCCTGCTACCTCGAAAAACGTCCTTTTGCGCTTTGTTTGGGGAAAATTCGTGCTCCGCAGAGCCTTGATTAATTTCTCCAATCGGAGAAATTCGTTATCCATTATCGCTCCCTCCTGTATGCAAGCCCGATGTTGCGAAAATATGAATCGAAACGAGATTCGAAAAGCCAGCCGTTAACCCACTTGTGTGTTTCTGCGCTGCCTACCATAGTTCTCCACTTGTACGTTTCTGCGCTGGCTGCCCCAGCTCTTCGCATGTGCGTTTCTGCGCTGCCTGCCGCAGCTTTCCCTTTCCGATTGATTTGGATATAAATTTAAGCCCGATGACGTGAACTAACGGTTGTCTCAGGCTTACCGGTAGGCAGTATAGCCGTTTGGCGCCTAAATTCATAAAGAAGCGGCTAAGGTTTCACGCCAAGCGGATGCTCAGTGAAAGTGGAACGTAAGTGACCCAATTTTTAAACGAAACGGTTCAAGATTTCCTCCGCAGTCCATTCTGTCGACTAAAAGATTACTGCATACAGAAATCCGCCCGTGTCTACAATACCCATCTTTCTACCTCTTCTTCGTCTGCGGGAAGGCAAAGCTTCCAGCGACGCGACCAGCCTTGCGATTTGACCGAATTCTTGTCGAGCTTGTAGGGACCTCCGCTTGCCATTCTTGAGATTTTTTCCAACACATCGGCAGAGATGTGCCAATCGTCAACCTTACGCTCAAGCAGCCAGCCAGCTCGCGCGGAAAGCGACGCGGAGCCTTCTGCAAGCAAACTCAAAAGGGCGTCTGTGTCGATGTATGAGAATAGCGACACAGACATCAGCGCCTCCTCGATGCCCCCACAGCGTTCGGGATGATTTAGACAATCGACTATGGTCTGCTCGCGCGTAGTCACAGCAATTCTCAATCCGCCTTTTCCGCGGAGCTTCTGCATAGGGATGCCTTCCATGAAGGGAAACGGGATATAAGCGATTTTCGAATACTCAAAGCGACCCTTGACTGCTGCCGATCTGAACTGGCAAGTGCTTCCTGCGTTGTGGGCAACGCCATGCGCTTCGAGCGCGGAATGGAAGGAGAGCACCGCGCCGGTATCTAACGTGGAGACCAGCTCGAACGGGTCGACATTGACAGTGGCGAACCTTCCTGCCTTCGAGACGTACAGACCACGCCGAACCCTCTCAACGCTGCCGGCTTCCACGGCACGCCTAAGCATCGTTTTGGCTGAACACTTGGTCAGCCCACAGCCGGCGGAAAACTGCGAGCTGGTAAAGGCATGGGTTTGTTCTATGTAATCTCTGAATTTCATACT
>CAVIKF010000028.1:0-2646 GCA_963643505.1 Eggerthellaceae bacterium
AGCGTTTTCGCGCCCGCCTACCTGCGACGACGGTTATTCTTTCCCGACGCGCTTGGAATCGGCCTCTGGCCCTCTCCGGAACAGCGAACTTGACCGAATTCTTGCCCGGTGGTATATAGAATAAATATTCTGGGCTGGCCGAAAGGCCCTGGTCCACCCAAGGGCGGGGACTTTTTCCCCGCCGTTTTTGTATCTAGGGAGAGCGATGGCCGAGCTTAGCGTCTTCATCGACGAGTCGGGCGATTTCGGGCCCTACGAGCGCCACGCCCCTTACTACACCATCACCCTGCTGTTCCACGACCAGAGCGCTGACATCTCCGGACAGATAGGCCACCTGAAGCGCCACCTCGTCGAGCAAGGCTTCGCCGAGACGCATGCCGTACATTCTGCCCCGCTCATCAGGCGCGAGAGGGACTACTCCGGGATGGACCTGACCGAACGGCGCAAGCTGTTCAGGTCGCTCTTCAACTTCATGCGGCTGTGCGACATCTCGTACAAGTCTTTCGTTTTCAGGAAAAGGGAGTTCGCGGACCACGACAAGATGGTGTCGAGGATTTCGCGCGACGTGAGCATGTTCCTGCGCGACAACCTCACCTTCCTTCAAAGCTTCGATGCCGTCATCGTCTATTACGACAACGGGCAGAAGGAGATCACCAACCTGGTGAACACCCTCTTCAACGCGTTCCTCGAGGCCGACGTGAGGAAGGTCTCGCCGTCCGATTACAGTCTGTTCCAGGCCGCGGACATGTTCTGCACGCTGACGCTCTTGGAGGAGAAGCTGGCGGACGAGGGCCTCAGCAAGTCGGAGACGGAGTTCTTCTTGGGCGAGAGGAACCTTAGGAAGAACTACCTCAAACCGGTCGCGAGGAAGAGAATCCTCGGGTAGTCCTCGCTGATGGCCCACCGCCGGTGCAGGCCCCGTGATTATTCTTCGTGGGTTTCCGAATTCATTACTGTGTCTTGGTTTGCTTTATTTAGTTATGCATGACGGAACGTGAGCGGATGTTCTCGGGCGCGTTGTGCGTCGCTGCGCGGCTGTTCGCGCGGCGCCTTTCGATCGTGTCGAGAAAGCTGGTGTAAGGGGCGAAACGCCCCGCTAGGCCGCCGGCTGCAAAAAATCCGGGATGGCGGCAGTTTTTTGTGGACCGCCCGAGTATCCCACCCCTCGTGCTCAACAAAACCGCAGGTAGAAGGCTTGCACAAAAATCGGATACTCGGGCGGTGCGCGGAAAACTGCCGCCATCCCTGTTTTTGTGCGCAACCGCGATCATGTCGGAAATGTTGGTGTAAGCGGCAACCGTCCCGCGAACGAAGGCGCGGCCTTCGCCCTAGAATCTGGAATCGCGACATAACAGATCTAGGAAAGGACGAAGACCGCACGGAAATCTTAACAGAGGGAGTCCCCGCCGAGGCCGCGCTGCCGAGGTTCGACGACGGCTGCATCAACCTGCAGGAGACGATCAGGCTGATCGCCGAGCAGGTCGCCAACGGCATCATGGACGTCGAGGCCGACCAGCTGCGCGGGTCGAGCGGCAACAGCCGCAACGGCTACAGGGAGCGCGGGCTCAAGACCTGCGTCGGCGAGCTCGCGCTGAGGGTGCCCAAGCTCAGGGGGGGGCAGCTTCTTCCCCGAGGACGTCATCGAGCGCTACCAGAGGGTCGACCGGGCGCTGGCCGCCGCGGTGGCCGAGATGCGCGCCGGCGGAGGCGGACATGGAGGCGGCGCGCAGGGCCCTCGAGTCGAGCCTGGGGCTTGCGGACAGGGTAGAGGGCAACTAAGATGGCGAGCTAGATTTCAGGCCCTGGACAGGGGCCGCGCCCGCGAGCGACGTGGCGCTTACACCAACTTTTCCGACACTACCGCGAAGAGGATATGAAGTCTACGTTGGTGTTCTCTATAAAAAAGAAATCGATTTCGTTGCGATCAAACAAGGTGTGAAGCTCTACATTCAAGTCGCGAACAGCATATCTGATGAGAAGACGTTCGAACGTGAAGTGTCTCCGTTACTTGCGATAAAGGACGCATATCCCAAGATGTTGGTTGCCCGTACGTACCAGCCTGAGTATCAGCACGAGGGAATACGAATCGTGGATGCAGCCGACTGGTTAAGCGATATCACTCCCCAAAATCAATAAGACCGTAACTTTAGGGAGTGCTTGACTTTTTCGATCCCAACATAACCTGGAAGCCGCAGTGAGTGGGGAATAAGCAGGCGAGCAACTACTCTATTTTCGGCAACTAGTGCACGGTAAATAGTATCGCCTCGCGGGCGGAATTCACGGCCAGGCTCACAGTCGTAGGTGTGAGCGAAAGCTCGCACCGCATTGGGAAGCGCGAAACGCGACGCGTACCTATATGCCCAAAGGGCCACATTGCCATTTCGTTCAACGCGAAGGGCGCCGCTGTATCATAAATAGTGTAAAAGCATGAAGGAGCATAGGAACGATGGCTCTTTCGTTAAATAGCTGTTCGCCAAGCTTGAAGCCGGCAACTTCTCTATGGAACGAGGAAATGTGAGCAAGCGCCCGACACAAACATCAGCACTCGCGGCCAGCGCTTCTACAGCCGAGGTTTTCAAACCGGCGGCTCATGCGGCGTTTGTTGCCGTCGCTGCCGCTGTGCTTATTGCGGCGGCATGCCTACTG
>CAVIKF010000028.1:2656-4453 GCA_963643505.1 Eggerthellaceae bacterium
CGGCTCGTGCAGCGTTTGTTGCTGTCGCCGCCGCTTTGCTCATTGTAGCCGCAGTTCTGCTGTGCTCTTGCGCCGCCCAAACATCCACCACCCAATCCACCTCAACCGACACGCGCCCCAAGCTCGTGGTCGGCTCCGACAGCTACGCCCCCTACAACTACCTAAACGAATCGGGCAACTCAACCGGCATCGACGTCGAAATGCTCACCGAGGCCTTCAATCGCCTTGGCTACCAGCTTGAATTCAAGTACATCAACTGGGAAGACAAAGACAAGCTGCTTGAATCTGGTGAAATCGATATGATCGCCGGCTGTTTCAGCATGACCGGCCGCGAGTCTAAGTACACGTGGGCCGGCCCCTACAGCAAAAGCCGCCAAGTGGTGGCCGTTAACCCATCAAGCAATATCTACTCCCTAGCCGACCTTGAGGGCAAAGTAATCGCAGTTCAGTCAACAACCAAGCCTGAAAGCATCATTCTTGAAGGCACCAACGAAAACGTTGGGCAAATCTATTCGCTCTACAGCGTCGAAGATAGGGCGCTTTTGTACCCCATGCTCAGCGAAGGTTATGTTGACGCCATCGCCGCGCACGAAACCTCGATCAAGCAATATATGGAAGACTACGGCTTAAGCTACCGTATTCTTGACGGAAGCCTGTTAGACGTCGAGCTTGGCGTTGCGTTCTCGCGCGACAACACCACCGATATTCCCGAAAAGCTTGATCAAGAGCTTGCCGCCATGATTGAAGACGGAACGCTCGCGCGCATCATGGGCAACTACGTTGACAACCCGGAAAGCTACCTTTCGGGGGTGAACCCTCTTGAACACTAACGATAACCGCGGACTGCGTGTTGGATCGATAGCCCTGGTGGGCCTCCTGGTAATTTTTGTTTCGGTCTCGGCTACCTATAAAATCATGCACGACACGCTGGCCGACCAAACAAAACAGACGCTTTCCTACGTCAAAGACCAGACGTTGCTGTTTGAGTCGTTCAATGCTGCAGACACGTCAAAGGCATCGGTGCTGGCTATTGAAGGCACAAGCCAACTTGCACGTGATATTGCGAACAGCAGTGGCGACATCGGCCAAGAGAATCTTTCAAAATTCGCTACCGACCTGCGGTTAACGGGCGCGCTTGTTACCGACGAGCAAGGAAACGTTCTTTCCGAATTCAATGGCGACCAGGTCACCTCGGCCGATTTTGCCGACCAATTGTCCAACGAAAGCCTTCTTGACGTAGCCAAGCACCCGACAAAGGTGCACTCTGGCCGCGTAGGGCTTTCGGACGGTTCCGCCATTGACATTGCCGCAGCGTGCCGAACCGACGCCAAAGGTGTCGTGATCGGCTATAGGCACGTGAACACCGAAGGGTCCGGAGCTTACACGCTTTCCACCCAAAGCCTGCTTTCCGGCTACCACACAACATACGACGGAACTGTTGTCGTTGTGAAGGACGGCAAGATTATCGCTTCGACCGTATCCGAATACAGCGGCTCTGACATTTCCGACCATCAGACTGGTGACCAGGGAATCGTCGACGATATCAAAGCAGCTAACAGCGGCTCTGACCTAGCGTCTATGACCCACAATGGCGAAATCTATTTCGTTTGCGCCGAAAGAGCGCGCGATAATTCGATTTACATCTATGCGCCCACCAAGCAGTTCGCGCTGCAACTCAGCATTGTTGCCATTGCGGCGCTGGTTGTGTATAGCTTCATTGTGGCTATCGTCTTGATTATTCGCCGCCGCGCCGACAACGCCTACCTGCTTGAACGCATGGAAAGCGAACGTAAATAC
>CAVIKF010000029.1:0-2370 GCA_963643505.1 Eggerthellaceae bacterium
CGATTCGCGGTACCGTCATTTGCTGACTGGCGGTACCGCGAAGGCTTACTACTCAGCGGACAAGTCAGATTTTGGCATGAAGTATACGGTTGATGTTAAAGTCCTCGGGAACAACGGCAAGACGGCGACGGTCAGAACCGGATGGATCATAGGGGTCGACGAATCCGATCCGCGACTGACATCCGCCTATGTGCTCATTAAGAAGGGGGGCAGCAATGCTTAGCGAATACTCACTTGTCAAATCTTTGAAAGACGTTCCGGATAAGGGCGTCAAGAAAGGAGACGTCGGAACCATAGTTCATTGTCATACGGAGCCTAGAGAGGGCTATGAGGTCGAGTTTCTCGACAAGGACGGCTATACGAAGGATGTGCTGACCTACGAGCGATGTGAACTCGAACCGTTAAGCGAGTCCTAATGAAGACCATCAAGATCATGAACGAATTCCTGCACGGCCCCGTCTGGACCTGCGAGGAGGAAACCGGTATCGCCACCGACAATCTGCCGCTGGTTCACGAAGACCCGGTTGTGGCTTCGCTGAATCGGGAAATCGGGGAGCTGTTTGATTCCTACTACGAGTTCGACTCGCATGACCTTCCCTGTTGGTTCAACGAGGAGCGGGAAAGGGCCGACAAGCCCCGCATGCTTGAGCTGCTAGGCAGGCTCAACGCCCGCATCGCGGAACTCAACGACGGTTCCTTCGTCATGGACGACCGCGAGACGCCTCGCGTCGAGGCACTGTAGCAGCCGGCACACTCGAAATGGCCGCGATTTGACCGCGCGGAACAGGGGCCGCCTCGGTTGAGACGGCCCCTTCAACGTGCGAATTCCCCCGCCTCGCCGTGCGTGTGCCTGCCCCTCGGCGCCTCGCCGAGTGTGCGGCTGCGCACATTTTTGTGCCCTCTTCCCTCGGTAAATGTGCGCACGCGCACACTCGAGCCGCAGGAGCTCGCCGAGTTAGACGAGGCCGCCTACCAGGCCGCAAAGGATGGCGGCGCTGATAGCACGGAGGCTGCCGATAAGCTGAAAGATGCTGCAACGTCGCGTATGGACGAGGCGAAGAAGCAAGAGGAAGCCGCAGCTGCCGGCGCAAGCCGGCAGCGTTTGACAAGACGCCCATACAGCGCGTCTTGCCGCTCGCGCTTTTTACTTGCGGCGGTAGCGGCTAAGCTCGGCGAGCACCTTCTCGATGTCGATAGGTTTGGGCAAGTGTCCACTCATCCCGGCTTCGCGTGCTTCGCGACGGTCTTCGTCAAACGCATTTGCCGTCAACGCGATGATGGGCACCAGGTTGGCGTCTTTGCGGTCGAGCGCTCGAATGGCGCTGGTCGCCTCGTAGCCGTTCATCACCGGCATCATCACGTCCATCAGTACGGCGTCGAAATATCCCTCGTCAGACGACGCAAACGCATCAACCGCCTCTTTGCCATTGGTTGCTTTGGTGATCTCTGCGCCGGCTTCGGTTAACAGGAACTCCGATATCTCCATGTTCATTTCGTTGTCTTCCACGAGCATGATTTTCATGCCTGCGACAGAAACGGCGTCTGCATCAGAATCTTTGGCAGTAGGGGCAATTTCGTCGGTCACTTCGAACGGCAGCACAATGGTGAACGTGGTGCCCTCGTTCACTTTGCTTTCAAAGCTAATGGTGCCGCCCATAAGCGTGGTTAGGCTCTTTGCGATGGACATGCCAAGGCCGGTGCCTTCAACGCCCTGTTTGCCGTCGCGCTCTTCCTGGGCAAAGGGTTCAAACAGGCGCTCTTGGAACTCGGGCGTCATGCCAATTCCGGTATCGGCACAGGTAAACTCATAGGTTGCCTGGCTCTTTTCGGGGTCGTAGGCAATTTCGCGAATGCCCACGTTAACCGATCCACCTTCGTGGTTGTACTTCACGGCGTTACCCATGACGTTGAGGAACAGGCGACGAATATGGGTGCTGCTCCCGACAATGCCTGGGTGCTCAAGCGTTTCAGACACGCAGTTGACCGTGACGTCATAGGCACGCGCTTGGTTCTCTGCAATAGTGCACAAATCATCAACGGTTTCCTGAAGGTTCATAGGCGCATTGTCGAAAACGATTTCGCCACTTTCAAGCTTGCTCATATCGAGCACTTCGTTGACCAGGCCCAACAGCACGCTTGAAGCGTTGCGAATTTTGTTGCGAGCCTCGGTTTGGCGCTCAACGTCTTCGGGGCAGCGGTCGGCTACCTGCACCATGCCAATGATGCCGTTAATAGGCGTGCGAATATCGTGGCTCATGCGACGCAAGAACTCCGTCTTAGCGTTGTTGGCGCTTTCGGCCTTGCGCGCGGCTTCGGCCAGGCGCTCATTGTATTCGCGCTCACTTTCCATACGTTCAAGCAGGTATGCGT
>CAVIKF010000030.1:0-2258 GCA_963643505.1 Eggerthellaceae bacterium
GCGGCACCGGAGGCCTTCATGCCCTCGATCTGGACGGCCTTGCCGGCCTCGTCGGAGTCCCGCCCAAGAACCATTTCGTACAAACGGCCTACAAAACGTTCAATCCCTGACTCGAGGCGAATCTTCTCTGTCTCACCGCAACGACCACATGTGCGTTCTTCCAAGCCTGCCTCGGTCGCCGTCGGCTCTAAAACGGTCTCCCATTCAGACCATTCATGTCCCAACGACGCTACTGCCTCTTGCTTTGTGAAGATCTCTTTACACCTTTGACAGGAGACCTCCTCCGTACATCCCTCTTCGGTGCAGGTCGGCTCCACCGCCGTCTTGCTCACCAAGGGATCATGTCCCAACGCCAGGTAGGTCCTCCTTTGATAGGTCGTACCATCTACCTCAAAGGTGTAATACCCATCCTCGGTGCAGGTAGGTTGAACGGTTGTGGGTTCGCGTCCAAGCATTTTGTATGCGGCTAAGACCATATCCACAGCACCGTAGCCATAAAGATCATCCTTGCCTTCCGCACCAAGATCGAAAGCGCTCGCCTCGAGGACTGACTCAACGAGCTCAGGAGTGGCTTCCATATTCATCGAGAACAGCAATGCGGCTGCTCCCGCTATCATCGGCGAGGCAAAGGACGTACCGCTCCGATAACCGTATGTGTCGTTGATTTTCGTGGTATAGACCCGAACTCCTGGAGCGCAAAGATCTATCTCAGGACCGATGTTTGACGAGGGCGCAATGACAACCCCGGCCGCATCGGCGCTTTCCTGAAGCGAGGAGACTCCTACCACCACGTCATACGCGGCGGGATATTTCACCGAACCGCCATTGCCATTGCCCGCGGCGGCAACGACAAGAATGCCGGCGTCGGTTGCCTGCTCGACGGCACGTCTGTAGGACTCCGACTCGTACTCGCTTTCACAACTTAAGTTGATGACGCGAATGTTTTTCATATTCTCGTCGGAAGAGTTTTGTTTAAGGTCGGTGACGTATGCCAACCCCTCGATAATATCGGCGTTATAGAGTTTGCCCCTGTCCGTTACCGCCTTGATGGGAAGCACCTTTGCGTTATACGACGCTCCAGCGGCACCGATTTCGTTGTTGGCGGAAGCGGCAACCACACCTACGACAGAGGTGCCATGTCCTATCGAGTCCTCGACGGCAGACGCGCCAATGGCCTCGGTAGTCGTGTTCTTTGCGTAATCAAGCAACAGGTTGTCAACGAGATCCGGATGATCAGTATCCACGCCTGAATCAATCACCGCGACCGTAACGCTGCCTTGTGCCTTTGTGAAATCCCATGCGTCAAAGGCTTGAGAGAAAGAAAGCTGCCATTGCAAGGAGGCGTCTTTGTCATTAACAGAAGTTTTAGCCAGATACGATATGGTCTCGTCCTGATCAACACGGGAGTCTAAGTCCTCGGATGAAAGCTCGGAGACATAGTTCGGCTCGACGGCAGACGCGACACCCGCAGAACACAACAGGGATCCCACTTGCTCAGCGGAATCGTTATCGTTATAGGTAATCAGGTAGGTAGTCTCATTATCATATAAATTTGACGCAATGGGCTCAACGGCACAAACAAAGACTCCAGCCTCATCGGCAGACATTGCGACTGAATTAGCATCAGGGTTAGGAGATGAAACGATGACCTGATGGGAAGCGCGCGCGGTCCCGTCATCACCTACAATCACCTCGACTTCAGGCAAACTTTCCCCCCAAAAATACATTGAATGAGAAACGGAAGTGCCCGAGCAATCATCCATTTGCTTATCAACGGCGGCAGAATCATGCGACGTTTGCAGATCAGCCTCATAATTGAGTACGCAAGCCAAAGGGTCAGATGCGGACACGCCTAAATACCCAAGGCCTACAATCAGGAAAATAGAGACAAGGGCAACAGCGGCCCATCCATATTTTCCACGTCCAATCATCGCGCCCTCTCGAACCGTATCCACACGCCCTGCGTTAATCAGCTCAATCTTGTCAATTCTACCGCTTGGAAAGCGAACGAGCCAATATGAAAGGAGGATCCCGAAGGACCCTCCCCAACAAAGCTCGCTTCATGACAGGTGCCGATCTGGTGTGACAGGTGCCATGTGACAGGTGCCAGGTGCCTGTCACAAGAGGACTGCCTACCTCATGCCGCTCGTCATGCCGCAATCCTGGCAGATCTTCTCGAACTCGTCGGACTGGCAGAAGCCCTTCACGACGTCGACGCGGGTGAGGCCCTCGTCGGCCATGCGGGCGACCCAGGCCGC
>CAVIKF010000031.1:0-2243 GCA_963643505.1 Eggerthellaceae bacterium
AAAACATAACACCTTCAACACTTAGGTTGCCCTGCGGGCAGTTTTGGGTTTTATGTTTTAGGTTGATAGTGGTTGTAACACAAAACATAACACCTAACACCGTCAACACCTATGTACACCGGCTTACGCCAGGCTAAGGTATCGGCAGCGGAGCCTGTGCCCTAAAGGGCTGCCGATTCTTTTTTTGTCCGCAGCAAGCTGCGGCTCGTCCTACTGACTTCAGAGGTCAACAACTAAGGAGGCTGATTTCCAACATAAAACGTAAAGCACAAAACATAAAACATAACACCTTCAACACTTATGTGCCCTTCGGGCGGTTTTAGGTTTTGGGTTATAATTTGAACGTTAAAAACGCGTAGCGTTTAAAACATAAAACATAAAACACAACACCTTTAACATAAAACATAAAACACCTGGTTCTGCGGAAAAACTATTGATGAAGTAACTTAAAATACAAAACATTTGGGGAAACGAACTTTTTAATGCATCTTTGCATATGTAACCAAAAGAGACGAAGACATGGCAGAGATCCGTAACAGAAAATTGCCCGCAGGCATCCAGTCGTTCAAGGTAATCCGGGAGGAAGGTTACCTCTACGTGGACAAGAGCGACATCGTATGGAACCTGGCGAACAGCGGACAGAAGTACAACTACCTGAGCCGGCCGCGACGGTTCGGCAAGTCCATACTGGTGAGCACACTGCAGGCGTACCTCGAGGGGCGGAAGGACCTCTTCGAGGGACTGAAAATCATGCAGCTGGAGACGGAGTGGAAGCAATACCCCGTCATACGCCTCGACCTAAGCCGCGGCGGCGCCAATGCCGTGACGCTGCGCTCGTATCTCAACCTGTGTTTCAAGGAATACGAGGAAAAATATTCCATCGCACCCGACCCCAGCGCCCAGTTGGCCGACCGCTTCAGCGGCATCATCAAGGCGGCCTACAGGCAGACGGGGTTGAAGGTTGCCATCCTCATCGACGAATACGACTCGCCGCTGCAGCACTCGTGGAACACACCCGAGCACGAGAGATGCACGGAGGTGTACCGGGAGGTGTTCGCCATACTGAAGGCTGACGACGACTACGAGAAGTTCGTCTTCATCACGGGCATCACCAAGTTCACGCAAATCTCCCTGTTCTCGGTGCTCAACAACCTCACCAACATCAGCTTCCTGCCGGAATACGCCGCCGTCTGCGGCATCACGGAGGAGGAAATATACGGGAACTTCCAGCCGGAGCTAGAAAAGATGGGCGAAGAGAACGACTGGTCGGCCGAGGAGACCCGCAACCGCCTCAAGGAGTATTACGACGGCTACCACTTCAGCGAAGACAATATGGTAGACATCTACAATCCCTACAGCCTCATCAACGCCTTGAGCCAATCGAAGTTAAGGAATTTCTGGGCTGCTTCGGGCGCAACGTCGATGCTACCCAAGTTCGTCGACGAGATGGAGATACGCCTGAAGGACTTCGAGAACTGCCGCATCCTGAGGGACACCCTGGAAACGTCGGACGTTACGGGCGGCGGTGCGGAGCTGTTCCTCTACCAGTCCGGCTATCTGACCATCAAGGCATGCGACGAATTCGGCTATACGCTGGGTTTCCCTAATGAGGAGGTGAAGCGGGCCCTTTTCGGGGTAGTGTTGCCGGCGCTCACTATGCGTTCAATGAGTGATGTCCAATCATTGCAAGCCCGCCTCTACCAACAGTTGGGACTGGGCCTGGTGGACGACGCGATGAGGTCGCTGAAGGCGCTCATCGCCGACGTGCCCTACAGCAACAAGAAGCTGGCCTCGATGGACATGGAGGAGCGATATCGCCTGGTGATCAGCACCATACTGAATGCCATCGGATTGAAGGTGGAGGTGGAGAAGATGATCGCCACCGGAAGGATCGACATGACGGTGACCACCTCGCGCTACATCTATGTGATAGAGCTGAAGCTGAGCAACAACGGAGGCAAGGAGGCGGCTAGCCGACAAATCCTCGACCGCCGGTACCTGGAGCCGTTCAAGGCCGACAAGCGGCAGGTGATCGGTCTGGGCATAGAGCTGGACGGCGAAGGCAAAGGTCTGATCTCTTGGCAGAGGGCGGAAGGCCCTGCGGGCAGTTAGGTTGCCCTGCGGGCAGTTTTGGGTTTTGGGTTATAGGTTAACACGCGTAGCGTTTAAAACATAAAACATAACACCTTCAACACTTAGGTTGCCCTGCGGGCAGTTTTGGGTTTTATGTTTTAGGTTGATAG